>PAXI01000007.1 GCA_002714425.1 Chloroflexota bacterium
CAATTAAATGGGAATTTAAAAAAGATGCCGGGGTAAATGAAATATTCAGAATATTATCTGAAGGAGTTTTACAAGCCTAGTTATATTTTTAATCTTTCATATGGTAATTTCAGAAAGCCAAAACCCAAAACACCTTTAGGTGGAATTAAAGGAATTTTTATCACCGAAAATGTTGAAAATGACGAATAAAAAATCCTACCATTAACGTGTATAGTTAACACAATGAAAACCTTTAAGTGGCATGGTATACCAGTAAACATTCCTAATAAAAAAATAGAGTTTCAGATAATAGGTGCAATAATATTAATTGAGATTGTAATAATATCTTATGTTGTATTTAAAGTTCTCTAAAGTTCCATCCCCTTATGTGCCCCAAGTTTTATATAAACGCTTTGTAATAATTAACAGACCAAAAATTATGCCAATTATAAATGCTCCACCATGAACATGTTCCATTAAGCCATAAGTATCTGGCCCAAACCCCCAAAGAACATCCACTAAATTCTCCTTAAAAAGTCCGTGACTCATTAATGATCCTATTATACAAATCGAAATAGGAGGAGCATACAACAACTTAGATCTAATACTTGAGCTAAGCAAATCTTTCATATTGGCAATCGAATATACTAGAAGAGCGCCTTTCATCCCCCAAGCAGAACCACTTGCTCCAAATACGGAGTTACCGGGCCCTACATCACAATAATTAACATCAATCAGTAAATCCACACCACAAAATACGGCATGGTCATAAGTTTGCGCTAATACTCCAGATATAATATAAATCAGAATATAATTTCTCTTACCGAAATACCTCTCGGACAAAGTCCCAAAAGCCAAAATTGCTAATAAATTACCTAATATATGGATAAATTCTATATGGACAAATATACCTGTAACGTGTTTCCAATATTTACCATGAAATGCTTGTGAATCAAATCCAACATACGCTTTAACAAAATCATTGATTTCTATACCATTCCAAGCAATAATACTAAGGACTATATATACAGATAGATTTATTGATAGTAATACGCTTGTAACTGGATAATTATTTTTCATAACCAAATTATAAACCACTCTGTCAAAATTAAAAATGATAAAATGTTTATATGGAATTTATAAATGCAGTCCGTGATGGATTCAAGAATTACGCAAATACTAAAACTACAGCATCAAGGTCTCAACTATATTATTGGTTTTCATTTGCATTAATATCACTTATTTTTTGCACCTTGCTTGATATTTTTATCTTTGATTCTAATGCTTACAGTCAATTGCTAGAACTCAATAAACCAACAGGATGGATAAGCAGAATATGGTTCTGGTCTATTGTTACACCCTCAATCACTATTATTGTAAGAAGAATAAAAGATATGTCTCAACCAATCTGGAATAATAGTTCGTTTATTGATCTTCCTATTATGATAGTGATTTTACTCATTATGTTGTTACTACTGGCTTATTGATACTTTCATTAGTTGATGTTAGTTATAATTATATTCGATTAATGAATAAAAACAGCTATGAAAAATATAATGGAGAAAAATGAGTAAACTTTTTGAACCAATACAAATTAGAGGTGAGATCATTAGTAATAGATCTTGGGTATCTCCTATGTGTCAATACTCTTCAGAAGATGGATTTTCTAATGATTGGCATATGGTTCATCTGGGATCCAGAGCTGTTGGTGGAGCGGGTCTCGTAATGACTGAGGCTGCTGCTGTTGAACCAGAAGGTAGAATAAGTCCTTCGGATTTAGGTATATGGAAAGATGAACATATTTCAGGACTTAAAAAAATAACAAATTTCATTAAGTCTCAGGGTTCAACTCCAGCAATTCAAATTGCTCATGCAGGAAGAAAGGCTTCGACGAAACCTCCATGGCAAGGAAGAGGAAAGATACTAAAGGAAAATGGGGGATGGGTTCCTAGAGGACCAAGTTCAATAGCATTTGATAATGAATCAGAAATTCCAAAAGAATTATCGAGTGAGCAAGTAGAACAAATTATAAATAAATTTGTTCTATCTGCTAGTAGATCAGTTGAAGCAGGATTTAAGTGTATAGAGCTTCATCTAGCACATGGTTACCTTGTACATGAATTTTATTCTCCAATTTCAAATACTAGAGAAGATATGTATGGGGGAAACTTTGAAAATAGAACTAGCCTTGGAGTTGAAATAGCAAAAAGAATTAGAAAAGAAATAGGTGAAGAAATCCCTCTTATAGCAAGAATCTCTGTTACTGAATATCATGATGATGGGTGGGATGTGAATTCTTCAATTGAGTTTTCAAAAAAATTAAAAAATTCTGGAGTTGATATGATTGATTGTTCTTCTGGAGGAAATTATTCAGATCAGAAGATAGAACTTAAACCAGGGTATCAAGTTCCTTTATCCAAAAGTATCAAAGAAAATGTAGGCATTCTAACAGGAGCAGTGGGATTAATTACTGAAAAGAATCAAGCTGAAGAAATTCTAAATAATCATGAAGCTGATGTTATATTTTTAGGTAGAGAATTATTAAGAAATCCTTACTGGACTTTATATGCGTCTGGTGAAGTAGATCAATGGCCTGTACAGTACCAAAGATCTTTATCAGGATCTAAAAAAATCAATTACAACAGAGAAGATTAAAAATTGAATTCTCACTTTACTTTTTAAAGTTTGCAGCCTCTTCAGAACCTCCAGTAGCACTCCCTTTTGAGTATGAATGTGCTCCCATTCCTGCCAAATCGCCATTTTGAACAATAATATATTCGTTTCTTATGGGATTTCCATCAAAAAAACATTCTAGAATTTCTCTTACACCCGCTGCATATCTAGATTGAGCAGATAGAGACGTCCCACTGGTATGAGGAGTCATTCCATGATTTGGCATTTTCCTCCAAATATGGTCATTAGGTGCAGGTTGAGGAAACCAAACATCTCCTGCATAGCCACTTATATGTCCTGATTCTAATGCTGCAGCCATAGCCTCTCTATTAACAATTTTTCCTCGTGCAGTATTAATTACGTATGCTCCTTTTTTACATTTGCTAATAAGTTCTTCATCGAATAGATTTTCAGTTTCTGAATGTAAAGGGCAGCTAATATTAATAACGTCACACACTGAAACTAATGATTCAACAGTTTCGTGGTATGTTAAGTTTAATTCTTTTTCTTTTTCTATAGGTAATCTATGGCGGTCATTATAATGAAGATGTACATCAAAAGGATACATTTTTCTTAGAACGTCATAACCAATTCTTCCCGCAGCTATAGTTCCAACGTTCATTCCTTCAACATCATAAGATCTTTTTACCGCGTCTGCTATGTGCCAGCCACCATCATTAACTATTTTATGCTGGTTATGATAATCTCTAACCATAGCAAGAATCATCATTACAATATGCTCAGATACTGATCTTGAATTACAATAAGTAACTTCTACTACATCAACTTTATTGTCTATAGCTGCTTGTAGATCAACATGATCAGATCCTATTCCTGCGGTTATTGCCATTTTTAATTTTTTGGCAGATTCAATTCTTTCTCTTGTTAGGTAATAAGGCCAAAAAGGTTGAGAAATAACTATGTCTGTATCTACTAGTTCTTTATCTGCCACGCATCCTTTTGTATCTTTATCAGAAGTTACAACTAAAGTATGTCCGTTTTCTTCTAAAAATTTTCGTAGACCTAGTTCACCAGAAACTGATCCTAAAAGTTCACCAGGTGTAAAATCTATAGCTTTTGGATTTGGTAATGACATTCCATCTGGATATTTTTCTAAGCGAGGAAGAGTATTAACCGGATATGATTCAGGCATACCATCAGTTGGATCGTCGTATAAAACACATAATATTTTCATAATAATTCCTAAAATTTAAATTTACTTATTTGAATTATATAAATAATCATAAGAAAAAATCGCTATTTTCTAACTCCAATTTAGACACATGATTTATATCAATAATTTGTTGATAAAATACTAAATCATCCAGATCCTGAATTAGTTGAAGATATTTTAAAATATAATCTATAGGGTATTATTTAACTATATCTGAAAGTATATGAGTAACTAAGTTTAGATTATAGATAGCAACTAAGATTATAGTGTAGTACAATCAATTATGAGTTCATATTATTAGTAAATTATTAGGAGGAAAAAATATGAAAATCCCTGATGTAGAGTTGTACGACTTAGAAAGAAACCCAATAAATCTTACTACTTTTATTGGAAAGAAAACGATAATAGCATTTTTCCCTGGAGCGTTTACTGGAGGCTGTACTGAAGAACTATGTTCTTTCCAATCGGATTTAAATCAATTTAATGATTTAAATGTTCAAGTAGTTGGTATTTGTGTAGATTCACCATTTGCGTTATCAGGCTGGGCTGAAGCAAATGAAATTACTTTTCCTTTACTAAGTGATTATAAAAAAGAATGTATAAAATTATTTGATGTTGAATTTGAAGGTTTAGCTGGAATGGAAGGTTATATTTCTTCAAATAGAGCAGTTTTTATCTCTGATGAATCTGGAGAAGTTACTTATAAATGGGTAGCAGAAAATCCAGGAATACTTCCTGATTTTGATGAAATCAAAAATAATATCTAAAAAAATATTTAGACAATAGAATTTTTTGAAATCTACATATCTTGCCCTTCTAATATAATTAGTAGGTTAGAGGTTATCATTATCTCCAAATATATATAAAAAGAGGATACATTGAATACATTAGTTTTTGACGTTAACGAAACCTTGTTGGACCTATCAAGCCTAGATCCGCTTTTCCAAGATGTTTTTGGTGAGGCGCTAGTTAGAAAAGAGTGGTTTTCGCAAGTCATTTTGGATGCTACAGTTGTCACTCTCACAGATAATTACGCAGATTTTGCAACCATAGGTGTTTCGGCATTCAAGCTCGTTGCTGCTCGTAGAGAAATAGATGTGAGCGAAGAAGATTTTGGACGAGTTGTTGCGGGTATGCGTTCCCTCCCCCCTCACCCTGAAGTAGATGTTCAATTGAAGCGATTGCATGAGAAAGGCTTCAAGTTGGTTACACTGACGAATTCGCCTCCTGCAATGGTGGCTGCACAACTCGATAACGCGGGAATTTCAAAATATTTCCAGCAACAGATATCAGTTGATGCAGTTCAAGCATTCAAGCCAGCCGCAAAGGTTTACAACTACGCTGCTAGTGAGCTTTCTGAAGATCCCGGTCAACTCTGGCTGATCGCTGCACATAATTGGGATACGTCAGGTGCAATTGCCGCGGGTTGGAACGCAGCTTTTATTGCAAGACCTGGTTGTAGAATTAGTAGTTTAGATGCTCAACCTCAGATCGTCGGAAGTTCGCTTGTTGAGATAGTCGACGAGTTAATTAAATTGAGAGAATCCTAAGTTGTGATAAAATTTTTTTTATCATAATTAATTATAATTAATGTATGAATAAAATATCTTCTCCATGTGTTAAAAATTGTAATTATGATCCCAGTTATAGGTACTGTA
The DNA here is from genome assembly GCA_002714425.1 of Chloroflexota bacterium. Taxonomy (GTDB): domain Bacteria; phylum Chloroflexota; class Dehalococcoidia; order Lucifugimonadales; family Lucifugimonadaceae. The sequence goes on from PAXI01000007.1 coordinate 5,485, forward strand.
CTGGGTGTTTTAGGAGTGGGGAAGAAATTACTAATTGGATATATTTTTCTGAGGAAAATAGAAAAAAGATAATGAAGTCTTTGCCTGAAAGAAGGAAAATATTAGGCAATAATTATTTGTAGACTAAATAATTAACCAATATATTAGTTAGTAAAATTTAATTACAGAAAGAGTCAAAAATGTCTAATAAAACAAAACCAAATATCGTTATGATGGTTGCTGATGATATGGGCTACGGCGACTTTGGTAAATTTAATAATGGTTTTGTTAATACTCCAAATCTAGATAATATAATTGATGAAGGAACATGCTTGTCTCAACATTATTCTGGTTCTGCCGTATGTTCTCCAGCTAGAGCTGCTTTATTAACAGGAAGATATCCATTAAGGACTGGAGTGATTTCGCCTGCAGAAACTTGGGGGCAAGACAGGCTATTTATTAGAGAAAAAACAATTGGAGACTACTTCAAGTCAATTGGATATAAAACGGGTTTAATAGGCAAGTGGCATAATGGTGCCCTGGATAAAAAATACCACCCTAATAATAGAGGTTTTGATGAATTTATAGGATTTAGAGGAGGTTGGGCAGATTATTATAAATGGAATATTGAGAAAAATGGTCAATCGTACAAATCTAATGGAGAATATCTTACTAATGTTCTGGGTGATAATGCTATTGATTTTATTAATAGAAATAAAGAGGAGCCTTTCTTTCTTTCTGTGATGTTTAATGCCCCTCATTCACCACTTCAGGCTCCTAAGGAATTAATTAATATTTATACTGAAAAGGGGGTTGATCTTCTCACAGCAATAATTTATTCAATGATTCAGGTGATGGATCAACAAGTGGGAAGAATTTTAGAAACCTTAAGAAAATTAAATTTAGAAAATAACACTATTGTAATGTTCACAAGTGACAATGGTCCTGCATTCACTCATCGACAAGATCAGGTACCCCATGAATATAGAGAAATGCTTAAGTCCAATTTCATTAGTCCTGATGTAAATTCTCCTGGTTATTACACTGATGAATTGATTCATCAAAAAAGATTTAATTGTGGTTACAATGGAGCTAAAGGATCTGTGTATGAAGGAGGAATAAAAGTTCCAATGATATTAAAGTGGCCTGATGGAATTCCTAATGTAGAAAACTCAGATCAATTAGTTCATTTTGTTGACTGGCTGCCTACATTATTAGCTACAACAGGATCAGAAATAAAACCGAATTTACCTATTGATGGTAAAAATATTTTACCAATACTTAGAGGGGAAACAAAAAAAACAGATTATGCTCAATTCTGGCAGTTTAGCCAGTATCCTCCGAGAGTGGAATCAAATGCTGGAATGAGAAAGGGGCCTTGGAAATTAGTTAGACCAAAAATAGATAAATTTATCGATCCCGTACACATAAAAAATAATAAAAAATATGTTCAAATGGACATAGACTACAAATATAAACCTGATACAGTTACTGAAATAATGTCTGAGCCTTGGTCTGAAAGTGTTCTAAGTGGGCCGATACCAAAGCCAGAGTTATACAATTTGGATGATGATCCAGGCGAACAAAATAATGTTGCTGAAGATAATCCTCAAATAGCTCTAAAAATGGAGAATGAATTAAGAAATTGGTTTCAAGAAGTTGAACTAGATTATGTAACTGAAACTAAAAATTCTAAACAATAATTTATTTATATCTAGTCATATTATTTGATTAAGATATTTCTAAAGTAATATAATATTTTAAAAGATTACATAAGGAGTTTATTTTGGTATATGGTGGATTCTTCGGAAGCATTTCAAACACAATTCAATTAATGAAATCATGTGTTAGGATTTTAAAAAAAGATAAAGAGCTTATTTTATTTCCAATAATGGCAGCAATATTTGTCATTTCATTATTGGGCTTGATTCTTGGAACTGGTTCTATAGAATTGTCAGAAACCAATAATGACCAGCAATCTATTATCCCGGTTGTTATTCTGATTTTTGGAGCAAATTTTATAGTTGTTTTCTTTAATTCAGCATTAATTTCTGCTGCCTTAGAAAGGCTTAGGGGTGGAGATCCCAATGTTTCCTCAGGTTTAAGTCATGCGCTTAAGCATGTTCACCATATTTTCTTTTGGTCAATAATAGTGACAATAATGGGGTTAATCTTTGCAGCAATTAAAGCAAATGGAAGAAATAGAGGCGGATTTGGCGGAATTATGACTCAAATATTTGCTAGTTTCTTAGAAGCAGGCTGGGCAATGATGACATTTTTTGTTATACCTATTATTGTTTCTGAAAATATAAGTCCTTTATCTGCTATAAAGAGATCTTCAAGTTTGTTTAAACAAACTTGGGGAAACCAAGTGGCAGCAAACTTTGGTTTTGGAATATTTCAATTTATAGCTATTTTACTAAGTATGGGAATAGGCTGGTTGTTTGGAATGATAAATGGAACTTTTGGAATAGTAATAGGCTTGTTGTGTGCAACAACCTCAGTGTCTATCATTTATACTCTTGAAGGAATATACAAAGCTGCTCTTTACGAGCATGCTTTAGGCGAAAAACCTTTAGAATTTGAAGAACAAGACTTAAGGACTGCATACAGAGTAAAAACTGCTACGGCCTAAATTTAAGAATTTGTCGATAATATCAAGTATGTTCTTCTTGAAAATTTTTAAACTTAAACCAATTTAGTCTGTTGCATTTTTTTTAGAATATTTTATCCAAACTTTGTGTAAAACATAAAACCATATACCATTTATAAGTGGTTCAACCATTGCTACGGCTCCTGCATCCCACCAGCTTGCCCCGGTTATTATTCTAACTACAACAATAGCAACGATAACATGACCTAATGTATAAATACATGTTAAAGTTAAGCTTCCTTTATTTAGTATGCGTTTAATAATATTTGAAATTTCACTTGAAAGATTTTTCATTTTTTAATCCTTTAATATGTTAAATATGTTTCCTGTAGTCCATGCAGATGCAGCGAGTAATTGAAAATAATCACCTGAAGTAAATGATCCATAAACAAAAACAGAAATTATCCAAGATGTACTAGCAATCGATTGGCAAAGCCAACTTATATTAAAATTTTTCTTTATTAGTTTCAACATGGGCATTCATCACCACAAGCTCCTAAGTCATCTTTATAGAGCCCTTCTTCTCGATAAGGTTCAAGCAGAGAGGTATCCATACCTAATCTGTCACCAATTGCTTTCGTAACAACACCAAATCTCTGTCTAAATTTATAGATAAAGCATAATATTAGGTCTTCATGACGTACCTGAGGCCCTACAAGGAATAGGCCGGGATTTTTTCTTGACTCATCATGTTCGTTTAGTATGGCATAATGCTTACTTTTTTCCCAATCGAATAAATTCTTAATCATAGATAAACTACTAATAAATCCTGTTGCTAAAATAGGACGCGCATCACATTGATATGGCGATGATTTTTTACCCTTGACATAAATATTGTATTTATTGTCTTTTAACTTGACATCTATAACTCTAGAATTCGGTACAAGTGTGATTCTTTCATTAGAAATTTCATCTTCTAACCTATCGATTGTGTAGGGAGTAAGAGTTTGACTAGGATCAGTAATTTTTGTATCTGGAGCTGATTTATCACCTAAAACAGTGACTTTTTTACCCATTTTACTTAAATTAATTGCAGCATCTATTCCGCTTTCATTACCACCAATAACATAAAATTCATCACCCTGTACTTCTTTCCAACTTTTTATATGACTGTTATGAATGCATAATTCTGATCCTGAAAATGAATCTAAGTCAGGGTATTGATATTCTCCAGCTGCCCAAATTACAAAACGAGAGCTAATAGTTTTTCCATTTTGAATAGAAATGGTGAACTGATCTTTAGTTTTGGTCACCTTTTCCACGTTAGTATTTTCCTCAATAGGTAATTCAAAATGTTCTGAAATTTTTCTTAGGTAATTCGCATATTCTTTACCTGTTGGATGCTCTGTTTCTAAAGTAAATGCAGGAGATGTACCATAAGCAACTGAATTAAGATCCATATGTCCCCAAAAATTTGTTGTAAATGAAGGGGTTATAAATCTCATTTCTTTTGGCCATTTATCAAAAGTATCTCCTACTTTACCCTTATCAAGTACAATTATTTTTTCAATTCCAAAATTCTTAAGCATAGAAGAAATTCCTATACCTGCTGGACCAGCTCCAACAATCACGACATCATAATTTTTCAATGTATCTCCAGTATTTTTTACAACTTTTACAACATAATAAATGAGACATGGTCTCAATTTTTAAATTGTACCAGATAAAATAATAATAAAAGTAGATTATTCACCGATTTCTAATAGACGAATGGCTGGGAATGTTTACAATACAGAAAAAATCATAATACAGGAGATTAAATTATGAATACAAAAACAATAGGATGGCTTATAACTGTTTTTCCTATAATTGGGATAATGACTTGGATTTTTTCCGGACTACCTCAAGAACCGCCAGGATCTTTTGAAGGAGGATATCCAGCATATGTAGCAGAATTAGCAAAATTAAATTCTGATTCAGTTCACATAATGTTTGGGTTGGGTATAGTATCCTTTGGAATAGCTAATGCTGCTTTTCTAGGATTAAAAGGCCGAGTTACTAAAGCAGGAAAATCAACATATGCTTCCCTTGGAGGAATTCTTATTTTGGTAGGTTTTGCTGGCCAAATAATCGAACCTGGTTTGTTTTCTGCAGCTACAAAGTTATCTGCAGCAATGTCATCTGAAGCTATTGCTATGCTTACGTTAGCGACTACTGCTGGAGGATTTGCAACAGCGATTTATTCTTTGGGATTTGTTTTACTAGGATATAGCTTATATCAAAGTAAGCTTATTCATGTGATCAGTTCATATGCATTAATGCTGGCAGGTGTTATAGGTCTGTTAGGAGGTATATTATTTTATGATGAAGCACTAATAATTGCTTATTATATATCTTTCGTAATTACTTCCGTTGCAATAGGTATAGAACTTATAAGAACAGGAAAAGACTAATAACTTTTATTTCAAGGGCTGATATTTTCCAGCCCTTGAAATTTCACAATGATATATACAAGGAGAAACAATGATTGGTGGAGCTAAAGGAAATTTTCAAACTCCTGATGAGAATCTAGAATTTGAAAAGATATCAGTACAAATAGTTAGCCTAAATGGAAAAAATGTTAAGAAAGTTACAGTCCAACCAGGATGGAACTGGAAAGAGCATATGTCACAAATTGCAGGTACCGAATGGTGTGAAGGTAGACCTTTTGGAGTGGTTGTTAGTGGCAAATATCATGCGCAACATAAAGATGGTACAGAGTTTGATATACTTCCAGGCGAGGCTTTTATTGTTGAACCTGGCCATAATTTGTGGGTTGTTGGGGATGAGCCAGTGGTAGTTTATGAATTTGAATAATTTATAACATATCTCATGAAGAAAATATTTCTGTACATTGGGATTGCCAGTTCTATTATTGCATTACCATTATTAGTCATACTTACAATTGGAAACAGTATTATTCTGGCTTTTCCTAGTTTTATGATAAGTTTGCTATTAGCAGCCTGGGGTTTTTATAATTATATAAACTATAACCAAAAAGAAAAAAAGTAAATAATATTTAGCTTAATTTTCTTCCCATTCAAAACTTGGCAAATCTTTAAATGATGCAATTAACTTTTCGTGCCATATTTCAGAAATATTCACGAAATACGGACTGTCGAATTTAAATCTATCTTTGACGTCCAAATTGATTTGATTTTTTTTGTAAACAACAAAATCTATAGGCGGGCCTACAGTTAAGTCGCTTCTCATCGTTGAGTCTAGAGAAACTATTGCAGCTCTAGCCGCATCTCCTAAGCTAGTGTCAGTATCAATTACTCGATCTAGTATTGGTTTACCATATTTGGTTTCACCTATTTGGAAATAAGGGCTATTATCGGAGCATTCAATATAGTTACCTTCAGGATAAATTAAGAATATTTTTTGTTCTTGATTTTTTATCTGCCCTCCTAAAATGAAAAATGATGAAAAGTTTACATTGCCTTGTATTTGTTCATCGCTGACAGTACTATTTTCTAGTGCTAATTTACCTAAGTAACTTGCCATCTCTTCTAAATCTGTACATGTATTTAAATTTACACCGTCTTTTGGACTTTTAAGATCATTTTCAATCATATGAAATACACTTTGGGAGGTAGATAAATTTCCTGATGTTAGTATAACTATGCACCTATCTCCTATGCTATATGTAAACATTTTAGTATGAGATCTATAATCATCAAGCCCTGCATTGGTTCTTGAATCAGATGCAAATACCATTCCATCTCTTACTTTTATAGCTAAACAATATGTCATTTTAATTTTTTAGTAATTTTTTTTTATAAAATTTGAAACGTAAAATTAATATCCCAGAAATATTAATAATAAATAATTAATTAAATTATACATTTTTATAAATGTTAGTAAATAAATGTTAAATTTAAGTAAATATTCATCCAATGGTTCATTTGATGAATTCATAACAAAAAACAAAAAATTTAGATCTAAAAGATCTATGATCTTTAATTATCTTAATTCATTATCCAATCTCGAATTAAAAGATCTAATTCTTGCAAAAGATCACGCCATTAGATCAATGGGTTTAACATTTCGTGTTTATGATGATAAAAATATCCTCCAAGATAGATTATGGCCTTTGGATTTTATACCGAGGATACTATCAAAGTCAGAATGGGAAAAAATTTCAAATGGCTTGATTCAAAGATCAAAAGCATTAAATATGTTTATTGAAGATTGTTACAACGAACAAGAATTTCTTAAGTCTGAAATTATGGATCCAAAACTCGTAACAGATTCTCCATCTTTTTTAAAAGAATGTATTGGTATGAAGCTAAAGTATTCTGTTTGGGCTCATGTATGTGGAACTGATTTAGTTAGGGATAAAGATGGGAAATTTTATGTCCTTGAAGATAATCTAAGAGTTCCATCTGGAGCTTCGTATATGATAGAAAATAGAATGGTTATGAAAAGGGTTTTTCCTGATTTATTTAATGATTATGATGTATTACCTGTAGATGAATATACAACTAAACTTTATTCTACATTTAAGTCTTTATCTGACTCTAAAAATCCTGAAATTGTTTTACTTACTCCTGGTATATTTAATTCTGCTTATTTTGAGCACTCTTATCTTGCGCAACAGTTAGGAATAGATCTTGTTGAAGGTTCTGACTTAAGAATTGGAAAAGGCGGTTTTGTATATAAGAAAACAATTTTTGGCCTAGTTAAGGTAGACATAATTTATAGAAGAATAAATGATGATTTTTTAGATCCATTAGTCTGGAATAAAAAATCTACTCTTGGGGTGCCGGGGCTCATAAAAGCATGGAAAGATAATAAGGTAGTAATAGTAAATGCTCCAGGATCTGGAATAGCAGATGATAAGGCTATATATTCATATGTTCCAGAGATGATTAAGTTTTTTCTAAATGAAAAACCAATACTAAATAATATAAAAACATATCTTTGTTCTAATAAAAAAGATAGAAATTATGTTGAAAAAAATATTAGAAAACTAGTAGTAAAACCCGTTAATGAATCTGGTGGATATGGAATTGTGATAGGGAAAAAAGCTAGTGAATCTTTGATAAATGATACCCTACGAAAGATAAATAAAAATCCCAGAAATTTTGTTGCTCAGCCATTCATTACTTTATCTACAGGCCCCACTTATGTTTCTGGAGATGTTGATTCAAGGAATATGGATTTAAGACCCTTTATTTTATCTGGAAAGAATAATTATGTATCTCCTGGAGGACTAACTAGAGTTGCACTAAAAAAAGGTTCATATATTGTCAATTCGTCTCAGGGTGGTGGAAGTAAAGATACTTGGATTGTAGGGTAAATTATGCTTAGTAGTAACGCCGAACATTTTTACTGGCTATCGAGATATGCTGAACGTGCAGAAAATACTGCAAGACTTCTTAATGTAAATTTGGAATTGATGCTTGATTTTCCAGGTGATAAGTCAACAGCTTTGCAACCAGTAATTGAAATCACTGGAAATAGTGATTTATTTAAAAGTAAATATTCATCTTATAATCATATTAATGTAATGAATTTTTTAGGTTATGATAAAAATAATCCCAACTCTATATTTTCTAGTCTTCTTCAAGCACAATTTAATTCTAAATATATACGAGATAATTTACCTAAAGAATCAAGTGAACAGTTAAATTTGTTGATTGACGAATTTATAAAAGTTAATGCATCAAAATCGATAAGAAAAAGAACTTCATTGATAAACAAAACCATTTCTAATATTCAATTGTTTTTTGGGAATATTTCTGATAATTATTTTATTGGTACAGAATATCAATTTATTAAAATAGGTAGGTTCATAGAAAGGGGGGATATGATTTCAAGAATAATTGATGCACAATGTATTAAGGAAGATAAATTTATTATTGACGAAGAATTTCCAACTCTCCAATGGACTAGTATCTTAAGATCACTTTCTGCATATGAAGCTTACAGGATTTCTAAGCGTACAATATCTAGATCTAATATAATTAATTTTTTAATAAAAAATGAAGGATTTTCAAAATCTATATTGAGATGTACCAATAATGTTAATCAAGCTTTAAACAATCTACCAAGAAGTAAAGCAGTTAAGCTAAGAATAAAAAAATATCGTAAATCAATTTTGCGTGCAAGGACAGAAAATTATTCAGATTCCCAATTACATGATTTTATGGATTTTATACAAAGAAGAATACTTGAAATTGATAAAACTATAAGTGCAAATTATTTTTAATAAACATACTAAATTAAGAATTACTTTTTGTATATTTATTAAATTAAAAATCTTAGTTACTCTGCAGTTTGCCAGAGTAAATAGATCTCAAAATAAAATTTTTTCTCGTAATGATAACAATTGAAACAAAAGTTATTCCCTGTATAGCTATAGAATATCCTGGATCGAAAAAATCTGCATATAAACCATTCAAGAAATTAAATAAAGCCATGCTTCCGCCTAAGTACATAGCATAAACTCCAGCGATTCGTCCTCTAATATGATTAGGTGACAAGGTTTGAATTATTGTATGAGAAATTATCATAAATCCTGCTTGTCCTAACCCCATAAACAAAGCGGCTATTAATGAAATTATTAAGTTTGATGATAAGCCTAAGAAAACTGGTGCAATTCCACTAATAATAGCAAAAATATAAAAAAATCTTCCTTTTATTTTTTCATCTCTAGTACCAGCAAGAAATATTGAAGCAATTAATGCACCTACTCCTACACACATCATTAAAAAGCTAACTACTAATCCCTCCGATCCTAATTTATTAACCGAGAAGAAGGGTAGCACAGACTCAAAAGACATTGTTAACATGCAATGTAGTGTAGTTATACCTGTAACAATAAATATTGGTTTGGTATTATGTACGTATCTTAAACCTTCAGTAAAACCTTGCATAAATGATTCAGAATTAATTTGGCCAGTGGATGTATTTTTTATCATTAATGAAAAAAATAAACTTAATGCATAAAATCCAGTACACATAAAGAATGCTAAGTCTATTCCAGTTATGGACTCTCCATTTCTACCTACAAAAGCTAATAACGGAGCTACTGCAAGGGGGCCTAACAATCTTGTGGCATGAACAGTTGACATGTCTAATGCCACAGCATTTAGTAAATATGTTTTTGGAACAATATTTGGGACTAATGATTGACCAGAGGGCATCCGAGCAGCTCTTGCTGAGCCTTGAAGAAATGCTAAAAATATAAGATGCCAAGGCTCAATCAAATCTAAAAAATATAACATTCCTAAACCTAAATTATGGATAAAATTAATCAAAAACATGGATTGAAGAATTTTTCTTCTTTGAAATTTATCTGCTAAATAACCTATTAAAGGGGTAACTAAGATCATTGGAATCATAGCTGAAAAAGTTACAAGACCTACGAGCATGCTACTTTCTGAAATTTCGTATACAACCCAACCTCTAATAACTATTAAGGCCCAATGAGATGAACCTGCAAATAATCCTGCTAGCCATATTTTTTGAAAATCAGGGTATTTTAACGATGAAAAATAATTTATGTTATTTACAGAATTAGTCAAATTTTTTTCAAAAATATAAAATGTTTTAAATGATTATGAACTAAATGATAGAGTAACATAAAAAGTATTATTAACTGGAAAAATAAATCTAGTAAAAATTATTTTTTATATGATTCCAGGCAAGAAAAATCCAAATAATAACAAAAATTAAAGTTAATAATCTATTCATTGATCATCAATTATAAATAATATTTTTGGTTTCATTATGGGTAAATCTTACTTTCTTCGAATTGTTCTTCTTTTTCATTTAGGTATTCTGCAAAACTTCTCACCCATTCTTCATTATCATTAAGACTTGGAATTAGCTTGAGAGATTCACCTCCAAGTTTTTCAAAATCCTCATTGTTTTCTTCTGCTATTTCTTCTAATGTTTCTAGGCAATCAGCAGTGAATGAAGGACATGCAACAGAAATTTTCTTAATTCCCTTTTTGGCTAAATCTTCAACTACATCTACAATATTTGGTTGAATCCATTGTTCTGGTCCAAAGGTGCTTTGATAGCAAACTTTAAATGGAATATCAGGATTGAGCATTTCAGAAACCTTCATTATTTGTTTGATTGAATGAGCTTTATAACAAAATTCATTATATTCTGAAACTTTTTCACAACAATTTTCAACTTTTTGACAATGACTTTCTGAGGGATCAGCTTTTCTAAGTTGCCTAACTGGTAGGCCATGAAAACTAAATAAAAGATATTCACTTTCTTGATATTCTTTAGATTTTTTTACACTATCAACGAATGACTTAAGATAAAAGTATTGATCAAAATAATGGTCAATTTTTACTATTTCAGGGTTGAAATTTTCATTCTTTAATATTCTTTCAGCTTCTCTAAATGATGAGCCTGATGTTGCTTCTGCATATTGCGGAAACATAGAAACCAAAAAAAGTCTTTCTGTTCCATTTTCTTTGAGTTTTTTTATTCCATTCTCAATTGAAGGGTTGCCATATCTCATGCCAATCTCAATATTTCCATTAGTATAAGTTTTTAGTTTTTCTGTAAATTTTATTGTATTTACTAATAATGGAGACCCTTCATCTGTCCAGATTCCACTGTATTTTTTTATAATTTTTTTTGGTCTAAATGGGACAACAATTAAATTGACAATTAACCATCTAAGTATTGTTGCTATTCCGTCTTTTAGCCTATTATTCATACCTTTTGAGAATTCTGGTAGCCTAGTTGAAGGATAGTCAAGCATATCTGGATCAGACAAAAACTCTTTTAGATATCTTCTTAATGCTGGAATTGTTGGCTCATCAGGAGTACCTGTATTGATTATTAAGTATCCGTTTTTTTTATCTTGTAGCATGAAAATTAATGAAATTTATAATTCGAATCTGTTTTAATTTTACATGAACTATGAATAAATTTAAAAATTAAAAAGTTGACTTTTGATTATTTTTTTTATTTATTCAAATCTTTGAAATGAAAAGGTCCTGGTAAACAGGACCTTTTCTAGATTAGAAACCGAAGATATGAGGTTTTAGATTATTGTAGGGCTCCTACTTCAGTAAGAAGCGCTACTGTACCTTCGATATCTTTTAGCTCAGCAATGTCTATGTCAAACTTCTTAATATCTGTCAATGGCGTAAGGTTTCTATTTGGCTTAGCACCATCATTTAATGGATATTCATAAGTTTGAGAAGCAAAGAATTGCTGTCCTACTGGACTTAATAAGAATTTTAAGAATTTTTCAGCAGCATCTTTATTATCTGATTCTTCTAATATTCCAGCACCAGCTACAAGAACAATTGAGCCTGGGTCATCAGCGGACGTATGATAATTTCTAGCCGCGAATGACTCACCATTTTCTGCTATGAATCGGTGTAAGTAGTAGTGATTTACAAATCCTACTTCAATTTCACCTTTTCCTGCAGCTTCAACTGTTGGTGTGTTTTTGGCATAGAATGTTGGCTCATTTGCCATTATGCCTTCCAGCCATGTTTTTGTTTTCTCTTCACCCCATGTTAGCCTCATTCCAGTAACCATTGCGTGGAATGAACTATTTGTTGGAGGGAATCCGATTTTACCTTTCCATTTAGGGTCAGTAAAACCTTCTAGAGATGCTGGTAGGTCAGCTGGGTCAACAGCGTCGGTATTGTATACCACAACTCTTGCTCTACCTGAAGTTCCTACCCATTTTCCTTGTGGGTCACTTGCCCACTCTGGAACCATAGCCACTACTTCACTTGAAAGTGTGCTAAGCATTGAGTCAACAGAGCCTAATCCACCTGGGTCTTGAGCAAAATATACATCAGCTGGTGTCTTACTACCTTCTTCAAGTAGTGTTGCAGCCAAAGCTGTAGTTTTTCCATAATTTACTTGGACTTCTATACCAGAAGNAGCNTGNAATTGATCAATAAGTGGNTGNACNAATGANTCNCCTCTACCAGAATAAATNACTAANGGCTTAGTTTCTTCNGGTANAGCTGTTACCATTACTTCAACTTTCTTTTCTACTTCTTTCTCAACAACNACAGTTACTGGNACTTCAACTTTCTTTTCTACTTCTTTCTCAACAACNACAGTTACNGGCACTTCTTTTTCTACNTCAACTATTTTTTCAACAGTTTCTGTNTCTGATGAACATGCAAAAATAACAANGCTGAANATTGAAATTAGTAAAAAAGATAATAATTTATAATTTAATTTATACATTTNATTTCCTNTTNAATTATTAAACTTTTTTATTCAACAAAAANAATTCTATACTATTTAAGTANACAANTATCAANAAAANAANNNNAAAGTNTACTATTTTNGTACACTTTTATNTNAAAATCGTCTAAAAATTCGTNTTTTTTTGAAATTTGATTGTTAAANANAATTANTTATGNGGCNTGTATTTAATGTCTNCNAGNTTGCCTTNGTGNTAAATATAATCCCAATTATCTAGAAAAGTTTGATTCCATTCATCNGTTAATTTTGACTTGATCATTTGTTCAAATATTGGCCAAAAAATTATTATTCCATCTGCTCCATCAAGAATTGCTTTGTGTGCAGTTGAGNCAGATCTTACTAATGCGGCAGTAATATAAGGTCTATTTTCTCTTCCTTTGAATACAGATTTAATTTCTCTAATCAATTGGGTTGGATCTTTACCTACATCAATGAAAGGTTCACAGAANGGTAGAACATGGTCAACTCCAGAGTTAGCTGCTANTACAGCTTGGTTTANGGTGAANATAGTTGTGCAAAANGTTTCAATATTTGCTTTTTTTAGNTCAGTAAATGCTCCTAATGCATGCTCACTCATCGGAATTTTTAATATTATTCGTTCAGATAATTTTGTAAAANCTTCACCTACATCAAGTAACTCGCTTGTGGAGTGACCATCAATTTCTATAGCAATTTTTTTATCTGTTATATCTAGATACCTTTTTGTNAGATCTATTATAGATCCATATTTATCAGTAAGCTCTTTAAGTACAACTGTATTNGTCACAATGCCTTTTACACCTTTGNTCATCCANTTTTTNAGGTCTTCAGGATCTCCAGCCAGCCATANATCTGGTGATGNTGATATTTTCATNTTATTTTCTGCNTTTGTTATTTTCATATTATTTNTTTCTTTTTTATAAATTCTTTNTAGTCTATTTATAACATCATTTATTAGTATTTCAAATAAGTATTTAAATTTAAAAGGCACTTGCATACTACAAGTGCCNTTTATATAACAGGAGATTAGTANTTAATTATTCTTGTGGATTAGTCAAGAATAATAGGAATTTANATTGTTAATACAGCTCCGATGACAAGTATNACTANATAAAAGGATATAAGTAAAAGCGATTTCTTATTATCTCTTTTTATTGTTTGATCAATCTCAACTTTATTATTTTGCATTGCNAATCTCTTCTCNTNACTAAANTATTTTTACTATCTACATACTATTTTCATATNTATTTATTAAANATAAATTTCAGAAATGTAAAATTTATGTAACATAACATTNNTTTAATATTTTTGAAACAAAATTGATACACTTTCGAAATAAATCCATTTTAATATTTCAAATATAGAAAAAATAAAAATCTTTATAAAGGAGATTACAAAATGGATACTTTTAATCCTATGTATCTTGATATTGTTTGGGTCTTGTTTGCCACAGTATTAGTCTTTCTTATGCANGCAGGATTTGCATTATTGGANGCAGGNGCTACAAGAGCAAAGAACTCTATCAATATAATTATGAAGAATGTTATGGATATTTCATTAGGTTCATTNTTCTTTTGGTTAGTAGGTTTCGGTTTGATGTTTGGTACCAACAGCAGTGGTTGGATTGGTACTGATAACTTCGCACTTTCAGAAATCGACACTGCCTCAGANACTGCAGCTTTTGATTTTGCATTTTTCATTTTCCAAACTGTATTTGCTGCAACTGCAGCAACAATTATTTCAGGTGCTGTAGCAGAAAGAACTAAGTTTGCTGCATACTTGATTTATGCTATAGCAGTAACAGCTATAATATACCCAATTTTTGGTTCTTGGGTTTGGGGCGGTGGTTGGCTAAATGATGTGGGNCCAGGATTTATTGACTTNGCTGGTTCTACAGTTGTTCANAGTGTTGGTGGATGGGCTGCNTTGGCAGGTGCTATAGTTGTTGGACCAAGATTAGGTAAATATGCTAAAGATAATAGTCCAATTAGAATACCNGGGCACTCTGTAGTNTTGATGGCTTTNGGTGTGTTCGTACTTTGGTTTGGTTGGTTTGGGTTNAATGCTGGGTCTACTGTATCCGGTAATGATGGATCTATTGCAACTATTTTCATTACTACAAATCTTGCTGCNGCAGCAGGAGCTGTTGGAGCGATGGTATTATCTTACATCNTATGGAAAAGATTCGATGTATACATGACACTTAATGGTGTTATTGCAGGTTTAGTTTCTATAACTGCAGGTTGTGCAAATATGGGACCAGGAATGGCTTTGATAGTTGGTCTTATAGGTGGATTTGTAGTTGTTGGATCAGCGACATTATTAGAGGTCGTNTTAAAAGTAGATGATCCTGTCGGNGCTATAGCTGCACATGGTTTTGCGGGAGCTTGGGGAACAATAGCCGTTGGATTATTTGCTCAATCAGAATTTGGTGGAGTTGATGGTCTGTTNTTTGGCGGTGGNGCTGGNCANCTAGGTGCTCAATTAGTTGGTGTTTTAGCAGCATTTGTGTTTGTTTTTGGATCTTCATTTATTGTTTTCAAACTAATCGANGTAACGATTGGAATGAGAGTTTCAAAGAAAGAGGAAGAAACAGGTCTTGATGTTATTGAACACAGNGCATCAGGATACCCAGACTTTACAGAAGTAAAGAAGTAAAACAGTTATTCATATTTTTGACCCTAGATGATATAANTTATCTAGGGTCAAAAAATAAGGAGATATAATGCTCGAAATAGACGATGATTTATTTGAAATTTCATATAAAAANAAAGTATTAAATCTATGCTATAAAGAATATGAACTNCTCAAATTATTGATTAATAATTCCGATAAAATTTTATCAAGAGATGAGATTATAGATAATTTTTGGAATGGTAAACAATTTAAATCTCGTATAGTAGATACTTATATTTGTAGAATTAGNGGAAAATTAAAAAAATTTGGTCACCCAGGAATTCTTGCAGTAAAAAAGAGAGGATTCCGTCTAATAGAAGCAAAAATGTAATTACTGGTTAGAAAAATTTTTAATAAATAGGTAGAATTATTTACATGAAAAAAATTTTAATCACAGGGATATCTGGGCTAGTTGGAGGTGTAATTACTGGCAAGCTCAAAGATAAATATACTATAACCGGAGTTGATCGAAGAAAATTTAATGATGTGCCAACTCTCCAAGCAGATTGTACAAATTTAGAAAGAGTGCTACCTGCTTTCAATGGAATTGATGTGGTTATAGATTTAGCAAGTGATCCAAATCAATATAGCGAGTGGGATGTTATTCATAAAACTAATCTAATTTGCACATCAACTGCTCTTGAGGCATCAAGAATATCTGGTGTAGAGAGATATATTTTTGCTAGCTCTAACCATGTTACAGGAATGTATGAGTTTGATAGTCCTTATAAAGAGATAGTAAATGGTGACTACTCCAAAGTTGATAATAAAAACTTCCAATTATTAACAACACAAATGCCAATTAGACCTGATGGGCCTTATGGAATCGGGAAGGCTTTTGGAGAAGCTGCAGGTAGATATTATTCCGATAAGTACGGTTTATCTGTTATGTGTCTAAGGATTGGAACACTAAATGCTGAGTCAGCCCCAACCAACACTAGACAATTTTCAACTCTTCTTACACACAATGACCTTGCTAGGTTAGTAATATCTTGTATTGAGGCTTCTAAGGATATAAGGTTTGGCATCTATTATGGAGTATCAAACAATAAGTGGAAATTTTGGGATACTAGTAATTCTCTTCAGGAAATAAATTATAAACCAGAGGATGATGCAGAATCATTTAGATGATATTTTATTCCTAGAGTAAAGGTGTAATAATTAGCATCAATACTATAATCAATCCTACTATTATTCCAATAAGTTTTAAGAAATTATTTATCATATAATAAATTTTATCAAATTTTTTTATTTTCAATCTAAAGCGATTACTTCATTTTTTAACTTATATTTGATATAAAAAATTTAAATGAAAAAATTAGGAGCTAATATGAAAAAATATAATACACATGATTATGAAGGGTTATTGGCAGAAACTATAAAAATAAAATCTGAAAATAAAACTTTTGACACTTGGGGAGATGGTAAAGAGGACGAAATTAATGCATATTTTGCAAAACCAATTACCAAAAATCCAGATGAGAAATTTCCAGTAGTTGTGTTAATTCATCATCTACCTGGATGGGATGAATTATATAAAGAATTTACTAGGAAGTTTGCCCATCATGGCTTTTTAGCTATATGTCCAGATTTATACTACAGGGAAGGTAACGGATCTCCAGAAGATGTTGCTGCTCAAGTAAGATCTATGGGTGGTGTTTCAGATAAACAGGTTATTGGAGATTTATTAGGAACTACAAATTACATATCTAACCTAGGTATTCATAATGGTAAATTTGGATTATTTGGAACCTGTTCAGGTGGAAGGCATGGTTTTTTGACTGGATGTAAAACAGACAGATTTGATGCAATAGTTGAATGTTGGGGTGGTAATGTGATCATGGATGAGAGTAGTATCACAGATAAACAGCCAGAGTCTCCAGCATCACTGACTAAAGATTTTTCAGGTTCTTTATTAGGCCTTTTTGGTAATGATGATGTTTCTCCTCCACCAGAACAAGTTGACGAGCATGAAAGATTGCTAAAAGAACATAATAAGGATTATGTTTTTCATAGATATGATGGTGCAGGGCATGGGTTTATGTATCATGATAGACCATTGTATAAACAGGAACAATCTGTTGATGCTTGGGTAAAAATTTTAGATTTTTTTGAAAATAAGTTGGGAGTCTAATATGTGTACTATGATTGCTGAAAGAGCAAAAATTAATGCATCAGGAAAAAAAAATGATTTACAGGTTACATTAGATTCATGTGATGTGTACTACGATCACCCTGATCATGTTGATGGAGAACACGCGATAATATTGAGTTTTAATAATAAAAAAGATCCTATTAATTCAAGAATTACTCTGGAACTTACTTCAGAATCGGTTATTGAACTCATGGAAAAAATTAATATTGCTTTATCAAGAGGAAAATTAGTTTAATCGTAATTAGCTGGATATTTTGTTTGTTATATGGTTGTAAAATCTCAGTTTCTAGTTAATAATTGATTCTTAATTATCCATTAATTTGAAGGTGTGTATGAAAATAACTAAAATTACTCCATTAATGCTTGATAGGTATTTATTGGTCAAAATCGATACAGATGCAGGAATTTATGGTCTTGGTGAATCTGGGGCATGGGGATACCTTGAAGCATCGCAAGCAGCTATAGAAAAATTTGGAAGATACTTAGTTGGTAAAGATCCATTAAAAATTGAGCATCACTGGCAGTATATGTATAGGTTTTCTCATTTCAGAGGCTCTGCGATTATGGGAGCATTAAGCGCGATTGATATTGCTCTTTGGGATATAATGGGTAAACATTTTGATGTTCCTGTTCATCAATTACTAGGTGGAAAAGTAAGAGATAAAGCAAGAGTTTACTATCATGTTTTTGGAAATACCCAAAAAACTTTAATTGACGGTATTGTAGATGCTAAAAAAAGAGGTTTTACAGCTGTAGGGCACCTGACACCTTTCTTGGATGAAGAAAGAGATGTGCCTTATTTTAAAACTCATGCAAATAAAATTAATGACGCTATTGAGACTGTAGAAAAATACCGAAATGCGGTTGGGAATGATGTAGATTTATGTATAGAAATACATAGGAGGATGACTCCAACGGAAGCCGTTCAATTAGGATTAGGTATTGAAAAATTTAATCCTTATTTTTTTGAAGATCCTGTTACACCAGATAACTTTGATGAGATGGCTTATGTTGCTGAAAAAATCAATATACCCATTGCTACAGGCGAGCGTTTCACTTCTATATGGGAATTTCAAATGGCTTTATCAAGAAACTCTGTTCAGTATGTAAGGCCAGATGTTTGCCTTGTAGGAGGGATTTCAGGAGCTAGAAAAATAGCTGCTCTTGCAGAAGCTCATCATGTAGGTGTTGTTCCTCACAACCCATTATCTCCAGTTTCTACTGCAGCTTGCTTACAAATTGCTGCAACTGCTCCAAATTTTGCTCTTCAAGAATACCCAATTGGCGAAGATATTCAACCTGATGACATGGATAATCCTTTTACTCCTAATCAGCATTCCTTTAATAAGGCAAATATGGTGAGTGGTATGTCTAAACATGATGGGAATGGGTACCTTATATTATCTGATGAACCAGGTATAGGGCTTGAATTAAAACCTGATGCAGTTGAAAAATGTCCTCCTAAATCAAGAGAAGTACTAACAAGATTACATGAAGATGGGTCGGTAATTGACCAATAAGATTATGAATATCAACCCGTCAACATTATTATTTGTTCCTGGTAATCAAGAAAAAATGTTAGATAAGTCGAAAACTTTTGATACAAAGTGGCTTATCCCGGATTTGGAAGATTCCGTTGCATTTGATGATAAAGAAAAAGCTAGAGAAATAGTTTCAAAATATTTACCTTTACTGAAAAGCTCTGGTAAATATCTAGTGCCTAGGATAAATTCTTTTTCAACTGGGCTAACTGAGGCAGATCTAGAAAAAATAGTAACTACCGATATAGTTGGAATATCTATAGGAAAAATCAGGAATCCTGAAGAGCTTCAAACCTTGGATAGATTAATTTTGAAGATTGAACGAGAAAAAAAAATAAAAGAAAATTCTATATTTCTATTACCCTGGATTGAAAATGCAGAAGCAATTAATAATCTAAATAATATCTTAATGTCATCAGAAAGAATCAAGTGGATAGCATTTGGAGCAGAAGACTTTACTGCGGACATGGGAATTAGTAAGCAAATTGAAGATAATCCATCTGACCAATCACACCTGATATTTGCTAGATCAATGATTGCTCTTACTGCTAGATCTCATAATATTCATTCTCTTGATACTCCATTTACCGCCTTTAGAGATGATGAAGGTTTAAAAAAAGAATCTAAACATGCTAAATCATTAGGATTTAAAGGAAAATTATCAATACATCCTAATCAAGCTAAAATTATTGAAGATGTTTTTATGCCTTCGGATAAAGAAATCGAAGAAGCATTGACGATTATGAAAGCAGCGAATGATGCAAAATCTAAGGGAAGAGGTTCTACATCTTTAAATGGAGAAATGATAGATATGCCAGTGATTTTGAGAGCTCAAAATACGCTTGATAGCGCTGAAGTAGATTACGAAAAATACTGAGATTTATATATTTGATAAACTGATAAATAAAAAATACGAATGGAGATAAATTGGTTCAACCACTTAATGGCTTAAAGGTTATAGATTGTACATTGGCTCTTGCAGGTCCATATGCATCATTAATTCTTGCTGATCTGGGTGCAGATGTAATAAAGATAGAAAATCCAAGTCAAGCTGATATGAGAAATATTGGATCTGAACCAGTAGGGGCGAACAAAAAAGAATATGATACTCCTTATAAAGGAGAAAATGGTAAATTTTTGATTGTTAATAGAAACAAACGAGGTTTAGCTCTTAATTTGAAGTCAGAAGAGGGTAAGAAAATATTCTTAAAGTTAGTAGATAGTGCGGATATACTTGTCCAGAATTTTAGGCCTGGCGTTATGGATAGACTAGGTTTTGGTTGGGATGATTTACATAAAAGAAACCCAAAATTAATTTATTGTTCGATTTCTGGATTTGGAGAGGGAAGCCCTTATGCAAAATTAGGTGGATTGGATCTAATAGCTCAAGGAATGAGTGGGCTTATGACATTAACTGGATTACCAGATCTAGAAGAGCCTATAAAAGTAGGAACTCCTGTAACTGATATGGGAACTGGTATGTACGGAGTTATAGGTATTTTAGCTGCACTTAGACATCGAGATATTAGTGGTAAAGGTCAGCATATAGAAGCTACATTATTAGACACACCAATATCATGGCTTACTTGGAGAGCAGCAGAATATTGGGAATCAGGCGATATACCTGAACCACAGGCTAGCGGCACCGGAGGGTATAGGGCATTTAAGTGCTCAGATGGTAAGTGGGTAAATGTTGCAATCAATATGGGTAGACTATTTGAGAGAGGTGCGAAAGTTCTAGGTTTAGAACATTTAGTCAATGATGAAAGATTTAATACAGATAGAGCAAGAACAAAAAACCAAAAGTTGATTTCTGAATACTTCAGCAAAGAATTTATTAAAAAAACTTCTGAAGAGTGGATAGAAATAATGCAAGAAATTGGAGTACCGGTAGGCCCGATTAATACTATTTCAGATATTTTAGATGAAGATCCTCATACTAAGGCTAGGGAAATGGTAGTAGAAGTTGACCATCCTAGAATTGGTAAGATGAAAACACTAGGTGTTCCAATGAAGTTTTCAGAAACACCAGGAAAAGTAAAAACCGCTGCGCCTCTATTAGGACAGCATACTAGAGAAATTTTAGAAGAACTTGATATAGACGAGAAAGAACATAAAAAATTACTTGAGGAAGGAACTATTTATTATGACTAATGAAGAAAAACGTTGGGAGTGGGAAGTTGTTGAAGAAGGGGTTTCAGGTGGACAAATTACTGTTGAAATTACCCCGGAATCTGTAGAATCTTATGCAGATGCGGTAAGAAATACAAATTCAAGGTACTACGGGGCTAACAATGGTGATATTGCTATGCCAACAAATATTTTTTCAGATGCAAAATTACGAAGACATTCAGTTGCAGAAGCAGCTGGTTTTACCGCACTAGAAAAATGTATTAATAATCCAAGACAAACTCCTTTTGCTAAGTGTACTGCAAGATGGTTTGAAGCAATAAAAGTTGGAGATAAAATCACTAGCTTTGCATCTGTATTAGAAAAGTACGATAAGAGAGGCAACCAGTTCGTTACTTTCAGAGTACACATTACTAACCAAAATGATACAAAAGTTGCTGAATTTGATTACACCTGTATATTCAAGTATGCAGCAGGACAGAAATTATCTTAGTAGATAGGAAACAAAATGACAATTTTAACAAAAAATACAAAGTTCGATGACATAAATATAGGCGATGAAATTCCTTCTTTTGAAATTGAAGAAACCCAAGAGACTATGGATAAACCTCAAAAAAATCAATGGAATCTTATTGATATTGGGCAAAGAGAAGAAGAATTTCCAAGAGGGGAACAAAAAAATATACATAATGACGAAGAATTCGCTAAAGCTGGGTTATTTGGTGCTACAGTAAATGCCGGGGTAACCACTATGGGCTATATCAACCAAATGATTGAGTTGATTTTTCCATCAGAATGCTTTTACAACGGTGGGAGCATGACTTATAAAGGTATAGGTCCATTTAGGGTGAATGACTTAGTTAAGTTTACTGGTTCTGTTGTAGAAAAAAGGAATGAAGATGGAAAGAACTTTGTAGATATTAAAATAAAAGGCTTGGATCAAACAAGTAGACTTGTCGGCGTTGCTGAGGTAACGCTTGTTGTAAAATAGAGCATTCTTAAGTTGAAAACTAGGCGTATAGTTATTTTTAAGTAGTATATAAGTTGTTGCTTTTTATCCGTTTCTAAGATATTCTCTCAAAAAGTCTAGTGTATATCTGTACATTTAGACTTATTTTTGATGCTCTCATTGTTTGAGTATTAGCTAATCAAAAAAAACAAAATGAAGCAATATTATTTTATTGCTGAAGAGAGGTTTATATGTTTAAAAACATAAGTTTATATAGTAAGTTAGCTTTATTGTTAACTGCTATGGTAACTATTCTCGCATTGGGTTGTAGCAGTAGTAGTGATTCTTCATCACCTTCAGCTCCTGCCCAACCTCAGGCTCCTGCCGCTGCTGCTGCCGCTGAAGCTGCTGCTCCGGCTGAAGAGGCATTGCCACCAAAACCTGCTGCAAAGGGATTTGCACAAGTTGCGGCTACGGCTGCTGCTGAGCCTTCAACATCATCTTCTGCTGTGCAATTGCCACCAGATAGAAAATATGGCGGAAACTTAAATTACGCTATGGGTAGTAACAACAACCACGTTTTCTATCAGCAATACACACCAGGTGCTGGTGCAGCATGGGCTATGACTATTGGTGATCCAATAATGGCTTATGGTGCTGGTGCAGAATGGTTAAAAGAAAAGTCTATGGCGACTTCGTTTGAAGTTTCTGAAGACGGTAAAACTTTAGTATTTCAATTAAGAGAAGGTACTAATTATTCAGATGGCACTCCTTTTAATGCTGAGTCTCAGGCTTGGTCATTAAATTGGGTTCTAGATCCAGAAAATACTGCGGTCACAAGGCCTCAGATTTCTGCTATTGAATCAGTTACTGCAACTGGAGAATATGAAGTTACTATTGTAACTGAAAGAGTATATACTCCTATTCTTGCCGCTTTAGGTATGATGGGTGGAATGTCATTCTCTCCAACTGCATATGAAGCTGATGGTGTGGACCACTTTAAAACTTTTGGAGCTCCTACTACTGGACCATTTATGGTCGATGAGTGGATACAGGGTTCTCAGACTAAGTTTTCAGCAAATCCTCACTACCACACAGAAGGAAAGCCATATCTAGATTCTTGGACATGGGTAGAAATTGACGACTTCCAGGTCAGAGGTGCTGCACTTCAAACTGGACAGGTTGATTTGATTCAATCTCATGCTAAGGCCCTTGATACAAACCTAGCACTAAGAGCTGACTCTAACCTAACAGAGCTTAAGTCTTTCGCTGGTGTTAGATTGTCTCACCATAATGCTGCAAGAGAGCCATTTGATGACCTTCGTGTCAGACAGGCTGCTCAGCATGCTATGGATAGGCAGGGTTGGAATGACGTTATTGCTAACGGTGAAGGTCACACTTATATGGGATCTGTAATTCCGCCAGCTTCAGCTTTTGCATATGAAGTTGCGCCAGGTGAATTCCCTTATGATTATGATCCAGCTGCCGGTAAAGCGCTTCTGGAAGAATACGCTGCTGATAAAGGGCTTACTCTTCCTTTGACAACTATGTCCGCATACACATGTACTCCTGAACAGAGTGAAGCAGGTTGTGTTGATCTAGTTGAACAGCCAATCGGTGTTACTACTACTTCTAAATCAGAAGATGTAGCTCGAGCAGAGTTTGAATTAGAACTCTACAAGGCTGTAGGTTTTGAACCAACAATGAACATCGGTGAGGGTAGAGAAGGTCCAAGAACTTTCGTGGACAAATCTGCATCATTCTCACTAAGAGGTTTCGGTGTACGACCTCACCCATCAGGATCTTTTGATTCATACATGGGTTATGGTGGATACTGGAATAACGGTGGTTGGAGCCAGGCTCCAATTCAAATGGAATTGGATCAACTTCTAAAAGATGCTGCTGCAACTTATGACTACGATGAACAGGTAAAACTGTACAAAGAAGCTCAGAAGGTATACATGGAGAATTGTCTAGGTGGAGTTAAATCCGCAAACCTACCAACTCTATGGTACGTAAGCCCATCAGTTGGTTGGCCAGGTGCTCCATCTGTTGATCATGTTTTATTCCATTCAGACGGTAGTTTGAAGGTTTATGACATGTGGATGGAATAAGCTTTAGATAAAGCTAAATTCAAAGAATTTAAATAAGCGATGTGCTAATATAGCACATCGCTTATTGCTTAAAAAATGATTAAATTCTGTAAAAAACAAATGAATTTTAATGGTTTATATGTTTTAATTTACCTAAATCAAAAAATACATAGGAAATTATTTGACTAAGTATCTTATCAATAGATTAATTCAAGCAGTTGCAATATTCATATTTGTAAGTATGATTGTTTTTTTTGCTCTAAGAATTTTGCCAGAGGATCCAATATATTCTATTGTAGGAGATGATTCTGAGGGGTATACACAAGAACAAGTAGATATGATAAAAAAGGAATATGGTTTAGATCGAGCTATACCTATTCAATACGCAGATTGGCTTGGAGCCTTTGTAACTGGTGACTGGGGTAATTCTTATCAAAATAACCAGCCTGTAACTCGCCTTGTGGGTATGAGAATTCCTTATACGATACAGATGGCCGCTGGATCTTTTATTATTGCTATATTATTTGGTGTCGCAACAGGTATTGTTGCCGCCCTAAAAAGGAATACGAAATATGATATTGCTGCGACAGGAAGTGCTCTTTTTGCATTAGCTTTACCAGAGTTTTGGATTGCATTGGTATTAATTTTATTTTTTTCTGTTCAGTTGGATTTAGTTCCTACCTTTGGTACAGTATTATTTTGGCATAATCCTCTGTATGCTATTCAATCAAGTATTTTGCCTTGGATTGCTGGAGGAATAGGTGGAGCTGCTACTCTGATGAGGCAATCTAGATCTTCTATGCTAGAAACCATGGGAGAAGATTTTATTAGAACCGCAAGATCTAAGGGTGTGTCTGAGAAAGTCGTAGTTATTAAGCATGCTCTAAGAAACTCATTGCTACCTTTAGTAACAATATTAGGTTTAAGGCTCGGAAGAATTCTAGGTGGAGCGATTATTCTTGAAACTATGTTTGTTTGGCCTGGACTTGGAGCTTTATCTGTAACAGCCCTAAAGAAAGCAGATTATCCAGTAATTATGGGTGTTGTGATGGTTTCAGCAGCGGCTATAATTATTGCGAACTTAATAACAGATTTATTGTACACTTACATTGATCCAAGAATAAAGTACGGTGATTAAATATGACTACTAATAATAAAAAAGTAAATACAGGATTTTTTTCAAATATCTATAACTCCTTACCAGAAACAATCCAAGGATTGCTCAGGCATAAGTTATCAGTAATTGGTGGAATTATAATTTTTGTATTCACATTTATTGCTGTGTTTGCTCCCTTTATTACATGGCATGAAGTTACAAAATATGTTGTTGCAGATAAGTTTTTGAGTCCATTAGAAAAGCCAACTTATATTCTTGGAACCGATTACCTTGGTAGAGATGTATGGGTCAGATTAGCCTATGGTGCAAGAATCTCCATGATTGTTGGATTGTTTTCAGTTGTAATTGCTTTTGTTATTGGTGTCCCATTAGGTTTGATAGCAGCTCATTTTGGTGGATGGACAGATCACGCTATAATGAGATTTGTTGACGCAAAAATGGCTATTCCTGGGTTACTATTATCTATGTTATTTCTACTAGTTTTAGGCGGTGGTATTTTTACGGTAAGTCTTGCTTTAGGATTCAATTTGTCTAGTGCACAAACTAGGCTGATAAGAAGTCAAGCTTTATCCGTTAAAGGAAGAGAATATTACGATGCGGCTAAGGCCATGGGAGTGTCAAATTTTAGACTTATAATGATTCATATGATGCCTAACTCAATTCAACCGATAATTGTGCAGGCAAGTCTTGGTGTTGGATTTGCTATTTTAGGTGAGGCTTCCTTAAGTTTCTTAGGTCTTGGCGTGGTGCCACCTACACCAACGTGGGGAAATATGTTATCACTAGCTTTTCAAAATATGAGGTCAGCTCCATACCTGACATTTGCACCAGGTATAGCGATTGTGTTGTTAGTTATGGCGTTTAGTTTTATTGGAGATGGGTTAAGAGACGTTCTGGACCCAAGATTAAGAGGGAAAATTTAATTTTAGAGTAAACTTATGGTTACAAAAAGAAAAACAAGTAGTAAATCAAAAAAATCTACAAAAAAAACCTTATTGGAAGTGCAAAATCTTTCCACACATTTTAGTACTAGGGCTGGTTTGATTAAAGCTGTAAACGATGTATCTTTTACCTTAGATGCGGGAGAAGTTTTGGCCATAGTTGGAGAAAGTGGTTGTGGCAAAAGTGTTTCTGCATTATCAATAATGGGGCTAATTCCTAATCCACCTGGAAAAATTGTAAATGGGAAAATTTTATTTGAAGGAAATGATCTTGTCAAAGCTCCACCTGGGAAGCTACAAGGTATAAGAGGCGAACAAATTAGCATGATCTTCCAAGAGCCTATGACGTCCTTAAATCCTGTAATGACTATAGGTTCTCAAATATCTGAATCATTAATTTTACATAAAAATTTGTCAAAAAAAGAAGCTTGGAATAGAGCTGGTGAATTATTACTTCAGGTTGGTATTCCAGATGCCTTAGAAAAAATGAATGATTATCCTCATCAAATGAGTGGTGGTCAAAGACAAAGAGTTATGATTGCTATTGCTATGAGTTGTGATCCAAAATTGCTTATCGCTGATGAAGCGACAACTGCTTTAGATGTAACGGTTCAGGCTCAAATACTAGAGCTATTAATGAAGGTAACTCAAGAGTCTAAAACTGCTCTAATAATAATTACTCATAATTTGGGAATAGTGGCTAGATATGCTGATAGGGTAAATGTGATGTACGCAGGTAAAATCATCGAAACTGGAACTGCGATGGATGTTTATAAAAAACCAGGTCATCCATATACTCAGGGTTTGCTTGGTTCTGTTCCAAATTTACTTAACACAGGTTCAAAGAGACTCACAACTATAGAAGGAGAAATTCCTGATTTATCTAATTTACCTAAAGGTTGTTCTTTCGCCCCAAGATGCCCAAGTCCTACCGAAGAAGGTAAAAAAGGAAATATTGAAATGAAATTGATTGAAGTATCTAAGGGACACTGGGTAGATCAATGTGGTATGAAATGTGGTCAAAATAATTGAGTAGAGTGAATAAAAATGGCAAAAATTGCAAATAAGACAGTTCTAGAAGTAAAAGATTTGAAGGTACACTTTCCTATTAATNGNGGATTTATTTTTGTAANAAATAAAGGTTATGTTAAAGCNGTTGATGGNGTNNATCTNTCNATNANNNCTGGNGAAACNTTAGGTTTNGTTGGTGANAGNGGTTCGGGAAAAACAACTGTTGGTAAAGCNATAATNAGANTAGTNAANCCAACNGCNGGTAATATNCAGTTTAATGGNGNTGATGTTTCCAATCTTAAAGGTNGAAATCTTAGNGAATTTAGAAAACAAGTAGGATTTGTTTTTCAGGATCCATATGGATCCTTGAATCCAAGAATGACTGCTGAGAGAATTATCTCTGAACCTCTTTTAACTCATAAGATATTTGATAATGATGAAGACAGACGAAAAAGAGTATTGGAATTATTAGAAATTGTAGGCTTGCATTCCGCCATGATTAGTAGGTATCCTCATGAATTTTCTGGTGGACAAAGACAAAGAATTGGTATAGCTAGAGCTATAGCAGCTAATCCAGAATTAATTATTCTTGATGAACCAGTTTCTGCATTAGATGTTTCTATCCAAGCACAGATTATTAATTTGTTAGAAGATTTACAAAAAGAATTTAATATTGCATATCTTTTCATTGCTCATGACTTGTCAGTCGTAAGACATGTAAGTGATAGAGTCGCAGTAATGTATCTTGGTCATATTGTAGAATATGGTGATAGAGATAAAATTTATAATAACCCTGTTCATCCTTACACAAGAGCTCTGCTTTCTGCTGTACCCGTACCTGATCCTGAAATTGAGGCTAAAAGACAACGAACTATATTAGAGGGTGATATTCCTAGTCCAACAAATCCTCCTTCTGGTTGTGTCTTTAGAACAAGGTGCCCTAAGCCAACTGAAGAAGGTAAAAAAGGAAATACAAAAATGGGCTTAATAGAACATGCTAAGGGTCATTGGGTAGACCAGTGTGGTGTGAATTGTGGATAAAATAATATTAAAAATATGTAGAAATGAATTCTAAGTTATACACTAACCTACGTGTTCTTGAAATTGGAGATAGGCTTGCCGGCTCAGTATGTTCAAGATTGTTTTCTGAGTTGGGTGCTGATGTTATTAAGATAGAGCCAATAGATGGAGATCCAAATAGAAATAAGCCACCATTAATACCTGATAATTCTGAAGATGTAGGTGGAGTTTTCTTATCTCAAAACGTAGGAAAGCGAGGAATAAAACTTGATTTAGGAATTTCTGAAGATAAGGCTGTTTTTATAAATTTATTAAAGGGTGCAAATTTATTGATTAGTTCATGGCATCCCAATGAGTTAAAAANATATGGATTGANCTTTGANCAAATAAAAAANTNTAACCCTAATATTCCTTATATTTNTATAACNCCNTANGGACTTNCTGGNCCTGATTCTCANAAGAAGNCNAATGATATTAATATTTTTCATTCTAGTGGTTTNGCAAAAAGTCTTATTGGTCCTGTCGAAGATTTANANAAATCTCCNCCAGTANGAGCTTTTGGTGAACAGTCTGAATTTATTTCAGGAATTGCAGCNGCGACTGCNGCATCTTTTGCTACNTACTTGAATTCAAGTTCNCCTNGTGCAAGTCTTATTGATNTNTCAATGCAAGAAGCTTTNGCATTTATGGAGCCAGTAACATTNGCNTCTAAATCTTTTGGNGGGAATAATACAAGGCCTAGAAAAAAGACCAAGACNCCNGGTCCAGCTCTGACTATATTGCCTGCAAAAGATGGCTCTGTCGGTATATCTCCTAGAGAAGAACATCAATGGAAGTCCCTTGTNCAACTNNTAGGCAANCCANNTTGGNCAAACGATGAGAAATTTTCAAATANAGCNCTAAGAGAANAAAACTCAGATGANGTAATAAACCATCTTTCCAATTGGACTAAACAAAAAGATGCAGAAGAAATTTTTCATCTTTTACAAAAAAATAGGATTCCATGCTATCCAAGATATCATCCTAGTTATCACCTAGATTCAGAGCATTTATCNGTAAGAAATTATTTTAATGATTTTNCTTATGATANTGGTTCANTAAAATTTCCTGGTATTCCATACACNATTAATGGTGANAAGAATTCTTTTGTAAATAAATACAATTTTATTAATGCTAAAACTATTGATTGGTTAGAGAATACTAAGACAAAAAAAATAGAAANNAATGCTAGAAAACTNCCTTTGGAAGGTATTAGNGTAGTAGATCTAAGNTGGGTTATAGCTGGGCCTACATCTACAAGATATTTATCNTCAATGGGTGCAGAAGTTGTAAAAATTGAATCTAAACAACGNCCAGANCCAGGNAGATCAGGTCAATTGCATGATGTTTTAGGACAAGCTAAATTGGGACTATCATTGAATTTGAAATCAGAATATGGACAGANAATTATTAAAGAGCTTATTTCAAAAAGTGATGTACTTATAGAAAATTTTGCNCCTGGNGTTATGGATAGGCTAGGNCTNGATTGGGAAACAATAAGAAAAATCAATCCTAATCTTGTTATGGTCTCTGCNTCAGGAACCGGGCAATTTGGACCTACTGCTAAATATGCAGCATATGGNACTCTTNTACAAGGATATACAGGATTTGCNGGTCTAAANGGCTATTATGANCAAAATGAAACNATGGGNATAGCTTGGACNGANCCNTTATGTGGNATGNTNNTAGCNTATGCNATTGCNTCNGCACTNTANAAAAGACAGATNNCAAANGAAGGATTTAGAGTAGATTTTGCNATGGTCGAAGCNCAGCTATCTACNATGCCNGAATCATTNATTGAAAAACANATTAGNGGAGAAAAAATTAGGTAGAAGAGGAAATATAGATACATATTTCTTCCCAAATAATGTTTACAGGATGCAAGGTGAAGATAATTGGATATCTATATCTATTTCTAATGATGACGAGTGGATATCATTATGCGATGCGATAAATCTACCTGAGATATATAAGAGCTGGGATCTAAAAAAAAGAAAAGATAATATCACTAAGATTGATTTATCTATATCATCATGGTTAAAAAATATTTCTGAGAAGGATTGTTTGGAAATATTAGATAATTTTAAAATACCTAATTACAAATCTTTATCGAGTGATCAGCTTATAGATATTGAACATATATCTCAAAGAGAATTTTTTCAAAATTTAAATGATAGAGATGGTAAAAATAAAAAAATGCCTGGTTTACCTTGGAAAAGCTCTGATCTAAAACCAAATTATTCCAAACCACCTAGTCTTGGTGGGGACTCAGAAATAATTCTAAAAACTATTCTTGGTTATTCAGAAGACTTGATAAAAAAGATCGTTGAATCTGGTGATCTAGACTAAGTACTCA
Source organism: Chloroflexota bacterium (assembly GCA_002714425.1). Lineage (GTDB taxonomy): Bacteria > Chloroflexota > Dehalococcoidia > Lucifugimonadales > Lucifugimonadaceae. The sequence continues at coordinate 36,324 of PAXI01000007.1, forward strand.
AATCTTTCTGTAGCATTATTAGTGACTAAATCTATATCTTCATCTAATATATACCTTTGATCTGCTAATTTCTTTGATTCGGAATAAATTTTTTCTTTGTAATCGTTTTTAGATGAGTATTTTTTATTTATCGTACCCCTTGGGTCTTCACTATTAGAATTTTTATCAAACCACAAACTAAACCCTTGCATAGGGACTATCTGGTCAGTTGCACCAGTTTGAGGGTCTCTTACATTCCAACCAGTATGGCTTGCGATAGGATAGACTATTTCTGGCAATCTTATACCAGCTATTTCATTTAGATTTTTGTCAACATCGGGAACATAACATGGATACATAGCTCCCTCTTTTGGAGGATATTCACCAATACCTTTATCTTCGTATTTACCAAGAAATAAAGTGCGAATTTTCCAAAGTTTTAAATTATCAAGTACCTTAAAGTTAGGTATGTAACTAAACTTATCCATTACAACAGATCTATCTACTGCAGTTTTATCATCTAATTTGGGATACTGACTTTTTGGTGGTTCAGTATTTTTTGAAACCCAAAGATGCAGATTTATTAGACATGCTCTAAGTAATGGTGCATAATCAACAACATTGAAACCATATAAACCAATTGCACCTTCGGCTGCTCCAGTTGAATTTGACTGAGGCAAAACACCAGCTCCATGCTGAGTACTAGAAAAAAGATATATTCTAATATTTTCATCTAAGTCAAGATCTTTTTCTCCTAATATGTCTATATGAGTAAGAGAACAATCACCTCTCCAGTATTCTGCAGAGCTATTGGTAAACATGATTTTTGGAAGACAATTCTGATTTTTTGATTTAACTAATAAACCATCTTTTTTTCCGGACAATGGATCCTTAACTACACCATCAGAAAAAGGAAAAAGGTGCCCAAAACTTGGATAAGATTGGTTTGATGGTTGAGCAAATCTATGATTGAAAGCTCCCATTCTCCCTCCAGCAACATGAGGTATTAGCCCATCAAAAACCTTTTTATTATTTTGATCTATGTTTAAACCAAGATATGTGAAATGTCTTAGCATTCTACCAGTTTGTGAGACCCCGTATCCGTATAGGTATTTAGGTTTTTCTAATTCAAGATTATTACCTTCTGTAATATTTTTTAAGTATGAACCGATATCCCTTAATGCTAAAAGACCTAATCCAGCTACAGGTGAATCTAGTGTTTTATAAACTATTTGGTAAATTTTTCCTTTTACAAAGCCATCTCTTAGGTATATGTGCTCATTACTTTCCACAATATTATTTTTGATTTCTTTAGCAAATTTCCAGTTACTTCTTGGAATCAATACATCAACATCATCTTCAAAATTTTTAACGTATAATTTGGCACTTTCGTCACTTAAATCAGCTCTTAGAGGTTTATGAACTCTGTCAGCAAGTAGCCAAGTATTAGAAGTTTTATTTGGTCTTATTTCTACTACGTTTTTCCCTCGATATTTTTCTTTAGATAAATCTGCATTAGGAGATTCTAGACCCATTAATACATCATTATGATAAACATCCCATTGCCAACCAATAGATGCAATAGTGAAGCCATGATTAAATAGAAAACCATCTCCAGGCCCAGGAGAATGAGAAGGTTCTTCATGGGTTCTATTAAAGGTGTCTACAACTTTTCTTCTTCCCCTATTTGGTAATTCGAGTAATATTTTTTCATCACCAGGATTATTGCTAACTGGTTTAACTATAGAAAAATCTGATGTAAATCTAAATTTTCCGTCAGTATCTGTAGGTATAAGATTAATATCTACAATAGATTCATTGAGAGATGCTTTAGGATCAATGCAAAAAGTAACTAATGCGTCAATTTGCTCATATGATTTATTATTCCTGAAGATTTTTCCATCAGCATATGTAAATCTATTAATTATTTCTATTTTTTCTACACCCATAGATTATATTATGCTCCTCCATATTTTTTTAATTCATCGATTCGTTTTCTTTGCTCATCAGTTAGCTCTTCAAATGGCTCTCCTTTTCTTCTCAATCCTCCTGTAAATTTAGGTTTTCGTTTCTCAAGGAAAGCTTTTCTGCCTTCTTCTCCATCAGTTGTAAGATTAACTAATAGTTGATTCATTAGTGTTTGAACTCTCCATGCTTCATCGGCTGGAATATCTCTAAATCTAGTTATCAGTTCTTTCATCATTCTTGTGGCATTTGGCGGCTTTTGGCTAACTAACTCTGCTATTTCATAGGATCTTTCCATAAGATTTACATGAGGTACTACTTCATTAATAAGACCAATTTCTAAAGCTTTTTCAGCATTAAATGGTTCATCAGTTAGTAAAATTTTCATGGCATGTGCATGACTTATTTGTCTTGATAACAATGTTGCACCAGGTCCTCCACCAACCCATCCATTATCTAATAAAGCAAACTTGAATTTTGCATTCTCTTGAGATGCAACTCTTATATCAGCTGTTGACAATAGTGTATAAAATCCAGCGCCAGCTGCCCATCCATTTACAGCAGCTACAACTGGTTTGTATACCTGGGGAAAATGATCTCCCATTCTGCCGTTTACACCAAGTTTATGTCCTCCACCGTGGGTTCCTGCAGGAGGCCAAAATATACTTTCTGTTCTTACAAATTCTCTTTCTTCATCAGTAACATCTGGCCGCGGAGCCAAATTATGTCCAGCGCAAAAATACTTATCTCCAGATCCAGTAATAACTGTAACTCTGATTTTTTGATCTTCCCAGATTTCAATCCAAGCATCATTGAGCTGATCTGATGTTTCTCTATCCATGATATTTGCTTTATCTGGATTATTAATTGTTATGGTCGCTATATGATTATTTTTTTCGAATTTTATTCCCACTGTCATTATTCCTATACTAATTAACTTATAAATTAATTGGTAATTTATATCATTAATTACTATTTAGAAACAGTTTTCGCCTAAAAACCTTTCCAATATTTTTTTTCTTTAGCAATTATGACTTTTCCTATATTTTTGTTATGGTCTAGGTGTCCGGCAGCTATAATTTCTTCTCCAGTTAGTTTTTTTAAGAAGTTTTTTCTTGTTTTTATTGCCATTTCACTATTTATATCTGCCCTGTGACTCCAATCGGGATTTGTGAATTGTGCTGGAGAATGAAAAACATCACCAGTTATATATCCTTTTATGTGGTTAGATGAGATGATTAATGAAGTATGCCCGGGAGTATGTCCGGGAGTTGGGAAAGTGGAAATATTTTTTGTTATAGGTTGATTTTCATCAATTAGACTTAGTTGGTTAAAATTAATAATTTCTTTGAAATTTGTATTAAAACTATTAATATGGTCAAATCTTATAGGATCATCACATTTTTCCCAATAATTCCATTCTTTGGATGGGACTAAATATTCTGCATTTACAAAGAATGGCTTTTTAGTTTTAAAATCCAAAGCCCACCCAATATGGTCAAAATGTAAGTGTGTAAAAAATACTTTTGTTATTTCTTCTGCTCTTATTCCAAGTTTTAGCAAATTTTTTTCTAGTTTCATGGGTGGAGATGTCAATTTTTTGGTAGTATGATTTCCCAATCCAGTATCAACTAAAATTTTTTCATCACCAGAAATAATAATAAAACTTCCAAAATTACTAGTATGATTTTTATTATGATCTAAAGCACTAAGATGGTTACTCCATTCATCTTTTTTTACATTTGGAAATGGCCAAGTTGGGTCAACTGGAGGAGCAGATCCATCAGATAACGATAAAAGTGTAACTTTTCCTATATTTATTCTATCTACCATATAAAAATTTCTTGATTTTGATTTACTTTAAGATTATAACTATCTCATGAATAAAAATAAATTTGGAGTGCTTTATGCCATTATACCTAAATGATAATGATGTTAACAATTTGATCTCTATGCCGGAGTGTGTTGAGGCAGTTCAAGATGCCTTTAGACAGGAGGCTTCCGGAAAAATATGGAACAGACCAAGATCTAGAATTAGGATGCCAAGGGGTTTTCATCACTTAATGGCTGCATACTTAGCAGATGATGAAGTTTTTGGAATTAAGACATATACAAGCTTTCGAGCAGGCACAAGATTTATAACTATGCTTTACGACTCAAACACAGGGGATCTTTTGAGTATGGTTCAAGGGCCTAGATTGAGCCAAATGAGAACAGGTGCAGTCAGTGCGATAGGGACCAGGTTTATGTCTCGAGAAAATTCTAAAACTGTAGGAATGATAGGGGCAGGGTATCAGGCAAGAGGGCAACTTGAAGGAATTTGTGCTGTTAGAGATGTATCAAGTGTAAAAGTTTTCGATATTTCAGAGGAGTTTTCAGCTAAATTTGCTGAAGAAATGCAAGAAGAATTAAGTGTACCTATATCAACTGTATCTTCCGCAGAAGAAGCAGTCAGTGATGTTGATATTGTTATAACTATGACTACAACTAGGAAACCTGTGCTGCTTGGAGACTGGTTGCAACCTGGTCAACATATCAATGCTGCAGGAAGTAATCATTGGATTCGTCAAGAAGTTGACGATAATGTAATAAAACGAGCAAATAGAATTGTCGTGGATAGTATTGAAGATGCGAAAATAGAAGCAGGAGATTTATTATTCCCTATAGAACGTGGAAGAGTTATGTGGAGTGGAATTAGAGATTTGTCCGATCTTGTTGCTGGACATATTTTGGGAAGAGAGTCAGATGAAGAGATTACATTGTTTGAATCTCAAGGAATTGCAATTAGCGATATTGCAGCAGCAAATTTTGTTTATAAAAAAGCTATAGAACTAGGTCATGGTACAGACTTACCTATTGATTCTTAGTTATGAAAATAGGAAATATAAAAGTTGAAGGTTTGGCCCGACTCGCGCCTATGGCTGGGATATCTAACGCTCCATTTAGAACAATAGCTAAAGAATGTGGTAGTGGATTAACTACTAGCGAAGAAATTGACGCTAATGGTTTAATCAAAAGAACCAAAAAAACTCTGGACGATATAGCAAAGTATTATCCTGAAGAGAGGCCTATAGCTTTACAAATATTAGGATCTGATAAAGAAAACTTAGTTATAGGGTCAAAAATGTTACAAGATTCAGGTGCAGATATAATTGACTTAAATATGGGCTGCCCAGTACCAAAAATAACAAAGACTGGCCGAGGCTCCGCAATGATGAAAGATTTGAAAAATACTTCAAAAATTTTATCTGCAATGAGAAAAGTAATAAAAGTACCATTTACCATAAAAATTAGGAGTGGTTGGGATGAAAAAAATTTAAATGCAGTTGAGGTTGCAAAAATTGCTGAGGATATCGGCATAGATGCTATCACGGTCCACCCAAGGACAAGAGCGCAAAGATTTACAGGTAAATCAAACTGGGATGTAATATCTGAAGTAGTTTCATCAGTTGCGGTTCCTGTGACTGGAAACGGAGATGTAAATTCTATTTCAGAAGCTGTAAGAATGAAAGAATACACTGGTTGTGAATCGGTTATGATAGGAAGGGCAGCGATTGGTAAACCTTGGATATTTGATGAAAAATATGAAAATCTTAGCTATCAAGAGAAATATGAGTATAAAACAAAAATAATTAATCGCCACATCGAGTTAATTAAAAATCATTTTTCCGAACGAATTGCATTATTGCAGATGCAAAGACATCTTTCGTGGTACGCTGGAGGGCAGGATAGGGTTAGAAGTTTTAGAGTTTCTCTTTTTTCAACCAAGACTTTCGATGAAGCTATGAATGTATTTAATGATTACTGGATTAGTTTGCAAAATTATAAGAACTTACAAAAAGTCGTTTGAAAATTCCATTATTTAATACTTAAAATGTGTAAATAAATTGTCTAAATAATAGTAAAATTGGAAATAATTATATATTAGTTTAAGACTATATTAAAATGAGCAAAAATAAATAAATGAGAAATTTTATTCTGAGAAGATTTTTATTCGCAATTGTTAGTGTCGTAGTTGCTACCTTTGCCGTTTTTCTTATTTCTAGAGCAGCAGGAGACCCTTTACTTCTATATGCTAACTCGGGATATGGCATATCAGAGGAAGGTGAGCGAGCTTTAAGGAAAAAGCTTGCCTTAGATCGCCCGGTAATTGTCCAGTATTCGCTATGGCTAGGAAGAGCAGTAACTGGAGATTTTGGAGAAACTCTTCTTGAGAGAAAACCTGTTTCGAGAATTGTAACTCAAAAATTACCAGCCACAATACACTTAGGACTCTTAGCTCTGTTGGGTTCATTTATGATAGGGATACCCTTAGGCGTATTGTCTGCAGTTAAAAGAGGGACAGTATTCGACTATATAGGAAGATTTATAGCTTTATTAGGTCAAGGAGTTCCTCAGTTTTGGTTAGGCTTGACTCTAATATTTATTTTTGCAGTCCAGTTTAGATTATTACCAGCAGGATTAAGGGGTGACGGACTTTTTGATATTCCTCATTTAGTTCTTCCAACTGTAACCCTAATGGCAGGTGGATTAGCATACTATACAAGAATTACTAGGGCTGCTATGCTTCAGGTTCTAGATTCAGAATATGTAAGATTAGCTAGAGCTAAGGGTGTTTCTAATAATATGGTTATATGGAAACATGCTTTTAAGGTAGCAACTATCCAGCCTCTAACAGGTATTACTATAGCTTTGACAGGATTGCTTGATGGGGCAATTTTAGTTGAAACAATTTTTGCTTGGCCAGGTATGGGTGATATGGCTATAACCGCAGTAAATAACAATGATTTTCCTGTACTTCAAGCTTGTGTTTTTATGTTCACTTTACTATACGTAGCCAGTACTTTTCTATGTGATGTCTTGTACGCATTTATAGACCCAAGAATAAGATACGACTAAATAATAAAAATTCTTGAAACATTCTTGAAACATTTATGAAACATAATGTTAAATATTTATATTTAATTTATTTTTAAGGAGAATTTTATGGATTCTGGTTCTATTGCTTGGATGCTTACTTGCTCGGCTCTTGTGTTATTTATGACTCCGGGTTTAGCTTTTTTTTATGGTGGGCTAGTTAGAAGTAAGAATATTATTTCAACAATTATGTACTCATTCATATCATTGGGGATAGCTAGCTTAATTTGGGTTCTATGGGGCTATTCTTTAGCCTTTGGTGATGGAGGGAATGCATTTATTGGTTCTCTATCAAATTTTGCATTTTCTGGTGTAGATACGCCAGAGGAGCAAATATTTGCTGTTTTTCAAATGATGTTTGCAATAATTACTCCATCTTTAATTACTGGAGCTTTTTGTGAAAGATTTAATTTTAAAGCCTACATGATATTTTTGGTCTTGTGGATAACTTTTGTGTATGCACCTATTGCTCATTGGGTTTGGGGAGAAGGAGGTTGGTTGTTAGAACAAGGAGCTATAGATTTTGCTGGTGGAGCAGTTGTTCACATTAATGCTGGTATGGCAGCCATAGCGGCTGCGGCAATTGTAGGCAGAAGAAGAAATATAGAAAAAGGTATTCAACCACATAATGTACCATTTGTTATATTGGGGGCATCTATGCTTTGGTTTGGTTGGTTTGGATTTAATGCTGGGTCTGGATTAGCTGCAGATGGAACTGCAATCAATGCGTTTCTAGTAACAAATACATGTGCCGCTATGGGTATGATGGTTTGGGTGATTTTAGGTATATTTCATGGAGGTAAGGTCAGTGGAGTAGGTGCTGCCACAGGAGCTATAGCTGGTTTGGCTACTATCACGCCTGCAGCAGGTTCAGTTGATGTAGCTTCATCATTAATTATAGGGCTTGGAAGTGGAACTATAACCTTCTATGCGGTTTACTTTAAAAGTAAAGTTTCCTTGGACGATGCACTGGATGTATTTGCAGTTCATGGCTTGGGCGGAATGTTAGGGCTGATTGGAACAGGAATTTTTGCAACTGAAGGAGGTTTAATTCATGGCCAATCAAAGCTATTTTTTGCAAATCTCTTACTAATTGTTAGTACTGCATTTTACTCATTATTGGTGACAATAATTATTCTAAAATTAATTGAATTATTACCAGGAATTCAGTTGAGATCCTCTATTAACGAGGAAGATAATGGTCTTGATATTAGCGATCATGGTGAGAGAGCATATATATCAGATGGTGCAGATTAACTAAAAAACATGAAATCTTAAATGAGCGATGTTTACATTAAAACATCGCTCATTTATATTTAATTAGTTTGCTAAATAATTTTTTTTAATTTAGGGAGTTAAAAATGACTAATAGGTTTTCTTATGTTACTAGTATTTCATGTGAAGATATTTTTACAGATGAAGTGAAAGAATTACTTATACATTTGCATGATAAATTTTTATCGGAATTAGATGAAATTAGAAAAATAAGAATAGAAAATCAAGCCCTTGCTAGATCTGGGAAAAAATTAGGTCATTTGGAGAAATCAGAGGCAAATGGTGAGTGGTCAGTTGAAGATTTACCAGCAGAATTAAGGGTGCCTGGTATTGAGATTTCTGGCCCTGCAGGTTTAACTTCTATGCTTATAAATGCATTAAATCCTGGTCCTAGTGGAGTTAGGGCTGAAGGTGATTTAGATGATGATGAAGACGCAGCTGGTCACACTCTTGAAGATACTATCAACGCGACAAGAAACAGGATGAATGCAACCTTGGGCAAACTGGAATATAAAAATCCTGATACTGGGAAAGAATATAAATTACAACCAGGCAAAATTCCTTTTTTTATGCATAGAGAGCGTGGTTTACATTTGGATGAACCGCAAGTTTGTGTGGATGGCAGGCCAATTTCAGCAACTATATTGGGAACAACTTTGACTCTCTTGTTTGGAGGTAGAGCACAACATAAAAAAGGTGAATCAGTTTATTTTTATATTCCTAAAACGGAATCAAAAAGAGAGGCAAAATTTTATAAAAATCTTTTTTCTGAGATTAGAAGTTCCGTGAAAGACTTAAGAGATATTAATATCAAGGCAATTATTCTAATTGAATCACTACCAGCCGTATACCAAATGGAAGAGATGTTATTTGCACTGGGTGAATATGCTGCAGGTTTAAATGCTGCACGATGGGATCTGAAAGCTAGTATTTTAGAGTATGTGTTACATGATGAAAATTATGTGTGGCCAGATAGATTTGATGTAACAATTCAAAATACTGAATTTATGTCAAATATTTTTAGAAGATTAGTCGCAGTTTGCCTGAAGCATAATGCTGTTCCGATAGGTGGTATGGCTACTGCTTTACCTTCTAAAGATCAAGAAGTAAACGATGAAGCAGCCAAATCTATAAAATCAGATAAAGAGTGGGAAGCTAAGCAAGGCTTTGTAAGAGCTTGGGTAGCACATATTTATCACATGGATTCTGCAGCTGAACCATTCAAAAAATTATCAGGTTCAGATTGGAAACCTTCAGAAGAAATGAAAATTCCAGAAAATTATCCTGTGAAAATAGACAATCCCTCAGGAAAATTAACCCGAGAAGGTACTAGGCAAAATGTAAGAACCTTAATCGAGTATCTTGAAGGCTGGCTAAATGGTAGAGGAGCCAAAGGTATAGATCGTTTATCTGGAAAACCTGGTAAAAGACCTGCTCTAATGGAAGATTTAGCCACTGCAAGAATATCAACAGCTCAAATCGCGCAAAGAATTATTCATAAATCTATCGCTGAAGATACTGAAGAGGCTCATTCTTTTGAACTGGTGAAAGAAATTATAACTGGCGAAACAAAAGATATTATTGCCTCCATAGGAAATAATAATGAAATAGTGAATAGGTATGAAAAATCAGCAAAAATTGCTCTAAGATGGATAAAAAATTACACGGATTATGATTTTAGGTCACTAGGGACATATACCAGAAATGATTTAGAGCAAATAAGTTCTGAAGAAGATGCTTTTTAGTACTTTTTTAAGATATTAATTGCTTTTAAATTCTAAAAGCATTCAAAAAAAAAGTTTTTTTATTTCTTCTATGATAGTATTCTTTTTTATGAATCAACTTCGCGGCATAATAAATAAAAAAAATATTCCAGGTTTTTTACTTACAGGATTAATAGGTCTCGTAGTTTATTTTATCGATAATATAACAAATTCAAATTTTTTTGATGGTCTAATTATAAGTCTACTGATAGGTATTGTTATAAAAAACTTAAAACCTGATTTATCAATTTTTGACCCAGGTGCAAAGTGGGTTGGAAAGGGTCTGCTTGAATTTGCAGTAATGTTGATGGGAGCTACAATTTTTTTATCTGAAGTCCTAGAAGCTGGAGCTACTATATTTTTAGTTATAATTTTTGCTGTTTTTGGTGGAATGATTATTTCATATTTAGTAGGGCATAAGTTACTGGGCCTTGATAAAAAATTGTCTATTTTAGTTGGAACAGGAAACTCTATTTGTGGGAACTCAGCAATAGCTGTTGTAGCTCCAGTTATTGGAGCAAGTGCTAACCATGTTAGTGCAGCTATAGGTATTTCTGCCATAATAGGTGCTTTAGAAATTTTGCTATTACCATTACTTGTACCTGCTCTCAATATTGGAGATTATCATTACGGGATTATAGCAGGTCTATCAGTTTATGCAGTATCTCAAGTAGTAGCCGCTTCAGCTGTTGTTAGCCAACTTTCTGCTTCGACAGCAACATTTGTAAAATTAACTCGTGTTATTTTGTTAGGACCTTTAGTAATAATAATGAGTTTATTTTTTCGGAACGAAAAGCTAGGAAATAACCAGGATTCTGGGAGTAATTTTTTTCAATCCTTATTACAATATATTCCATGGTTTGTTATTGGATTTATATTGCTATTAATTTTTCGAAATTTTGAAATAATCAATAATTCTCAGGCCGACTTGATCAGAGATATCAGTAAATTTTTATTTCTTATTTCAATGGTTGGTATTGGACTTAGCGTTGATGTTAGAAAAGTGATTGAAGTTGGACCAAGGGTTGCAGTTACTACATTATCAATAATATTGTTTTTAGTAATCACTGGTATTACTAGCAATCTTATCATAAACTATACTTAGCAAATTACTCAATTTTAATCTCTTTTAGTTTTTAAAAATAGATGACAATTCAAAGAAAAAGTAGTAAATTTAAATTTGAATTAAAACTTAAAGAATGTTGGTAAATAGATGAAAAGTTATAAATTATATAAAAATCGGATGTTATTTTTACTCCTATTTAGTCTTGTAACGTCCGTTGTTATGTTTAGTTGTTCGTCTGGTTCAGACGATAAAGCTGATACTGTTCCTCCTACATCTATACCAACTAAAGCTGTTTCTCAACCAACTGCAACTACGGTTCCAGCACCAACAGCTGTACCAACTAAACAGCCAACACCTGCCCCAACTAAAGTACCAGCTCCAACTGCAACCCCTAAACCAGCAGGGCCTACACCAACTCCTACTCAAACTCCCATCCCAACACCTACCCCTACTCCTATAACTAACGTTTTTGACCTCTATGGATTTACATTAAGTTTGGATGCTGATACTGCATTAGATGAGTATGGACTCCAGGTCAATGGATTTACCAAATCAAATCCTGATACAGAGCAAGGGTTAATGAATTTTGGTTATAATGGCTCAAATGTAATCATGTATTGGCAGCCGAATGTTGGGGATAATCAAACCGCAGTCGACTCTGCAATTTCATTACTTCAAATAAGTCAAAAAGATCAAACTTTTACTCCTATAAGTTCTGGGGATATATCAGTAGATAATTCACCAGGAAAATTTGCTGGATTTGTTTCCACCAAATCTGATGGCAAAGCTGCGGGAGGTGGCTTGGTTGGAGCTTGGACATGTTCTTCGTCTAATAGTACGTACTCGTTGTCAGTTAGTGGCGATGATTCAACAGTTCTACAATTGAGGTTTGATAGAATCGTTGATGGATTTAAATGCAAATAAATTATAAAAAGGATTAAATTAAATAAAGGTAAAAAATATGCAAAAAATATTATCTCTACTTATAGTATTCTCACTGATTAGTTCTAACTTTGCTCTAATCACTCCTGTCTTTGCACAGTTCCCTGGCCCAGGAATGGGAGATCCAGGAATGATGGGACCTGACCCAGGAATGGGACCTGACCCAGGAATGGACTCAAGCCCAGGACCATCTTTTGATTCAAGTCCAGGACCATCTTTTGATTCAAGTCCAGGGCCATCTTTTGATTCAAGTCCAGGACCAGGAATGGACTCAAGCCCAGGACCATCTTTTGATTCAAGTCCAGGACCAGGAATGGATTCAAGTCCAGGACCAGGAATGGATTCAAGTCCAGGACCAGGAATGGATTCAAGTCCAGGACC
>PAXI01000008.1:0-70511 GCA_002714425.1 Chloroflexota bacterium
AAGCAGAAGAAACTCCTAAAGCAGAAGAAGCTCCTAAAGCAGAAGAAACTCCTAAAGCAGAAGAAGCTCCTAAAGCAGAAGAAACTCCTAAAGCAGAAGAAACTCCTAAAGCAGAAGAAACTCCAAAGGAGGATAAATGATGAAAATGGATATTTGTAATTCAAAAGGTGAAAAATTAGAAGTATATGATGCTGATAGTTATGTATGGGATGCTGAGAATAACGAAGATTTATTGCACCAAGTTGTAACTACTCAACAGGCTAATCAACGTCTAGGTACTCATTCTACTCAAACAAGGGCAAATGTTTCATACTCTACTAAAAAATTACGCCCTCAAAAAGGAACTGGAAATTCTAGGCAAGGTAGTGCTAGATCATCTATCAGAGTTGGAGGTGGTGTAGCTCATGGACCACACCCAAGAAGTTATAGAAAAAGACTTCCAAAAAAAATGAAGCGACAGGCCCTAAGAATAGCCCTGTCAAACAAATACAGATCTAAAGATGTTCAAGTTATTGATAAAATCTCTTTTAAAAAACCAAATACCAAAGAAGTTTTTAAGGTTTTAGAAAATCTAAAGTTTAATGGAAAAACTTTATTAATAATGGACTCACCAGATAATAATATTCTTATGTCTGTTAGAAATATAAAAAGTGTTGATATTCAAACTGCTTCTATGATTAACCCTCTTGAGACACTCAAGTATCCTAATCTCTTATTTACAAAAGATGCAATTCTAAAAATTGAAAAGATTTGGGGGGAGAAATAATGATATTATCTAAGATACTAATCCGTCCACTCGTAACCGAAAAAAGTACAATATTAGGTGAAAATGGTAGGTACGTTTTTGAAGTTGAAAAATCTGCAACAAAAAAAGATATCGCCAAAGCAGTTGAAGAAGCATTTAATGTGCATGTAGTAAAAGTAAACACCATGAATGTTTCTGGTAAGGTGAAACGCTATGGAAGAAGACCTTCTAAGCAACCTGACTGGAAAAAGGCTATTGTTTTACTTCAATCGGGCGAAACTATACAGTTATTCGAGGGAGCATAATATGAGCTTAAGGGAATATAAACCTACCTCTCCTGGTAGAAGAGATACTGTTTACGATGATTTTAGCGATATAACCACAAATAAACCTGAAAAATCTCTATTAGCTCCACTAGCCAAAAAGGGTGGTAGAAATAATAGAGGTAGAGTTACTGTTAGGCACAGAGGCGGAGGTCACAAAAGGCGATATAGGATAGTTGACTTTAAAAGGACTAAGACTGGTATTTCAAAGGTTATTTCAATTGAGTACGATCCAAACAGGACTGCTAGAATTGCTCTAATAAGGCACGAGGATGGTAAAAAAAGTTATATTGTAGCTTCGTCCTCTATGAAGGTTGGCGATCAACTTCAAAATGGTGAAAATGCGCCTGTTTCTTTAGGCAATAGTAAGATATTGTCATCACTTCCAACTGGTACTCTTGTGTATAATATAGAATTGTTTCCTGGAAATGGCGGGCAACTTGTTAAGAGCGCTGGAGCTGTTGCTCAAGTTATGGCTCACGAATCAGGTTACACTCTATTAAGGTTGCCTTCTGGTGAAATGAGAAGAGTTTTAAGTGGCTGCTCTGCATCAATTGGTCAGGTTTCCAATGTTGATCACAAGAATGAAAAACTTGGAAAAGCTGGTCGTAATCGCCACAGAGGTAGGCGTCCAACGGTTAGAGGTTCAGTTATGAGTCCTGCAGCCCACCCTCATGGTGGTGGTGAAGGAAGATCAGGTATAGGTATGCCCGGGCCAAAAACTCCATGGGGTAAACCAGCCTTAGGAAAAAGAACTCGTAGAAATAAATCTACGTCAAAATATATATTAAGACGAAGGTATGGATAAAATTGTCTAGATCAATCAAAAAAGGGCCTTTTGTAGACCCTAAATTAATGAAAAAAGTTTCTGAGGCTCAGAAAAGTGGATCACGGGAGCCGATAAAAACATGGTCAAGAGCGTCGATGATCATGCCTGAAATGGTTGGTGTGACTATCTCTGTACATGATGGCCGTAGATTTCTTCCTGTTTTGATTACTGAAAATATGGTTGGTCATAGACTTGGAGAATTTGCTTCCACTAGAACATTTAGAAGCCATGTGAATAAGAGCGATAGGACGGTAGGATAATGGCTATAGCTAAGAGAAAAAATATAGGTATATCCGATTACAAATTGCGTTTAGTAATTGAACAGATAAAAGGTAAAATGGTTAATGATGCAATTCCTTTACTTACATTTATGACATCACCTGCTTCTAAAGAAATACTAAAAATATTAAATTCAGCTATTGCTAATGCCGAAAATAACGATCTGCGCACAAGAGATAATTTGAAGATAACAAGAATAACTGCTGATAGAGCTACTTGGATCAGGCGTTACAGGCCAAAGGCAAGAGGTCGTGCTGGTGCTTTTGATAGGCCTACATCACACTTAACAATAGAAGTAGAAGAAGCGGAGAATAGTTAATTATGGGACAAAAAACACATCCAGTTGGTTTTAGATTAGGTGGGGTTCGTGACTGGGATGCACATTGGTTTGCAAAAGATGCAGCAAGTTACAGAGAGTTAATTAAAGAAGATCAATCTATAAGGCAAATGATTGAAAAAAAATATTCAGAAGATGCTGCAATAGCAAAAGTCGAAATTGAGAGAGATACAGATGAAATGGTGGTATCTGTACATACTGCTCGGCCTGGAATCATTATTGGTAGGGGTGGGGCTAGAGTTGATCAGTTAAAAGAAGATTTAGAAAAACTTACTTCCAAAAAAGCAAGATTGAATATTCAAGAAGTTAGGCAGCCAGAGTTGATTGCAAAACTGGTGGGTGAGTCTATAGCAGAGCAAATAGAGCGCAGAGTTGCATACAGAAGAGCTATAAAGATGGCTATGCAAAGAACAATGCAAAGTGGTGCTAAGGGCATAAAAGTAGTTATATCGGGTAGGCTTGGAGGAGCTGAAATTGCCAGGACAGATAAACAAAAAGAAGGAAGAACTCCATTGCATACTCTTCGCGCACAGATAGATTATGCTGTTTCTGAGGCAAAAACTACATATGGGATTATTGGTATTAAAGTATGGGTTTACACTGGAGATATGATTCCTTCAGCAGAAAACTTAAGAGCTCGATCTCTGCAAAGAATGTCAAATAATAATGAGAATAATGAAACTGAAGATTCAACTAAAGTTGAAAAAGAAAAAGAAAAGCAGGATAAATAACCAATGCTTCAGCCTAAAAGAACAAAATATAGAAAATTCCACAGAGGTAGAATGAAAGGTATTAGAACCAAAGGTTCAAGTATGGTTTACGGTGAATTTGGATTAAAAGCTGAAGGACCAGGTTGGGTTTCTGCAAGGGAAATTGAGGCTGCTAGGAGAGCAATAACTGGTTATGTAAAAAGAGGTGGGCAACTTTGGGTTAGGCTTTTCCCAGACAAAGCTATTAGCGCAAGGCCAGCTGAAACAAGAATGGGTGGTGGTAAGGGAGCCGTAGACAGATGGGTTGCAGTTGTGAGAAGAGGTAGGATTTTATATGAGATAGCTGATGTATCAGATGATGATGCTAGAGAGGCTTTGAGAAGGGCTGCTCACAAACTTTCAGTTCCAACAAGAATTGTTTCAAGGAGCGATGAATTTTAATGAAGATTGATGAAATTAGACAACTTAATAATGCTGATCTAAGTAAAGAATTAATAGAGCAACATAAATCTCTAATGAATCTAAGATTTAGTAAAGCTACATTGCAACTAACTAATACTAATGAAATTGGAACAACAAAAAAAATTATCGCAAGGATTAATACTGTAATTAATGAAAGAAAGATTACAGAGGAACTAAATTTAGGAACTCAAACAATCAAGGATGATGATTCTCCAGCAGAAGATAAGGATGGTACAAGTGGCACGTAAAACTCAAACAGGATTCGTAATGTCTGGCAAAAATGATAAGACTGTTATTGTAGGGGTGTCATGGCTTCAAAAAGACAAAATTTATAAAAAATCTAGAAGAAAACTTACTAAATTTGTAGCTCACGACGAGTTAAATAGTGCAACTATTGGTGATAAAGTCTTGATTGAAGAGACAAGACCATATTCCAAAACTAAAAGATGGAGAGTTGTTGAAATTTTAGAAAAAGTTGACTATGAAGAAGTAACGATTGACCAAGAAAAGAAATTACAGGTAGAAAAATGATTCAGAGAGAAACTCGACTTAAAGTAGCAGATAATTCAGGTGCAAGAGAGGTCTTGTGCATAAATATAACTGGTGGTGGATCAAGGGCTTTTGCTTCTCTTGGGGATGTGATTACATGTGCAGTTAAAGATGCTCAGCCAGGTGGGAATGTTAAAATGCATGAAGTAGTAAAGGCCGTTGTAGTTAGAACATCTAAAGAAGTTAAGAGACCAGACGGTTCCTACATTAGATTTGATGACAATGCATGCGTAATTATTGGAGAAGATCAAAACCCTAGAGGAACAAGGATATTTGGTCCAGTTGCAAGAGAGCTAAGAAACAAGCAGTTTATGAGAATAGTCTCGCTAGCTCCGGAGGTTTTGTAATGAAAAAAATAAAGATAAAAAAAGATGATCAGGTTCTAGTAATAGCAGGAAAAGACAAAGGTAAAAAAGGAAATGTAATCAGGGTGATAACCTCAAAAAATCAAGCTGTTGTTGAAGGTGTCAATATATCCACAAGACATATTAAGGCTCGTCCTGGTGTATCACAAACTGGAATTGTTAAGGGTGAATCTCCAATACATATCTCTAATCTATTGCTAGTTGATCCAGAAACAGGTAAATCGGGTAGAGCGTATAAAAAAAAGTTGGAAGATGGTTCAAAAGTAAGGATGGTGAAGAGTGGTAGAAGATAAAAAGAAAACTACAGCAAAGAAAAGTTTAGCAAAAAAATCTACAACAAAGAAAACTACAGCAAAAGTTGCAGGTGCTAAAAAAAATGCTGCCACTAAAAAAATAGAGAAAGCGCCTATATTAGTAGATATTCCAAGGATGAAAAAAATCTATACAGATGAAGTTGTACCTGTACTAAAAAAAGAATTTGGTTACAAGAATCCGATGCAAGTCCCTATGATTAAGAAAATAGTTGTAAATATTGGAATTGGAGAAGCTCTTGATAGTAATTCTGCCCTTAATGCTGCCAATAATGATCTAATGAAAATAACAGGTCAAAAGCCTAAGCAAAATCGTGCTAAGGTATCTATTGCTAATTTTAAGCTAAGAGAGGGTTCAGTAATTGGAACTAGTGTAACTTTAAGAGGCAAACGGATGTGGCAGTTTTACGACAGGTTAGTTAATATTGCTCTACCTAGGGTAAGAGATTTCCGTGGAATTAAGAGATCAGGTTTTGATGGTAGAGGTAATTATTCTTTAGGGATGAGAGATCAATCTACTTTCCCAGAAATTGATTATAATGAAATTGATAAAATGAGAGGTTTACAGATAATTTTGGTTAATTCAGCTAATTCAGATGAAGAAGGTATGAGATTATTCGAATTATTAGGTATGCCATTTATAAAACTAGAAGATTAATAGATTAGGAGAATTTTTTGGCTAAAAGATCTATGTTAGAAAGAGAAAAAAAGAGAAAAAAGCTTGTGGATTCCCATATGCAAAAACGTCTTGAATTAAGAAAAACTTCTCTAGATATGAAACTTACACCAGAAGAAAGATTTTCTGCAAGGCAGGAGTTAGCAAAATTACCAAAAAACTCTTCTCCTAATCGATTAAGAAATAGATGCTCTGTTACTGGAAGGCCAAGAGGTTATATGAGATATTTTGGTTTATCTAGGATTACTTTTAGAAAACTAGCCTTGGAAGGCGAACTTCCTGGCGTAAGAAAAGGAAGTTTATAAATTGTCAATTAACGATCCTATTGCAGATATGATTACAAGAATTCGAAATGCCACTATGTCAAGGCACGAGAATGTTGAAATACCTAACTCAAAGATCAAGAAATCCATACTTGAGATTCTTAAAAAAGAGGGGTTTATTGCAGATATGAATTCTAAGGGAGACTCTGTAGCAGAAAAAGTGCTCAGTGTTAAATTGAAATATCTTGATGGTAACAAACCTGCAATCATGGGATTAAAGCGTGTTAGTAAACCAGGCCTTAGGGTGTATGTTGGTAAAAATGAAATACCAAGATATTTTGGAGGTATAGCTATATCTTTGTTGTCTACCTCTAAAGGTATATTAACTGGTCAAGATGCTAGAAATCAGGGTTTAGGCGGAGAATTATTATTTTATGTTTGGTAAATACTTTATATATAAGGAGCACGAGTAACATATGTCTCGAATAGGAAAACAGATAATTAAGATTCCAGAAGGAATGAAAGTAGAATTAAATACAAACATCCTTACAGTTAATGGCAAAAAGGACACCTTGGAGTATATTTTGCCAGAAAAAATAACCGTGGATATTTCTTCTGATGATATAAGTGTAAAAAGATCAAGCGATGATCCAGACGTAAGAGCACTTCATGGTTTATCTAGAAGCCTTATTAATAATATGGTTATTGGGTGTAATGAAGGTTTTGAAAAGAGACTTGAATTAATTGGAACTGGTTACAGGGTTCAACAAAAAGGAAAAGGCTTAGAAATGAATGTTGGTTTTTCGCACTCAATTCAAATAGATCCTTTAGAAAAAAATCAACTAAAAGCAGAGGGGCAAAATCTAATAATTATTACTGGATCAGACAAGCAATCTGTGGGTCAGCAAGCAGCAATAATCAGAAAATTTCGACCACCTAATCCTTATACAGGAAAAGGAATTAAGTATTCAGATGAAGTGATTCGAAGGAAGGCTGGTAAAACAGCAGTAGGAGGTACTCAATAATATGGGAAATAAGAAATTTGATACTAGAGGTAGATATGTAAGGCATAGAAGAGTCAGGAAAAAAATTACTGGTTTATCTGATAAACCTAGGCTTTCTGTTTTTAGAAGTAACAAACATATACATGCACAAATAATAGATGATGAAAAAGGAACTACATTAGCTGCTTCGTCTTCAATAAGTTTAGAAGAAAAAATTTCAAAGATTGATTTAGCAACTAGAGTGGGAGAAGACTTAGCTCAAAAAGCAAAAACAGCTGGAGTAAAAAAAGTTGTGTTTGATAGAGCTGGTTATAAATTTCATGGTCGTGTCAAAGCACTTGCTGATGGAGCAAGGTCAAAAGGATTAATATTTTAAGATGGTTACAGATACTAGTAAAATACAGAAAAATGATAAAAATAACCCTCGTCAAGGTAGATCTAGGCGTAGGAGGCAAAGAAACCAAGAGGAATCTCAGTTCATCGAAAGAGTGATAAAGATTCGTAGAGTTTCAAAAGTTGTTAAGGGTGGTCGAAATTTAACATTCAATGCAATGGTTGTTGTTGGGGATGGAAATGGTAAAGTTGGAGCAGGTTTGGGATCAGCAGCAGCAGTTCCTGACGCAGTAAGAAAAGGAACTATTTACGCGAAAAAAAATATGAACAATATAACATTAAATGGCCCTACGATACCTCATGAGATAACTACTAAGTTTTCAGGTTCAAAAGTTTTACTTAAACCAGCTGCACCTGGAACGGGAGTGATTGCTGGTGGAGGAGTTCGTGCAGTTTTAGAAGCTGTTGGTGTGACTGATGTTTTATCTAAAACATTTGGATCATCAAATACCATAAATATAGTTAGAGCTACTTTGTCAGCATTAGAACAATTACGAGATCCTAAAACTGTCATTTCTAAAAGAAGAGAAGGATAGGATAAAAATGTCTCAAATAATAATTAAGCAAATAAGAAGTTCAATAGGAATAAAGCCAAATCAAAAGGCAACCTTAAAAGCTCTTGGGTTAAGAAAAATTAATCATGTTAAGCACCATGAAGATACAGCAAATATCATGGGTATGATAAAAAAGGTAAGCCATTTAGTTACAGTTGAGCAAGTTAATAAATAGGTGAATAATTAGGATTTAATATGACAGCATTACATCAACTAAAATCGAATAAAAAAAATAGAAAAAGGGTAGGACGTGGAAACGGGTCAGGTCATGGTACATACTCAGGTCGCGGTAGTAAAGGTCAAAAACAAAGAGGCAGTGTTCCATTCCTTTTCGAAGGAGGGCAGCTACCACTAATAAAAAAACTACCTCACATGAGAGGATTTAATAATATTTTTAAGACAAAATACTCTCTGGTTAACCTAGATACGTTGAATCAATTCAATAACGGAGATAATATTTCTAAAGATATATTATTAGAGAAAAAAATTCTTAAAAATAAAAATAAAAAACTTAAGATTTTGGCTAGTGGTAAATTAAGTAAAAAGTTAAATGTTACTGCAGATCATTTCAGCAAGTCTGCAAAAGAACAAATAGAGTCCTTAGGAGGCTCTGTTACTGTTATAGATGAGAAGAAAAAATAATTTATGACAACCTCAACTAATCAAAGCACAAAATCACCCATACCAGCATTATTTAAGGCTGCAGTAGATGCTTGGGGTATTCCTGATCTAAGATACAGAATATTATTTACACTATTTATACTGGTTTTGTTTAGATTTTTTGCCCATGTACCTGTGCCAGGTGTTGATAGAGATGCTTTAGCGGCAGCTTTTGAAGCAAATCCTCTTCTTGGTTTTTTAGATCTTTTTTCAGGTGGTGCTTTGCGTAATCTTTCTATAGCTGCTCTTGGTGTATATCCATATATTACTGCATCTATTATTTTGCAGATTCTAACTCCAATCATTCCTACATTAAAGAACCTTTCGCAAGAAGGTGATGCTGGTAGACAAGCAATCAACAGATATACCCATTATCTAACTGTCCCATTGGCATTTCTTCAAGGGTATGGTCAATTAAATTTATTTGCTGGTGGTTTTTTGTCTCAGAGTGGGTCTGCTATATCTGGTATTGGATTTGGCGGCTCAGATACTCTTAATACAATAGCGATACTGACTGCAATGACTGCTGGAACAATGTTACTTGTATGGATGGGTGAACTAGTGACGGAAAAAGGTATTGGAAATGGTATTTCTATGATTATTTTTGCAGGAATAGTATCGACTTTGCCTCAAGTTGTAGGCCAATTATGGCTACTGCGTGAACAAACTTTCCAGGTAGTCATGCTAGTTGTAATAGCTATAGTAATAATATATCTAATTGTTTATTTTGCAGAGGCGCAAAGAAAAATACCAGTACAGTATGGCAGGAGTGTTTTTAGAGGTGGTCAAATGTATAGACAGTCTGGTGCAACTAGTATTCCCTTAAGAGTTAATGCCGCAGGGATGATACCTTTAATATTTGCATTTTCAATATTGATATTTCCTTCAGTGGTAGCTAGTTATTTCAATGATGGATCAGGAAGCTTTATATCATCCATAGCCAACTTTTTTCAAAACTCTTTTGGTCCTACTAGTTCCATATATTGGCTAGCAGTATTTTTATTAGTTGTAATTTTTACTTTTTTCTATACATTAGTTGTTCATAACCAGCAAAATATAGCTGAAAATCTTCAAAAAAATGGAGGTTTTGTTCCAGGAATAAGACCTGGCCCACCTACTAAAGAATTTTTAATGAGAGTAGTTCTAAGAATTACTTGGGGAGGAGCATTGTTCCTTGGTTTTGTTGCTATAATTCCATTCATTGCGCAGTTGATAACAAACCTTCCAAATGCAACTACAATACTTCAAAGTACAAGCCTATTAATTATGGTTGGAGTTACTCTTGATACCATGAGGCAGCTTGAATCTCAACTACTTATGAGAAATTATGAGGGCTTTGTAAAATAATTTGAGGTACGAAGAATGAATGTAATTTTATTGGGCCCGCCTGGAGCTGGAAAGGGAACTCAAGCTCGCAAAATAGTTGATGAGTTTGATTTTGATTATATTTCAACAGGAGATATGTTGCGTAAGGAGGTGGAATCTGCATCAAGGCTGGGCAAAATTGCGAAATCATATATGAATAAGGGTGATTTGGTACCAGACAGTTACATTGTTGAAATGATTGTAGATAATCTTGGTGAACTAAATGCTAGAAATCTAATTGATGGTTTCCCTAGAAATATTTCACAAGCTGAAGCGTTAAATGAAAAATTAACTGAAAACCAACAAAAAATCGCAGTAGTTTTACATATGAATGTTGATGATGAAGAGTTAATTAATAGACTTTCAACTAGAGCTGTTTGTATATTATGTCAAGCCCCTTTTAAGTTAAAATCCCCCGATGAAAATTTAATTGTTAAGTGTAATAATTCACCAAATAAAGACTGCATTATTAAAGTAAGAGACGACGATAATCCGAAATCAGTTGCAAGAAGGATCACTGTTTACAAAAATGAAACCTTTCCTATAGTTAAATATTATAAGGATTTAAACGTCAATTTAGTAGATATTGATGCAAGAGGAACAGAAGATGAAATTTTCCAAGAAATTTCTAAATTTATAGTAGTATAAGATTTTATGAGTCATTCAAATTCAAATAGAAATTCTAAAAATGATACATATGGTAGTGTAAATCATAACAATACTGCTATAATTAAAACGGATGAAGAACTTGATATTATGCGAGAGGCAGGCAGGATTGTTGCTAAAGCATTAAGAAGGTCGTTTGAATCTCTTGAACCTGGTATCACAACAAATGAGTTGGATTCTATTGCTCGAAGTGTTATAGAATCTGAAGGTGCTAAGCCAGCATTTTTGGGTTTGTATGGTTTTCCAGGAACAGCATGCATATCAATCAATGAAGAAATTGTTCACGGAATACCTAGTGACAGGAAAGTTCAATCGGGTGACATAGTCACTATGGACTGCGGGGCATTAGTTAGCGGGTTTTATAGTGATCATGCTATATCTCAAATTGTTGGTTCTTCTACCCATAAAAAACAAAAGTTGATTGATATAACAAGAGAATCACTTACTAAGGGGATAGATTCTTGTCATATTGGTAAAAGAGTCGGAGATATATCGAATTCTATAGAGAAGTATGTTATCGATAGTTCTTATGAACTAGTAAGAGAATATGTAGGTCATGGTATTGGAAAAAATTTACATGAACCGCCACAGGTACCGAATTTCGGTCCTTCTGGTGTAGGGGTTGAATTAGTACATGGACTTGTTTTGGCAATTGAACCAATGGTTAATGCTGGTACATGGAAAACAAAAACTTTAGATGATGGTTGGACTGTGGTAACTGAAGATGGAAAGTTGTCGTGTCACTTTGAACACACTGTAGCGATTACAGATAATGGTCCAGAAATTTTAACAAAAGAATAAAAAAGAAATGGAAAGGAAATTTTGGCTAAAAAAGAAGCAATAGAAGTTGAAGGGTTAGTAAACGAAGCTCTAAAAAACGCTGTTTTTAAGATTGAACTTGCTAATGGGCATGAAGTTTTAGCACATGCTTCTGGAAAAATAAGGAAAAATTTTATAAGAATTTTACCAGGAGATAAAGTTTTAGTTGAACTCTCACCCTATGATCTTACAAGAGGAAGAATAACCTATAGGTTTAAGTAAAGGAAATATATATGAAAGTAAAAGCATCAGTAAAAGCTAAACATCCAGGAAGTAAAATAGTTCGACGTAAAGGTAGAGTTTACGTTATAAATAAAAACAACCCTAGATTAAAATCAAGGCAAGGATAAGGAATAACAATGGCAATAGTTGCAGGAGTAAACATTCCAGACAATCAAAGAATTGAGATTGCATTAACATCTATTTATGGTGTGGGAAAAACAAGCTCAAAAAAAATAGTTTCTGAAGTAGGCATGGATCCAAATACTAGAGTAAAAGACATACAAGATGACGACCTAACAAGAATTAGGAGTGCCGTAGAAAGACTTGGTATTTTAGTTGAAGGTGATTTGAGAAGAGAGGTTCAACTTAATATTAGAAGATTAACAGATATTCAAACGTTTCGGGGTTCAAGGCATAGAAAGGGACTACCTGTTAGAGGACAAAGAACTAAAACCAATGCTAGAACTAAGCGTGGAAGAAGACAAACAGTTGCTGGAAAGAAGAAAGTTGCTGCTCATTAGTACTTACAATATTTTTATGATTGGAATTAATTATGCCTAGACAAAGAANTAGAAAAAGAGAAAAAAAATTTGTTCCCCAAGGACAAGCATTTATAAGTGCAACGTTTAACAATACTCTGGTTACCGTTACTGATCCTCAGGGAAATGTGATATCACAAAGTAGTGCTGGGGCTGAGGGATTTAAAGGCTCCAGAAAATCTACAGCATTCGCTGCTCAAAAAGCAGGAGAAACTGCAGCTAAAAACGCAATAGAACATGGAGTNAAAACTGTTGATGTAATGGTTAAAGGCCCAGGAGCNGGAAGAGAATCTGCAATTAGGGCCTTGCAAGGAGCTGGGATACGAGTGGTGTCTATAAAAGATATTACACCTGTACCTCATAATGGGTGTAGACCTCCAAAAAAGAGAAGAGTATAAAAAATAGTGAACACAGGTAAATAAATGGCAAGATANACAGGACCTAAAAATAAAAAAAATAGAAGATTTGGACTTCCACTTAAAAATGATAAACCGGATTCAAAAAAATCTGGAGGATCTCATTCTGAAAGACGTCTATCAGATTACGGGATGCAGCTTAGAGAAAAGCAAAAGGCTAGATTTATTTATGGGATATTAGAAAGACAATTTAGAAACTATTATAGAAAAGCATCAAGGCTAGAAGGAATTACTGGTGACAAATTACTGCAACTTCTTGAAAGTAGATTAGATAATGTAGTGTACAGGCTAGGTTTTGCTCATACAAGGGAGCAAGCTAGGCAGATAGTAAATCATGGTCACATAGAAGTTAACTCAAAGAAAGTTAATATACCTTCATATCAAGTAAAAGAAGGAGATAACATTTCTTGGCGAGAAAAATCTAAAACAACAGAATTATATAAAAATCTAGAAGGTGCATCTAAATCTGAAACTGGAGTCCCTTCTTGGCTAAACTTAGACAAAAAAAAAATATATTGGACAAGTATCATCAGCTCCCAACTTATCAGATGTGGAAATGGTAATCGATACAAGACAAATTGTAGAATACTACTCTAGGAGGTAGAAAATAATGTTAGAAAGAATGTATGGTATAACACCTCAGGATGAGTTGCCGCCAACTGAGTTAGAGGTGCCTGGCTTATCGATTATAGATGAAGAAAATGGTGAATCTTATGGTAGATTTGTTGTACAGCCTCTCGAAAAGGGTTGGGGTGTAACTTTAGGCAATCCTGTACGACGTATATTATTGAATTCTCTTTCAGGTACAGCAATTAGCTGGATTAAAATAGATGGTATACAGCATGAATACTCTACTCTTAAAAACATGCGAGAAGGTATTGTAGAGTTTATTCTTAACGTAAAGGGAGTAAGGATTAAATCTCTTACTAATAGGCCTGGAAGGCTAAGATTAGATGTTTCAGGAGAAGGTGAAATCAAGGCTGGCGATATAATGGCCACTTCAGATTTCGAAATTGTTAACCCTGAGCATCACCTTGCAACTTTAGATAATGAAAATGCAAGATTATCTGTTGAATTTAATGTTGATCAAGGTATAGGGTATTCAATAGGGAGTAACGATGAAGGATTGCCAATTGGTGTTTTGCCAGTAGATGCAATTTTCTCCCCTGTGAGAAAAGTTAATTTTCAAGTTGAACCAACTCGTGTTGGACAAAATTCGAACTTAGAAAAATTAGTAATAGAAGTTTGGACTGATAAAACTATCTCTCCACTTGAAGCTCTACAAGCAGCTAGTAATCAATTAATGGATAAGTTTTATTTGTTTACACAGTTTGATAAAAAGCTTGAAGAGTCAGATGCTCCAACATTACCTGGAGTATCCCCTGAAATATTCAACACATTAGTTGAGACTCTAGATTTATCAGCCAGAACACTTAATTGTCTCAAGAGAGCAAATATAAATCGTGTTGGTGAAGTCTTAATGATGCCAAAGGGAGATGTTTTGAAAATTAGAAATTTTGGCCAAAAATCACTAGATGAATTATATGATAAATTGGCAGAATATAATTATTTGCCTAATGAAAATGGAGAGAATTCAGTTGAGGCATAAAGTTACCGGTAGACAATTTGGTAGACCATCAGGCCAAAGAAAAGCACTTTTTAGAAATCTTGTAACAGATTTTCTAAGAAATGGTCATATTAAAACTACTATTGATAAAGCAAAAGAAATTAGGCCGATTGCTGAAAAAATGGTTACTTATGGCAAAAAGGGAACATTAAATGATAGGCGCTTAGCTGCATCGTTTATAACAGACCCTAAAGTTGTAAAAAAAATTTTTGATGAAATTGGCCCTAAGTATAAAGATAGACCTGGTGGCTATACAAGAATAAGTAGAATAGGAACACGCGCAGGTGATGCAGCGGAAATGGCAATAATAGAGCTAGTATCCTAAAATTAGTATTATGCAATTTAGTTTTCGTTTGCAGTATGATGGCACACTTTTTTGTGGATCCCAATTACAAAATAACGTGAGAACTGTTCAGGGGGACCTTGAACATTCTATTTCAAAAGTTTTTTCCTCAAAAATAAGAGTCAAATTATCAAGTAGAACTGATTCTGGTGTTCACGCTTATTTTCAAGTAGGTACTTTTAATGTTAATACTTCTATGACGACGCAAAATATGATTGATGCAATAAATTTTTACTTAAGTGATGATGTAGAAATAATTTGTATTCATCAAGTACAGAATAATAACTTTGACCCCAGAGGTGATGCCATTTCTAGAACATATACTTATAGATTGAGTGATAGCAAAGATTTATCTGTTCTTTATAGACAACATGTTACTAAAGTCAAGAAGAAAATTGATATAAATATTATGAAATTATTATCTAAAAAATTAGTAGGGAAACATGATTTTGCATCATTCATTAGCTCTAAAGTTCCGGAGAATGCTTCTACCAAAAGGGAAGTATTTAGTACATCAGTTATTTCTGAAGAAAATGTTATATTTTTTACAATAACAGCAAACTCATTTCTACATCAACAAATCAGAAGAATAGTAGGGTCAATGTATAGAATTTCAGTAGGTATTGATAATTTTGAAGTATTTGAGGATCAATTATTAAATCCNAAAAGAGGAAAGGCATCCTTTGTAATATCTCCCAAAGGCCTAACTTTATCCAATATTTTATACAAGTATGCACTAGAATGTGGATTACCTGGGGAAAAAACTGTTTCAAAGTTACACTAAATTAGTTAAAATAGTAGACTATGTCAAAAAAAATAGAACAATATAATCCAAGTGCGAAAAATATAGTTAATGACTGGAAAGTAGTAGATGCTAGTGGTCAGACACTAGGAATTCTGGCATCAAAAATTGCGACTATGCTTATGGGTAAACATAAGCCTAACTATGTGCCTCATATGTTAACTGGTGATTATGTAGTTGTTATTAATGCATCAGGCATCAAAGTTACTGGTATGAAATCAGAACAGAAATTATACACACGGCATAGCCAATATCCTGGTAATATAAAAAAAATTCCTTATAACAGAATGCCTTCTAATAAAGTTTTGCAGTTGGCAGTAAAGGGAATGCTACCTAAAAATAAGTTATCAAGTAAAATGCTTAAGCGCTTNAAAATTTATGATGACTCCAATCATCCTCATTCTGCGCAATTATTGGGAACTGAAAACAGACTAAATAGTAAAAAAGAGATTGTATCTTCCGGTATAGAGTCAACTAAATCTTCAAAAAAGAAAAATACCATATCANCAAGTGTNACCTCTAATGAAAATGAAGATAGTAGTATAACTACAACCAAGTCTAAGGNANCTACAACCAAGTCTAAGGNANCTACAACCAAGTCTAAGGCAACTAAAACCAAGTCTAAGGTAACTACAACCAAGTCTAAGGCANCTACAGCCAAGCCTAAGGCAACTAAAACCAAGTCCAAGACAACTAAATCTAAAGAAGATTGAATTTAATAATAATTATACGGAGAGAATTAATTGAAAGATAAAAAATATTTTTACGGTACTGGTAGAAGAAAAACTTCTGTTGCTAGAGTAAGGGTTTATAATACCCCGGGAGAGTCAACAATAAATGATAAACCTATGAATGATTTTTTTACAGTTGATTCATGGAAAAAAATTGCTATTTTGCCCTTGAAAATCACTAAGTTATTAGACAAGGTTACTGTAATAGCTAAGACTCATGGTGGTGGTAATGCTGGTCAAGCAGGTGCTTTTTCCCATGGCCTAACAAGGGCATTGATTGTTATGGATGAATCTCTTAAAAAACCACTTAAAGATGCTGGATTAGTAACTCGTGATTCACGAATGAAGGAAAGCAAAAAGTATGGACTAAAGAGAGCTAGAAAGGCTCCTCAGTATACTAAACGATAAAATCTCTACCTTGGATTTATCTTTTCATTAATATAATCTCCAACAATATTCCAAGATAAAATCAATATCCAAATAATGATAATTGGAGGAAGTAATTGTTCAGGATGGTTTCTAAGGATTGATACACTTGTAGCTCCTCTAGAAGTTACTTCATTAATCATTACTCCTAGGCTAGGTTTTGGTGGTTGAACGCCTATTCCAAAAAAACTTAATACAACTTCAGATAATGCTATCGCTCCTATTCCAAAACTTGCAGAAACTATTACTGGACTAATTACATTTGGTAAAACATGAAAAAATATAATTCGAAAATTTGATGTTCCCATTGCTTGAGAAGCTTGAATATATTCTAATTCTCTAACAATAAGTACTTGTCCTCTTATTAGTCTCATAGTCCCAAACCAACTTAGAGGCAATAAAGCTATACCAACTACAAAATAATCAATTATGCCTGAATTTGCTAGTCCGGATAAATTTAGTTTATCTTCTAGGTTATAAATAAATTCAACGATTCTTGGTCTTATAGTCGCAGCTAACAAAATAATTAAGAAAATTTCTGGAAAGGAAGACACAATTTCACCNAAACGCATTACAAAAATATCGGTTTTCCCCCTAAAATACCCACTAATTAAACCCATAGATACGCCTAAAATTAAAGTTCCCGTTAATAATGTAGTAAAGGTGATTATTACTGTAGTCTGTATTCCCCATACTACTCTACTAAAAATATCTCTACCTAGTTTATCAGTACCTAGAATATTGTCTTTTGATGGAGAACTTTGGGTATTATATAAATCTATTGAATTATAATCATGAGTAGCTATCAAAGGAGCAAATATTCCAATAAGATATATTGTAGCTATAAAGAATATACATNTAGATATTAGTTTTCTTTGAAGAATTTTATTTCTAAATTTATGCATTTTTTCTAATATGTTCAATTTTTTCCACTTAATCTTATTCTTGGATCTATGATTGTGTAGGCTAAATCGATAATTAAATTTGCAAAAATCAATGATACAGAACCTACCATTACAAAAGCTGTAAGTATAGGAAAATCTCTCTGAAAAATTGCATCTAATGACAATCTCGCTACTCCAGGAATACCATAAATAATTTCAACTATTAATGAGCCACTAAATATCCCTGCTATGGAAAAACCAAGTAAAGTTAAAATAGGAAGTAGAGCATTTCGAATTATATGTTTGGTAGTAATTTGAAAATTAGTTAATCCTTTAGAATAAGCTGTTCGAACATAATCTTCATTAATTACATCTAAGGTACTAGACCTCATATGCCTAATATATATCGCCGAACCAGGTATTCCAACAGTTAATGCAGGAAGAATAGCTGAGGATGAAAAAATACCATTCCATCCTGAGGCAGGTACCCAATTAAGATTTACTGAAAAAAGTAAAATTAGTAATGGGGCTATAAGGAAAACTGGAATTGCATAGATGATTAAACTGCTAAGAACTATTAGTGGGTCTAGTTTAGTCTTATGATTTTTAGCAGCATAAAAACCTAAAGGTATACCGATAAATANAGCTAAAAAAGAAGCAATTAGATTTAACTGAAGTGTGACAAGTAATTTAGGTCCTATTATTGTACTTACTTTTTTCCCTGAATATGTGTAACTTTCACCAAAATCACCCTTTGCGGCTTTCGAAATATATCTAATATACTGAGTTGATAATGGTTCGTTCAGTCCCATTTCATCTCTCAATTTCTCTATTCTTTCTGGAGTTGCTTTGTTCCCAAGTTTCAGTTCAGCTGGATCTCCTGGTGCAACAGTACCCATGAAAAAAACAAAAAAAGTTGATATTATTAGTAAAACTGGTGTCCATAATATTCTTCTGGCTATATAAATAAGCATTAGTTATCTTTAATCCATACATCCTTAAATCTAGGCACGCTAAGAGAATAAAACTTAAGATTTTTAATTCTTGGCTTAACTAATGATTTTGAGTCTGTTCCCCACCATAAAGGTAGCCATGCTGCTTCATTTATGATGATTTGTTCTGCTTGGTTATATAACTTATATCTACTTATAGTGTCTTGTTCAATCTGAGCCTGATTAATAAAATCGTCCACATTTTTATTGTTATATGATCCATAGTTTATAGAGCTATCTGATCTAAATAAAACATCTATAAATGTTTGTGGATCAGGGTAATCGGCTTCCCATTGTAAACCGCTCCATACCTGTAACCTCCCCTTATGTAAATCTTGTATAAACGTAGCCCATTCAACTTGCTGAATATTTATATCTATACCTAAGTTTTCTCTCCACATATCTGCAATTATTTCGGTAGTAAAACCTGGAGATCCGCCGGTACCAGGTATTGTTAAGGTTATTCTTGGAATTTTGCTTGTATCAATTTCAGATTCACTTGAACCACTATTATATGAGACATATTTGGATTCAACTAATAATGACTTTGCTTTTTCTAAATTAAAGCTTAGAGAAGAAATTTTTTCTGAATAACCTGGAAAATTTGGAGGTATTATTCCATCTGCTGGAATAACTAAATTTGAAAATACCTGATCAGCAATGAGTTGTTTATCTATAGCATGGTTTAATGCCTGTCTAAACTTAATATCGTCAAATGGAGCTTTATTNGTATTAAATCCAATATAAGTTATTGCATGCCTTGGAGGTATAGTNACAAGATCATTGTTTAAATCTGAACATTTATCTTCTACTCTTTCTAAGTCTGCTAATGTTATACCTGTTACATCTATTTCGTTGTTTTCATACATAGCCATAGGAACTCCACCTGCGAGATTATAGACTATTTTTTCTAAATAAGCTTTTCTATCCCAAAAATAATCATTCCTGTTTAATATTATTTCTTTTCCTACGGTGTAATTTTTTAATATAAATGGGCCTGTCCCTACAGGTGATTCAAGCCAATTATTATTTTTATCTTCAACATTCTTTTTGCTTAATATAAAAGCAGTTGGGTACGAAAGTTTAGCAAGGAAATAAGCCTTTGGTGCATCTATTTTTATTCTTATAGTTCTATCGTTTAGTACAGAGATTCCTTCTGTAGTTAATTTTTGTCCATTTATTATTTCTTTTATACCTATAATATCTCCAAGAAATTCTTCAGCTACAGGGGAGCCAGTTTTTGGGTTAGCAGCNCTCTCAAAGGACCATTTTACATCTTCAGCAGTTAATAATTCTCCATCAGAAAATTTTAGGTTAGGGCGTAAAGTAAAATCATAAATAGTTCCATCCTCACTGATACTCCAAGATTCTGCTAAGTCTGCTACTACAGGAGANCTTTCATTAGAACTTAGTTTTACTAAACCAGAAAAAAGTTCAACTATAATTCCTATTGAAGTTCCATCAGTTGTCAAATGTGGATCTAATGTTGGAGGATCAGACCACAATAAATTAATTTCACCACCAAAATTAACATCATCTAAATCTTGGTATTGTTCTAATAATGAGGGAGCTAAATTACTCTTTGATTCCTGATCTGTATTTTCACCTATTTGTATTTCTGTTTCGCAATCGTCATTATTGTTATGATTGTCATCTGAACTACAATTTACTAACAATATAGTTAATAATATTAATAATGAACGACTTAATTTTTTCATTTTTCTCCTATTTGATTTTTGAATTTAGATAAGATTTTAAAAAACTATCTATTTTTCCATTTAGAACAGATTCTGCATCTTTTGTTTCGAAATTTGTTCGATGGTCCTTTACCATCTTATAAGGATGTAAAATATAACTTCTTATTTGGCTACCAAATTCTGCAGCTAAATGCTCACCCTTAATTTTTTGTCTTTCTTTTTCCTGATCTTCAAGCTTCATATTCAAAAGTCTAGAATGTAAAATTTTTAATGCTATTTCTTTGTTCTGAAACTGAGATCTTTCATTNTGAACTGATACTACAATATTAGTTGGAATATGAGTTATTCTAACAGCGGTNGAATTTTTCTGAACACTTTGTCCNCCATTGCCACTAGCTCTGAAAACATCTATTCTAATTTCGTCGGAATTTATTTTTATTTCTTCATCATTTTCTACTTCAGGTAAAACTTCTACTAGAGCAAAGCTTGTNTGTCTTCTGTGATCTGTATCAAAGGGAGATAATCGAACAAGACGATGAGTCCCTTTTTCTGATTTCAAATAACCGTACGCATAATCACCTTGAATTTTTAAGGTTGCACTTTTTATTCCTGCTTCATCTCCTGAACTGTAATCTAAAATATCTGTTTTATAATTTTTTAACTCTCCCCATCTACGATACATTCTTAGTAACATTTCAGCCCAGTCTTGAGAGTCAACNCCACCTGCTCCTTGCTTAATGCTTAATAGTGCCGAGTTTTTGTCATATTCATCACGTAATTGCAGTTCAATTTCTAAATTATTTAAGTAGTTTTCAAGTGATTTTTGTTCTTCAATTAGCTGGATAAGATATTCCTCATCGTTCTCTTCAAATGCTATGGTTAGTAGGCTAGAATTAGTGTGAATTTTTTCTTTTATTTCAGTCCATTTAGAANATTCTGACTTNATAAAGGATAGTTGTCGCATCAATTTTTGAGCTTTAGTTGAATCATTCCAAAAGTTTTCAGTATTTATTTCTTTTTCAAGAACTTTTATATTACTGTCTATTTTAGAAAGGTCAAAGACGCCTCACAATTTGTTCTATTCTATCTAATAATTTTTTGGAGTCTGAAAGTATAGGGTTCATAATTTTTAATAATTTTGTTTTAAAAATAATTATATCAATTCATTATATAAAATAATAACGTATGTTTATCCCTAATAATTCGTAAAATATTAAAACAGCGGGGCGTGGCGCAGCTCGGTAGCGCGTTGCACTGGGGGTGCAGAGGTCACAGGTTCAAATCCTGTCGCCCCGACCATTATTTTTTTTAGGTTTTTTTAGTAAACTAAATATTATTGCTGATATAAGAAGCATTATTGAACCTGTTATCAGAACAATTTCATAAGAATCAGTTGTATCTTTAATCCAACCTGCGAAAATTGGCATTGTAAATAATGAAATATTATATATTGGTGCCATTGTTCCTCTTATTGTTGCAAAGTTTTTTCTTCCAAAAAAATCACCAACTAATGACCAATTCATTCCAGACCCAATTTCAGATCCACTGAATAGTAATAAAGCTAGAAAAATTGTCATTGTTGTATCTGCTTGATTTAATAAAAATAATGATAATGCAGCTGCACTGTAACAGAATAAAAGTAGTTTTGGTCTACCATATTTATCTCCCAGCCAACCAAAAATTATAATTAAGGGAACGGAAAATAGAGCTAGTAATCCAATTAGGTTTGCTGAAGCCTGTTGAGATTCTCCTTTCCAAACCAATATAGGTATAAAGTGTAAAAATATTGTTCCGTGAACGGCAATTCTAAACATAGTTGCAAAAACTAATAACCAATAGGCTTTTGTTTTCATTGCTTCCTTGGTAGTCCAGTCATCCATAGATAAATTTTTAGAATTTTTAACTTCGGAGGTTATTTTTTCTCCATCAGGGTGTAGTCCCATAGACTCAGGAGATTTTTTGAAAACAAAAGATAAGGGCATTATAATTACAATAATCATAATTCCTACAATCATAGATGATTTCTCCCACCCTAGATTAAGTACAGAAATAGATAGTAAAGGTACCAATATAGCACCACCTAATCTAAATGCTGCATTATTGATTGCCATAGCTATACCTCTTTTTCGTATGAACCACCTATTTATCCCAGCCATAGTAGCTTGCATAAATGCAGTACTCGAACCTAAAGAAATGACAAACAAATATATTATTAAGAAACTCATGAATGTAGTGGCAAATGAGAGAAGAATATATCCTATTCCAGTAATAATAGTGCCAATTATCATTAATTTTTTTACTCCATATTTATCCAACAGCCACCCTGTAATTGGCCCAAGAAGCCCGTTCTCAGCTCTAGATAATGCAAAAGGTATTGCAGTTTGCGCGGATGACAAACCTAGACTTTGTGAAATAGGAATAAAGAATACAGTAAATCCTTTCCAATGCACAGATCCAGCAATTCCATTATTTAATGATGAAGCAGCAACAATATACCAGCCATAAAATATTTTATTTGACTTAATTTTTTTCATAATTGGGGAGTTTTTAATAATCTGTCATACATTGTGATATTAACAGTCATTCCCAGGTTAAGCGACACAGTTGTTGGTATACTTACAACTGAACTACATTTTTTTAGTAATATTTCGTTAATTGATCCATTTTCAGGCCCAAATATATAACACCCTCTCTCAGGATGATCAAATTTTCTTAGGTCAATTGATTTAGGATCTAATTCTACTCCAATAATCTCACAATCAGTCGGAACAATATCTAAAATGTTACTAGTTGTAATTACAGGTATATGCCTATAAGTTTTACTAGGATCTGTTAGTAGCTTTTTTATGTTAATATTTTTACTTGGGTTTTCTAAAATTATCATTCTTACGTCAAAGCATAATGCAGCTCTAAGGGCATGACCTATATTAACTCCATCCTGAGGGTTTGATAATCCAATACATGCAAAACCTCTTCTTTTCAGTGTTGATTTTCTAGAAATATATCTATTAAGTTTTTTTTTCATTATCAGTTATTAGTTTTTCAAAGAATTTTGCTATATTAAGAATTTTTATATCTGAATTTTTTCTGCCAGAAATCATAACTCCCATCGGTAAACTATTATTATCTTTCCCCATTGGTATAGTAATAGATGGTTGCCCTGTAAGATTAAATATACTTGTAAATTCAGCAATAATATTATTTTTATTTTTAGTGTTAGTTGGGTCTGATTCATCAATAGTAGGTGTTTGAATTGGAATTGTAGGACTAATAATTGCATCAAATTCGCTCAAAATTGATTCCATTTTCTTAGTAAATATTTTCTTCTTCATTTTTGCATTTTTTAAATCATTAATTGAAATATTTTTCCCGTTTTTCAGTCTTTTTAATATATATTTACTAACTTTTTTTTCNGCATATTTTTCCTTGTGATTGTTATATGCTTCAGCTAATAATATACTTAATGTAATTTTTCTTCCTTGATCTAACCAAGGCATATCAAGATATTCTATATCAATATCTGCGCCACATAGAATATTAACAAAATTATTAAAATTATCTTTTACGCACTCGGAAGTTATTTCTTTNAATCTTTTGTTGATAGGAATTAAAATTTTTAATTTTTTTGGAAAACTTAAGTTGTTTTTTTCTACTTCTAAAATTTTTTCAAAGAAAATTTTATTATCATCAACATTATTGGTGATAATTCCTAAATGATCTAATGATTCAGAAAGAGTTTTTACACCAANTAGGCTTAATTTTCCAAATGATGGCTTGAAGCCTACGGCTCCACACATCGCTGAAGGAATTCTTACAGATCCTCCAGTATCTGTTCCTAATGAAATCGGGGTCATACCTGTGACTGTTGAAACGACTGAACCAGAACTAGAACCTCCAGGGATATACCTAATGTCTACAGGATTCTTAATATTACCTAAAGAAGGATTATGTCCTGTTATTCCAAAAGCGATTTCAACTAAATTCTGCTTGCCTATAGGTATCATTTCAAGATCTAATATTTTTTTTACTATTTCAGCGTGTTCATTTGAAAAACATTTATAATTTTTAATTCCCTGAGAAGTATTTTTATCCTTATAGTTAATCAAATCTTTTAGCCCGATTGGAATACCAAAAAGGATATTTGTATTTTTATTATTCTTCTGTTTATCTAATTTTTTTGCTATATCATATGAGTCTTTATTCCAAACTTCAATCCAAGAATTAGTAATTTTCCCATATTTTTTTATTCTATTAAAAGATTGATCTAAAATTTTAGCTACTGTAATATTGTTATTCTTAAGTAAGTTATTTAGTAACCTTATGCTTTCCTTGGTATAAATTTCTTTCATAATATTTTTTTATTCATTTGTGTATAAAAAACCTAAGTTTATTTTTAAATAAAATCTAGTATCATTATAAACACATATAAAAATTAAGAGTATCAATGACTACATACCCTTGCNCAGTTGTCTGTAAGATGTCAATAGATATCTTAACATGTACAGTTTGCGGGAAAGTTTTAGTTCCAAATGTAATTACCAAAGAAGATCATAGCACAGTAAATATTTCTACATGCCTAGGGGATGTGGAAATATTAAATCTATAATGTGCTGTGATAGTAACATGGTTCATTNATAAAAATTTGAACTAAATCAGTTTATTAGTGTTTATTAATTATGTATGTGGGTAAACTGTTTTGTATTNAATGAAGATAAAAAAAATAATATCTAGATTATTAGTTGATTCTGTAACTAAATCACAATCTCTTGGTCATATCCCAAGAATTGATAGTTTTGATGTAATTATTGATAGGCCCAAGATTTCAGATCATGGAGATTTCAGCACAAATATACCTTTAGTTTTATCAAAAGCATGTAAAATGTCTCCAAAAAAAATTTCTGAAATATTAATTGAAAATATTAACTCGAATTCTTCGATACAAGAAATAGAATTTGCACACCCCGGTTTCATAAATTTTTTTATTACTAAGGATTATTTTTATCAAGAATTAGAAAAAATTCAAAATGATGGCTTGGATTATTTTAGAAATAACTATGGGCTAAAACAAAAAATCCAACTTGAATTTGTTAGTGTGAATCCTACAGGACCGCTGCATGTAGGACACGCAAGAGGTGCTGTAATAGGTAGTTCTTTATATAATATTCTAAAATTATCTAATTATAATGTTGAGCGAGAATATTATATAAATGATGCTGGNAATCAAATTAGATTATTCAATGATTCACTTATTGAAAGAGCCAGAGAAACTCTTGATGAAAATTATCATGCTAAAGAAATTAGTTATTCTGGTGAGTATGTAACTCAATTAGTAAAAAAAATTATAGCTGAGTATGAAATTAATAATAAAAANATCGAAAAAATCACATCCTATGCCCTATCAACCACGATTTCTGCCATCAAGGATACATTAGAAAAATTGAATGTTAAATTTGATTCATGGTTCAATGAAAGCACATTACTAGAATCTAATTTTTTTCAAAAAATTATCGAAAAGCTATCAAGTNAAGATTTAGTTTATATTCACGATGGAGCAAAATGGTTCAAGGGTAGTAATCTTGGATTAGATGAGGATATTGTTTTGATCAGAAGTGAAGATGGAGGCCCAACTTATTTTGGAACAGATTTAGCTTATCACTATAACAAGTTCTTAGTTAGAAAATTTGATAAAGTTATAAATATATGGGGTGCTGATCATCACTCACATGTTGCTAGAATTTACAGTATCTTGAAAGCATTTGAAATTGATGATAACAAACTTGAGGTTATTTTAAATCAAATCGTTAACTTTAAAAATGATGGTGACACCTTAAANTTTAGTAAAAGAAATAATGTTCTTGTAACTATTGATGAATTAATTGAAGAAGTAGGAGTTGACGCCTGCAGATTTATTTTTCTAAGCCGTTCGCCAGACACTCAGATGGATTTTGATCTTAAGCTTGCCAAGGTTCAATCATCAGAAAATCCTGTTTATTATGTTCANTATGCATATGCTAGAATGTGTTCAATAAAAAAAACCGCGGAAAATAAAAAAATAGATTTCTCTAATTCCGACTTAAGTTTACTTATTCATGAAGATGAAATAAATCTTATAAAAAAAATTGTTCAACTTCCAGAGGTGATTCTNAAGTGTTGTCAATTGAGGCAAACTCACCATATTACAAATTTCTCTATGGAATTTGCTAAGTTGTTACAAAAATTTTATGAGTCTTGTAGAGTTATCTCTGAAAATGAAGAAGATAAAGATCTAACTGCATCAAGGTTGAGATTAGTTGAAATTTCAAGACATGTTTTAGGCTACACTTTGGATATAATGGGTATGAGTAAACCAGATAAAATGTGATTATTTATTAAGGTTTAANCCAGATTCAGTATAAAGTGCAATACGCTTAATATATGATTGCGTAGCTGAATTAATCATAAAAATGTGTTTTTCATTTACTCTACCAATTTTTTTCCCGGGGACTCCTCTTATCAATGAATTTGGTTCAAAAATTGCATTATTAGTAATAACACTTCCAGAAGCAACAAGAGAATTTTCTCCTATAGATGCATCATTGTTCACAACGCATCCATTACCAAGTAGAGTGTTTTTACCTATAAATTTTGCATGACAAATTACACCATGCCCTATAGTGATAAAACTTTCAATTTCTGCATTTCCATCTGAGTGTATAACGGAATTATCTTGAATATTTGTTCCTTCTCCAATTATTATTTTTCCAGAGTCAGCTCTAATTATTACTCCAGGCCAAATACTAACATTTTTACCAATTTCTACATCACCTACTATGTATGTATTTTCGGCAATAAATGCAGATTTATGTATTAAAGGAGATTTATTATTTAATTTTCTAATCAATATTATTTTTCTTTCTTAGGCAGTCTATCAAATGATAAATCTAAATAAATTGTTGTTGGAGAAGATAACTTTTCAGAAAATTTCCAACTTTCATTTGCTTTAACGTTATCACCATCTTTATCACCAAGATAGAAGTNTACTTCACTTTTTTTCTCATCATCAATACTAACAGGACCCAAAATTATATGCATATATTTTCCTGATAAAGTTTTTGCTATTGGAGAGCCACCATGAACTATTTCTCCAAAAATATTTATGTTCTCTGGTCCAGGTTCATAATTCAAGCAGAAGAATATAATTTTAGATTTACAGACAGTAAAGTTTCCTTCAAAAATCATTGGCATCGGAGGAGGCCCTGATATGGGTATGAAATCTTCTCTATCATAAATTTTTCTTGAATCATTTTCACAGCTAATTAATAAAAAAACTAACAGAAAAATCATAGAGAATAATATAAATAAATTTTTTGTTTTATAAAAATATTTAGTCATTTTCAAAAGTATTTAATTTATTCCACTGGGCAGTTTTTTCAAAATTATAAGCTATTTGTAGAATTTTTTTATCTCCAAATTGAGGCCCCATAAATTGTAATCCTATTGGGAGGTTATTACTCATACCGGAAGGGACAGATATAGCAGGAAGCCCAGCAATATTTGCAGGAATGGTACAA
Source organism: Chloroflexota bacterium (assembly GCA_002714425.1). Taxonomy (GTDB): domain Bacteria; phylum Chloroflexota; class Dehalococcoidia; order Lucifugimonadales; family Lucifugimonadaceae. Next base: position 27,540 of record PAXI01000008.1, read on the forward strand.
ATATCACTCATGTACATACTCAGAGGATCGTTATTTTTTGATTCAAGATCAAATGCCACTATCGGAGAAGTTGGTGTAACTAGTGCATCAAATTTCTTAAAAGCTTCATTAAACTCATTTATAATTAAAGTTCTTACTTGTTGAGCTTTTTTGTAATATGCATCATAGTATCCTGATGACAANGCATATGTTCCAATCAAAATTCTCCTCTTTACTTCTTCTCCAAATCCACTACCTCTTACCTCCCTAATATATTCTGTTGAATTTTTTGCATTTATTGTGCTCATTCCATATTTTACTCCATCAAATCTAGATAAATTGGCTGATGCTTCTGATGGAGCAATAATATAATAAACGGCTAATGCATATTCTGTAAGTGGCAAAGAAATCTCTTCGATACTAGCACCTAAATTACTTAATATGCTTAGTGACTCCATAAAGTTATTCTTGACAGAAGAGTCAATATTTTCAGTAATATATTCTTTTGGAACTGCCAGTTTCATATTCTTTATATCTTTATGTATGTCTTCAGTAAAATTTTCATATGGCGATGTAACGGAAGTTGAATCAAATGAATCTTTTTTTGCGATAATATTTAAAAAGTTACCACAATCTTCAACCGATCTTGCTATCGGTCCAATTTGATCCAAAGAACTACCAAAAGCTATTAGTCCATATCTGCTTACTAGACCGTATGTTGGTTTCATACCGACAACACCGCACAAAGAAGCAGGTTGCCTTATACTACCTCCTGTATCTGAGCCTAATGCAAGGTAACATTCACCCGCAGCTACTGCTGAAGCAGCACCTCCAGAGCTACCTCCAGGAACCTTGTTAGTATCCCATGGATTTAGGACAGGTCCATATGAAGAAGTTTCATTAGATGATCCCATGGCAAACTCGTCCATATTCCCTTTTCCTAAAATTACTGCTCCTGCATTTTTCAGATGTTTTACTACAGTGGCATCAAATGGAGGTATGTAGTCCTTTAAAATTTTTGATGCAGCTGTGGTTTTTATATTTTTTGTAGAAATATTATCCTTTACCATAACTGGTATCCCAGTTAGAGGAGTTATATCAGAACTTTTTTCACTAAATTTTTTATCAGCTTCTATAGAAGACATTAGAGCTGATTCTTCACAAGTTGTTATGTATGAGTTTAGTTTTGATTTTTTAATTCTCTCAAAAATCATTTTAGTAACTTCATATGAAGATATTTCTTTGTTTATAAGTTTATTATTTAAATCTTTTGCAGTTATGAGATCCATTTAGAGATATCCTTTACTCAAGTACGGGTGGAACTTTTATGAATTCTCCAGAGGTTTGAGGAGCATTATTTATGACTTTTTCCGTTTTTAATGGGGGGTGAACTTCATCTTCTCTCATGACGGATTGTGCCTTTGTAGTATGGCCTGTTAATTCCACATTTTTTGTGTCTAGTTTATTTAGGAGAGTGAAATATCTAATAATATCACTTAATTCTTTTTGCAATTTGCTGATTTCTTTATCAGTTAGTTCCAGATATGAAAGTTGACTGATTTTTAGTATTTCTTCTCTAGATAGGTCATCCATTTTATGTATACACTTGTGAATTTTTAATAATAATATTATTAATCATATTAGATTCTAAAAAATATGGAAACCAAAAATGCTTATTAAACTTTGCATTGGTTGGCATTTCAATATTGACAATACGTGCCTTTTATAACTAGAATTAAATTCCGTATAGGTTATTTTTATAACCTGTTCGGGATGATAAGTTTACCACAAATTTTTTTTACTTATTTATCCACTGGTATTGATTTTTATGATGGAGAATTTTGAGTAAATTTATTTTCGTTACAGGTGGAGTTGTAAGTTCCCTAGGTAAGGGAATAGCTGTTGCTTCTATTGGTAAAATGCTAAAAAGTAGAGGCCTGACTGTATCTGTTATGAAGCTTGATCCCTATCTAAACGTAGACCCGGGTACCATGTCGCCTTATCAGCACGGAGAAGTTTTTGTTACAGATGACGGAAGCGAAACAGATCTTGATTTAGGTCACTATGAAAGATTTATAGATGTTGAATTAACCCACAATTCCAATATCACAGCGGGGCAAATTTATTCAGAGGTTATTTCTAAAGAAAGGTCTGGTGAGTACCTTGGGGGAACAATTCAAACAATACCCCATGTCACTAATCTTATAAGAGATAAAATAATAAACCTATCGAAAGATTCAGATGTAGATATTGTAATAGTGGAAGTTGGAGGCACCGTTGGAGATATCGAAGGGCAGCCATTTTTAGAGGCTATTCGCCAGGTAAGAAATAGTGTTGGTAGAGATGATACATTTTATGTACATTTGACTTTGCTTCCTTATCTTGGGGCTAGTAATGAATTAAAAACAAAACCTACTCAACATAGTGTTAATACTCTGAGGTCAATGGGTATTCAACCTGATGCTATACTATGCCGAGCTGATTTTCCAATAGGTGAAGATGAAAGAAAAAAAATATCTCTATACTGTGATGTCCGATATGAAGCTGTAATTGACTTGCCTACTTTAAGTAGTGTTTATCAGGTACCTTTACATTTAGAAAGTCAAGGTCTAGGTAAAATTTTGATGGATTATTTTGGATACGATCAATTGAATCCTGATTTTAAATCTTGGGAAAAAATTACAATTATCCAACAAAAAAATAATCCAGTAGTAGAAATTGCTTTAGTAGGTAAATATGTAGAGCTAAAAGATTCATATTTATCTGTTGTAGAGGCAGTAAACCATGCTGCAATTATGAATAAACGTGAGGCTAAAATTTCATGGATTTCGGCTGAAGATATTGAGACATCTGATGTTGATAGTTTTTTATCTAAAGCTCAAGGTATCATAATTCCAGGTGGTTTTGGAGATAGAGGTCTTGAAGGTATGATAAAGACTGCAGAATATGCAAGAACAAAAAATATTCCATATTTAGGTTTATGTTTAGGAATGCAAATAATGGTAATTGAATATGCAAGAAATGTACTTAAGATTTTTGATGCAAATTCGCTTGAAATAGATCCTGAAACAAAAAATCCAGTAATAGCATTTATGCCAGGACAAGAAGAAGTCCATTCAACAGGTGGCACAATGAGATTAGGCTCTTACCCTTGTATATTAAAAGAAAATTCACTTGCCATGAAGGTTTATACAGAATCTAGTATTAGTGAGAGACACAGGCATAGATACGAGTTTAATAATAAGTTTCGTGAACAATTTGAGAGCAATGGTTTGTTAATATCAGGGACTTCTCCTGATAATAAACTTGTTGAGATTGCTGAGGTTATAAATCATCCATATATGATCGGTAGTCAATTCCATCCTGAATTTAAATCAAGGCCAGAAAGACCTCACCCCCTATTTAATTTTTTTATAGAAAATTCTATGAGAATTAAACGAGAAGGGGATCAGCATAATTTATTTTAGAAATTTTGCTTTATGTGTTTAGAGTGCTATAATTAGTTTATTGAATGATCATAGTTCATGTCCCAATTATCTGAAATGCTTTTGAGAAGCATCCTTCAATAATCGCTAGTTATCTAGCCCCCATTATAAGAATTTGTTACTCGATAATTACAGATGTTGGTTTGTACATATTTATAAAACCAGGAGGTAATATACTGACTACTCAAGCTAGAAATCATCCTAGAGGTGCTAGGCGTAGGCCGACCACAACAAGGCGCCGTCAAAATCATAGTGGAGAAAATTATTTTGATTCAATTGAAATAGAAAAATTACCTGATTTAGGTGATCTAGGAAAAAAGACAAATGATGAATTACGCCAACTAGCAATTGATACAGGAATCAAGAGAGTGCCAACACAAAGAAATGAGTTGGTACTTACAATTTTATCTTCTTTGTCTGATGAAAAAAAGGCAATCGTTGGAGCTGGAATACTAGATGTCCTATCAGACGGTTTTGGTTTCCTTAGGCAGCCTGGAGGAAGAAAAAATAATGATGATATTTATGTCACTCCAAAAAAAATAAAAAATTATGGGTTAAGGCATGGAGATTTTATAACAGGACAAGTTCTGCCACCTTTGGCTGAAAGTTCAAATAAATATTATGGTCTTGTGAATGTTGAGACTGTAAATGGATATGATCCTCAGTCAGCAGTAGACAGGCCAAAATTTGATAGATTTACCTCGGTTTATCCAGATGAACAAATAAAACTTGAAACAACNCCTAAACAAACATCTACCAGATTAGTAGATATGGTAGCGCCCNTTGGTAAGGGGCAAAGATCACTCATAGTAGCTCCTCCTAAAGCAGGAAAAACAATGCTCTTAAAGCAAATATCTGCAGGTATAACCGAGAATCATCCTGAAGTATACATAATAGTATCTTTGATAGGTGAAAGACCTGAAGAAGTTACTGATATGAAAAGGTCAATTAAGGGAGAAGTATTTAGTTCAACTTTCGATGAACCAATAGAAGACCATTGTAGAACAGCTGAGATGGCTCTTGAAAGAGCACGCAGGTTAGTAGAAAGTGGAGAGAATGTTGTTATTTTATTAGATAGNTTAACNAGATTAGCAAGAGCTTATAACTTGTTGGTCCCAAGTAGTGGAAAAACATTATCTGGAGGAATGGATCCAAATGCCCTATATCCTCCAAAAAACTTTTTTGGTGCTGCACGAAACTGTGAAGACGCAGGAAGNTTGACAATTATTGCAACTGCTTTGGTTGATACAGGTTCTAGGCTTGACGATTTAATCTATGAAGAATTTAAAGGCACGGGTAATATGGAATTACACCTTGATAGAAGGCTAGCTGATAGAAGAATATGGCCTGCTATAGATATTGAAAAAAGCGGTACAAGGCATGAAGAGTTATTACTAGATGATTCAACTCTAAAAAAGGTATGGTTACTTAGACGTATAATAGGCAAAATAAGTGAAGACCCAAGCAGTAAGCCTACTGAGGCTGCTGAAAAGATTTTGGATAGAATGTCTAAATCATCTTCAAATGAAGAATTCTGGATGTCGCTAACACAGCCTGATATGGGTTCACAGTAAATAAACTCNATCAACAAAAATTCATTATGATTGTAAAATTACGATTATTTTTAATTATTGAGGTTTTTGTAATTCTTCGGTAACACAAATAAGATAAATTTCTAAGTAAGGAATTATNAGTTTATACATGTAGTTGTATCAACTTTCATTCAAATAAGTAACGATCTGATCGGAAATTTGTTGTGAGATGGCATAGAAAATATACTAAATTATAGTATTTCTTATCCATNTTTTATAAATTACTGAAACTTGTTACAAAAATGGTTGACATTGTAATGCATACAATGATTAAATCAAAAGTGGTTAATACCAAAGTTCCGTTGTCGCGCAAAGCCGGTTGGCGCTTCATTTGGAAGAAAAACAATTATTGGAACCGGCGTAAAAATATCGGGAAACCTCACGGTTTCTTATACATATTTAATAATAATTGTATATGTGTAAATAAAATACGATAGAAAAGGAGGCTGGAGCTGTGAAGCTTTCAGTTAAATTACTTTCCGGNCTTANGCTANTNGCNTTNGTNGCGGTTGCTATCATANGTNNCGANAANACNGCTAGNGCAGCNGNTGATGGNAAGGTTTATGTNACAAACAAGGCATCTANNCTTACNACNGANGGCACAGGGAAACCTACTGCTNGAAAAACTGCAACNGCTGTNTANGGAACTTATGCTTCAGTAGCAACAACTGGAGTTACCGCACGAGANATCGTGACTAACTCNGACAAATTNATTGTCACNGTTNTTGANNCTGACGTTAACAGTACGACTACTGTTACATCTAAAGCTACGNGTGGNAACACAGGTTNCGACCTTGGTTTAGATAATAACCATGCCATCTCCACNNNTNNTACAGCGCAAGTTGTAGCNGACTTTGGTGGATCAGGTGGTGCTGGTCTTGATGAAATTGGTGATATNGTTACCGTAACACTTGATGATACAAAAGCTAGCCCAATTATTGGTTCAACTTCTGACATTAAGATTACAGTTGCTNCACCTGCTGNTCACGCTGGTAAAACNGTTNCCGGTGTAACAGTTCATCAAATNGTGAACGATGGTTCANNAANNGCTNCTACACCTGCTGTTATTCAGGTTAGAAANAGNGCTNCNGGTGCTNANGTAGACGGANCNNNCANNGGNTGGGAATTCGTAAACNTNNNATACCCAAGNTCAAATGCAGANACATTGACTGTAACACTAAAGAGCGTTGTNGACCCTACAGGTGCTGTAATGGTACTTACTGAGACAGGTCGAAANACAGGNCGATTCGAAGGTGAAGTACAGTTNATAGAACGAACAGATNCTCTTGCNACAGTTAAGATTAACTCAGCTCCGGCTGGTGTTGCTCAGGTAGCTGGTGTAGATAGAGTTCCTGTAATCGGTGGTCCAGTTACTGTTGAGTATCAGGATGCCGCTACTTCAGGTACTGCAACAAATGTTAAGAGAACAGCTTCATACAATGTAGACAATACTGTTCCTTCCGTAACAATAACAACTCCTGCTGATGGAGGACAGAGCCAGAACAGACTACCTTCCTTTACAGGAAGTGCTGCTGATTCACAATCTGGACTTGACATTAGCACATTCTCATTGAGAATTGATAGAACCGATGACCCAACTAATACAACTATGGTTATTGCTGCTAACGGTACCCCAGGTGGTACACCAGCTAACATAGATACAACAACTTTGGGTTCTGATGGTGCTTCATCACTAAGTTGGTCATATACTGAATCAACCGCGTTGCCTACAATGTCTCCTACAACAGAGACACCAAACAACGAAGTTGACTTCCAGGCTACTATTACGGACTTAGCTGGTAACTTAGGTTATTCCGATGCTAAAACATCTGGAACAGGAGCCGACGATGCTGGTACAGGACGAAATGGAAACCAACCACACGTAATTAAGATTGACCAGAAGACTCCTTCAATATCCTCTGCTGTAACAGGTACAGGATGGGATACTTCTGCATCTCCTGCCGCTGAAAAAGCTGATGCTTCTTCTATAAAGGTAACAATGGATGGAAAAATTGATTCTACATCTGTTGCGCCTAGCGACATTCAGGTTGTGTTTAGTAATAGTGGTGGAACTCACGTTCCTACAGCAATTGACGTAAAAGATTCAGTTCTTTACCTCAAATTGGATACTACTATTCCTTCAAACAATAAACCAACTGTTCAAATAAAGAGTGGAATTGCTGACCTTGCAGGNAACTCTGCAAATTCAGGTTCTAAAGTAGCAACAGATGGTATCAAGCCAGTAGTCACGATGGTAACATCAGGTGGTTCTGGAACTGGTACAGGATCTGAAGCTGCAGACTCACTTACTAAGGANAAGATGACTATTACAGTTACATCTGACGAGAACCTTAACGGTCCTCCAAAAATTNCTGTAAGAGTTTTGACATCTCCTAACCANGTAGGTCTTCACACTGAAACTCTTGGTGTNCCTCTAGGTGGTAACCAGTGGAAATTAGTAGTTAGCAAAGGCGCTGCTTCAACAGGTGACGTTGCTGTAAAAGTTGATTCAACTGATACAACAGGTAACCTAACCACAAAAGGTGACATAACNACTAAGGTNTACCGATTGGACACTGCGCTTAGTGCTCCAACATCTACCCCAGCTAATNGTGGTACGATTACAGTTGCTAAGCCATTCATTACTACTGACTACTCTGCAAATGAGACAGCTACAGTATCAATAACTAAAGCTACAATGGCAGTCGGCTCAGCCGCAGCTGNTGATGTAACTGCNGATGTTGTTGCTTCTGCTGACGGTCTTGTATTCTTCTACCAACCANCAGATGCGCTTACNAATGCTAAGCACACATATGTTGTGAAGGCAAAAGATGCAGCTGGTAACACTCATACACAGACAGTGGTATTCACAAAATCAGATCGTAAAGACTACGTTCTAGACTTGTTCGCAGGTTGGAACTTAGTATCACTTCCATCTGACCCAACTGATACAGCTNTAGGTTCTGTGTTCTCAAACACAGGTATCAAACAGGTAGTNTCATANGATGCAACTTCACCAAGTTCACCTTGGAGAATAGCATCTCAGGTTGATGGATCCTTCTCATCTCAGACANNTCCTGGATTAGACCATGTTTATGCTGGTCCTGGATACTGGGTTGAAACTTCTGACTTTGAAAACCAGACAGTCNCACTANCAGGTCCTACAGGTCCTGGNGACTCTCGACCAGCTTTGACAACAATANCTACTGGTTCTGGATGGAACCTAGTNGGTGTAGTTGACCAGAGTAGAGTTCAAACACAGAAGTCAGATAACGGAACATCATTGGTAAGAACCNNCCAAGCANGNTNTGGACGTTGCTGTTACAGTTNNGACATACTTCGATACAGTTNCNAACTCTCGACAGTATGCTTTCGATACAGTAACTTCAAAGTTCAGAGCTTTGGTTAGANGNTAACGAAGTAAAAATTGGTGACGGTATGTGGGTATACATTCAGCCTCAGGCTAATGGATTACTACCACACATTGTTCCATAAACTATACTTGANTAGTTGAAAATATATAAAAGTCCCCTGTTTTTATAGCAGGGGACTTTTTACTTAATTCGTTATTTATTTATATTGATATTGGGAAAGCGTATTCTGNTAAAATAGANGTATGGAGAGTTTAATGAAATCAAAGTTNTTATTGTTAGTATCATTATCATTAGTATTNACNTTNTTAATTACTTCTAATGATAAAGATCTTTTTGCTCAAGCAGATGTACCNGAAATTAAGGCTATTACATTGTATGGNTCNNTNAGNATATCCGGTGGNGCTGATCCTAATGGAATGAAGCTNACTGCTCGTATTGGNAATTATGAAANNGANCCTGTGANAATAGGNGANAAAAATTCTAACAGATANGTTGGATTNTTTGTNAANCCNCCTTCTGTACCTGATCTAGCTGGCCAAAATATAGAANTTGTTCTTGAATCACAAATAATTGCNTCTCAAACAACTCCNTATATGTATGAAGATACTACNGGNAANTATAAATTNGATTGGGCNTTNCCNCAGNTNAGAGAGTTGNATTTATCTTTTTCNTCTNCTCCAGTAGCTACTCCAACTCCAACTTTGACNCCAACNCCTACNCCTGTAATTGTTGAGCCTACTTTTTATGAAGGTGTAATNAGAGCTGGTTCAATTCCNCCNCCAGANGGCACTTTGATTTTTGCTCAGATTGATGACTATACTANTGAACCTGCACAAACTTTTGATAATGGTAAGTTTTTTATTACTGCAGACCCTGTTNTTGATAGTTATGTAGGTAAANTAGTNNATTTTTACATAGGTTCAAATAAAGCATTGCAGTCTAAAACATTTACCCCGGGGCAGTATGAATCAGATTTTATACTGGTTTTTTCAGCATTCCCTACCCCTACATCAACACCTTTGCCACCTACACAAACACCAACACCTACTTCTACCCCTGAGCCAACTCGTACTCCAACCCCAACCCCAACTCCTACAATGGCACCTATTCCAACACCTACTCCAACTCCTTTAAGTGACGATAGTAGTTCGGATAAAATTGCTTTATCAGATGGAGACGCTGATTCTGGAAGTGGAGATTGTTTAGCATCAGGAGGAAGAGCTAACTTAGGAAATATAATGTTATTAATTTCACCTCTATTATTCTTAATTTTTAGAAGATTTAGAGTGAATTAATTTTCTAATAAAATTATTTTTTGTTCTTCTGAGATGCTCGATTTAGTGATACTTATTTTTTTCTCTATGGTTGGTTCCTTTATACCTAGTTCTACAAGTAATTTTGATACATTATTATTTGAGATAAGTACAAGCTTTGATTCCAGTGATCTAATCATTGAAGCAAGTTCATTTATTTCTAGACTGCTGGATGATCCATCAAGAATTAGTATATCTATTTTCCCAATTTGCTGCATGACCTGAGCAGATAGTTCATGCCCTGGATAGCCAAGGACACCTAACCTTATATTTTCGATATCAATAACGTATATTACATTTATATCTCTGGATAAGGATGGTTCAGTAAGAGGTGAAGGGATTCCTCTAATAGCAATTCCCTTAATTTCATATTCTCCTGGGCTGTCAATTATATTAACTTTTTTGTCTTTATGAGGATTTAGGTTAAATCCAGAAAACAATTGAGTCTCTTCTGAATTGTTATCAGAAGGATTGATTAGTATATTGCCGTATGCTGATGATACTTCAAAGAATGATTTTCCTTGCCATCTTATTTCCATATCATATTCCTTTTTTGCTANAATTGTTATTAATATTATTAAATATCCCAAGTAAAATAGTATTAAATATTANGAGATAAAATTACTTTTTATTAGAAGTTTATTTGTATATANAAGATTTAAGATAAATNTATGACNACTAACAAAAGAGATTATTATGAGATATTNGGCTTNTCNCGTAATGCTAATTCTGAAGANATNAAAAAAGCTTTTCGNCAACAAGCNTTAAAATATCATCCTGATAAAAATAAAGATCCTGATGCATCTGANAGATTCAAGGAAGTNAANGAAGCATATCAAGTATTGAGTNACCCAGAAAAAAAATCTCAATATGATCAATTTGGTCACGCTGGAGTNAATAATGGTGGNGCNTCTGGCTTTGGAGGNTTCGAAGGCTTTGGAGGNTTTGGTGACATATTTGACTCTTTCTTTGGNGGAACAACATCCGAGAGAGCAAATGTAGGTAATGATTTAGAGTATCAAATAANAATTTCATTCAAAGATGCNGCTTTTGGNGTAAAAAAACAAATAAACNTATCTAGAAATGAAAGATGTGATACTTGCAANGGNAATAAAGCTGAACCTGGTTCTAAAATTGANGAATGCAGTGTATGTCAAGGNACAGGAAAAGTTTCAAGGGTACAAAAAACAATTTTTGGNCAATTTCAACAAGTTACTTCATGNTCAACNTGTTCTGGCGATGGNNTTANAATAAATAATAAATGTAAGANATGTGATGGNTTAGGNATCAAAAATAACTCTAGAAAAATTGAAGTTTCTGTTCCTGCAGGTATAGAAGATGGGACTAGGTTAATCATACGAGGTGAAGGAGAATCAATTGGNAAACAAGGAANAAATGGNGATTTATATGTTCATNTACTNGTTGACGAAGATNAGCATTTCAATAGAAAAGGTAATGATNTTGTAGTNTTNGAAGAGATTAGTNTNNTTCTAGCCACTCTTGGAGGAGAAATTGACATTAAGACNTTNGATGGNAATNTAAAGTTNAAAATTAAGCCNGGNACTCAATCAGATTCAATAATTCGATTNCCNAATCTTGGTATNCCTTTTGTTGGTCAATCATCAAGAAGNGGNGATCAGCTNGTGAGGATAAAAGTTCTTACNCCAACTAAAATTGATGACACTCAAAAAGCTATNTTTATNCATCTAGCAAACTATCTTAAACTGGATAATGTTAATAAAGATNTAGACGAAAGTATTATTAGAAAATTNAAAGATTTTTTCAAATCTGANAATAAATAATTTTAGGAGATAATAAAAATCNAAAATCAATGGTTAGAAATTTCTATAAATACTCCCTCAGAATNTGTNGAGCCTTTTACTCAAATACTAATAAAAAATATAGGNGANAATTTTTCNGTAGAAAGAGATGTTGANTATAATCCAGATGAGGGTGAAANAATTGATCCTAACTCNTGGGTNAGAATTAAGGCTTGGATNCNTNNNGATGATACNTTAGAAGTAAAAAAAAATTCAATAGATGTTTCTCATAAATTATTAAATCANATCATAAAACTTCCAAATATAGACTATAAATATGTTTCTANAAATGACTGGAAAAATCAAAAATTTGATCCAATTGAAATAGGAAAGAATTTNGTAATTTTNCCAACAAAAGATTATNAAAATAAATTTANNAATAANAAAAAGATATACTTAGAACCTGGNTTNGCATTTGGTACAGGTCATCATCCTACGACAAAAATGTGTATTGAAGAGTTAGAAAAAAGAATCCATATTAANGATACAATTTTAGACGTNGGNTGNGGGTCTGGNATTCTTATGATTGCTGCNCAGGTTTTAGGAGCTNGTAAATCNTANGGTATTGANATTGATGATGATGCAATANATTCCGCTAAAAATAATATAANAAATGCAGGNTATGAAAATGANACATTTTTAGCAAANNCAAAATTATCAGAAACNAANTTCCCTAAAAAATNTGATCTTGTTATGGCTAATATTGCTTCAAAAGTACTTATTGAAATTTCATCAGAATTAATCTCCNTATTAANTAAAAANTCTACACTGATAATATCAGGAATTCTNGGAGATAAAATTAATGATNTCATAAANTCTTTTGAGNTATCGGGAGGNAAAGTTATTAATACAAGATCTATAGACTCTTGGCATGTTTCTATAATTAAGAGAGGCTTCTAGTGCATAGATTTTATTATAGTTCTTTAGATGAAAATCAAAATATAATTGAACTTAGTGATGAAATTTCATTTCAGATAATTAATGTATTGAGGCTAAGAATAGATGAGCAATTCATACTATTTAATGGTGCAGGTTATGAGGCAGTTTTTATAATAATAAAAAAATCGAAATCAATTACTTGCAGACTTCATAGTATTATTACTCCAATTGATGAACCAAGTGTGAAAGTTAAGTTTATTATTGGATTATGCAAACCTGAAAGATTCGAACTTATTCTTCAAAAATGTACTGAATTAGGGGCATTTGATTTTACTCCAGTTATAACAGAACGTGTACAGGGGGGCGAAAATGCTTATCCATCAGATAAAAGATTATTACGATGGAGAAAAATAATTAAAGAGTCTGCAGAACAATCTGGTAGAACTTTTATACCAAAATTAAATAAACCAGAAATATTAGTTGAAATTATTAAACAAAAAATAAAACATGATAAAGTTTTATGTTTGTGGGAAGATTTTCAAGGTTACACAATTAATCAAGCATTAGATGAATTAACTAACATTAAGAGTTTATATGTAGTTATTGGTCCTCCAGGTGGTTTTTCCAAACAAGAAGCTGAGAATCTAAAAAAATTAGGAGCAAAATTAGTTTCTTTAGGAAAGAGAATTTTGCGAACGGAAACTGCAGCAATAGCGGTTATGACATCTATTATTTATCATTATGGAGATTTTAGAGATTAGTTTTTAAAATTATCGCTGATACTCTTAATGAATCTATTAATTTTCATTTCCCATGAAGACTTATTAATTTTTTCTTCTTGTAAAGTTCTTGAAAGAAGATCATTTATTACTAATTTTGGTTCCTGTTTATCATAAAGAACAGATTTAGTAGCTTTCACAATAGGCATTTCAATATTATATTTTTCTGACAAAGTATATGCTGCTAGTGTTGTAGGATATCCCTCTATTGTTTGACTTATTTCATTCATAATGGAATTGGTTTTTTTGCCTTTAGCTAGACCATACCCGAAAGAGTAATTTCTACTAAGCTTTGAGTAGCATGTAGCCATTAGGTCTCCCATCCCGCTCAGCCCTGCAAAGGTTTCAATTCTAGCCCCCATTGCTAAACCTAAAAACATAATTTCATGCAAGCCTCTTGTAACAAATGCTGATTTAGAATTATCTCCCAAGCCAGCACCATCTATAAAACCAGCACCAATTGCTATAATATTTTTCAATGAACCTCCAAGTTCTACTCCAATAATGTCGTTTGATGTATATGTTCTAAATTTTTTAGAGTTGAATATATCTTGAACAGACTTACATGAACTTTCATCTGAAAATGCTATAGTAGCAGTTGCCACTTTACCTTTTAATATTTCATAGGCTAAATTAGGTCCTGACATTACCCCAATATTTTTTGAATCAAACTCAGGAAGTTCAGAAATAATTATCTCTGATATCCGCTTTCCTGTGTTTATTTCTATGCCTTTAGATGCAGATAGTATGTACTTCGTATCCGAAAAAAATAACTTATTATTTTTGAAAAATTCTCTTATAGTGTTAGCAGGCAATGTAACAACAATTAAGTTTTTATTTTTAGTCACTTCATCTATATCAGAGGTAACATTAATATTATGAGGCAAATTATGTTTAACACTTAATTTATCGTTATGTCTATTTTTTTGAACCTTCCTAGCTTGATATTCATTTCTGCACCACATAGTTACCTTGTTTCGTTCACTTAACAAAATACTCAACGTGGTGCCCCAAGCACCGCTACCTATTATTCCTATATTTAGCAAAATTTACCTAATTTTGTTTCTTTTTTGGAGAAGCTTTATTTTCTAATTTACCTTCATTACCTCTTATCAGTCTAAGAAAATTAGACTTGTGACGCAATAGGATTATCAACCCTACAGGAATACAATATAGTAAGTCCTCATATTTTGAACCAAAAATTCCATAAATACTAAAAAATAGTAATGATAGCAGACTTAATAATGTTCCAATAATTGAACCTAGAGAAATATATCTAGTGATTATAGCAATTGATACACCAATTAGTGATAATGCCATTGCTATTGGAGATAAAAAAATTAGTGTTCCAAAACCGGTAGTAATACCCTTGCCACCTCTAAATTTGATATAAATGGGATAACAATGGCCTAAAACTAATAAAAATCCTGAAAATGGTATTATCCAATAGGCATTAGCAATTAGACTGATAATATATATAGAGATATATCCCTTAAATATATCCAAAATTAATACTAAACCTCCAAGTTTAGGGCCTAAAGTTCTTGCAACATTAGTTGCCCCTGAACTTCCACTCCCATAACTGCGTATATCAACACCCTTTGCAAATTTTGTCACAATGACTCCGGTTGGAATAGAGCCGATAAGATATGCAATCGAGCAAACTAAAACTATTTCTGGTAAATTATTCATATTTTCTATTCATAAATGATAATTTTATTGGAGATCCGATAAAACCATACCTATTTCTTATTATATTTTCAAGATATCTTCTGTAACTAAAATGAATTAGTTCAGGATTTTTTGTAATTATATCAAAGCTTGGAGGAGCCACTTTTTTTTGAATACATCTATAAATTCTAGGTCTTTTTCTTCCAAACCCAGGTAATGGGTTTTTACCCATTGCTTCAAAAATAATTTTATTGATTTCTGAAGAAGGAATTCTTTTATTGAACTCGCTATATACTTGAAAAATAGAATCAAAAATTTTTGATACTCCAGAATTATTTATTGCAGATGTAAATAATATTGGTGTATTTGGAATAAAATTTAGTTTCTCAATAATCAAATTTTTAACTTCATCTTTTTTAAGTTGTAATTTTGGTGCTAAATCCCATTTATTCACGATGATAATTGTAGCTCTATTAGCGTCTTTAATATATCCAATGATATGTGAATCTTGAGATGTTATTAGTTCACTTGCATCTAAAACAATAAGTGATATGTGAGACATTTCTATAGCTCTAATAGTTCTAAGTGAGCTATATTTTTCTATCCCATTTTCAATTTTTCCTCTTTTTCTCAGACCGGCTGTATCTAGAAATGTAAGTTTTTTTTCTTTAAGAATTAATTCGTAATCAATCATATCTCTTGTGGTTCCAGCTACCTCAGACACAATTGATCTTTTTGAATCTATAATTGAATTAAATAATGCTGATTTGCCTACATTTGGTCTCCCTGATATTGCGATGCGAATACTGTCATTTTTTTCATTATCATCATTAGTATAATCTAAATAATTAAAGCTTTCATTTATAAGATCATCAATTCCTAGGTTATGATATGCGCTAATTGGTAGCAAATTATCAAATCCAAGGGAATAAAAATTATGAACATAATTTCTTTTCTCGGGGGTATCAACTTTATTAACTGCCATAATAATTGGTTTATTAATTTTTCTTAACATTTGTGAAATTTCTCTATCAGAATCTGTAATATCTTCAGAAGAATCAACAGTAAAAATTATTAAATCAGATTGTTCTATTGCAATCTCTACTTGTGAGCTTATTTGATCCCACATTAGCTGGTCATGAGGTTGATTTTCAACACCAGCGGTGTCAACGAGAATAAATTTTTTATCATTCCAGACAGTATCAATAGAAACACGATCTCTTGTAGTCCCAGGAATATCACTGACTATAGCTATTCTTCTTCCAGCTATTCTATTAAACAAAGTAGATTTGCCAACGTTTGGTCTTCCAACGATTGCGATTATTGGTAATGACATATTTATTTTCTTTTAATTATTTTTTCTATTAATGCCATTTGAGACCACATACGATTTTCTGATTGTGGAAAAACAATGGATCTTTCATCATATAATAAATTTTCTGATATTTCTTCATTAGGGTGCGCTGGCAAATCATGCATAAATTTTACATTTTTTGATGCCATATCAAGTAAGTTTTCATTTACTTGATATCTCTCGAAAGCTGCTTTTCTAATTTCTTGTTCTTTTTCTTGCCCCATACTTGCCCAAACATCAGTATATATAATATCTGCGTTTAAAACTGCTTTCTTTGGGTCGGATATTTTTGTAACGGACCCACCAGTATTTATAGCATAACGATTTGCGCAATCGATTGTTTTATCATCGATTTGATAATTATTAGGAGAAGCAATTACTAGGTTTGCGCCTGAGCCTGCTAATGCGTACGACAAACTTCTAGAAACATTATTTCCATCGCCAATAAAAGCTACCTTAGATCCCTTAATTTCAGTTAAATTTTCCTTTATAGTTTGAATGTCTGCAAGAGCTTGACATGGATGCTCATGGTCAGTTAATGCATTAATAACTGGGACAGATGAGTATTTTGAGAACTCATGAATTTTTTCATGTTCAAATGTTCTTATTATTATTATGTCAGCTATTCTTGATATTACACTTGATACGTCTCTAACGGATTCTCTGCTTCCTAATCCAACTTCTTCAGGACCAAAATACAATGGATTCCCCCCGAGTTTCTGTACTCCAACCCAAAATCCTAATTTTGTCCTTAATGATGGTTTTTCAAAAAGTAGTACAGCACTTAAGTTACTTAATACATTAGATTGAGAACCTGACTTTAGTTCTATTGCCCTGTCAGTAATTTCATTTATATCATAAGTTGATATATCTTTGAATTTTAAAAAATGATTATTCATAAAATTAATTATTGCATATTATACAGTTGTTGAATATCCCTAAATTAGCAATAATAATAAAGGGATTTTTTAAATTCTAAAGTTATACTCATTTCTCAATTTTTCTGAAAGAATATCCGACTGATCTTTTGTCAATGTTTGCACTAAAGGTGGTCTGACATTTCTCCACAAAGGTTCATTGAATTTTTTAGCAAGCATCGCTTTTTGTGAAGGAATAGGAGCGTAATCTTGGAAGAGAAGCCTAACATTTCTGACTTCTTCCATAATTTTATTTGCTTCTTCCCAATCTCCGTTATGCGCATATTCTATCACTTTAGAAATATTTTTACTATTAATATTTGCTGTGGCAGATATACAACCTGGTCCTCCTAATTTAATTGAATCTATAACTAAAAGCTCTGCGCCAGGATATACTATTAGCTGATCGATTTCTAGGAAAGATTTTGTATTATCCCAATCTCCAGTGCTGTCTTTGATTCCTATAACCGTATCCGGATATTTTGACTTTAATTTACTCACTAACTCAGTAGATAAAGGTACCCCAGTCATGGCTGGTATATGATATAAATAAATTTTCAGATCAGGGTGATTGATTTCTGAGATAAGCCTTTCATAATGAGCAAATAAGCCTTCATTAGATACGCCTTTATAATAAAAAGGAGGAAGCACCATAACTCCGTGACAACCTAATTCTAAAGCATGCTTACTAATTTTTACTGTATCAGGAAAATTACAAAGACCAGTACCTGGAATTAGTACTTTTGGATTAATGCCACTTTTTACCATACTTTCTAATGCATTCATTCTTTCTTTATTACTCACAGATAATGCTTCCCCTGTAGTTCCAAAAGGAGCTAATCCTGAGCAACCATTTTCTAAAAGATATTTTGCAAAACCATTATAAATTTCATTATTGAGAGAAAGATCATCATTGAATGGAGTTAATATTGGCGCTATGAGCCCTTTAATCATTTGTAATTTCCTTTGTTTTTTTGTGGTTCAAATTTTAGTAGTGTAGGTTGATTATTTTTGTGAATAAAAACTGGACTTAGTTTCATTCCTATGGCTAAATTTTCTGGTTTTGGCTCAACATTAACTATATTCGTAGGTATTATTACACCTTCTTTTAATTTTACAAGTGCGCTTATATATGGAACATGGTCAATAAAATTTTTATGTGGAGCAACATAAACTATGGAAAATGTATAAAGTTCAGCTTCACCAGAAACTTCTACCCATTCTAATTTTTCATTAGGATTATGAATAGAAATTTGCCTAGGGAAAAATTGAAATCTTTTTGAGTCTTTTGACCTTTGAATGAAAATTTTTTCTTTTTTTAAGTTTTCCCAATAAAAATCTGATTCTGGTTGAGCAATAGGTTGTATCATTTTATAACTTATCCTAATCTTTTCCTAATATAACTGTTCCTGTTGAAGATAATAATCCTCCAGTACCATGAACTAATGAGAGGTTACATTTTTTTAACTGTCTATCTCTAGCTTGATTTCTCATCTGCCTGGCAGCTTCTACTACAGTAAAAATACCATACATCCCAGGATGAGTGTATGATAATCCTCCACCATTAGTATTGAGTGGAAAATTTCCACCTGGTCCTAATATTTTTGATTTAATAAAATCTGGGCCTTCTCCAGGCTTACAAAATCCAAGATTTTCAAGTGTAATCAAGACTGTATAGGTAAAAGAATCATACAACATTGTCAAATCAAAATCTGAATGAGTTACTCCTGCCATTTTCATAGCTTGTGGGCCGGTATAAGTACCAAAAGCTTTAGTTAAATCAGGCATTTGAGATATCATTGAATGATCATGTCCCTCAGCTGCACCTAGTATAGATACGCTTCCGTTTTTAGAATCTTTTGCACGTTCCTTACTTGTTATCACAATAGCTGCACCTGCATCCGTAACAAGACAACAGTCTAATAAATGAAAAGGCCATGCAATCCACTTAGAATTATGGTAATCTTCTTCTGACATTTTTTTATCATAAAAATATGCTTTTGGATTTAAATTTGCCCATTTTCGGGTCTGCAAAGCAATTTTTGCCATTGCTTCTCTAGTATTATTTTCTCCATAAATATGCATATATCTTTTTGCTGCCATGGCATATGATATTGGGGGGCCAATTATTCCATAAGGGCTTTCATATTGAGCCATAGGAGCTGCTGGATTTCTTGGCATGGGTTCTCTATCTGATCTTCCTGATTGTCCGTGTGTTATAAGTGCGACCTCACAATAACCAGATGCAATAGCAGATAATGCATGAGCAACATGTATAACGAATGATGAACCTCCGACAGATGTACTATCGGTAAATTTCGGATTTATTCCCAAATATTCAGCAATATCTAAGGTTGACCAGCCAGCAGTAAATAAACCATCGACATCAGATAAATTAAGCCCAGCGTCTTCAAGGGCATTAAGAGCCGCTTCTGCATGAAGGGCTATTGGAGACTTGTTAGGAACTTTACCAATCTCGTTTGATTCAGCAACTCCAATAATATGAGCCTCACCTGAAATACTTTTTAGTTTATTTATGTTTGGCATTATATATTTGCTACTTTCAAAATTCTTTCCATTGTATTTTTACTCTTATGTTGACTGAAATTATTTCCATTTAGTAGTGTTATAGATACTAAACCATTTTTTACAGTTTTCATATCTGTTTTATCTTTTGAATTATTACTTTTTTGAGGTTGCAGTTGAGATAATAAAATCTTATACTCATTTTTTGAAACTTGATCTGTTGTAATACTGAGATTAGAGTTTTCTGGTCCGGTTTCTATTGCATGTCCGATTTTTTCATCTTTAGCATTAGGAAAATTTATATTTAGAAATATTTCATTAGGTATGTTTTCAGAGATACATTCTTTTACTATTCGATTTATCATCATTTGCAAATGATGATTATGGATTGATTCAAATGACTCTGAGGAGAATGCTATGCTTTTTTTCCCTTGTGTATTTGCTATCATCGCTGCTCCGATCGTTCCAGATATCATAATATTTCGACTTAGATTATATCCATTATTTATTCCTGACAGGACTATTGTAGGATTTTTACAAATTTCTTTTAGGGCAATAATTACAGAGTCAGCAGGTGTACCATCAACTGAAAAACATTCAACCCCTTTTATTCGATTTTTTTGTTTTTCAACCTCAAGTGACTTAAGAAAGGTAATACTTCCACTAGTTCCTGATTTATTATATTTTGGGGCAACAATGGTAACTTTTCCTAGACTTGCCACTGATCTAGCCAAAGCCCAGATGCCTTCACTTTCTACACCGTCATCATTTGTAATTAGTATTTTCATAAGTCAATTATTTTCTATTTTTAATTATATTATTTAATTTTTTATTTCACGTATTTTCAGATTTTGCTTTATTAACAGAATCAACATCACCTACAGAATCAACCCCACCTAAAGTTTTCGCATTTTCTATTGCATTTTTTATTGCTAAGTTAACACTTTCTATTGCAGCAGAGTGAATTTCATCAATATTAAAATCTTTTTTTGATGTGTTAGTCGATATACCAAAAATTGTATCACCATCATTTTCAGTATGTGAGGGCCTTATGCTTAATGCTATTCCATCTTGGCCTGCCATAGCAAGTCTTGTCGCTTGAATCTTGTCTAACTTTGCATCAGTAGCTACAATTCCTATGGTAGTGTTCGTGAAAAATGTTTTTCTTTTTTTTGGGGGATTTTTTATTAGTATTTCATTCGTATCTAAGAAACCATTTTCTGATTTTGGACCAGCTAAAATATTTCCTTTTTTAGAATCAAAAATGCTACCAAAGGCATTCACAACTATTAATGATGCAACTTTAATACCAGAAGAAATTTTAATGCATGATGTACCAATACCGCCTTTGATTGAAAATTTTTTACCAAGTATTTTACCTACAGTGCAACCAGTTCCAGCACCAAAGTTCCCGGTTGAAAATTGTTTGCTTGCTGTTGACGCTGCTATATATCCTGATTCTGCATTAGGTCGAATTTTATGATTAATAAATCCAAGATCAAAAATAACAGCACTTGGGACTATTGGTATAACAGATCTACCATATTTTATTCCTATTTTTTTTTCTTCAAGGAATTGCATAACTCCATTTGAAGCACTTAAACCAAAAGCACTTCCTCCAGTAAGAAGTATTCCATTTATCCATTTATGACTTGCTAGTGGATCTAAAAGAGCGGTTTCTTTTGATCCTGGAGCAGCTCCTCTAATTTCTATTCCTGCAGACATTTGGTTTTCAGAAATTAATGCTGTGCAGCCGGTTCCATTATCTAGATCAGTGTAATGACCTACTTTAATACCATTTATATCAGTTATTGAACCGTAATTATTCATAATATTGATTGTAACAATTTAAAATTAAAATTATCTTTTATTTGTTTTATACTAATATATAAATTCCATGGTTAGTAATATTTGTGATAAATTTTATATATAAAGGATAATTATTCATTTAGAAAAGGTTTAAGTAATATGGGATTTAAGCAACTAGAGCCAGCATATGGATTTGATGATGTTTCTATTTCTCCAGGTATAGAGACCATTAATCCTGACATGACAGATTTGTCATTTAGTATTGGTGAAAATACTGAACATAAATTTGAAATTCCATTCATTGCTTCTGCTATGGATGCAGTTGTCGATCCTAATTTTGCATCATCTATGACGAAATATGGAGGACTTGGCGTAATGAATATGGATGGTATTCATATAAGATATGAGGAATTAGAACAAGTTTATGAAGATATTATCAATGCTCCTAAAGATAAAGCAACTCAGATTATGCAAAAAATATACTCTAAACCTATAGACAAAAATTTAATCTCAAAAAGAATTGAAGATGCAAAAAAAAATGGTGGAATTGTTGCCGTTTCATTCGTACCTCAAACTGCCAAGAGGCATGCTCCAATAGCAGTGGAAGCTGGAGCTGATATAGTTGTTGTTCAAGGTACAGTCGTAACAGCTAGACATTCTTCAAAAAGTCTTGAGGGATTAATACTTTCTAAATTAAAAAAAGAATTAGATGTTCCAATTATTGTTGGAAATACTGTTTCTTACGATGTTACCAAAGAACTTATGGATGAAAATATTGACGGAATCTTAGTAGGAGTAGGCCCTGGATCTGTTTGTACTAGTAGAGAAGTTTTAGGGATAGGAATTCCGCAGATAACTGCAACTATTGAGTGTGCTGCAGCTAGGGATGATTATTATAAAGATAACGGAAGGTATATTCCTATAATTACCGATGGGGGAATTAGAACTGGAGGAGATATTTGCAAGTCATTTGCTGCTGGTACGGACGCAGTAATGATAGGCAGTCCATTTGCAAAATGTAAAGAAGCTCCTGCGAAAGGTTTTCATTGGGGTATGGCAACATGGCATGACTCGTTACCAAGAGGAATAAGAATAAAGTTAGGTACAGAATATTCCTTAGAAGAATTATTATTTGGCCCATCTTCTCGAACCGATGGGACCTTGAATCTTGTTGGTGCATTAAGAGTTTGTATGGGATATGTAGGTGCTAGAAACTTGAAAGAAATGAACAAAGCCAAAATGGTGTATGCTCCAGCAATAAAAACAGAGGGAAAAATATATCAGTCTGCTGGATTAGGTTCATGAAATTTATTAGACCGAGAGGCACATCAGATATATTGCCAGACGAGCAAAATTATTGGAATTATGTACTAGATAAGGCCAAGAATACTGCTATTAAATTTGGTTTTCAAAGTATAGAAACTCCAACTTTTGAGGATACTAATTTATTTAAAAGGGGGGTTGGAGAAGGTACTGACGTCGTAATGAAAGAGATGTATTCATTTGACGATCTTGGTGGTGATTCTATAACACTTAGACCTGAGGGTACAGCATCAGTTTGCAGAGCCTACATTGAAAATGGAATGAAAAATCAACCACAACCTCAAAAATATTTTTATAACGCTTCAATGTTTAGATATGAAAGACCGCAGGCAGGCAGATTACGAGAGCACCATCAATTTGGATGTGAAATTATTGGTGATGAAAATCCAGAGTATGATGCAGAGATAATACAACTAGGTTGGAAATATATTAAAAATCTTGGACTAAGCAATATAGAACTTAAGTTAAATACATTAGGAGATTCAAAAACTAGGAAACTATACTTAAGAGATTTATCAAATTATTATAATCAGTTTATTCATAGGCTCCCAAAAATAGATTCTGATAGATTGCTAAGATCCCCCCTTAGATTGTTAGATTCAAAAGAGATTATAACCAAAGAACTATCATCAGGTGCTCCTAAATCAGTAGACTATTTGTCTGAAGAGTCGAAAACACACTGGGATAGGCTAATTTATTTACTAGATAAATTTGCAGAAAATAATGAAGATTTTCATTATGAAGTAGACAATAGATTAGTGAGAGGTTTAGATTATTACAATAGAACAGTATTTGAATTTATACCACAAAATTCTAGTACTCAAGGAACTATTTTAGGTGGAGGGAGATATGACCCCTTAATAGAGATGCTTGGTGGTCCATCAACTCCAGGTATAGGATTTGGTTCTGGAATTGAGAGAATGATAATTGAACTTAAAAAACAAAAAGTTAAAATACCAGCTAATCAAACAGTGGATGTTGTAATTATACACATGGGTGGAATTATAGAAGACCTGTGGGGCTTGATTTCCGACTTAAGAGATAATGGCTTATCTACAGTTTTTGCTCCTAATCGATCAATGAAATCACAAATGCGTTATGCAAATAATATCAATGCTAAAATAGCAATTATTGTGGGTCCAGACGAAATTTCCAAAGGCTCTGTTAATATAAAGGACTTATCTGCTGCAGGCTCCCAAAAAGAGCTTATTTTAGACTCAAAAGTGATTTTTAAATATATAAGAGAAAAAAATATATTATAGGATAATAATGCTTCAATCAATGCAAAATAGATTAGACGAAATTCAAGCTAGATACTTTGAGATAGAAAAACTTATGTCTCAAAACGACATAGCATCTGATCCTAATTCTATAAGAAAACTTGGAAGAGAATATAGCCAACTTCAGACAATAGTAGACTTATGGAGCGATATAAATCAAAATGAGAAAAATTTGAACGAAACTAAGGAAATAATTAAAGAAGAAACGGATCCTGATGTTATTGAAATGGCTAGGGAAGAAGCTCAATTATTAGAAGAAAAAATACTACTGTCAACTGAAAAAATCAAACTTGAATTATTGCCTAAAGATGATGCAGATTTAGCTGATGCAGTTATAGAAATAAGAGCAGGTGCAGGAGGTGACGAAGCTGGATTATTTGCTTCAGATATTTTTCGTATGTATCAAAGATATAGTGAGTTGAAATCCTGGAAACTAAAAATCCTCAGTCAAAATGATACGGGGGTTGGTGGAATAAAGGAGGTAACTTTTGAAATTAGTGGAGAAAAAGTTTATCAAAGATTGCACCTAGAAAGCGGAGTTCATAGAGTCCAAAGAGTTCCTTCTACTGAATCTCAAGGAAGAATTCATACCTCAACAATAACTGTGGCTGTTTTACCTAAAGCAGAAGAAATAGATGTTGAAATTAATGAAAATGATATTAAAATTGATGTTTTTCATTCAGGTGGTGCAGGTGGTCAAAATGTTAATAAAGTTGCAACTGCAATTAGAATAACTCATGAACCATCAGGAATTGTGGTTCAATGTCAAAATGAAAGATCGCAACTGCAAAACAAATTACAAGCATTGGAAATATTAAGATCTAGGCTCTGGGATAGTGAAATTAGAAAACAAAGAGATGAGATAAGTGCTAACCGAAAATCTCAGGTTGGAACTGGTGATAGATCAGAAAAAATTAGAACTTATAATTTTCCGCAATCTAGAATTACTGATCATAGAATTAACATAAATAGCCACCAAATGGCTCAAGTTTTAGACGGGGATTTAGATGTTTTTATTGATCCTTTACTCCAAGAAGAACAAGCAAAAAAATTGGCGTCATTAGAATCTAATACAAGTAATTGAAAAACTTAAATTACCCAAACCTACATAAATATATATTGAGTCTTCTCCAAAATCTTCTCATAGATGATCCTCATATAGAAGCTTCGATATTATTGAAATATTTTATAAAAGAAAAAAAAATAACAGAAGATTCTAATCTTAGTCTATCTAATCAATCATTTTTATTGGAGATCATGCAAAAAAGATCGTTAGGATTTCCTTTACAGTATATTACACAAGAGGTGAATTTTTATAAATCAAAATTTTATGTTAACTCAAGTGTACTTATTCCTAGGCCTGAAACAGAAATTTTAATTGAACAATGTATAGAATTTATAAAAAGAAATAAAATTAAAAATCCCAATATAATTGATATTGGGACAGGATCTGGTGCTATTGCAATTACTATAGCTAAAGAAATATCAGGCTCAATAATATATGCTGTTGATATATCAAAACAAGCCTTAGATGTAGCAAAAATTAATGCCAAAAATAATGATGTAGTTATTCAGTTTATTGAAGGTGATTTATTTGGAGATATAGATTGTAATTTTGATATTATTATATCTAATCCTCCTTATATTCTGACTAACAATATAAAAAATCTTCAACAAGAAGTTCTTTATGAACCCGTTTTAGCATTGGATGGAGGTTTAGATGGTATGGATATGATATCTAAAATTATCAATATTGGAATAAATAGAATTAATAAAAATACTTCTTCGGGAATATTTATTGAAATAGACCCTCAAGTATTATCACCATTAAGAAAAACACTATCAGATTTGCCCCATAACTTTAAATATAATATAAAAAATGATTACTCAGGCTATCCAAGAATATTATCAATAACTACATAGATTTTAAAACGTACACGGTAACGGAAAATAATCCTACACGTAAAACTGTTAATTTTTGGGATGTAATTTTATTTTACACGGAAAAGTGTAGGTATATATGAATATGGTTTGATTTTTACACGGTATTCCACACGTAAACAAGTATTAGGCCCCTCTTCTATTCTTTATGGTGGATAATGTTATATTATGAAGTGTTTTTTTTCCTAAAAAATGTCTGTAAATTTCATCTACCATTTCTTCGAAAAATCTTGTTCTAGATCGCTTAGTAGTTCCTGCTATATGAGGAGATAAAAAAACATTAGGCAATTTTCTAATTTTGGAGTTAATTGGTATTGGTTCGGGATCAAACACATCTAAGCATGCAGTTATGTTTTTATTTTGCAAGGCAAATATCATGTCTTTAGTATTAACTATTTGCCCTCTAGAAACATTCACAAAAACTGCACCATCTCTTAAAAGATTAAAATGTTTAAGGCTAATCATTTTTTTTGTTGATGGGGTTAATGGTGCTAAGCATACTACTACGTCATTTTCAGAAAATATTTGATTGAGCTCTATTTTAGAATAGCCTAACTTATTTATGATATTTTTTGGAACATAAGGATCATACACAGATATTTTTGTATTAAAAGGTTCAAGATATTCGCATAACTTTTTAGCAATATATCCAAATCCAATGAATCCTATTTTTTTTTCAGTCAACTCTTCATTTTGAAAAATTATGTTATCTTTTTCATTACTAGGCTGCCAGTATTGGTTATCTATAATTTTCCTGAAATGATATCCTGCACTTCTTAGGCCAATTAAAATTAGCCCTAAAGCCCACTCTGATACAGGATATGATGACCCATGAGTTGTATCTATAACGTTTATTTTTTTGCTTATTGCATACTCAGAATCCATTCTTTTAGAAAATCTATCGCCCTCTAGTTCTCCGATAAGGGATAAACTTTTTGAATTATCTATGACTTCTTTTGTAATCTTTGGCGAACCATGGCAAACAATAATAGCATCTAGATTTTGTGAAAATTTTTTTAAGTCCTTCATGACCATAGGTGATGACTCTGGAGACTCATCCCAACTAGAAAATTCATTTAGTTCCAACCATTGAAAGTTTGAAATTTTATTAAGTTTTTCAAGATCTCGTGGATCTATGTAATTTTCATAGACTTCTTTGTTGCAAACAAGGCCTACATTAGGTGGAAAATTTTTCATAATTTTTTTATAGTTAATTCAAAATAAATATTATTTCGATATATAGTATCAAACTTTTATTCATTATTGGACTGATATGGACTGGAGTAGTTATATGTTTAATTTCGTTTCGAGAAGATCTACCGTATTAGCAAAAAACGGTATGGTGGCTACTAGTCAACCGCTTGCATCTCAATCAGGTTTAGAAATTTTAAAAAATGGAGGAAATGCAGTTGATGCTGCAGTTGCAACTGCAGCTGTTCTTAATGTTGTTGAACCTATGTCTACTGGCATAGGAGGAGATATGTTTGCTTTATACTGGGATAATAAGCAAAAAAAAGTATTTGCACTTAATGGATCTGGCAGTCAATCACGTAATGTTGATATAAAAGATTTGACAGATTTGGGTTTGGAATCTATTCCGAACGAAAAAAACAATTCGCATTTTGCTGTTAGCGTACCAGGGACGGTTGATGGATGGGAGTCATTAATTGATAAATTTGGATCAATGAAATTGTCAGATGTTTTATTTGACTCAATTAATTATGCTGAAAAAGGTTTTCCTGTCTCTGAGATCATCTCTAAAGTATGGTCATCTAAAGAAGTTGTGGAAAAACTTAGGTTTAGAAAATCTGGAGAACAATTTCTCCCAAATGGCAATCCACCAAAGTATGGTGAAATTATAAAACTGCCTAATCTAGCTAAGTCATTGAGGATCATTTCAGAAGGCGGATCGGAAGCTTTCTACAAAGGTGAAATAGCTTCGTCTATAACTAATTTTATTCAATCTCAGGGTGGCTGGCTATGTATGGAAGACCTTGCTAAACATAAATCTGAATGGGTAGATCCAATTAGCACAAACTACAGAGGATATGAAATATGGGAATGCCCTCCAAATGGTGCTGGAATCATCGCTCTTATTGCATTAAATATTGTTGAAAATTTTGATATCAATTCTATGGGNTTNCAATCAGCAGAAACCTATCATCACTTAATTGAATCTATGAGANTGGCTTTTNCAGATGGTTTNTTNTATGTTGCAGATCCTAATAAGACTCATGTTCCTGTTGATCAATTGTTNTCAAAAAATTATGCATNTAANAGGGNTTTAGANATTTCCTCAAAAGAGAAAAACTNCAATATATCATACGGAAANCCTNTNGGTGGNAGTGATACAGTTTACCTNTCNGTAATCGATANAGAAGGTAATGCTTGCTCTTTTATNAACAGTTTATATAGTAGTTTCGGTACAGGTTTAGTAGTTCCNGAATATGGAATAGCTTTGCAAAATAGAGGCTCNCTNTTTTCACTTGATCCTGAGCATCCAAATTATTTAGAGCCAAGCAAAAAGCCTTATCATACAATTATTCCGGGAATGGCTACAAAAGATGGTGAACTAAGTCTTAGTTTTGGAGTTATGGGTGGCTTTCAGCAGCCTCAAGGGCACTTNCAAACCCTAGTTAATATGATTGATTTTGATCTGGANCCCCAACAAGCTTTAGATGCACTAAGATTTCGAATAGATGTTGAGGGGAATGGTGTAATTCATCTTGAAGAAGGCGTAAGTTCTGANTTAGTGAATGAATTAAAGAAGANGGGGCATGAGGTAAATATTGTCTCNGGTTATGATAGGATAAGTTTTGGTGGAGGTCAGATAATATNTAGAGATCCTTCTAGTAATTTATTGATGGGCGGAACAGAACCAAGAAAAGACGGGATAGCTGTTGGNTGGTAGAATTTTAGAATATTTTAGAATATAATGGAAAAATATACCTTTTTATATCTTTTTATATAATGAATCTAAAAGTTAGAGAAGTAGCAATAAAATTAAACGTAAGTGAGAAAACAGTTTACAAATGGCTCTCACAGGGGATTATACCAGCAAAGCGACTTGGAAAAACATGGGTTATTTCAGAAAATGAAATTGAAAAACTTGTAAATCCAGAAATATATCCTAAGCAGAGCTTAGAAAAAATTACTCTTACCAATCGAGACTTTAAGAATACAGATGAACAAGACTTAAAAGAGATTGAGGTNCTGGATAAGTTTACTGAATTTTTATCTTCAGCNATAGACCACGGTTATGAGAAAATTCTTGGTCCAAGAAGTTTGGACTCAAAAACTGTGGATAGGATTTCTGATGTACTTGATTCATCAACTGGTGANATACTTTTACAAGGGATTGGACTAAGAGAATTTTTTGGAGATAAGGGTTATGCCGATATTCTTAGAAAAATGCTAAATGAAAACAGAAAAATACAGATTAAGGCTTTATTAGTTAATCCTAATAGTGATTTTGCTAAAGCTAGAGCAATAGCCGAAGATGGTATAGTTTTTGATGATGATGAAGTTTTTAAGTCAGGTCCACTTTATAGTGATAGTTGGAGAAGTATGAATATGATTGCGTCCATCAAAAAAAAATCCCTNGATCTTTCTAGTTTTTCTCTTGATGTAAAATTCGTTAATCATTGGCCATCATCCTATCTAATTATGACAGAAAANTATACCTTTCTAGAATCTTATCAGTTTGCAAANCTGCAAAATATTTATGGAGAATCTTCCTTCGATGGATTAGTTCCAATGATGCAGCTGAAATCCAAAAGTGATTACGGTAGAATTCTTAGGAATCACTTTGAATATATTTGGTCTGGAAGTAACCCATATATACCAATATATTCCCTTTCAGAAATATCACAGAAGATGATAATTAANTAGTTCCGGAAGTTTACGGAACTAATAGTAGAAAAAAAGGGACTATTGTCTATATAATTTCTAATATAGTTAAATATATTTAATTTTCATTTATATNAGTAAAATACAGGAGAAAAAAATGGGCAAGATAAATGTAGCTATTATAGGGGCAGGAAACTGTGCTTCTTCCCTTGTGCAAGGNTTGTATAAGTATAGTGAAGTTGATGAAACTTCGGAAAAAATTCCAGGATTAATGCATAATGTTCTTGGTGGGTATGCATTAAGTGATGTGAATATAGTTGCTGCGTTTGATGTTGATAAAGAAAAAGTTGGTAAAGATTTATCTGAAGCTTTATTTACCAAAAATAATAATGCTCTAAAATTTCATGATGTACCAAATATGGGTGTAAANGTTGATAGAGGTATGACTCATGATGGTATTGGAGAGTATTTGGAAGAAGTAATCGAGAAAGCCTCAGGTGAAACATCAGATATTGTAGGGATATTGAGAGATCGAAAAGTTGATGTTGTAATAAATTATTTNCCTGTTGGCTCTGAACAAGCAACTAAATGGTATGTAGAACAAGTTCTTTCTGCCGGTTGTGCTTTTGTAAACTGTATTCCGGTTTTTATAGCGAAAGAACCATACTGGCAAAAAAGATTCAAAGATAGAGGTTTACCAATAGTGGGAGATGATATTAAGTCNCAGGTTGGTGCAACAATCGTACATCGAGTGCTTGCTAGATTNTTTGAAGATAGAGGTGTTAGATTAGATAAAACATATCAATTNAATTTTGGTGGTAATACGGATTTTTATAATATGCTTGAAAGATCAAGATTAAAATCAAAAAAGATTTCTAAAACTAACGCTGTTCAATCNCAATTGGAAAAAGAATTACCAACAGATGATGTTCATATTGGACCGTCAGATCATGTCCCNTGGCTTGAAGATAGAAAGTGGGCGTATATTAGATTAGAGGGTACATCATGGGGAGACCAGCCGCTAAATGTAGAATTAAAATTAGAAGTTGAAGATAGTCCAAACTCTGCAGGGGTTGCTATCGATGCAATTAGAAATGCTAAAATTGCATTAGACAAAGGAATAAGTGGGCCTGTAGAGCCTGCTTCAGCGTATTTTATGAAATCTCCACCATTACAAATGCGAGATGATGATGCGAGAAAAGCAGTTGAAGATTTTGCAGATTTAGAATAATCTAAATAATTAGTTCTAAAAAATGTGATATTAGTCTGAGTTTTCAACTCATGGATAATCATAATTTGTTATACACTTAATCCTAACTAAAACGTTATATTTTTTTAGGTAATAAAATGAAAATAGCAGAGATTTCTCCTTATGATTTTGCACATCCTGGTGGTGTACAAAGGCACATATCTTCATTAAGCAGTGAACTGGTTTNAAGAGGTCACGATGTTTCAGTCATAGGTCCATGCTCAAAGTCAACTCCANTAGTCAATCTGGAAAATGTTAATTTTGTTCCTCTTGGTAGATCNATTCCTTTTCCTACTGCTGGTTCTATTGCAAGAATCTCTATTTCACTATGGCATGAATGGAAATTNAAATCNTTTTTACAAANTGAAAANTTNGATATAGTTCANATTCATGAACCACTNATGCCNCTCACATCTCTTACTGCAGCTANATTTTCTAGNTCTACAACTATAGGNACTTTTCATGCNTATAATGAAGGTAGATCTAAGGGATATATTTTAGGTAAAAGGCTAAGNTTACTTGAAAGATTTGCAAATAGATTAGATGGGAGAATAGCTGTTTCAGAGCCTGCGAAAATNTTTCATAATAAATATTTNCCATCAGATTACAAGGTAATACCAAATGGNTTAGATGTNGANAGATTTTCAACTCCTACAATGAGGCCAACCGTTATGAAAAGTGAAAACATTAATTTACTTTTCGTAGGANGAGTTAATGAGTCAAGAAAAGGTCTTAGATATGCTCTTGGTGCATACTCTAGGNTAAANTGGCAATATCCTAANTTAAGATTNATTNTTGTTGGCTCAGGNGTGCCAGACAAAGAATCATACAGAGTTATGGGGGAAAGATCNTTAGATGATGTAATATTTTTAGGTCCTATGTCAGAGTCTGAATTACCAAGTTANTATCAACATGCAGANATATTCTTGGCCCCAAATACAGGCAAAGAAAGTTTTGGATTCATTACCATAGAATCTATGGCATCATCAACTCCTGTGATTGCTGCTAGTATTCCTGGGTTTCAATCTGTTATTAAAGATGGATATAATGGAATTTTGGTTGAACCAAAAAATGAAAAATCCATAGCGATAGCTATAAAAAAACTCATAGATAATCCATCACTAAGAACTTCACTTGAAATAA
This sequence comes from Chloroflexota bacterium, assembly GCA_002714425.1. GTDB lineage: Bacteria > Chloroflexota > Dehalococcoidia > Lucifugimonadales > Lucifugimonadaceae. Next base: position 59,823 of record PAXI01000008.1, read on the forward strand.
ATGGTAGGTTGTCTGTGGAGAAGTATAGTTGGAAAAAAGTCACTAACAATATAATTCGTTACTTTAATAATGTGAAAAATATACGTAATAACACACTAAAAAAATCTAAAATAAAGTAAATTAGTATGATTTTAGATTTGCAAAAATTCAGGTATAAAATAAGGTATTTTATTGGAAAATATTACGAAGATCCATTGGTAAATATATTTATAAGTATTAAATTCAGAGCATCTACAATTACACTTTTTGGCTTTTTGATCACATTAATTTCATCCTATTTTATTTATCAGGGAAGTTTTGTTATCTCTGCCATTATACTTCTTGTAGGTTCTTCATTTGATATGTTAGATGGAGGTGTTGCAAGAAAAACTAATACTGTAAGCAACGCTGGTGCTCTATTAGATTCTGTTTTTGATAGAATTTCTGAGGCTGTCATATTTATATCTTTAGTTTTTTATTATCTGAGTAATGGATCGGAAAATAATTTTGAAGTATATATATGTATTCTTGGTTTAGTTGGCTCGATTATGGTAAGTTATATTCGTGCTAGATCTGAATCATTGGGAGTTTCTGGTACCGCTGGAATATTAACTAGGCCAGAAAGATTAATAATTTTAATTGTATCCTTAATGTTGAATAATCCAATTTATGCTTTGTGGATTCTTGCAATAGGTACACCAATTAGCGCAGGGATTAGATTTTTTGATTCATGGAATACTTTACGAAAAAAATAAATTTATTTCTAATATTACTACTTGCACTTTTCTTAATATTTTCTAGTATTCACAAGAATATTACTTTATTTTCTGATTACACAGAATATGTTGATATATTAGAGCAGTCTGCTGATTCTGATTTTCCTAATGGCATAAATTTTCAAATTAATTTCACCTCTGAAAAAAATATAGAAGATGTTAAGATTGTGCTTTTAGTTGGCAATCGGAGTACTTCTCAATACTCATATATGGATTTAAGTAAAGCAAATAATCAAATTTTCGCAGAACATTTTTTTAATTCTGGTAGTATAAATAATTTCATTCCACCATCTACCAAAATTAGTTATTTTTATGAGTTTATTTTTGATGATAATTCCTCATATATTTCTGAAGACTTTTTATTTTTTTATCACGATAATAGATTCAAATGGCAAGAAATAATTACAGAAAAGTCTAATGTATTTTTTTATGATATATCTATAGATTTAGCTGAAGCGATATCAAATATTTCAGATCAAACAATTACCGAAATGTCTAAATTGCTTGATGTAAAAATTGGTAATAGTATTAATCTTGTCATATATAACAATACCGATGATATGCATTCTGCTGTAACGCATAAAAGTAAAACCTCTAGTGAAAAATTGACCATATTAGGTCAGGCTTTTTCAGATGAAAAAATTGTAATTGTTTTATTAGATGAACAGGTTTTTGAAACTGTAAATCATGAAATAACACATATAATAAGTTCAATTGCTACTGATAATAGTGATTTTTTTCCATTATGGTTGAATGAAGGTCTATCAGAATATTCCGATATAACTCACCAGAAATATGCTTCTATACTTAAGTGGGGTATAGAAACAGAAAATTTATTGCCACTTAAGCAACTTAATACCTTTCCTGGCGATCCTAAAAAGACAATTTTAGCCTATGGTCAAAGTCAAAGTACAGTGAGGTATTTAATTGATAATTATGGCCAAAAAAACATAGCTAATTTATTCCAACGGATAAGAAAAATTAAATCATATTCTGCAATTGATACTGAATTTACTAATGTGTACGGATTTAATTTAGATCAGTTATATTCTTTGTGGAAAGATAATTTATATCAAGAACTAGAAATTAAATCTCCTAAAAATATAAGCTTAATGGATAAATTATTTATAAGGAAAAATTATTACATAATTCTGTCATTGTTAGTTTCTGCACTTGTGTTATTACTTTTATTTAGGTGGGCTAAGAAAACCTCATCTTGATCAGATTATTCAATGTTTCTCCTAAAATATAATTCATATCGTTTACATCAATAAAATTACAGTTTTTTCTCAAAGCTTCAATAGTTTGCTTNTANGTCATNGANTCTTGAACTACAGGGAAATCTGAACCCCANCACATTTTTTTATTANANGAATTNTAGCACTCNTCAAAAATCCATCTTGAATCATCATANGGATATTTCCAATGNATNTTGTCTACATAATGGAANCCAGAGAATTTTANNTGTATATTATCTANNTTTGANCTTTCTTTNACNTCAATNAAATTTNTTTTTANNTNAGAGTTTTTTGCAGTTAAACCNGACATGTGNTGNCATAGNATATTNAGATTTGGAAATCTNTCNGCNAATTTTCTTAGNTCTTTTTGGTGATTTGGNNNNANGGCTAANGANGCAANTAGTTTATTATCANTTGCNAATTTAAAAAAATCTAATCCNTCNGAAGAATTAAACCANGATGCATCATCCTCTTNTGCAACATAATGAGTAAATCCAAGAATATTATATTTNTTNANTGCATTTTCTAACCTATTAGTTGCACCTTTTGTATGATAAGTTTTTGACCACATAGAATCGATATCTGCTAATTGTAAAAATTTATCTGGATAATTTCTAATTTTGTCATATACGTAAACATTGTTATCAAAATTATTAAATATTTCCGCACAAACTATTGTTGCTAAATTGACATTATTTAGAGTAATTTTATTTAAGAGTAATTCTATTGATCCATGGTTCTCAGGGTCTGGTACTTCAGGTAAATATGGCCAAATTTTCCATGCATGGCAATGTGAATCTATAATCATAACTTCATACATTATATAGAAAAAATAATATAAAGAATAACTGCGAAACATATTAGAAACATATATGAAACATAAAAGAAACAAGTAGGAAACATAAAAGAAATATTTGCAATTTACATTTAATTCTATAACTAAAAATATATTTATAGGAGAAAATTATGGATTCTGGTCATACCGCATGGATGCTTACTGCGTCTGCACTTGTATTTTTTATGACACCCGGTTTAGCTTTTTTTTATGGAGGTTTAGTAAGGGCAAAAAGCTTAGTAAACACAATAATGTTAAGTTTTATAACAATTGGTGTTGTTTCAATTGTTTGGACTTTGTGGGGGTATAGTCTTGCTTATGGAAATGGTGAATTAATTGATGGGTTCATTGGGGATTTTTCTTTATTAGGCCTTAGTGGAGTTGAAATGTTCTCTCAAGAAGGAGATGCTATAAGTCCTTTATATGATGTGTTATTCCAAATGATGTTTGCAATAATAACTCCAGCATTGATTACAGGAGCATTTGTTGAAAGATTCAAATTTTCTACATATTTAGTATTCACTGTTATTTGGATAACTATAGTATATGCCCCAGTTGCTCATTGGGTTTGGGGTGGAGGATGGATCGGTGCTGATGGAGCAGGAGCACTCGATTTTGCAGGTGGAACTGTAATACATATAAATGCTGGAGCCGCAGCAGTTGCAGCTGCTCTACTTGTTGGTAGAAGAAAACTTCCAGGGTTACAACCAAATAATGTCCCATACATTGTTTTAGGGGCATCAATACTATGGTTTGGTTGGTTTGGATTTAATGGAGGTTCTGCTTTGGCATCAGATGACTATGCTGTAAATGCTATGCTTGTGACTCAAATAGCTGCAGGTACAGCTGCAACTACTTGGGGAATCCTCAGTATGATTAGTTCTGGAAAAATTAGTGCCGTTGGTACTGCGACTGGAGCTGTCGCTGGTCTTGTTGCTATTACCCCTGCAGCAGGTGCTGTAAATCCAATTGGAGCCTTAGCAATTGGTTTTGGAGCTGGTTTGATATGTTATTATGCTGTGGAATTAATTCATAAAACTAAACTAGATGATGCCTTGGATGTTTTTGCAGTTCATGGAGTTGGAGGATTATGGGGATGTATCGCTACAGGTATTTTTGCAATAGAAAGTATAGCAGGAGTTAAGGGAGTGGTACAAGGTGAATTTGATCAAGTATGGATTCAAATTTATACTGCGCTGGGTACATTGGCTTACTCTTTTGTACTTACTTATGGGATTTTGTATATTCTTGATAAAATTCCAGTATTGGGTCTAAGAGTATCTGACTCAAGTGAAGATCAAGGACTTGACCTTTCTGAGCACGGTGAGCAATCTTCCATAGAGGATGGAGCAAACTAATATTCATATATAAAAGCCTACTAAGTAAAAACTTTTACTAGTAGGTTTTTATATTTAAGGCATATTAAATATATAAATTAATTCTTCTGAATCGTGTATCATTAATTGTTTTAGGAGCGTAGCTCAGTTGGCTAGAGCACTGGTTTCCAAAACCAGGGGTCGGGGGTTCGAGTCCTCCCGCTCCTGCCATATATTATCAGCCGGGGTGCTGAAACTGGTAGACAGGCTACGTTGAGGGCGTAGTGATCATTGATCGTGCGGGTTCGAATCCCGCCCTCGGCACCAATAATATTAGTATATAATTATATGAAAATGGCGACGTGGCCAAGTGGTTTAAGGCGGAGGTCTGCAAAACCTTTATTCGGCGGTTCGAATCCGCCCGTCGCCTCCAAATTATTAAAGTTTATATGGTGTATAAATGAAAAATCCCTTAGAAAATTTACCTTTAGTTGAACCTGGCCGCTTGATGATAAATGTTCCTGTAACTATGCGTGACGGAATAAAATTGTCAGCTGATATATGGCTCCCTCCATCAAAATTTGGTAATGGTCCATGGCCTGTTCTTTTGCTTAGAACTATTTATGATAATCAAGAATCAAGATATATTGAATGGACCAGATATTTTAATGAATCTGGTTATGCAGTAGTACTTCAGGATTGTAGGGGCAGAGGTGATTCTGAAGGAGTGTGGGATCCATACGTATGCGAACTATATGATGGATACGATACACATGAATGGATTGGACGGCAATCATGGTGTGATGGTAATTTAGGTACATTTGGTCTATCTTATCCAGGTTTTACACAGTCTTTACCTGCAAGCTTAAATTCGAAGTATTTAAAAGCTATAGCTCCTATTGCATCTCAACAAGATAATTATGGTCACCATAGAGTTAATGGCGTTATTCATCATATGGTGTGTTTTGCATTCTTAAATATGCTTGGAAAGTCAATGCAATATGAGGCTTTGAAACATTTTGATCAAGATAGTTTTTTTTTCGAATTACCTTTGGAAACAGCAATGGAAAAAGTTTCTGACACCCATCCATACTTTAAAGGTGTTTTAGAACATGAAAAATATGATGAATGGTGGACAAGTTATAGCTTAATAGATAAATACCAAGATATGGAAGTTCCTTCGTTATTTATTACTGGTTGGTATGATTCCTTACAAAATGAAAATTTTAAGATATTTAATGGCTGGACAAAAAAATCAAAAACAAAAGATGCACGTGAAAAAACAAAGTTGATTATTGGCCCATGGAGCCACCAAATTGCTCCATGGGGGAGAGTAATGATGGGTGAAAATGGAGAGTATGCGGATAGAGTTTTTGGTAAAAATTCTCTTTTAGACATTATAAATATGCATACTCATTGGTATGATCAGCGACTCAAGGGCATAAATACTGGTATTGATGATGAACCACCAATAAAACTTTTTGTTATGGGTGAAAACGTTTGGAGATATGAAAATGAATGGCCACTGAAAAGAACAAATTGGACAGATTTTTATATCTCGAGTGAAGGAAATGCTAAAAGTGAAAAAGGAAAATTAAAAATCCACAAACCAATAGAAAAAAAATTATTTGATTCTTATATTTATGACCCTAATGATCCTGTTCCTTCATTGGGATCTCAGTACCAAACTTACGATTTTTGTGGACCACATGACAGATCAAAAATTCAAGAAAGATCGGATGTGTTAGTTTTTCAGTCAAAAAAATTAGATCAAGAAATTGAAATTACGGGACCTATAAAAGCTATAATATATGTATCCTCAGATTGTATTGATACTGACTTTACTGCTACCTTGACAGATATAGAGGAAAATGGAAAAGCAATTGCGCTTTGCGAGGGAATAGTTAGGGCCAGATTTAGAAATGGTACAGATAATCCAAAAATGTTAAAACCAAATAAAATTTATGAGGTTGAGATTGATATGTGGAATACTTCAAATTTATTTAAAAAAAATCACATGATATGTTTGGAGATATCAAGTTCTAACTTTCCACGTTACAATCGTAATCTTAATACTGGAGGTAATATAGAAAAAGGATTTGAAATGAAAAAAGCTAACCAAAAAATATATCATGGTTCAGAATATCCTTCACGATTAGTATTACCTATAATACCTAAGGAATAACAATTATATGCTAGAAAGATTTTTAGTTCCAGAGAAAGATAGAATCTATATTTCTGAGGAAAAAATGAGAACTGCAACAATTGAAATTTTCAAGTCTTGTGGTTTGTCAGATGTAAATGCAAAAACCTCTGCAGATGTTTTGATGACCAGTGATCTAAGAGGATGTGAATCTCATGGTGTATCAAATCAATTAAGAGTTTATACAAAAATGTATAATGATGGCGAAATTAATCCCAGACCAAATATAGAAATAGTTAGAGAAACTAATGCCACCGCTAATTTGAATGGGGATGAAGGCCTAGGTTTACATGTTTTACCAAAAGCTATGGAAATTGCGATTGATAAGGCTGAGAAACACGGAATAGGTAGTGTTACAGTGCATAACTCAAGGCATATTGGTATGCTTGCTTATTATTCAATGATGCCATTAAGTAATAATATGATTGGTTTTACAACTACTGCTGGAAACCCGTTGACCATGGTTCCAACTAACGCAGGGGAAAAATTATTTGCTACTAATCCATGGGCATGGGCTGCTCCTGCAATGACTTTACCTCCATTTGTTTTTGACGTCGCGACTACACAAGTTGCTGGTAATAAACTACATCTTGCAAAAAGAGTAGGTGCGGATATTGAACCATCTTGGATAGCTGATACTAAAGGTAGACCTATACAAGAGCCTACTAAGCTTCCAGATGAATATATGCTTTTACCCTTTGGAGGAACTAGAGAGCAAGGATCTCATAAGGGTTATGGTTTCGCAGCTACAAGCGAGATTTTATCTACCATATTATCAGGTATGGGACCAGGTTTTTTGATGCCACCTAAACCAAGGACAGTCATGGGACATTACGTTCAAGCTATTAAGATTGATGGATTTATAGATCCAGATGATTTTAAGAAAGATATGGATAAATTTTTATTGGGTTTGATAAATGCTAAACCTGCTCCAAACAAAGATAGAGTAATCTATCCAGGGTTAACTGAGTATGAGGAGCAAAAAATTAGAAAATCCAAAGGTATACCATATCATTCAGAGGTTATAAATTGGTTCGAATCATACAAAAATGAAATGGATTTAAGTTTTAATCTTTATGAATAATTTTACAAATAGGTGATCATAATTATAGAAGCTANAACCATTAATACCGAAATAAACTTAAAAATTATATCTGGGAAAATAAATTTTTCATGAACTAATTTTGGAGTTATATACGAACCAATTAAGCTGATTATGAAAATAAAAACAGTTCTAGAACTTGTGATTGTTGATACAAGCGCTACTGGTCCATTTGATATTGCGTAGGTTATTGATAAATGGCCAAATACTGGAGCAAGACCTTGACTTGATATTAACCATAATGATCTTTTTGGTACTATGATAAAACTAAAAAGATCTCTTAAGGAATCTTTTCTAAGAAATAAAGCCATCATTGTAATTGATATTCCAATACCTCTCATTGAAACAATCTGGTAGGGTGAAAATTCTTCGCTTATTGATTTAGTGATTAAGTGTGATGTTCCAATTAATATAGCACTTATGACTAGTAAAAGAAGCAATGGCTCAAATAATTGATTGTTTTTTTTCTTTTGCTCTGAAAATCTTAAAGAAGCAATTATTGTACCAGTTATTGCAAGAATTATTGCAACCCAGTTTAGAATACTTAGTATTTCATTAAATATAATTACCCCCATAATTGCTACGTATATAGGATATGTAGACATTATAGTTGAAACTCTAGAAGGTTCAGTTTTTTGTATCATCCAAAACATAATAATTAATCCTATGCCTTGTAATACTCCTATTGAACATCCAATTAATAAAAGTTTAAGGGTTAAATTTTCAGGAAAGTTTAATAAGAATAAAAATATACCTATAATTCCTTGGCTTAGTCCAACAAATAAATTAAAACTCTTAATAGAAAGATTAAATTCAGATAATACTCTTTTATCAGTAATATTAACAATGGCAAAAATAATAGGATTTAAAATTGAAAAAATTATCCAAAGTTCCAAAGTCTTAAAATCCTATCCTCTAATAGTGCTCCATTTTTTTGACATTATTTTTTCAAGACCATCATCGTTGAGTTCTATTCCCAGTCCTGGTTTATCACCGACATTTATACATCCATCTCTATCAAGAACATATGGATCTTTTATATANCCGTTACCAATAATAGTTTTGTTATCTTTTCGAAAATCATTCACTTCGTTATGCTCTTGTATGAGGAAGTTTGTTGTACATGCATCAACTTGAAAACATGCAGCTAACGCCACAATACTTAGTGGGCAGTGTAGTGCGAGTTTTGCATAAGCAGCTTCTCCGATTGATGCTATTTTTTTTGATTCAGTAATTCCACCTGCATGACATATATCAGGTTGCATAACATTTATTGAATTTTGCTTTAATGCATCAAAGAATATCCATTTGCCCATCCACCTTTCTCCAGCTGCTATAGTCCCATATGTATCATTTTTTATATCCCTAAGAATATCAACTCTTTCAACAGGCATTGGTTCTTCGATAAATAATGGTCTATGAGGTTCTAATGCTTTAATGAGTTGCTTTCCTATAATCGGATTTGGGTTATGAATATCTATTGCAATATCAATATCTTTGCCAACCCCTTCTTTGGCTGCAACAAATCGTTTTACTATTTCATCAACCTTATTTGTAGACTCTAATTCGTCTCCTAAGGAAATATGCATTTTTAATGCCTTAAATCCCCATTCTTCAGTTAATACCTCAGCTGCAATTTTATACATTTCAGGCTTTACGTTATAAAAATTACTAAAAAAAACTTTTGCGTTTCGTTTATCTGCCATATATGGATCACCAGGTTCCACAAAGTGTGGCATTTCATGTCCTAATGCTCTATAAATTTTAATTTTTTCATGAACTTTACCGCCTAGCATTTTATATATTGGTAAACCTGCAGCTTTGCCCGCAATATCCCATAAAGCTATATCTATCCCACTTATTGCACTCATTTTAATTGGCCCACCATAGTACCCAGCGCTATGTTCNTACATTTTTTTCCANAATTTTTCAACATTTGTAGGATCTTCACCAATTAAGATATTTTCTAGTCTCATAACTTCAGAAATTACAGGTTCGGGATGATTTTCAAGATATGGTTCTCCTATGCCAAAAATTTCTGTATCAGTGTGAATTTTTAACCATACCCAACTTGGAGGAATTTTTAGAATTTCTAATTTAGTTATTTTCATTGGTTATTCCAACCTTTTTTATCAATTATTCGACCAGCAATATTACTTATTTTTTTCATTTCTTTTTCGTCTCTATATTCTTTTGAAGTTGCAACAGCATGCTCAAGTGAATTATGACTACCGCAAGAAAATGGTGCTTTCAAATTAGATATAATTGGTATGATTTTTGAGATTAGTTTTTTTGCATTATCTGTATTTTTTGAAAGAGTATCTAATATTGAATTGGTACTAACGTTTTCATGATCATCGTGCCAACAATCATAGTCAGTTACAAGAGCAATAGTAGAGTANGGGATTTCAGCTTCTCTAGCTAATTTTGCCTCAGGCATATTTGTCATTCCTATAATATCAGCTCCCATTTTTCGGAAATAGTTTGATTCAGCTTTTGTTGAGAATTGAGGTCCTTCTATAACTACGTATGTGCCTGAGTCATGTACCTTAATATTTAGTTGCTTAGCGGAGTCATAAATTACTTTATTCATTATTTTACAAGTAGGTTCAGCCATACTTACATGAACTACAAAACCTTTCTCAAAAAAAGAATTTTGTCTGAGATAAGTTCTATCAATATATTGATCTACAATTACAAATGATCCAGGTTTGATGTTAATATTTAAAGACCCTACAGCTGATAAAGAAATTATTCTATCTACTCCAGAGTTTTTTAATGCTTCAATATTTGCCCTATAGTTAATGTCGCTAGGCGAAATTGTATGACCTCTTGCATGTCTAGGTAAAAAAACTATCTCATGGTCATTTAATTTTCCGAATAGTAATCTATCAGAAGGATTTCCGAAATTTGAACTAACTTTCAACCACTGTTGATCAGTAAATCCTTCTAAGTCATATAGCCCTGTTCCACCAATTATTCCAATTTTTGAGTTCATTTTTTTATTATTTATGTTTATTAATTTATATTATATTTGTATCATTAATTTCGGATATTTATAATTATTTTATAAATGATTATAATTACAATATCATTTATTTGCCGAGGTGGCGGAATGGCAGACGCAGCGGGCTTAAAACCCGCCGCCAGTAAAATGGCGTGTGGGTTCGAATCCCACCCTCGGTACCACTATTTTATNNCNANNTNTTTCATTATTGANTNTGATATTTNNTNNATATT
>PAXI01000008.1:70516-79634 GCA_002714425.1 Chloroflexota bacterium
AATCTNTTGTTTCAATNTATATTCTNAGNAGTGGTTCTGTCCCTGACANTCTNATAGNTACCCANGAATCATCATCAATAAANAATTTTATNCCATCAAGNGTGTNNATNCNTAANACTTTAAATTTTCCTATNTATTCTGGTNTTANNNAANNTATATTTTTTNTNATATCTTCAAATATTTCAGGATGAATTTCTTTGTCAATTCTGTGATAAATTTTATAACCAAACTCTTTATGTAATTTATCAAGCAGATTACTTGGAGATTGGTTACTTTTTATCATAGACTGTAAAAAGTATAGCGCAGATAAAATCCCATCTCTTTCGGGAATATGATTTCTAAATGCATATCCTCCACTTTCTTCTCCACCCAAGATTGATTTCTTTTCTTCAAATATTGGGGCAATATTTTTAAAACCAACTGGGGTTCGTATTATCTTGCAATTATATTTTTCTCCAATTTTTTCTACTGTTGAAGACATATTTATATTGCATACTATTGATGTTAGGCTCTTTTCATCACTAAGAATATGATCTGACAGTATTGAAAATACATTCAAAGTAGAAATATAATTGCCTTTTTCATCAACAATTCCTAATCTGTCAGCATCTCCATCAAATGCAATCCCAAGATCAGCATTATTTTCTTTTATATAATCCATCAATGGCTTTAAGTTTTTTTCAATCGGTTCTGGTTGTACCATATTTGGGAATTCTGGATTAAAATTTTCACGTATTTCAATTACTTCATGACTGGTATTTTTTAGAATTTTTTTTACTAAATTTGACCCAGAACCATGCATGTAATCTACAACAATTTTCAATTTTCCATTAACAGAATCGATATCAAAATTTTCAAATATTTTTTTTATATATAATGAATGAACATCGAATTTTGTATCTAAGTTTGAACTTATATCATAACTTTTCTGAATATTTATACCTGAGTAAATATTTTTTTCAATTTCTTTTATATCTTTTTCAGGGGCAGAACCACCATTTTTGTATTTTATTTTTATTCCATTCCATTCCTTAGAGTTGTGACTTGCGGTAATCATTACTCCATAACTAGCTTGATAATGTTTTACTGCAATACTACAAGCNGGGGTAGGTGCGAATGAATCAAATGAAAATGTTTGTATATTATGTTCATTTAGAGTACTTACAACAATTTCAGCAAATTCCTTAGATTTGTATCTGCTATCGTATCCAACTACGACGGGTTTAGATTCAATCGATTGGTTTAATATATGCTTAATCAGACCAATAATACAAAGTTTTATATTTTTCTCATTAAAATTTTCCTGATAAGTGTCTCTCCAACCATCAGTTCCAAATTTAATTTTTGTATTTGGATTCATATAAAACTAAGTTTTTATTCTAAAGCTTTTGATAGAGGTTCAACCTTATCTAATTTTTCCCAAGGTAGTTCTAGGTCATCTCTTCCAAAATGTCCATATGCAGCGGTTTGTTTGTATATAGGCCTTCTAAGGTTGAAATGATCTATAATTGATTGAGGCCTAAGGTCAAAAACCTCATTAACAATATCAACTAATTTTCCTTCACTTATTTTTGAAGTTCCCTTAGTGTCAATTTGTATTGATATTGGTCTAGAAACACCAATAGCATATGATAGTTGAACTTCTGCTTTATCGGCTAATTTAGATCCAACAATGTTTTTTGCAACCCATCTAGCAGCATACGCCGCAGACCTATCAACTTTAGTTGGGTCTTTTCCTGAAAAAGCACCTCCTCCATGCCTTGCACTACCACCATATGTATCAACAATAATTTTTCTACCTGTCAATCCTGCATCNCCAACAGGCCCCCCAATCACGAATCTTCCTGAGGGATTTATAAAATATTTGGTGTTGTCATCAATCAGATTATCAGGAATTATTTTTTTTATAATCTTATTTTTTATATCTTGATGTATGGTTTCATTATTTACATCAGGGTCATGTTGAGTAGAAATTACTATAGTGTCAACTCTCTGAGGTACATGATCGGAATTATATTCAACTGTTACTTGACTTTTTGAATCGGGTCTTAAGTACTTAATCGTTTTATTTTTCATAGCATTAGTCATCTCTTTTGTTAATTCATGAGCTAGAAAAATAGGTAAAGGCATCAAAGGCTTTGTTTCATTAGTTGCATAACCTATCATCATCCCTTGGTCTCCAGCGCCAACTTCTTGGCTATCAGTTTCTCTTGTTTCTAGTGAGTCTGTTACCCCGGCTGAAATATCGCTAGATTGCTCATCCAGTGCAATAAGAATGGAACAACTTTCAGAATCGAAGCCATAACTTGGCTTATCATATCCAATATTTTTTATAGTTTCTTTTACAATATTTTTTATATCAACTTTAGCTTTAGACGTTATTTCTCCAAAAACTAATACCAAGCCNGTAGTAATTGATGTTTCACATGCTACTCGGCTCAATGGNTCTTGCTCTAAATATGCATCAAGAATAGAATCTGAGATTTGATCACACATTTTGTCTGGGTGTCCTCCNGAAACAGATTCAGATGTAAGTAAGTAGTTATTATTATTCATTTTTATTCCTATTAGGTTCCTAANTCCCAACTATTTAAGTATTTATCTTGCTCTGCNGTAAGAGTATCGAATGACATATTCATAGCATTTAGTTTTAATCTAGCAATTTCAGAATCAACATCATTTGGCAAAGTGTAAACTTCAGGAGATAAAGTTTTATGATTTTTTACTATGTATTCTCCGGCTAATGCTTGGTTTGCAAAAGACATATCCATTACACTGGGTGGATGTCCTTCTGCTGCTGATAGATTAATTAATCTACCTTCGCCCAGAATAAAAATCTTTCTACCATCTTCAACTGTGTATTCTTCAACATATTCTCTTATTTGCCTTTTTGATTCAGACATTTTTTCTAAAGAATCTATATTNATTTCTACNTTNAAATGACCTGAGTTAGCAACTATAGNTCCATCTTTCATTTTNTCAAAATGATGCTTGTCAACAGCANTCATNCCTCCTGTAACNGTTAGGAAAATNTCACCTATTGNACTNGCTTCATTCATNGACATAACCTGGTGTCCATCCATCACTGCNTCTAGNGCTTTTACTGGGTCAACTTCGCATACAACCGTGTGTGCTCCCATTCCTTTTGCTCTCATTGCAAAACCTTTTCCACACCAACCATATCCAATTGTNACGACAGTTTTTCCNGTAATTAGAATATTAGTTGCTCTTATGATTCCATCTAATGTACTTTGNCCTGTACCNTANCTATTATCAAACATATGNTTAGTTTGTGAGTCNTTNACAGCTACTACCGGNTACATTAGCTTTTTCTCNTTAGAAAGAGCTTTNAATCTAATTACACCCGTTGTTGTTTCTTCCATTCCACCAATAACATTATCTAGTAAATGTCGCTTATCNCTATGAAGCATTGCTACTACATCTGCNCCGTCATCCATTGTTATATTAGGAGCAGTNTCAACAGTTGCTGACATATGGTCATAGTATGTTTTAGAGTCTTCACCTTTTATTGCAAAAATTGGTATNCCATTCTCAACTAGGTGNGCTGCAATATCATCNTGNGTTGAAAGTGGGTTTGAAGCACAAAGTGTAAGTTCTGCACCTCCGGCTTGTAGTGTCATAGCNAGNTTGGCAGTTTCTGCTGTTATATGAAGACAACCNGCAAGCTTGATACCTTTTAAAGGTTTTTCTTTATNGAATCTATCCTTTATTTTTCTTAAAACAGGCATTTCTCTTTCNGCCCATTCTGCTCTAAGGTAACCTTTNTTTGCAAGATTAATATCTNTGATATCGTAATCCATGTTATCTCCATTAAATATAATTNTTTCTAAATATATTCTATTTCATGTTTATTATTNGTGCATAGGGTTAAAATAAGTTAATTTAGAGAATTCTTCAAAACGATCCTTTATATCACTATATTTAAGATTTTTAAACCTATTTATACCGAAGTCCTCAACAGCGAATGAAGCCATTGTGCTTCCAACAATAATTGCAGTCTTTAGTGTTTCGGAATCGATTACTCCATGTTTTGCTATATATCCCATAAAGCCCCCTGCAAATGAATCTCCAGCACCTGTTGGGTCAATAACATTTTTTACGGGAAAAGCAGGAGCAGAAAAAATATTGCTCTTGGAAAAAAGTTTAGCTCCAAATTCGCCCAACTTTATCACAAGATTATTCGATCCATAGGTCTTTACTTTTTCATATATATTTATTGAATTATCTTCAGAAGTTAATTGCTTTGACTCTTCGTGATTTATAAATAACATATCAACTTTAGATATCAGATGTAGTAGTTCGTTTTTTTTGATATCTATCCATAAATTCATAGTGTCACAGGCTACAAATTTGGGTTTTACATTCATGCTTTCTAATACTTTATTTTGTATCTCTGGATCTATATTAGCTAAAAATAAGTATGGTTTTTTCGAATGTTGATTGCTAATTTTTGGATTAAAATTACCAAATACATTAAGTTGTGTTTCTAATGTTACTGCTGTGTTGATATCATCCATATATTCTCCAGTCCACCTGAAAGTTTTCCCATCAGTTTTTTCAATCCCTGAGATATCAATATTTTTTTCTTCAAGAAATTTTAAGTCTGAGTTTTTAAAATCTTTACCGACTACTCCTACTATTGAGACTTCAGTGAAATAACTTGCAGCTACTGAAAAAAAACATCCAGATCCGCCAAGTTGCTCGTTACGTTTTCCTAGTGGAGTTTCAACTGAATCGTATGCTATGGAACCTACTACTAATAATGACAAATTATATTCCTATTATTTCTCTTGCCCTTTAGAGTGAGGTAATCCTTGATTTATCCACTGCGAAGTTCCTTCATCTATGTTGTATAGTTTAGAATTATCTGAACCCATAGAAGATGCGTATTCAGCCGCAAGTCCAGACCTTGCGCCCACTTCGCAAATAAAAAGTAATTTTTTATCAGATGGAAGTTCAGAATATCTATCTATAATATCATCTACAGGTATCCATATAGATTCTTTTACATGTCCTGCTAGATATTCATCTTCGCTTCTAACATCTATAACAACTGAATTTCCTGAATCAAATAAATCTTTTCCTTCTTTAGCTGTAATCCTTGTGTATGGTTCTCCAGGTATATTTCTAGGCATTTAATATTTTCTCCATAAATATAATATTTAGTACAAACATATGTAATTTTACACAGTAAATAAGATAAAAAAATCAAAAAAGTCTCTGATTTTTCAATAAATATATTATTTTGGTATAAATTTTATTTTGTATATATTGACTTAATGGCCTTAAAAATAATACACTTGAATTTCGCTTAAACAAGATTTTAATTGTTTAGCAGTACCTTAAAAACTGAATAGTAGACAGAAAGAACGTCAATTTTTAACGGAGAGTTTGATCCTGGCTCAGGACGAACGTTGGCGGCACGCCTAATGCATGCAAGTCGAACGAAATCCCACCGCTTGCGGTGGTGTATTTAGTGGCAGACGGCTGAGTAACGCGTAACTAATCTGCCTTTGGGAGGGGAATAACAAAGGGAAACTTTTGCTAATACCCCGTACGATCTGTATTTTACTTTTTATAGATGAAAGGTGTCTTTGACATCGCCCTTAGATGAGGTTGCGTACTATCAGGTAGTTGGTGGGGTAATGGCCTACCAAGCCTAAGACGGTTAGCTGGTGTGAGAGCACGACCAGCCAGAGGGGGACTGAGACACGGCCCCCACTCCTACGGGAGGCAGCAGCAGGGAATCTTCCGCAATGGGCGAAAGCCTGACGGAGCGATGCCGCGTGAGGGATTAAGGTTTTTGGATTGTAAACCTCTTTTCTTGGGGAAGAGCAAGGACGGTACCCAAGGAATAAGTGACGGCTAACTACGTGCCAGCAGCCGCGGTAATACGTAGGTCACGAACGTTGTCCGGAATTATTGGGCGTAAAGGGTCCGTAGGCCGTTTGGTCAGTCTCCTGTGAAATCTCTAGGCTCAACCTAGAGAGGTCGGGAGATACTGCTAAACTAGAGATTGTCAGAGGCAAGTGGAATTCCCGGTGTAGTGGTGAAATGCGTAGATATCGGGAGGAACATCAATGGCGAAAGCAGCTTGCTGGGGCATTTCTGACGCTGAGGGACGAAAGCGTGGGTAGCAAACCGGATTAGATACCCGGGTAGTCCACGCCCTAAACGATGAATGCTAGGTTTGCGGGGTATCGACCCCTTGTGAGCCGAAGCTAACGCGATAAGCATTCCGCCTGGGGACTACGGCCGCAAGGCTAAAACTCAAAGGAATTGACGGGGGCCCGCACAAGCAGCGGAGCGTGTGGTTTAATTCGATGGTAAGCGAAGAACCTTACCTAGGCTTGACATGTAAGTTACTGATCTGAAAAGTGAGGAACCCGCAAGGGAGCTTACACAGGTGTTGCATGGCTGTTGTCAGCTCGTGCCGTGAGGTGTTGGGTTAAGTCCCGCAACGAGCGCAACCCCTATTACTAGTTATTTTCTCTAGTGAGACTGCCCCTAAAAGGGAGGAAGGTGGGGACGACTTCAAGTCATCATGACTCTTACGTCTAGGGCTACACACACGCTACAATGGCCAGTACAGACGGTTGCTAAGCCGCGAGGTGGAGCCAATCCGATAAAGCTGGTCTCAGTTGGGATTGAAGGCTGCAACTCGCCTTCATGAACGCGGAGTTGCTAGTAAACGCAGGTCAGCACACTGCGTTGAATACGTTCCCGGGCCTTGTACACACCGCCCGTCACGTCATGGAAGTTGGTAATGCTTGAAGTCGCTGGGTGAACCCTTTGGGGCACAGGCGCCGAAAGTAGAACCGATGACTGGGACGAAGTCGTAACAAGGTAGCTGTACCGGAAGGTGCGGCTGGATCACCTCCTTTCTAAGGAGAACTTTATTATGAAATTATTCATAATATACTACCTAGGTCGACCAGTAGATGAAGTGATAATAAACCTACTTGAGCGAGATTCTCTGAGTTAGAAATAACTTTGTTGAAGGGGCTCGTAGGAGAGATTTTACTTCAGTATATTCTACTGAAACTTAAATATAGACTAAATGTCTTTAAACTTTCAAACGAAATTATGACATTCTTTCTGTTTACTATTCAGTTTTTAAGGTTTTTTTTATTAAGTACCTTAAATTCATACGTTTTTTTAATGGAAAATACCAGAAATTGTAATACTATTTAATAAGAATATTTTTGGGCTGGTAGCTCAGCCGGTTAGAGCGCTACTCTGATAAAGTAGAGGTCGGATGTTCGAGTCATCCTCAGCCCACCATCTCAATTCAAACTAAAGTCCAAATCAATAATTCTTTCTGTTTTTACTAAAAAGACACCATGTGGATACCATACCAGTAATTAACTCCCTGGATTTGTTGCGTTTTGTTGCATGATTGTGGCGACTGCAACAGACCTTCTGCCGATACACCTCTCGCTTATAACGTATACATATAGAGGGTGTTAGAGTGCTCAGTGTTAGTTGTTTGGCAGTTTGAGTTAGTAGGTGACGTATGCTTTGTTTCTATCGATTTAATATATAACCCAACACCGTTATTATTATTGGTGCTATTATAAATATTTTTTTAATCATGATTGAATTATACTAAGTCATAATTTTTATAAATACACTTAACTTTACTTTAATATAAAAATTTGTATTTTAGGTTAAAATAAATATAACAATATATAATTTTGTACAAATGGGTTTTTTTGAGAAATATTTATCTATATGGGTAACTCTTAGTATAGCTTTAGGAACACTTTTAGGTTATTTATTACCTGGTCTATTTGATTTCATAGCTACCCTAGAATATCAAAAAGTTAACTTGGTCATCGCATTGTTTATATGGATAATGATTTTTCCAATGATGGTCAATATAGATCTATCCAAAATACTCGAATATCGTTCTAGTCCGAAAGGATTGCTTCTTACATTAGTTATTAATTGGATTGTAAAACCATTTACTATGGCAATGCTGGGAATTCTTTTTTTTGAAGTATTTTTCGTGGACTTTATTTCTATAGAAGACTCAAAGCAATATATTGCAGGTATGATTTTACTTGGTGTAGCTCCTTGCACAGCTATGGTATTTGTCTGGAGTACATTAACTAGAGGAGATCCGAATTATACATTATTGCAAGTTTCCATAAATGATATAATCTTGGTATTTGCATTTGCTCCAATAGCAGCTTTATATTTGGGAGTTACATCTATTGAAGTGCCTTGGGACACACTAATTATTTCGGTAATTCTATATGTAATTATTCCGCTAACTTTTGGATATGTAACAAGAAAATTTTTACTGAATGAAAATTTAGATAAACTAAACAAATTTAATAAAAAGTTAAAACCTTTTGTTGTACAAGGATTACTACTTACTGTTATTTTATTGTTTGGCTTTCAAGGTGAGAAAATAATAAATTCACCATTTTTAATTTTTTTGATAGCAATTCCTCTTTTGATTCAAACATATGGAATATTTTTCTTAGCATATTTTTTTGCATATATATTAAAATTACCTCATAGAATTGCTGCTCCTGCCTGTTTGATTGGGACTTCTAATTTCTTTGAATTAGCTGTAGCAGTAGCTATAGGAATGTTTGGTATAAATTCTGGAGCTGCGCTCGCTACTGTTGTAGGAGTTTTAGTTGAAGTACCTGTAATGCTATCTTTAGTGTATTTTATAAATAAAACTTCTAGTAAATTTTCAGCTGAATCTTAATACTTAATTTATTTTAATTTTATTTATCTTTCGTATAATTTGGCATTTTCTGAAAAATCAATATTATCAGTTTTTGATTTACCAATAAAAACCTCTGATTTAAGTAATCTGTTTTCTAACATTTCGAACATTATAATACCTTTTGAATCACCCAAATATTGAACTCTATAAACATCTTTTTCTTTTTTAGGTTCTTTCCACCATTCAGTATTATAGTCATTTTTATACACTCTAGAGTGATAGAGTTCATAAAAAACAACCCCTGAATTTACTGTAACATTAACAGGTTCTGTATTACCTTGAATTAAAAAAACATTATCATCTACGCTTAAATGTCCAATGCCAACTCTCCAATATGAAGGATTCATT
>PAXI01000009.1 GCA_002714425.1 Chloroflexota bacterium
AAAAAATCTCCCAAAAAATCTCCCATAAGGATTATCTATTATTATTCAATATGATGAACAACTATGCAGAATCTGTACATGGTTATCCAATTTGATGAACTATTATGAACAAGACTTTATTCTTAAAATCTGTTGAACTTAGGTTCGTGCGAGTTCGAGTCTCGCCCTGGGCATTCTCTTCAGTAAAATGTCAATTTTAAGGTAAGATATTACTCTTTTTCACAAATACAAATACAGGTCTTGAGCAACTAAGTCAAAAGTATTTATCTTTCGTATAATTTGGCATTTTCTGAAAAATCAACATTATCAGTTTTTGATTTACCAATAAAAACCTCTGATTTAAGTAATCTGTTTTCTAACATTTCAAACATTATAATACCTTTTGAATCACCCAAATATTGAACTCCATAAACATCTTTTTCTTTTTTAGGCTCTTTCCACCATTCAACATTATANTCATTTTTATACACNCTAGAGTGATAGAGTTCGTAAAAAACAACNCCTGAATTTACTGTAACATTAACAGGATCTGTATTGCCTTGAATTAAAAAAACATTATCATCTACGCTTAAATGNCCAATGCCAACNCTCCAATATGAAGGATTNATTTCATGAGGAGCAATTGACAANTGTCCAATCCAATAATTTTGCGGATTTTTTCCAGCATATCCATTAGTACCTTGNTCAAACCAATTTCCNGATAAAGTCCCATCAACATCATAATCAATTTTTCCTGCTTGAGGTTCAATAGTTCGTATCATTTTTTTTAATAATTTTTCACTAATCTCATCAGGAAAATACTCAAATGGATCAACNGTATGTACCTTCCAATATTCATAATTATATAAATCAGGTGTAATAAATCCAGGNAATACTATTTCATAATCATAAACACCAAAATCTAAAGTCTGNCCTCCAACATATCCTAATAATTGNCCAGCTTCTATNATCAATCCATCAAATTGCAATCCAGATTTTATATCTTCATAAGCTTTTTCAATTTCAGGACTAACTGAAGTCATCAAATCAAAATAGCTAGTAAATGTACAATTATGTGCAATATCCAGTCTCCAGTCAGCAAAGTCTTTTTTTACACCTGTATCAGTCGAAATCTCTCTTTTTCCGATATCATAAATAATCCCATCTTGTATAGCACGAACTTCATATATGTCAGGACCAAGAGATCTCTCTAAAGGTTCAAAATACATATGATCAATAGGGGTAATATGAGCACCNGTAACCTGTCCGTATGGAGTTAAATAAGCTATGTCATCCATATTCATGGGCGAATTTGTAAATAACACTGGTCCAGAACCTTCGCAATGACGACCCCATGAATTTTTATAGTTATAAAGTATTTGTGGTAATTTTATAGATGAACCATCTTTATTTTTTTTTTCTAAACTAAATGATTGGCTATCACCTTTATTCTTAGGTTCACTAGAATCCATTTGATTTGTCATCATAGACTTATCATTCTTTATTTCTTTTGTAATACTACTATTTTTAACTAAATGAGAAGTGTCAAGAATGATTTCAATTTTATTACAAGAATNTTCTATACATTCTTCTAGTGTGATAATAGTTTCGGATTGTATAGGTTTATTAAGATCGAATTCAAAATTATCATCATTCCACCACCTACTATCATATTCCCATTTCAAAACGGAATTTATTTTTGTAGGTTTAGTCACGCATGAAACTTTGTAGTTTTGAGAATCAAGATTACAGGTACCTGATAAAGTTTTAGCTAAATATTGATTTGATTTTGAAACTGCAACATCTTCACTCTGTTTGTCTTGAATGATATTTTTTGAATCTAAAACTAAATTTTCTGTTTGTTCAGTAGAACTTGAAGATTCAGAACAAGACAAAAGTAAAAAAAATGTAAATAAATAAATTAACTTTTTCATAATTGAATTATAACCTCAGTAATTATAATTTTGTTAATCAACGCACGCTTGTGGTAGGGATCATGTTATTTTATGAGTTTAATTCTTTCATAGTTTGAAAATCTANCACAGGGGTAATTGATATGGAACCTAGTTTNTTTGTATGCCCAATTGTTTTTTCTATATTTATGTAGTCGGTAGTTTCTAATAATAAAAACATTTTATGTTCAGTTGGATTAGCAACAAAATAATGTACTTTTACGTTATTTTCCTTAGATTTATCATATATTTTTGCAAAAGCATTTATTTTTTCAGGATCACTATTTGGTTCTCCTGGACATATATCCGGTGGGTGTGTAAATGTAATGTGATAATAGGTCATATAAAAACTACTAGTTAAGAAATTATAAATATTATTTACAAATTGTACAATTTATCTATATATGCGGTCGATANNTATCGACCGCATATATCATTTTTTATTCAACAATAATTTTGTTAACCATACCTAGTTGATAATGTCCTGGTGTATTGCAAATAAATGCATAGGTTCCTGGCCCAATATCTTCAAGTAATAACTCACCCGATTCACCGGGTTGTAAGCCTGAAATTTTTCCCAAAATATCTAGTTTACTTTCGTCAGCCATTGAGGAGTCATCAGTTAACTCCAAATTTTCGTAATTATCGCTATTTAGAAGCACCATGTTATGCTCTAAATTACCATTATTAACAAGTGTTAATTTTATTTTTCCTTCTTTTATAGAACTTGTGGAATCAACACTAACATCCCACTCAGACATAAGGATGCTAACTTCGCTTACAGCATCTGTCATAGATGACATTGTTGTGTTGTCTGTAGGAGCAGTAGTAGCTGTTGGCATTGGAGCAGTAGTAGCTGTTGGCATTGGAGCAGTTGTAGCTGTTGGCATTGGAGCAGTTGTAGCTGTTGGCATAGGTGCCATATAATCATTTGTATCATTTGAATCGTTACTTGAACACGACAAAATTGATAATAACATCAAAATTGCAGATATAAAAATTATATTTTTTCTTTTCATTTTTTCCTCTATTTTTTTTATGATTTTTGTTGTTGATAATTTAATTTTATTATTTTGTAACTGAAATTTTATTAATTATATTCTGAAAATAAAATATTAAAAAAAAATATTTTCAAAGAAATTTTAAACTTAATTTGATATAATTATTACGTGCCTTTTTTGAGTATTATTTTTTATAAAAATTACTTCCTGTAACAAAAAAAATATAAATCTTATTTAATTTTCCATGCCCAAAGAATATATTTGTACAATACAAACCTTACATTAGGTTATATAATTTCAGAAAAAAGTAGGACTAAAACTTATTTATTTCAAGCTTGAGAAAATAAAAAATAAATGGTGGTTTATATCTCCGTCAGGAGATATATTTTTTTCTATTGGTTTAAATCATTTTGACCCATCCACGATGAGATATCCTGAAAATATATCTATTTGGAAAGAAAAATATAATTCAGATGTTAAGGAATGGTTGAAAAATTCAGTATCGATTAATATGAATAAGTGGAGATTTAATACTATAGGGTGGGTACAGGATGTAACGATAAGAAATTTTCAGCATTCGAGGGGCTTTACCCGTGAAGAATATAATATTGTTAACTTACCATATTGTCATATGCTTCCTTTTACTGAATCTCACCAGTGGGAAAAGCATAACAATCATTACGATATATTAAATTCTGAATGGGAAGATTGGTGTGATTATGTCGCACGTACACACGTTACGGAAATGTCAGATGACCCAAACCTAATTGGATATTTTTATTCAGATTGTCCAACTTGGGTGCATACTCGACCTGTAAATGAATGGAGAGGTCCAATATTTGATCCAGATTTTCTAAACTCAAAATCAGGTAGTATAGAACTTTCAAAATTAGCTAATCATTATTATAAAACCACCTATGAATCCATAAAGCGATATGATAAAAATCACCTGATTCTTGGAGATAGATATGAAGCCACTGAAAAATTACCTGATGAAGTTATAAATGCTGCCTTGCCATATGTTGATGTACTTTCATTTCAAGATTTTAAAAACCCGGTTGCAAATATGCTTTACTGGTATAAAAAAACTGATAAGCCCGTAATATTAGCTGATTCAGCAAAAATTAAATGGGATACATTACCAGGAGAAATTTCTTATAATGATGGTCAATGGTACTCAGAAATTCTAAGTGATTTACAGGATAACCCAGGNTGTGTAGGTTTTCATCTTTGTGGGGGTTATCAAAGAAACCGTTCTAGAAGATATGGTCTTATTGATGAGCAAGAAATTCCTGATGAAAAAAATCTTCCTAAAATTATTAAAGCAAATGAAAAAAACATGAAATGGGTGGAAGAGAATTCAAAATAATATAATAAAAAAACTTGGAGCTTTTAGTAATTCTAACTATAGGCGTTATTGGTTTGGATCATTAGCTTCTGTTGGTTCTATACAGATGGCAGTAATGGCTCAAGGATGGTTGATTGTTGATGAATTAGGTGGCTCTGCTTTATCTTTAGGTTATCTTGGAGNAGCATCATCTTTACCGACCATATTGATTAATTTATTTGGAGGTGTATTNGCGGATAGAATTGATAGAAGAAAATTAATAATGATAATTTCTGGATGTGCTGCCCTAGTATTATTAATATTAGCAGTTCTTGATTCTACAAATTATATAAAAATTTGGCATGTTATTTTGCTTGCTTCAATACAAGCTTTTGTGATGGGGTTCGATGGTCCTGTTAGAAGTTCTTTTTTCCCGTTATTAATTGAAAGAAAGCATATGATGAGTGCTGTAGCTTTGGGATCTATAATGTGGCAATTTAGTCGTTTAGTTACTCCAGTACTTGGAGGTATTATTATAAGATATGGTGACACTCATACAGTATTTTATATAGCTGTTTTAGGCTGGTTAAGTATGTTGATTTCAATATATTCAATAAAACTATCATTAGAGAATATTCAAAAAAATAAAAATGTTTTTACAGAAATAAATGAAGGTATAAGATTTATTGCCTCCAGAACAGATTTTAAAATACTAATTGGACTAACTTATTCCACGCATTTTTTTGGTTTTCAGTACCTTCAATTAATGCCATTGTTTGCGCAAAAATTAGGTAGAGATGCCGATGGATTTGGCTTGCTTTTATCATCTACAGGACTAGGTTCGCTTTTTGGAACCTTGATAGTTGGTAAGGTCAGAAAAAGTAATAATGTTGGGAAAATCATGCTAATGGGTTCATTGTTTTTTTGTGTTTCAATATCATTTTTTTCTTTGGTTACAACATTCTACTTAGCTTTAATTTTTCTNTTTATTGGAGGTGCATGTAATACAATATTTTTTGTTATTGGAATGACAGTTTTACAAGTAAGAGTTCCAGAGAATATTAGAGGGAGAGTAATGGGTATTTATACAATAACTTTTAGTCTTATTCCTTTGNGAGGATTGATGTCAGGAATTATTGCAAATATTTTCGATATAACAGTAGCTGTCTTAGTTGGATCTGTAATACTTGGGATTATATTTATTTTTATTTTTGTTACTCAACCTATTTTTAGAAATCTCAGTGGATCAAGCCTTGAAACTTAAATATAAATGATATGATTTATTTTATGTAAAATTCTTATTTGAATTACATTATTTCATAGACGAAATTTATGATTGTATGTAAATTTATATTGTTGTTATTTTTTTTAAATTGGAGCAAAAAATATGAAAGTACTAATTACAGGCGGAAATGGTAGAGCTGGAACTTATGTGGTTAAGGAGTTCTTAAATCATGGATATGAAGTTGTAAATGCAGATTTGAATTCTCCAAGTTTTACTGAACCAACTGATAAAAAAACAGAAAACTTATCATCGAAAAAAATTGATTTTACGGACTTTGGTCAGACTTTGTCCGCGGTTGATGGATGTGATGCAATAGTTCATTTAGCTGCAATTCCAAACCCTATGACTTTACCTCCACATGAGGTCTTTCGAATTAACATGACTTCAGCATACAATGTTCTTGAATCTGCTTTTTTATGTGACATAAAAAAAATTGTATTAGCATCATCAATAAATGCTATCGGCGCAGCTTTTCCTTATGAACTTTGGGGGCAAGATCCAATAATGCCAAATTATCTCCCTGTTGACGAAAATCATCCTACGAGATCATCTGATGTTTATGCTACTACTAAATGGTTAGGTGAAGAAATGGCAGAAGCATTTTCTAGAAGATATGATAATCAAATTGCTAGTTTAAGATTTATGGGCTTATGGGATGAAGATAGATTACTAAATCATAAAAAAGATTTAAATAAAGATGAGATTTCACCTAGAAAAATTTGTGGATTTTTTTCTTATACTGACCGAAGAGATGCTGCAAAATCCTGTAGGCTAAGTATTGAAAATGACTGGAAAGGNCATGAGGCATTTTTTATTAGTTCTTCTGATACAACATCCAATATTCCATCCTCAGAATTGATAAATATAGCATACCCAGGCGTAAAATTAAATCAAAAATTTAAGGAAAATGAATCTCTTATTAGCATATCTAAAGCCAAAAAATTTATGAATTGGGAACCTGAGTATTCGTGGCGAGATGTATAGTGATTTTTAGCTGGTAAAAATTTGATAAGCATAACTATTACAAGATTAATTAGAGATAAGTTTTTTTCCTTTGGGATTGTGATTTCTGTACTTATTGCATCGATAGTTGTAGCAGGTGGTTTTATGTATCAAAATAGTTTTCATAGAATTACTGTCAAAAACTCTTTGGATGAAATAGGCATCTATAATAAAAATATACGCATAGATTCACAATGGATTCNATTAGAATATAACGAAATAGAAAAAGTCAACTCAATTATAGGGGACTTAACCGACAACAATATAATTGATGAAATTAAGTATGATTCGACATATCATTTACGTACTAAAGAACATTTTTGGAATAGAAATGATGATAATGTAATATCAGGAGATTTAGTTTCAAGACTTTTTTTTCACACCTCTAATAATCTATCAGAGAATATTCAAATTGTAGAAGGTAATTATCCAAAAAGTGAAATTTTATACGAGAATGATATTAGTACAATAGAAGTTATTATATACAAAAACCGTAGTAAAAATATAAGGCATGATTATGAACTTAAGAATTTAGAAATTAATGACATTATTTCTGCTCAGTCTATTTCAAGAAACATAGGATTGGTAAGAGCAAAAATTGTTGGTATTTTTGATATCAAGAATCCTTATAGTGAGTTCTGGAGTGGTGATCCATCATTGTTATTAGATCCTGATCCGGCTATGGTTTTTGGAGGCAGAGAACGTCCTATAGTTTTATTCACAAATTTTCAAGCTTTTACCCAAGGTTTAGAATCTTCAAATTCTGGATTGCCTGTTGATTATCAAAAAATTTTTCATATTGATACTTCGAAAATTTTATCGGGTAATACTAATGATATTTTGAAAAACTTAAGAGATTTTCAAAATGAAGTATTTACGAAAATTCCGAGATCTAATGTTTATATAAGTATTATTCCTACGATNGAAAGAATAGAAAATAAAATCCTATTTCTAAAACTACCGATGTATATAATTGGTTCTTTTGCTATAGCATTTGTTCTATTTTATGTGTTTCTGATTTCTAAGATTGTTAACANCAAAAGATCTGTGGAAATAGCTGTTTTACTGTCAAGAGGTTTGTCTTTTAGGCAACTATTTAATATTTCAATTTTTGAATCACTAGTTATAGTTTTTATTCCAGGATTATTGGGTACTTTTATCGCTTTTTATTTACTGCAAATTACCAGTCATTTCCAATTTTTTNATCCAATAACTAATGGTAATGANCTTTATGTAAATCTTAATATAAAGGTTTATTTTTATGTTTTTATTATGAATATTATAATTTTATTAGTTTTATTAATACCATTTTTTGAAAAATTATTTTCAAAAATATCTCTAAATATTAGTACTCAATTTTTTTTTAATAGCAGAAGTTTTTTTCATAAATTTTTTATTGATTATTTACTGATTTTACTTTTTGGAATTTTTATTTGGGAACTAGTAAATAAAGGAATTGTTTATTCTGATATAGATAATAATCTAAATATTGATATTGTAATATTGTTAGCGCCAGTAATGTTTTTACTAGGGGTTATGTTAGTAATAATAAGAGTTTTCCCCCTATTAATAAATATATTTCATTTCTTAATCTATAATATTTCTAGTACAGGATTATTTATTGCAATAGTCAGGCTAAAGAGAAATTTTAATTGGTATTCATTAAGTTTATTACTGACAGTTTTTACCATTAGTTTAGCAGTCATTATTGGGAGCTTGACATCCACATTAGATAGAAACAGTAGAGAAAAAGTTTTCTATGATATACCTTCAGACTTAAGATTAATTGTCAGAGAACCAATTAATCAGAATGATATATTTAAATTAAGTGATATTNATGGAACTAATTATGTTTCATCTGCTTTTAGAGAAAAAGGAATAATTGGCACTACCCAACAAGGNCCAAGTTTTACTCTTCTTGGTTTGGATACTAAAAATATAGAAGAATTTATTTGGTATAGAGAAGATTTTTCTAAAATAAATAAATCCAAATTATTTGACAAGATTAGAAAATTGCCTGATCCTCTACCTATTTATATCCCCCTAGAAGCCACTCATCTTTCTGCTAATAGTATGCAAGAACCATACGTAAAAGATCACTTTTTTTGGATTATTCTTGAAGATTCCGAAAAAAGGAAAGTAACAGTAACGCTAGGGCAAATTGAGTCTAATTGGACTGACAAAGTTGCAAAAATTCCATCTCACTTAAAACACCCCATTGAAATAGTTTCAATTCAAACATTTATGCCTGTATCTGGAGATACAGGCACGCCAACAGATTGGTATGTTGACAATGTAAGAGCTATAGGCCCTTCAACGAATAAGGTACTTATTGACTTTGAAGAAGATAATTACTGGTCTACCTTGCCNACATCTAACGGCTTGGATGATACCATTAAAATAATTTCTGATACTCAAAAAGAAAATNAATTTGCAAAGATTAGTTTGGANGTAGGTACTGTAGTTGGGGTAAGAGGAATTTATAGAAACTCTAATGGTAAACCGATTCCTATCGCTGTCTCTGAAAATTATTTGAACCTAACCGAAAATCTAATNGGAGACTACGCTGTTGTGCAAGTTTATGGTGGATTCGTACCTGTACAAATAGTTGCAGTTGTTGATAATTTTCCAACTCTAGATTCAACCGATGATCCATTTATTATTCTCGATATCAATAGTCTCTTAAACTTTCTAGAATTTAGAGGGATGGTAAACGTTTCTGAGAATGAGTTTTTTATAGATGTTGATGAATTAAGAAAGAATGAAATAAAAGATAAAATTAGTAATTTATTTATGTCATCAACTATAAAGGATGCAGATGAAAATCTAAAACAAACTTTAGTTGATCCGACCACAATTTTAGGATGGAAAGTAACATCTTATTTGTCGATATCCCTATGCATTGTAATATTAGTTCTATCATTTTATTCATATTTTTTTGCTTTTTATACAAATAATAGGAAAGATGCATTCATACTAAAGTCTATTGGAATTTCACGGAGAACATTCATAATTTCTTTATTTTTAGAAAATCTATTATTAATTGTATTTGGATTATTTATTGGAATAATTACAGGTTATTATTCAGCTAAATTATCAATAAGTGGGATAAATTATTTTTATGATGGAAAATTACCTTTGCCGCCAATTATTTTTGAATGGAATTTTNTTCCATTATTAATATTTTTATTTTTTATACTAATTATTAATATATCTTCAATCTATTTCATATATAAAAAATTTGTTTATGATAAAGTTGAATTAGTAAGATAAAAATTCATTAGTTAAAAAATTTGTTATGTGGTTAGATCCAAAAGTAGCTGTAGGTGCAATAATTCCTTATAAATCTGGAATTGTTTTAGTCCAAAGAGCAATAGAACCCGGATTAGGTAAATGGACTTTTCCCTCAGGATATGTAAATAGAGGTGAAGTTGTAGAGGATGCACTTCGAAGAGAATTATTAGAAGAATGCGGTGTTGAGTGTGAAATAGTTAATTTAGTTGGAGTATACTCAGATACTAATAATCCTGTAATTTTTATAGTATATGAGGCTAAAATTATATCTGGCCAGCCAAAAAAAAATGATGAAGAAAATTTTGATATTATGATAGCTGATTTTGATAACTTACCTGAATTAGCTTTTAGCCATGATGAAAATATAATATTAAACTGGAAAAATTAGTCTAAAATCCAGGAACTAATTAAATCAATTACTTCTTTATAATTTTTCTGAAAACTTTTTGTACTTACTCCGTAATTCCATTCTTTATATAATTCATCACTAACTAATAATAGATTACAAATTTCAACGTTTCTAAATTTGCCTAAATTATACATAGCTGAAGTTTCCATATCTACTCCAAGAATTCCTTCATTAGAATACTTATTNATATCATTTTTACTTTCTCTATAAAATCCATCTGTAGTCCACCAGTCACCTGTTCCTAATTTAATTTTTGATTTAGAAAAAATATTTATTAACTCTTTGTATAATTTTGGATTTGGTTCAATCTTTTCATTTGTTTTGTAATGTTGAGATGTTCCTTCATCTACAATTTTACATAAATAGGGTATAAGAAGATCACCTATTTTGAAGCCTTTAGACAGAGTACCGGCTGCACCAAGACCTATAATTTTTTGTGCACCACAGGTTATTAGATCTTCTAAAAACATCACTGTACCAGGCGCTCCGAGCGGTGCATGTGCAATTGTTATATTTTTTTCTATGTTTGTGTTAAACCAATATGATGGATTATACATTGTTGTATCATGGTGTTTAGCATTTATCCGTTCTGATAAAGTTTTTGCCCAGACGTCAGACCATGTTACAACAACTTTTTCACCAACTTTAAAATCACTTGTATTTTTACCGACACTAAAAAACCTTTGATCAATGGCATTCTTTGGGGTAAATCGCATCAATTTTAAAAACTACTTGGAGTATCTTTAAGTTGTGATTTAATTGCATCCATATAAGAATTTACTCCTGCTTGAATAAATTTTTTATCTGAACTTACAATCCAGTTTATATCTCTTTCTAACCAATATGATGTCTGTTCAACATTAATTCCTAAGGTTCCTGTATGTTTTCCTTTTGCTTTTATTTTTACAGATAACTCTTCAATAGTATCCAAGACTTTAGGGTTCATGGTATCCCCAGGCATACCAAAATTTACAGATAAATCTCCAGGTCCTAAAAATATAGCATCTGCATGATCTGTTCCTATAATGTCTTTGTGATTTTTAACGCCTTCAATAGTTTCTATTTGGAGGGATATAAATGTTTCATCATTAGCTTCTCTGATATACTCTGCCATGTTTTGAAGTCCCCACTCTGCACTTCTTCCTGAAAAAGCACCTCTTTTTCCTATAGGAGGATATTTTACAGAGTCTACAACTTTTTTNGCATCATCTCCATTATTAATTAATGGAATCATAACTCCNCTAGCTCCTGCATCAAGGTATCTTTGTATATTTTGTTGCTCATTTAATCCTATTCTTAGGATCGGTGTAACATTAGAAAGCTCAGCAGCACGAATCATATTTTCAGCGGTTTCATAATCCATAGGACCATGCTCACAATCAATAACGACAAAATCAAAACCTAACCAACCCATATATTCGACAAGGCCTGGTGAGGGGAAACCTATAAAAGGACCTATAGCTGACTTACCTGAATTTAATTTTTTCTTTAAATCATTTTTTNTCAAATTACACCTCTAATCATATATATAGTTATTTATTATAACTTAATCTTCTAATCTAGTTTTTTCGACCCCATTTTTTATCAAAAGTTCTTTAGTTTTATTAAGAATTAATTTGGCTATTACATCACTTTTTTGTTCAGCGTTTATTAAACACCACCTTTTATCATTCTTAGATATAGAAAGATATCCCTCTCTAACTTTTTGATGAAATTCTAAAGGTTTCTGTTCAAATTTTCTCTGATTTTCTGAATCTACTCTTTTATAATTATCGTCCNCTGTGAATAAATCTGTTTGATTAGAAACTCTAGAGAGGGCTATTTCGGGTTCAATGTCCAAAAGTATAGTTAGATTTGGGATAATATTTTTTGTAGCTATTTTATTAAGTTGATTAATTATCTCAATGTCTAATCCATGTCCAAATCCTTGATATGAAATAGTTGAATCGGTGAATCTATCTACAATTACTACTTTATTTTGCCTTAGCCCAGGACTAATTATTTCTGTGATTATTTGAGATCGAGCAGCTTCAAATAGCAATGTCTCAGATAATGGAGAAATATTACTAGAACTTTTGACCCATTTTCTAATATTGTTACCTAATATGCTTCCGCCTGGCTCTTGGGTTATAATGCAATCAACCCCGTACTTTTCTAGTTGATGAAATAGAATTTTAGCTTGAGTAGATTTACCTACACCTTCTCCACCTTCAAAAGTAATTAATAAACCATTATTAATATTTATTTTATCTAGTTTTGAAGTGATATCTCCAAAATCTAATGAATGTTGGTTATTATTTCTCAAATCAATTCTCTTATTATTTATTTGAAATTATATCTTTTTTTTTGAAATAATAACTCTTCTGTTGGGTTCTTTACCTATACTTCTAGAATTTAAGTTACTTCTATTAACAATGTCATGCTGCAACTTTCTAATGTATGAAGATTGAGGTTGAAGTTTAATATTATTGTTCCCATCAATTATTTTACTTATTCCCAGTTCAGCTTCGTAAATAGCTAATTTCCTAAGATCATTCACATTGTCATCATGTTCATCTTGTCTGTTTATAAATCTTTCTAAAAATTGTTTTATTTGTTCNTTACTAGCTTTTCTTAGCACATTGACGCTTATACCAATTTTTTCTGCATTTTTAATGATATTAGGCCTTCTACTATAATGTGATTTAGTAGTAACAAATACTTCAGCATTTTCTGGAAAATCAACAATTTGTATAGGAATTTTGTTTTTATTAGCTATTTCAATTAGAGCACCTTTACTTATTCCAAAAGGATAAATCCTAGTATAAAAAGAATTTGAAATTTCTTTTTCTACAGTTTGTAAATTATTATTTTTTGAATTTTGTTCTGGTTTTTTGTAATGAAAATCATTCAATTGAAACGGAGCAGGCTTAAATGCNGAATTATCGTTTTCTTTGTTCTCAATTATTATTTTAACTTTATTATTATGGTCTATTTTCCTAATTTCTTGTTTGTATATTAGTCCTCTGAGACTCATATCTACAGATGTTTTTACATCTGAATTTATAACAACAATGTTTCTATCTTGAATTTCTACGACTATGTCAAAAGTAGGTTGGTGTTTTCTTTCTAGAACAGTTTTTTGAGATTTTCTTTTTCTTGCCTCTAAATCTCCTAAAGTAACGGTTTGAGTTCCTCCAATCAGATCTGAAAGTGTAGGATTAGAAATTACGTTTGATAATGTATTCCCGTGGGCAGTTGCAATTAATTGCACTCCTCTTTCTGCGATTGTTCTTGCAGCAAGAGCTTCTAATTCTGTACTCATTTCGTCAATAACAANTACTTCGGGCATATGATTTTCTACAGCTTCTATCATAACGTTGTGCTGTAAGTGAGTATTTGGAACCTGAAGCCTTCTTGATTTTCCTATTGCATAGTGAGGAACATCCCCGTCACCTGCAATTTCATTAGAAGTNTCTACAATAACTACTCTTTTATTGGATTTATCAGATAAAGTTCTGGCAGTTTCTCTTAGCAATGTNGTTTTACCGACTCCTGGCCTACCTAGTATTAGTATATTTTTTCCAGAAAAAATTAAATCTTCAATTAGTTTTACTGAACCAAAAATTGCCCGACCGATTCTGCAGGTTATTCCAACAGGATCACCTTGTCTATTTTTTATTACAGAAATTCTGTGTAAAGTTCTTTCGATTCCTGCCCTGTTATCATCACCAAATTTACCAATTTTACTTATTATGCTAACTATTTGCTCTCTTGTAACTTCTTTGTTGCTCAATGGAACAGTTTTATCGATATATCTAGCTTCAGGTTTTCTCCCAAGGTCTAATATAACTTCTAATAAATCATGCAAATACTCATTAGAATAAATATTTTTAGTTATTTCTTTTGGAAATATATCAAGAAATACTCTAATCTCATCAATTTTATTTTTATCTGGAAATTTGCTTGTCATAAAACTTTACATTTAACACATACTTAAGAAATATTTGTGAACTCGAGAATCTTCTGTAAGTTCCGGATGGAAAGAAGTAACAAAAATTTTATCCTGTCGCGCAGCAATAATTTCATTGTTGAGAATCGAAAGTACTTCTACATTTTTTCCAACTTCTCGAATGATTGGAGCTCTAATAAAAATAGCATTAAACTTTTTATCGTCTATACCTTTTATTACAACTTTTTCTTCAAAACTATCAATCTGNCTACCATAAAAATTTCTTTCAACCGTTATATCCATAATACCAATAGGTTTTGGATAATCATCTTTTAATTTTTTGGCTATTGTGATCATTCCAGCGCATGTACCCCACAAACCCATACCTTTACTAACTGCTTGTTTTATTTTTTCTTCAAATCCATAATTTCTAATGAGTTTGCAAATAGTTGTGCTCTCTCCTCCTGGAATAATTAAACCATCAAGTGATTCTAGCTCTTCAGGTTTTTTGATTAATGAAGCCTTGTTATCCAGTTTTTCTAGGATAGCAATATGCTCATAAAAATCACCTTGAAGAGCTAAAACACCTATTTGCTTATCAGGAAGATTTCCCAATACTACCAACCTCTAGTTTGAAGCTGATCTTTTTCGTTAATTTTGTTTGCTTCAATTCCAGGCATAGCGTCTCCCAGTCCTGCGGAAATTTCTGCAAGCATATCTGGGTCATTNTAGTGAGTTGTAGCTTTTACAATGGCTTCTGCCATTTTAGAAGGATTAGAACTTTTAAAAATTCCAGATCCAACAAATACACCTTCAACACCTATTTGCATCATTAGTGCGGCATCAGATGGTGTTGCTATACCTCCTGCAGAGAAATTTACGACTGGCAATTTACCATTTTTATGAACTTCTAAAACAAGTTCATATGGAGCTTGAAAATCTCTTGCTGCAGACATCAATTCTTCTTCAGGCATATTTTGAAGTTTTCTAATATCACTAAGTATTTGCCTTGCATGTGTGACAGCATGTACAACGTCACCAGTTCCTGCCTCACCTTTTGTTCTAATCATAGCAGCACCTTCACCAATTCTTCTTAATGCCTCTCCTAGGTTTCTTGCTCCACACACAAAAGGCATTTTGAAGTCCCATTTATTAATGTGAAAATCATTATCTGCTGGCGTAAGAACTTCGGACTCATCGCAGTAGTCAACACCTAGAGATTCGAGAACTTGAGCTTCTACGAAGTGCCCAATTCTAGCCTTAGCCATAACTGGAATAGAAACTGAGTTTATAATACCTGATACCAAATCAGGATCGGACATTCTTGCAACTCCACCATCTCTTCTTATATCTGAAGGGACACGTTCTAGAGCCATCACCGATACTGCTCCAGCATCTTCTGCAATTTTTGCTTCGTCAGGAGTAACTACATCCATTATCACTCCTCCTTTTAGCATTTGTGCTAATCCACCCTTTACCTTCCAATCACCAACNTTGGGTTTTGTTTTATCCTTCCAACTTTGATTAGAATTAATCATCTTAGTTGATGTCATAATATTTCCTTTCGGCTTTATTTATTAATTTTCTAGCGACACCGAACCCGCTATTATTAATATTATAACTCTTAATATCAACTAATATTATATGATTATAAATTTTTTCCGATTAAGTTAACTAAATCTGAAGTTCTGGATGCGTATCCCCACTCATTATCNTACCAACCTACAATTTTATAAAGACCAGTTCCAGGAATTTTGGAAGTGGAGGCTAAGTCTATAGTACACGAGTATGAATTTCCAATGAAATCTGAAGATACAAGCTCTTCATTTGTACAATCTAAAACACCATTAAGTTCCTTAGATGCAGATTGTTTGTATAATTCATTGATTTTTTCAATACTTTCATCGCTATTCAGTTTCACGGTAAGGTCTGTTACAGAACTTGTAATTACTGGTACGCGATATGCCATCCCGTCTATCTTTCCTTCTAAACCAGGTATTACTTTTGTCACTGCTTTTGCAGCACCAGTAGTTGTTGGAATAATATTTACCGATGCAGATCTTGCTCGCCTTAAGTCTGAATGAGCTTGGTCAAGTATATTTTGGTCATTTGTAAAAGCATGGATTGTAGACATAAATGCACTTTCCAAATCAAAGTTATCATTAAGTACTTTTACCATNGGTGCGACACAATTAGTAGTACATGAAGCATTAGAAATTATATTATGTTTTTTTGGATCGTAATCTTTGTGATTTACACCTAAAACAATAGTTATATCTTCGTTTTTTGCTGGAGCAGATATAATTACTTTTTTTACAGATCCCCCTAAATGTGAAGATGCTAGATTACCATCTGTAAAAATACCTGTTGATTCTATAACAATTTGTACTCCTTCTTTATCCCAATTAATATTCTCTGGAGATTTCTCTCTAAAAAACTTTATATAACGACCGCTAATATTTATGCCATTATCATTTATTTCGAATTTTTCTTGAAATCTTCCATGTGTAGAATCATATTTTAGTAAATGGGCACTTGTTCTGATATCACCTAAATCATTAATCGCTACCACTTCAAGTGAATCTTTAAAATTGCTGTTAATTGTTTTTAGAACTTGCCTACCAATCCTCCCAAAACCGTTAATTCCTATCTTTATTTTATTCATTTTTTTTCCTTTGAATTTATTTTTTATAAAATATTTTTACCTATGTATTTGTTATAGCCAATTGTTTGTTCAATGCTCAGCAATCTGTTGTATTTTGCTACTCGCTCACTTCTATTTGGCGCGCCTGTTTTTATTTGACCTGCTGAGACACCGACAGCAAAATCAGAAATTGTGGTATCTTCTGTTTCTCCAGAACGGTGACTAATAATACATTTGAAATTGGACTTTTTGGCTAATCTAATTGCACTTAATGTTTCTGAAACTGTTCCAACTTGGTTTAGTTTGATTAAAATAGAATTTGCAGATTTATTATCTATCCCTTTTTTTAAGTATTTTTCTTGTGTAACGAATAAATCATCACCAACTAATTGAACGTTATTCCCTAGAGTTTTGGTTAAGTCAGACCATCCATCCCAATCGTCTTCAGAAAGGCCGTCTTCAATAGAATAAATTGGGTATTGCTCGCATAGTTTTTTATACTCACTGACCAATAGTTTGCTTGACAGGACCTTATTTTCTCTACTTAGGTGATATTCATTATTTATATAAAATTCTGATGCAGCAACATCAAGTGCAATGTAAACTTCATCTCCAAGTTTATAGCCTGCATCTTCAATAGATTCTGCTACATAATTTATTGCCTCGTTATTAGTTAGGTTTTGTGGCGCAAACCCACCCTCATCTCCTACTGTTGTGACGTGATTTTTTTTTATAAGATTACTTTTTAAAGTATGGTAAATTTCTACACCACATCTTAATGCTTCATGAAAATTGTCAAATCCAATAGGAGCAATCATAATTTCTTGGAAGTCGGTTGATCCCTCCGCATGAGCTCCACCATTTAGTATATTCATCATTGGCACAGGTAAAGAAATTTCATTATGAGAGTCATTTAATTCATTTATATATTTATATAGCGGTATTTCTAAACTTTTTGCAGCAGATTTCATTGTTGCCAAAGAAACAGCTAGTATAGAGTTTGCTCCGAGATTTTTTTTATTTTCAGAATTGTCAAAATCAATCATAATATCATCAATACTTTTCTGTTTTAAAGGATCT
Source organism: Chloroflexota bacterium (assembly GCA_002714425.1). GTDB lineage: Bacteria > Chloroflexota > Dehalococcoidia > Lucifugimonadales > Lucifugimonadaceae. The sequence continues at coordinate 17,905 of PAXI01000009.1, forward strand.
AAATTTAGGATAATATTACGGATTTTTTCGTTTATGTTATCAACTGCATTTAATACTCCTTTTCCTAAAAATCTTTTTTTATCTCCATCCCGTAATTCAACGGCTTCCCTTTTACCTGTACTAGCTCCAGAAGGAACAGCTGCAGTTCCGGTTTTGCCGCTTGATAAAACAACTGTTGTTTCTATTGTCGGGTTGCCACGAGAGTCTAATATTTCTCTAGCAGATACATCTATAATTTTATCCATTATGGTTCCTTGTTTCCTAATCGTTTTATTTATCTGAAATAGCTTTTTTTTGTAAATTAAAAAGCTCATTTATTCCTTTTTTTGCTATTGTGATCATTTCAGAAAAATCATCATAACTAAAGGAAGATTTTTCAGCAGTTCCTTGAATTTCAACGAATTCAAATTTATCGTTCATCACAATATTCATATCAACTTCTGCTCTAGAATCCTCATCATAATTTAAGTCCAATAATATGTTTTTTTCTACGATTCCTATGCTTACTGCTGATACTAAATTTTTGATTGGATTGGCAGTAAATAATTTTTCATCTATACCACGTATTATTGCTAGGTTGAGTGCTGTAAAAGCTCCGGTTATTGATGCTGTTCTTGTTCCTCCATCCGCTCTTATAACATCGCAGTCAATTATAATAGAAACTTCACCAAGCATTTCTAAATCAACTATTGATCTAAGAGATCTACCTATTAATCTTTGAATTTCTTGAGTACGACCAGAAACTTTGAATCTCTCTCTTTGTATTCTATCTTTAGAAGATCTTGGCAACATTGAATATTCTGCTGTAACCCAACCACTACCTTTTCCTTTGAGCCATCGAGGTACTTTTTTTTCAATAGTTGCTGAACATATTACCTTTGTATTTCCCACTTCTATTAATGCAGATCCTTCTGAATCAGGTAAATAATTAGGAGTAATCTTAACATCTCTTAGTTCTGAAGAATTTCTATTGTCAATTCTTTTAATATTTTTTTTAGTCAATTTGCTCACCATTACACTTATATTAAAATGATAACAGTATTACAATTATTGTTTCTTATAAAAAAAAAAATTAATTACAAGTATTTTGAGGTGAATAATGCATGTAGTAATAATGGGAGCAGGAGCTGTTGGTGGATATTTTGGTGGAATGCTGGCAAATCAAGGTGAACAAGTTACATTTATAGCTAGAGGTAATCATTTAAAAAAAATTAAGGAAAAAGGATTATCTGTTGATAGCCATTGGGGTAATTTTAACGTTAATGTAACGGCAACAGACGATCCTTCAAATACTCCGCCAGCAGACTTAATTTTCTATAGCCCAAAACTATATTCTAATTTTGAAACATTACCCCTGATTTCTCCAGTTGTTACTCAAAAAACTTCAATATTAACCATACAAAATGGTATTTCTAGTGGAGAAATAATATCAGAACGCTTTGGCAAAGAAAAAGTCTTACAAGGAGCTACGTATATTGAGTCGTCAGTAGCAGCTCCTGGTCATATTTCTCAAACTGGGCCTGTTGCAAAGATTGAATTTGGTGAAGAAGATGGATCCATCACAAACAGAGTTCAGGAATTATCTGAATTCTTGAAGCGACCAGGTATTCAAATTGAAGTAAGTAATAATATCAAAAAAACTTTATGGACAAAGTTGATTTTTGTAGGCTCAATAGGCACAATTATGGCTGCTACGAGATCAAAACTATCTGAGGTTTTTTCTTCTCCATTTGGATATAATACCATCAAAACAACAATGCAAGAAATATTACTAGTTGGTCAATCTCAAGGTATAGAATTTGATGCAGATTTAATAAAGAATTTTATGGATTCGGCTGAAAAAGATGCAGAGCATTTTCAAGCTTCCATACAATATGATTTATATGCTGGAAAACCATTAGAACTTGATGATCTGCTAGGCAGTGTAGTAAAGATCGCATACAAAGAGGGGATACCAGTACCTTCAAGTATGGCACTAATCACAGCACTTGATAAATTTAAGAGCGGAAAAACAGATTAATAGTGATTAGTTTTTTATGATAGGTAAAATTATCCTAGAGGGATAAGTATCATTAGTATAAATTGTATTATTTGCGATAATTTTTTTTGTATGAAACCCTAATTTTTCACCCGTATTTGGATTTACATCAAATCTTGGGTAGTTTGAACTGGATATATCTAATCTAATTTTATGACCTTTCTTAAATAAGTTTGAAACTGGCCACAATTTAACAGAAATTTCGTATGGTTTATCGGGGATTAATAACTCTGGATTTGTCCATGAATCTCGATATCTCATTCTTAGTATAGTATCAGTTATATTCAAATGGTAGCCTTCAGAGTAATCAGATGATTCAGGGTAAATATCTAAAAGTTTAAAAGTAAAATCTGTATCTAAACAATCTGATGAAACCCATAATTTCAAAACTACTTCTCCGGTAACCTCTGTGTCTTCCTCGAGTATTTTTGTCTCGAATGATATAACATCATCTCTATCCCTTAATAATTTATACGGTTTTTTGGCTCCTATCCACATTTTTGATTCTTTCTGATGCCATCCAGCAGCAGATATAACTTCTCTCATATTATTTCGAACAAGAGTCCATTGATCTAGGAAATCTGGAACAAAATCTTCTTTTGGACCTCCTTCTTTTTCAGGGATTATTTCAAACATTCCTACAATCTGCCCACCTATTGTTGGTACTGGATTATTGGGATCAAACTTATAGGTTATTTTACTGTTTTCTTCAGTATCTAAAAATGGAGTAAGTTCTCTTTCATTGCTAAGAAATAAAGTGTTATATTCTGTTCTTTCCAAAGGCCATTCAATCTCATCTCTCCATATTCCTCCATGATTAAGGTTTCCATTTGTCGTTTTTCTCCCATCACCATGTCCCATTATGTATAACCTTATTTTTGGTTTTTCTTTTAAGTCAATATTTTTTAGGTGTTTGTCAAAAAAGTTTAATCTTTCTTCATTATATTTTTGTACACCCCAAACACTTTGTATGCCTGTGTCAGCATCTCCATGGGAACTTCCTTCTGCTCTCATTCCTCCGTGACACCAAGGACCAATGATTAGGCTTGTGTTAGATTTATTTTTTTCATTCATAAATTTATAATAATCACACGATGCTCCAATAAAGTTGTCATAATATCCACAAGCTATCATTAAGGGAACATCTGCATGCTCATTAAAATATTTTTCCTGGTTAGCGTAATCTCCATCCCACCACTCATCATAATCACTTTTTAGCAAATAATTTTTTGCAGTTTGTTCTATTGAAGGAGCAACCTTAAGAGCTGTATCAAATGGATTGTCGGGAAAATTTTGTATCCAATCTCTCATATTTCTCATTGCGTCCATAATTTCCTTAGCCTTATTTCTATCATGTCCAATTTCATGACAATCCAAAGCATGTAAATGGATTGCAGCAAACATTTGAAGAGACATTGCGCCACCTTCTCTGCACTCGTGCAAGTAAGGGTTGGTCGGTGCGGCTTCAACCCACATTGCAGATAGATGTGGAGGTTTTTTTAAAGCTAACTGTTGTTGAACAATACCTCTATGTGATGATCCTAAAGTTCCAATTTTTTTATTGGACCATTCTTGTTTTGCTAACCATTCGATTGTATCGTATCCATCGTCACCTTCCCATGGATTATGAGCATGAAAATATTTACCATCTCCTTCCGATCTAAATCTTGATCTCAAATCTTGAATTACAAATACATATCCTCTTCTAGAAAAAAAAGGATATATATCATCCCATTCTGGTGCTGTTTTATCATATGATGTTCTTACTAGTAATGTAGGCAGTTTTTCTCTTGGAATTAATCCGTCCCCATGACATGGATAATAGATATCAGTGGCAAGTTTTATTCCATCTCTCATAGGTATCATGACATCGCGTTCAGCATAAAATCCGTAAGAAGGTTCTGAAATTTTTTTATTCATCAAACAGCAAATTTCCTTATAAATCTATTTAAAAGATCATTTAATTCGAAAAAAGTAATACACTAAATACTTTTTTTCCATTATTATCTACAAATTATAAACTATTCTAATTCTTAATTATAGGAGAAAAAATTGACCTTCAAAGTTATTGCTATGGATTACAAAAAGTCACCATTAGACTTGACTATAAATACTATCACTGATGCTGGAATCGAGTTTGAATATATTCCTTGTAAATCGGAAAATGATATGGTTCAGGCAGGTAAAAATGCTGATGTCATACTAGTAGGTACTGTTCCTCATACCACTAGAGAGGTTATTGAAAGTTTACCAAGATTAAAAATGATTGCTAGGCATGGAGTTGGTGTTGACTCGGTTGATTTAGTTGCTGCTACTGAAAAGGGTATATGTGTTACTAATACTCCAGGAGTAAATACTAGTGAGGTAGCAGATCACGCTGTAGCTCTACTTCTTTCTATCACAAGAAATATACCTTATTTGAACGATGCACTAAAACAAGGTCATTGGTCTAATCCGCCAGAAGGGAAAAATATATCATCATTAACTTCCAATTTGAGAAGAATATCTGGAAATACAGTTGGGATTTTCGGATTTGGCAATATTGGTAAGGCTTTTGCCTCAAGAATTAGAGGATTTGGTCCTGGAAGAATCATAGCTTGCGATCCTTATGTAAACCAGACATCAGCTGATCTTTTTGGGGTAGAATTAGTTGATTTTGATACACTAATCACGCAGTCAGACTTTATTTCTGTACACTCTCCCTCTTCAGAAGAAACTAAACATAGATTTAATTATGATGTTTTTTCTAAAATGAAACCCAATGCAATTTTTATAAACTGTGCAAGGGGACCTATTGTTGATGAATTAGGTCTTCAAGAAGCACTAGAAAAAAATCTTATTTCAGCTGCTGGTATAGATGTTACTGAAACTGAGCCAGTAAGTTCTGAAAGCCCTCTTTTAAAATTAAATAATCTATTTATTACTCCCCACATAGCTGGTAATTCTGATGTAAGTCAAATTGAAGGAGCTATAAGATGGGGAGAAAATGCAGTTAATGTTCTTACAGGTAAACCTTTGCATGGTTTAGCAAATCAAGAAGTCCTAAAACGAATAGCAGTTATAAGATCGCATGGTCAATCTAGGTGGGACAATATTCCAGACCCAACAGTACGAACTTGGAGTTAAATAAAAATAATATATAATAATAAATGATTTTTAATAAAGTTAAGGTAAAATTATGTGGGCTTTTATAAGCGGAAATCAAGTAGATATAAAGGAAGCAAAAGTTAGTATTATGACTCACGCTTTGCACTATGGGACAGCTACTTTTGAAGGTATACGTGGAAATTGGAATGAAAATAATAACTCGATGTATATTTTTCGTATGAAGGAACACTACGAACGCCTACTTAGAGGATGTAAAATTCTAAGAATTGAACTACCATATTCTGTTGAAGATCTTAGCGAAATTACCATAGACTTAATCAAAAAAAACAATCTAAAAGAAGATGTTTATATAAGGCCCTTAGCATATAAGGGTGCAGAAATGGTGGCAAATTTAAAATTACATGAAGTGTCAGATGATTTTGCTTTAGTTACTCTTCCATTTGGGTCTTATATTGATAATAGTAATTCAATTAGATGTCAAACATCAAGTTGGAGGAGGCCAATGGATTCATCTATGCCCACTGGTGTTAAACTTACTGGACTTTACACTACAAATATTTTGGCTAAAACTGAAGCAGTATCTGCTGGTTTTGATGAAGCAATATTATTAAATCAAGATGGTACTGTTTCAGAAGGTAGTGGGGAAAATTTATTTATGATTCAAAATGATAAATTAATTACGCCTGCTGAGACAGATAATGCATTATTAGGAATTACAAGAGATTCTGTAATTGAGCTTGCAACTAAAGAAATAGGGATAGATGTTCAAGAGAGAAGAATTCATAGATCAGAATTATATTTATCAGATGAAATTTTTCTAACTGGAACAGCTGCTCATGTCACATCCGTAGGAGAATTAGATAATCGAAAAATAGGAAGTGGAGAAATAGGTAAAATCACAAAACAAATCCAAGATCTTTATTTTTCAGTTTTGGTAGGTGAGAATTCAAAATATTTAGATTGGTGCACTAAAATTTCAATGGATTGACACTATGAACTACTTCAATAGTGATATTAGAGAAATATTTATAAATCATTATGTAATTTATGTATACCTTTCTTGTTTTGGTACATTACAAATAGTTTCTGCAATATCAAATTTGCGCGGCATAATGATATTGTCAAATCCTAAATCAAATAAGATACTTGGTATAGTATTTCTTGTCTCAGGTTTTATTTTCTTTTTTTCTGCTCCTCTATTTATAAATTCACTATCGACAGGTTCTGGCTTTAGTAGAGCAACAATGGAGAATTTTGCATCAGTAAGAAATGTTAATGATATAGATGGAGGGTTGCATGGAACAGCTCAATTTCTTTTATTTTTTTTAGGTTGTATTTTATCTTTTTTTACATCTGTGATAATTTCTGGGATTTTGAGGTTTTTAAATAAAAAATCGGAAACCCTTATTGTAGGTAAAAAAAAATCTAGAGGGATTTTTACTCTAAAAAATTATAATTATTATTCATCATTAAGATTGAATCTTAAAGGTAGATTTTTAGATGATGCTTGACGAAAAAATAACTATTTTTATAAATAACTTGAACGGTAAAAATCTTTTTTGGGATTCATTTTTTCAAATTTTTGCAAGTGACTACTTAGTTCCAGTTATTTGTGCATTATCAATTTTTTCACTATGGTTTTTAGTTTTAGATTCAAAAAAATTATTATTAAATCAAAAATCAGTATTTTATTCAATTTCAGCTATCATAGTAACTAATATTTTGGTTTGGTTAGTGAATAATTTAGTTTCAAGGCCAAGACCTTTTATTGGTAATTCAGATGAAATACAACTGATGTTTTATGCCCCTACAGATCCGTCTTTTCCTGCAAATCCGGTGGCGATTGGATTTACCGTTGCTGCCTCGATTTTTCCTGCAAATAAATATCTAGGATATATTTTATTAGTAGCATCTTTAATATTTAGCTTTTCGAGAATATATGTTGGCGTTTTTTACTTTATTGATGTTTTTTCAGCTGCAATTCTTGGTTTTATAGTTGCATTGTTAGTAAGAAAAATTATGCGCATAAAAATTATTAATTTAATTTTGATGAAGCAGATAAAAATCTTAAGGCTTTTAGCACTATCCTAGTCTTCAAATTTAGGTAAGTGCCCGTCAAGAATAAGTTGAGGGTTAGAAATAAATAATTTATTTGAGACTTTTTCTCCAAAAACTTCGGTAATTAACTCGTAGGATACATTTAGGTTAGGAAAAAGAATTTTATCTTTATTATGTATTTCAGAGGAAATACATGTAGCATGTTTTTTTTCTATGATTTCTAGTGCAAATTTTTTACTTATATCACCATTATTACCGATAATACTGTCCGAACTAATTTGAATTAAAGCACCTAGATTTATAATTTCTTCTATAATTTTATAATTTTTTCTTAAGTAAATATTTCTTTCAGGATGTGATATTATCGGGTAAAGTCTTTTATCTCTAAATTTTTCAATAATTTTTAGATTACTTTCATCAAAATAATTAAAAGTTGATTCGATCAAGAAAAATCGCGTTTTGTTAAGTGAAAAATTTTGTGCTTCATTATCGATAATATCAATAATTTTTTCAGAGAAATTTAATGAAATTCCAGAAAAAATATTAATACCTATAGAATTTTTATGAGCTAATGTATTTAATTTTTCTACATACTCTTCAATATCCTTAAAATTCTTATTATTAATCAAAAGGTTTTCATAATGAGGTGTTGCAATAATTTTTGAAATCCCACTTTTTTCTGCCAAAACTAAAATTTCTAGAGATTCATCAAAGTTAAATGGACCATCATCAAATTCTGGTATTATATGTGACTTAATATCTGTAAATTTTTTCATTATTAAGACCTTGCCTTAACCCTCCTAAAAACTTCTCCATACTTAAATTTAAATTTTATTGATGCATCTTCATGTCTTTTTTTCATGCTATTCCATAAATCAGACCCAACAGATAATCCAGGTATCTGGCTTTTATGCATGGATAAAGCCTGAATTTTAGTATTTATAGATTCGGTTATATCTACAATTATATTGGGTTCATCTGCTCCCCAGAAAAATATTTCTTTAACCTTGTGGGTGGACAATCCATTTTTTATTTGATTTTCGAAATGTAAATGATCTCTTGCAAAAGGATATACTGCGTCTTGAACAGTAATTCCTGTATTTCTGTGATCTCTATGCTGAAAAGAGTTTTTTCGAAAATGATCATGAGTGAAAACAACTTCTGGCTTAAATTTTCTTATATTTTCTACAATTTGTTCTAAGAAATCATCACTTGCTTTTAGTTTGCCATCTTCATATTCCAGAGATATAAGATTTTTAACTCCTATAACATTGGCTGCTTCTTTTTGTTCTTTCTGGCGAAGAATTTCAATTTTTTCTGATGTCATTTTTAAATCATTACTTCCGCTATTACCTGTAGTACATTGCACAAATGTAATTTCAGTGCCATTCTTTGACCATTTTGATACCGTACCTCCGGAACCAATCTCTGCATCATCAGGGTGAGCAAAAATCACCATTGCTGTTTCTGGCCTATAATCGACAATATCCATATTAATACCCTATAAATTTCCTAAATCTCTTATCTAATTTTCAATATAATACAATTAAGTTTAAATACTTTTATAACTTTTGTAGTTATAAAAACATTAGTATGAGGTTATAAATTGACACATTTACTAAAATCTGACTCGGAAATTCACTTAGTAATTGAGAATGAAAAAAAACGCCAAAGAGAGCAATTAGTAATGATTGCTTCTGAAAATTATACAAGTTCAGCTGTTCTTGAAGCTACTGGTTCTATTTTGACTAATAAATATTCTGAAGGTTATCCTGGAAAAAGATATTATGCAGGGTGTGAGAATGTTGATATTTCGGAAAGCTTAGCTATAGAAAGAGCTAAATCTTTATTTAACGCTGAATCAGCAAATGTTCAAGCCCATTCTGGTTCACAAGCCAACATGGCGGCTTTTTTTTCTATGTGTCAGACAGGAGATACTATTATGGGTATGTCTCTGGACCATGGTGGCCACTTAACTCATGGCTCAAAGGTTAACTTTTCAGGTAAACTGTATAAATTTGTCCCTTTTGGTGTTAATAGAGAAACAGAAGCTTTAGATTTCAATAATTTATATGAAATCGCAGAAAAAAATAAACCAAAACTTATAATTGCAGGATTTACAGCATATCCACTAAAGGTTGATTTCGAGAAGTTTAAGCATATTGCTGATTCAGTCGGAGCTTTACTTTTAGCTGATATGGCTCATATCTCTGGTCTTGTTGCTGGAGGTGCTCATCCTTCCCCTGTTGCTCATGCAGATATAGTTACTAGTACCACCCATAAGACTCTCAGAGGCCCCAGAGGTGCTTTAGCTTTGATGAAGAAAAATTTTGAAAAAAAATTTAATTCAGCTGTATTTCCTAATATGCAAGGTGGTCCAATGCAGCATTCAATAGCTGCTAAAGCAGTAGCATTTAAGGAAGCTATGTCAGAAGATTTCAAAAACTATTCTTTTCAAATAGTGAAAAATTCAAAAATTTTAGCAAAATCTTTGTCTGAAAATGGTCTAAGAATTGTAGCTGGAGGCACTGATACTCATATGCTTCTTGTGGACACAAAGGCTATTGGATTAAACGGTTCAGATGCAGAGTCAGCATTATTATCATCAGGGATTGTTGTGAATAAAAACTCAATACCATTCGATGATGAACCACCCATGATTACTTCTGGTATCAGGATTGGGACTGCGGCACTCACTTCTAGAAATATGTTAGAAAAAGATATGGAAATAGTATCGGAATTTATTTTAGAGTCTCTAAGAAATCACGATAATAGTAAAATTTTAAGTTCAATTAAGGAAAAAGTAGCGAGTTTTTCAGCAAAATTTATCGTTCCAGGTTTGGATTAATATACTAATATTTGGTCAAAAAACTAATAATATTGCTGAATTTTTATCCTTTTGATAGTAAAATAAGATGGTTAAAAAAAATAGGTAACGGTTAATTTTGATTAAATATGAAATAGTATGTATTGTATCTGGTGAATTTTCTGAGAAGGAAGTAAAAGACGTAGAATCTAATTTGGTTACTACACTTTCTTCAAACGATGCACAGTCTCCCCTGACAAAAATTTGGGGTAAAAGGACTCTAGCTTATCCCATTAATAAAAATGATGAGGGCTACTATATTCAAGCAAACTTTGAAATGTCTCAAGATAAAATTAAGAATGTGGATGAAGCATTAAGATTTGATCAAAAAATTATCAGGTATCTTATTGTAAAAGACGATCTTTTTGGCAGAGTTCCTGTTAAGCGTAAGAAAAAGGAAGCTGCAGTTGAGTCTTAATCAAATATTACTAATTGGCAATGTCGGGAATGATCCAGAGATGAGGTATACTTCATCTGGTACTCCTGTAACAACATTTAATTTAGCGACTAACAATACTTACAGGGATCAAAATGGAGAAACAGTAAGCGAAACAGAGTGGTTCAGAATTACAGCATGGAATCGTCAGGCTGAATCGGTAAATCAATACCTAACAAAGGGTAGAAAAGTTTTTGTAGAAGGTAGACTTACAAAAAGTGAATATGTTGACAAGGAAGGCGTTAATAGGTCTAGTCTAGAGGTAAGTGCAACTAGAGTAGTATTTTTAAGTAGTCAATCAGGCGAAGAGCCATCCTCTCAACCAAGCTCAAGTAATGATAATAATATAAATAATAATGATACATTCTCTCCTAACGATAACTCAGAAGATATTGAAGAACTACCGTGGTAAAAAAATAGGAGATAAATGACTACTTATAATAGAAGAAATAATTTCACAAGTTACAAACGCTCTAAATACGATTTCTGCAAGGAAAATCTTATTGATTATAAAGATGCTTCCTTATTAAGAAAATTTATTACTGATCGTGGTAGAATTGATGCAGGTATAAAATCTGGTAATTCAGCAAAATGTCATAGAGAGGTGACAAAAGCAATAAAAAGAGCAAGATATCTAGCTCTTTTGCCTTATGCTCCTCAACACGAGAGGGTAACTGGTCCAGTAAAGATTTTTGAAATTGATGAAAAACCTTCAGAAGAACCAGAAGTTAAAGATTCCAAAGTTGTTGCTGCAGACGAGGATAATTCTAACTCTTCAGACGATCAAGTTACAGAGCAAGAAAATTCTACTTCTGACGATACCCAAACTTCTTAGATTGCGTTTTTTATCAGAATTTCATGTTTAGTAATAACGAAAAAGAAGACAATAAATTAAACGATCTCAATGATGATGTTGAGGAGAAATTAGAATTTAATATAGGGCAAAGAAGTATCCAGCAGTCTATTAAAAAATCCCGGATGGATTATCTGAAAGAGAGTAAGGAAAATAGTTCAAGGTCTCGTCCTTACGTTATATTTGGAATAATTATTGTAATAATTTTATTACTTATTCCTGCATACTCATATTTTCAAATTTATGTATTCCCGCCTAGAGAACTGGCATTGAGAGTTGAGGATAAAGAATATTCAAGAGGTGATGTTGTAGATTTTATAAGGTACAACCAAAGAATTAGTGAAGATCTTGGAGTTCCATTTCAAGTTGGTAATTCACTTTTTGACGCAATGCTAACTCTTCAGGAAAATGAATTATCGTATCAGTTAGCTCCTAAATATGGTATATCTGTGTCTAAGGAAGAGGTTGATGAAAGATTCAGTACTACTTTGGGTTTTGTAGCATTTAATGCTTCAGATGATCCTAACATAGCTGCAGAAGATAAAGTGAATTTAGATGAAGCAAAACGTCAATTTATAAATAAAATTGGTGTAAATGAAGATGATTTTAGAGATTTTATTAAAAAATCAATGTTTAGAGAAAGACTTCGTGAAGTAGTTGGTCAATCAGTTCCAAAGTTACAAGTTCAAGTTCATATTTATGAAATTATTTTGCTAAATCCAGACAACCAAATTCAGCAAAAAATTGATAGGGAACTTAAAGCCGGAGATCCGATAGAAGATATTGTAATGAGATATTCTGAAGACCCTAATAAAAGAAGGGATCTTGGAGAAATTGGTTGGTTCCCATATGGTACTAATCCTGAACTTGATGCCTTGCTTTTTGGCCTTGATAAAGATGGAAATAGGCTACTGCCTATTCGTCAAACAACTTCTTCTAGGTACGATGAAGAAAAAAAATGGCATAGTTACATTGTTGTAAATGAAGTATCAGAAGCAAGAGAGGTAGACAAGGAAAATATGGAATTACTTGTAGATAGAGCAATGACATTATTTTTGAACGAAGAAAGAAAAAATTTTGATCTAAAAATGGTTTTAGATAGTGACATTTTTGAATGGGTTAATAAGCAAGTTAAGATGTCTTCATTACTTCCTACTCCAACAGCAGTATCATATGATTTTTCGAATTTACCTGGAAATTAAGATATGAAAAAGGTTTTTATTCTTTCCAAAAGAAATATTGCATTACTTGGTTTAGGTACTGTAGGTAAAGTCGTTTATGAAGAGATTAATAATAATGTTTCCTATGTTTTAGTTAAAGACATCACTAAGAAAAGAAACATTCAATTAAGTGAAAAAATTATCACTAATGATTTTCAAGAAATAATACAAGATAAAAATATCGATATAGTTATTGAGTTAATAGGTGGTGAAAATCCGGCTTATAATTATATTAAGAAATCAATAAAAGCAAATAAAAATGTGATCACTGCTAATAAAGAGGTTATGGGTAAGCATGGTAAAGAATTACTAAATCTTGCAGAAAAAAATAATGTTTTTTTACTTTATGAAGCTAGTGTCGCAGGTGGTATACCAATAATTAGTCCATTAGTTAATGATCTTTCGGCTAATGAATTTTCAAGTATTAGGGGGATTATTAATGGTACAACTAATTATATTTTAACTAAAATGTCAAATCAAAAATTAGAATTATCAGACGTATTAAAAGAAGCGCAGGATTTAGGATATGCAGAAGCAGACCCGACCTCTGATATTGATGGATTCGATGCTCAATATAAAATATCTATTTTGTCACGAATTGCTTTTAAATCTGATGTATCAATAGATCAAATATATGTTGAAGGAATTAGTAGTATAAAAAGTAAGGATTTTGGATATGCTAGTGAATTAGGTTACACTATAAAACTTTTAGCTACAGCAAGTATTAATCAGGATAAAAATTTGCTAGTAAAAGTTCACCCAGCACTTATACCAAATCATGTTCCTATGTCATCAGTAAATGGAGTACTTAATGCTGTGGAAATTAAGGGTGATTTGGTTGGAACTTTGTGGTTTCAGGGTGCAGGAGCAGGAGCAAAAGCAACTGCTAGTTCTGTTTTATCTGATCTAATCAAGATCCAAAATACTGAAAAAAAAATAGATATAAATCGCAAAAATACGTATGAAATTACTAGTATGAGCAGTCATATTTGTCAGTATTATTTAAGATTAAATGTGTCTGACAAGCCAGGTGTTTTGGCTGGTATTGCTATGGAATTTGGGAAAAAAAATATTAGTATCTCATCTGTACTTCAGAAAGATTTACACGATGATGGAAGTGCAGATTTAGTTATAATGACATATCCTTCATTAGAAAGAGACATGCAAGCTTCTATAAAACAAATAAAGAATCTTGATACAGTATTTAATATAAAGGGCATGATTAGAGTAGAATCTTATAAATAGATATCCTTATTTTTAAATGAGATATGGAGGGTAAAATGAAAAATAGAGGCTTAATCGATAGATATAAACATTTTTTACCTGTGAACGATTCTACACCTATAATTTCAATGGGAGAAGGAAACACACCATTAGTTACTTCTCAATCATTATATAAAGATATTGGATGTAAAAATCTTTGCTTTAAACTCGAAGGCTCTAATCCGACTGGCTCATTTAAGGACAGAGGAATGGTTTTTGCAGTATCTAAGGCAATAGAAGAAGGTAAAAAAAGAATTATTTGTGCTTCAACGGGTAATACTAGTGCATCAGCAGCGGCTTATGGAGCAAGATACGGATTAGAAACATTTGTTTTTATTCCTGATGGTAAAATAGCAATGGGGAAACTATCTCAAGCAATGATTTATGGAGCTAAAATTATTTCTATAAAAGGTAATTTTGATGAAGCATTAAAAGCTGTGATTAGTATTTCAGAGGAATTTAATATTGGACTTGTTAATTCTCTTAATCCATACAGAATTGAAGGACAAAAAACGGGATCTTTCGAGATAGTAGATGAAATAAATGATTCACCAGATTACTTGTTTATTCCTGTTGGAAATGCTGGAAATATAACTGCATACTGGAAAGGGTTTAAGGAGTATAAAAATCATAATAAAATCAAAAAACTGCCCAAAATGATGGGTTTTCAGGCGGCGGGAGCTGCACCAATTGTTATTGGAAAGCCGGTAAAAAATCCTGAAACAATAGCTACTGCAATAAGAATTGGTAATCCAGCTAGTTGGGAAAATGCAGAAAAAGCAAGAGACGAGTCTGGTGGTACTATAGGAATGGTTGAAGATAAAGAAATATTGAGTGCCTATATGAAATTATCAAATGAAGAAGGCATTTTCTGTGAACCATCTTCAGCTGCTTCTTTAGCAGGCTTAATGAAACTCAGTAAAGAGGGTTTTGATTTTAGAGATAAGAATATTGTATGTATCTTAACAGGTAATGGCTTAAAAGATCCAGCTACGGTGAAGGATAATGTTGTATCAGAAATATTTAAGGTTGATTCTGATATGAACAAAATTAGACACAAAATTACATCGATAATGAAAGAATAAATTGACAAGTTCTAAAAGTTCTAATTTTGATGGATTTAGCAATATTAAATTGGTTAATAATTTAATTTTTGATAATTCAAACACTAGAAAAAATATAAATTATACAAATCCATTTGATTATTTTGATACAAAAAATATTTGGTACAAGCATTTTGGTCAAGAGTATGAAGTTTGTATGTTTCTTCTTTCTGATGACAAAAAAAACAATAATATAATTGCTCCTATGAAAATTAAAGATAATGAAATTTCACTTTTAGGAAGCAAGAGTTTATTTGATTATCAAGATTTACTTTACTCATTTGATTATGATGAGAAGAATCTTAGTAATGATATAAAAAAAATTCTTTATGAAATTTATAACTTAAAAAATATTGATAATTTTATGTTTGAGTCAGTCTCTGAACTATCACCTCTGTACAATTACTTTAATGAAAATGATGATGAATTATGGGATTATGAGGTTGTTTTTGAAGATGTATGCCCAAAAGTTAGTTTACCAAATTCATGGGAAAGCTACCTAGTCAACTTAAAGAAGAAATATAGACATGAATTAAAAAGGAAGATCAAGAGAATACATACTTCAGGTACTGTAAATCATTATGAATTATCAAAGAAAAGTGAAATTATGGAAAATTTAGACTATTTTATTCAACTAATGAAGTCTAGTTCTGTAGATAAAAGTAAATTTATGACACAAGACAATCAAGCTTTTTTTATTGATCTTATTGATAATCTAAAAGAAAAAGATAATATAGTTAGACTAACTTTTCTAGAGTTTGATAACACTAAAGTAGCATCTTCACTATCATTTGTTATGAATAATACCCGTTATTTATATAACAGTGGCTATGATCCAAAATTTTCTGATTTGTCAGTCGGTTTAATTAATCATGCTTACGCTATAAAGCTTTCTATAAAGCAAAATATAAAGTTTTTTGATTTTATGAGAGGCAATGAAAGGTATAAGTATCATCTTGGATCTGTAGATAGTAAACTCTATACTATCAATGGAAAGCGTAAATAATTTATGAAAATTGCTTTATTAAGTGTGCATGGATGTCCTCTAAGAATGGCAGGTACTAAGGATGTTGGAGGTATGAACATTTATATCAATGAGATTTCTAAATCTTTATCCAGTATTTCAATTAATTGTCAGATAGATATTTTTTCTAGAAGGCATGATTTATTTGATCCTTTTATAATACAAATCAATGATAATGTAAGAGTAATTCATATTCCTGCTGGCCCTCCGTCATTATCAAAAACAGATACATATGACCTACTAGAAGAGTTCACAAAAACAATTAGTGAATTTACCTTAAAAAATCAAATTACTTATGATTATATTTGGAGTCATTATTGGTTATCAGGAATTGTTGGAATTGAATTAAAAAAACTTTGGGGAATACCACATATAACAACTTTTCATACAATTTTTTCAATTAAGCAATTTTATAACATAAATATTGAAACTGATCATAAAATGAGGTCTAAATATGAAGAAATCATATCTAAAAAGGTGGATATGATAATAACCTTTAGTGAGCACGAAAAGAGGTGGTTGTCACAGAATTTTAAAGCAAATGAAAAGAAAATTAAAATTGTTTATCCTGGGGTTGATAAAAATAAGTTTTATAGTATGAATAAGAGTTATTCTAACGAGAAAAATCGTAGACTCAAACTCGAATTACTTTTTGTTGGTAGAAACGAAACAATAAAAGGATTAGACGTTCTTATAAACTCATTAATAAAGGTAAGTAATCACCAACAATCTTATCAATGGAGGCTAAATGTTGTTGGAGGTGAATATACTGACTCAGAACTCATTGATATTAAAAAAAAAATAGGTCAAGATATCTTTTCTAATTCAATTAATTTTATTCCTAGCGTGACTCATACAAAATTATACGAATATTACGATAGAAGCGATTTACTAATTGTTCCAAGTTATTATGAAAGCTTCGGATTAGTAGCGCTAGAATCTATCGCATGTTCAACTCCCGTAATAGCTTCAAATGTAGGAGGGCTTAGCATTATAATTAACCCTGGTTATAATGGATTTTTGTTTGAAGCAGGGGATGATTATAGTCTTTCCGAAATTATAATTTCTATGTATTTAAGAGATGGTAATCCTGACTGGATGAAGATAAAATCATTATCAAAAAATGCACTTAATCATTCTGAGATGTTCTCATGGGAAAATTCTGCAAAAAAAATTATTTCTTATATGGAAAAGTTAGTCTAATTCTTTTTCCCACCAAGTTAGTGATAGATATTTATTAAAACCAAATTTCTCATATAATTTACATGCTTGTGTATTTCTTGAATCTACATCTAATATAACTTTTTTCAGCCCATTGTTAATTTGATGTTTTAAGGCATAATATAATAGATATTTACCTAGCCCTTTTCCAGTAAAATCGGGGTCAATACCTAACATATTAATTTTTGAAATAAAGTCTTGTGTTTGCATAATCCAAACGTAACCTAAAATTGAATGAGATTTATTTTTATGTATAAATATTGTATTGTACTTTTTAGTAATTTCTTCTTTTATTTCTGAGGAAGTATTTTTTTCATAACCCCAATGGCTTTTGAATGCGTCATTTTGTAAATTAGTTAATTTACATGAATCTTTTTCTTCGATTTGAATAATATTAAATTTATTATCTATTTTAATTCTTAAGTCATCAAATAACATTTTTTCTAATTTATGAAATTCTCTAACTGCTCTCCAGTTACAGCTAATAAGGTATTTTTGTAGTTTTTTTTCATCATTATTTGATGCTATAACCAATTTTTTGGTTGTGATTTTTGAATTTTTCTTCAAAAAATTTATTATTTTTGTAATATTTGAGTAATTTTCATCTTCTAAAAAAATATTTAATTGGGAGTAACCCAAGCCTAACTTATTTTCAATTAAGCAGTAACCAGAAATTACTTTTCTATTTTGACCTGAAAAAATTAGGAAAAAACTTTTAGAAGTGTCATTTTGTTTAGAGTTAAGAGAGTTTTTGAAAAAATTGTACTCAAATATCCAGTCTATATAACCATGTGGCTTAGAATTTTTTATAAATTCATATAAGTTTTTTGTATATGATTTATCGAAATTAATTATGCGCATATTATGATTTTTTTTTCTGAAAATTTATCAAATCTTTTTTTATTATGTTTATTTTACAATTAAGAATTGATTTGAACTACAGTTAGCCTTTATAATAGTACAGGCGTTGAAAGAAAGTAGTAAGTTATATTTTTATTTTAGAGAGTCGGTGTTAGCTGTAAATCGATATAAAAAATTTCTGAACTCGTTCTGGAGCTTTTCTCAGTGAGAGACGTTGATTTCGTAAAAATTATAAGTGGTTAGGAAGTAATCCTGACAATAAAGGTGGTACCGCGGGTAATTTCTCGTCCTTTGTATGGACGAGATTTTTTTGTTAATAAAGATATAGAAAAATATTTATGTAGGAAAAAATGAAAGAGAAAAAATTAGGGAGTCAAATAGTTTGCGAGGCATTAATTAATGAAGATGTTAATGTTGTTTTTGGTATACCAGGTGGCGCTATTTTACCACTTTACGGAGTTTTATCTCAGTATGAAGATCTAAAGCATATACTTGTTAGACATGAACAAGGTGCAGCGCATGCTGCAGACGGTTATTCTAGATCTACAGGTAAAGTAGGAGTGGCTTTTGCTACATCTGGTCCCGGGGCTACTAATCTTATAACTGGATTGGCGACTGCTATGATGGATTCTGTTCCTATGGTTGCAATTACAGGTCAAGTAGGAAGGGCTGCTATAGGATCAGATGCTTTTCAAGAAACTGACATTACTGGAGCTACATTGCCAGTAACTAAACATAATTATTTAGTTATGAAAGCTGATGATATAGGAGAAATTATTCATGAGGCTTTTTATATTGCTCGCACCGGAAGGCCTGGCCCTGTATTAATTGATATACCTAGAGATGTTTTCACAGAATTAGGAAATTATGATCCAAAAAAACAACTTTTTATTCCAGGTTATAATGTTCCCAAAAATGCTGATGATAATGAGGTAGAATTTGCATCTAAATTAATTAATAAAGCAAACAAACCTGTAATACTTGCAGGGCATGGAGTAATAATTTCTAAAGCTTGGGATGAATTAAGACTTATTGCAGAAAAAGCCCAAATTCCCGTTGTAACTACTTTACTAGGTATATCATCTTTTCCTGAGAATCATATATTAAGTACTGGATGGCCTGGGATGCATGGAATGGCATATGCTTCGTTAGCATTAGATCAAGCTGACTTAATAATAAATTTTGGTAGTAGATTCGATGATAGAATTGTTGGAGATGTTTCAAGGTTCGCTAAAAGATCAAAAAAAATTCATGTTGATATAGATCCTGCAGAAATAAATAAGAGTGTTCAAGTTGATGTTTCTTTAATAGGGAATATCAAAGATGTTATTACTCAACTTTTACCTTTAGTTGAAAAAACTACCCATACTTCATGGATAAATCACATAGATAAATTAAAAAGTGATCATCCGTCACTAGAAATTCCTAAGTCGGATAGAATATTGGGCCAATATGTTGTAAAAAAACTTTCTGATACTACAAAAGGTAATGCTATAATTTGTTCTGGGGTTGGGCAGCATCAAATGTGGGCTGCTCAGCATTACACTTTCACTAATCCAAACTCATGGCTATCATCGGGTGGTCTAGGTACTATGGGTTATGAAGTTCCATCAGCAATAGGTGCTCAGGTTGGGAATCCAGGCAAACTTGTTTGGTCAATATGTGGTGATGGAGGTTTTCAAATGACACTTATGGAATTAGCTACTATTGCTGAAAACAATTTACCAATTAAATACGCAATATTAAATAATAATCATTTAGGTATGATTACTCAATGGCAAGGTTTATTTTATAATCAAGATTATCAGGCTGAAACGTATACTGGTAATCCTGACTTTGTAAAGCTTGCTGAAGCATATGGTATAAAGGGTATCAGAGTCTCTAAAAAAGATAATGTTGAAAATGCAATAATTGAAGCTAATAAACACAATGGGCCTGTATTGGTAGATTTTGTTATAGAAAAAGTAGATGATGTATATCCAATGATACCTGCAGGGCAGAGTGTAAATGAACTTATAGAAGGACCGAATAATGTCTAATAATATAGAACAAAGAACGATATCTGCATTGGTTCAGGATAAACCAGGCGTTTTAGCTAGAATTGCTGGATTATTTAGGCGAAGAGGTTTCAACATTGCAAGCTTGACTGTAGGTAGGTCAGAACAAAAAGGATTATCTCGTATGACTTTTGTTGTTGAGGGGCCTCAAGAGGTTGTGTGTAAGGTATCTGCTCAACTTGACAAACTCATTGATATAGTTGAGGTACAGGATATAACAGAATCAAATATAGTATGGAGAGAATTGGCGTTAATTAAAGTAAATGCTGACTCAGTTTCGAGAAGTAAGGTGCTAGAAATTGCAAATATTTTTAGGGTTAACATAGTTGATATTGGTGTTGAGTCACTAACAATGGAGATTTCGGGTGGTAAGCAAAAAATCAATTCTCTAATTGAACTATTGAAACAATTTGGCATCAAGGAAATTCTACGAACCGGAAGAATAGCTACCCTAAGAGGTACGCTCATTGAGGGAGAAGATGATGGAATTTTTCAATCAGAACAAGATAATGATAATAACTTTATAATACCTACTGAAAGTGGTAGTGTGTAAATAAAAAAATAACAAGGAGAAGAAATGGCAAAATTATTTTATGATAAAGATATAGACGAATCATCATTAGTTGAAAAAACTATAGCAGTTTTGGGATTTGGATCCCAAGGCCATGCTCACGCTTTGAACCTAAAAGAGAGTGGCTTTAATGTGATAGTTGGTCTCTATGAGGGAAGTAAAAGCAAGGAAAAAGCAGAGGCTGCAGGGCTATCTGTTTATTCGAATTCAGATGCAGCTGAGAAAGCAGATTTAATTTCTTTTTGTCTTCCTGATACTGTTCAGGCTAAGGTATATAAGGAAGATGTTGAACCTAATTTGTCTCCTGGTAATATCCTTTTATTCGCGCATGGTTTTACTATTTTTTATGATCAGATATCTCCACCCGATAACGTTGATGTAGTTATGATTGCACCAAAAGCACCAGGTCATAGAGTTAGAGCTGTTTATGAGAGAGGCTTGGGTGTCCCATGCTTAATTGCTGTAGACAAAGATTTTTCAGGAAATGCTCATTCAATTGCTTTAGCTTATGGTAAAGGAGTTGGAGGAGGTAGAGCGGGAATATTAGAGACAACTTTCAAAGAAGAAACCGAAACAGATTTATTTGGAGAACAAGCGGTTTTATGCGGTGGAGTAAGTGAACTTGTTAAGACTGCATTTGATGTACTTGTAGAAGGTGGCTATGAACCAGAATCAGCTTACTTTGAAGTTTTGCATGAATTAAAGTTAATTGTTGACCTAATGCATCAAGGCGGATTAGAGCATATGAGATATTCAATTAGTGAAACTGCTGAGTATGGAGATTATTCAAGAGGCCCAGTTGTGATAGATGAAAACGTCAAGAAAAATATGCAGAAAGTTCTTGAACAAATTCAATCTGGAGAATTTGCTAAAGAGTGGATAGCTGAAAATGATGAAGGCTTACACCGTTTTAAGCAGATGAGAGAAAAAAATAAAGAGCATGGAGTAGAGAAAGTCGGAAAAGAACTAAGAAGCATGATGCCTTGGCTCGAATCTACTACATAAATTTTAGTGAAAAAGTTATAAGAGAAAATGAATAAAAGTGATAAAGTCATAATATTTGATACAACTCTTAGAGATGGTGAACAGTCTGCTGGTGCTGGATTAACTGTTGAAGAGAAATTGAGAATAGCTCATCAACTTAATAAACTGGGAGTTGATGTGATAGAAGCAGGTTTTGCTGGAAGTTCTCAAGGTGATTTTGATGCAGTAAAACGTATAGCTAATGAGGTTAAGGGTCCAATAATTACTTCATTGGCAAGAGCTGTTGCAACGGATATAGATGCAGCTGGAGAAGCATTAAAAGGTGCTGAAAATGCACGTATTCATACTTTTATTTCTGCATCTGATATTCATCTGATGCATCAGATGAGAAAAGATAGAGAATCTATTATGGATATGGCTGTAAAAGCTGTTGAAAGAGCAAAAAAATATGTTGATGATGTAGAATTTTCTCCTATGGATGCAACTAGAACCGACCCTAAGTATTTATATACGATGTTGGAGGCTGTTATTAAGGCTGGAGCTACAACAGTTAACATTCCTGACACTGTAGGGTATTCAAACCCAAAAGAATTTGGAGAGCTAATTAAAGGTATTAAGGAAAATGTTCCTAATATTGACCAGGCAATTATAAGTGTGCATTGTCATAATGATTTAGGTATGGCTTCAGCTAACTCTTTATCTGCAATAGAAAATGGGGCAAGACAGATTGAGGGATGTATAAATGGTCTTGGTGAAAGGGCTGGCAATGCTGCTCTTGAGGAAGTAATAATGGCGCTTGAAACTAGGCCTGACTTTTATGGCATAGAAACAAATATAGATCCCAAAGAGATAGGAAATTCAAGTAGAATGGTGGGCTCAATATTTGGTTTTCCTGTACAAGCTAACAAAGCAATTGTAGGGCAAAATGCCTTCAGACACTCATCGGGGATACATCAAGACGGATATATAAAAAATCATTCAACTTTTGAAATAATGGAACCCGAGTCAGTTGGATGGAGAGGTGAGGCTTTGGTGCTTGGTAAGTTGTCTGGTAGAGCTGGTCTTAGAGCAAGATTGAGGGAGTTGGGTTATGAATTAAATGATGAAGAATTAGCAAATATATTCCTCAAGTTTAAAGATTTAGCTGATAATAAGCGTGAAATTACTGATATGGACTTAGAGGCATTAATGTCTGAACAACATAGAATAATTGATACAAATCGTACATATCATGTTGATAGCGTAAAAGTTGTCTGTGGTAATAACGTCATCCCAAAAGCAGAAGTGACACTTGAATGTCCTAATAAGGATAAACGACAAGTAACATCTGAAGGTACTGGCCCTGTTGATGCAGTGTGCAAGGCAATAGATCAAGTAGTAAAATTAGGAGCAGAATTAACAGAATTTTCAGTTTCTGCTGTGACTGAAGGGATCGATTCTTTAGGTGAAGTAACAATACGAATTCAGAAAGAAGGATCTGTTTATTCCGGTAGAGGCTCAGATTCAGATATTGTTTTCGCGTCTGCTAAGGCTTACGTGAATGCTATAAATAGGTATCTTATGATTAGTGAAAAAGAAAGAAATTTCACTCGAGAAATATTTTAGATTAGAAAAAAAACCTTTTGATATATGGAGGATAAAATGTCGAAAACTATGTTTGAAAAAATATGGGATCAGCATGTTGTTGTTGAACCCAATGGTCAACCTGCATTAATCTATATTGACCTGCATCTCGTGCACGAAGTTACATCTCCTCAAGCTTTCGAGGCACTTAGAATTTCCAATAGAGGCGTTAGAAGGCCAGATTTGACAATATCTACTGTGGATCATAATCTACCAACTGATGATACAAGAATGCAAGAGATTAAGGATCCTATAGCGCGTCAACAGGTTGAAACATTAAGAAAAAATTGTAAAGATTTTGATATAACATTATATGATGTTGATTCGGAAGGCCAAGGAATAGTACATGTTATAGGTCCGGAGCAAGGTTACACGCAACCGGGAATGACTATAGTTTGTGGAGATTCACATACTTCAACTCACGGAGCATTTGGTTCATTAGCATTTGGTATTGGTACTTCTGAAGTAGAACATGTTTTGGCTACTCAAACATTGCGTCAAAGAAAACCTAAAACTATGGAAGTAAGATTCAATGGTGAATTAAAACCTGGAATTACTGCTAAAGATATGATTTTAGCAACTATTGGAAAAATGGGTACAGCAGGTGGTACAGGATATGTTTTGGAATATACTGGTGAAGCAATCAAACGCCTTGATATGGCCGGTAGAATGACAATTTGTAATATGTCTATTGAGGCAGGTGCAAGAGCTGGAATGATAGCTCCAGATGAAAAAACTTTTGAATGGATGAAAAATAGAAAATTTGTACCCAAGGGGCAAGAATTTGAAGATGCAAAAAAAGAATGGACTAAATTAGTTTCTGATCCAAATGCTATATATGATAATTTATTAGAAATAAATTGCGATGAATTAACTCCTTATGTCAGCTGGGGTACAAATCCTGGGCAAGTAGCTAAGGTAACAGATAAAATCCCTTTATTGACAGATTATGATGATGATGCGGAAAAAAATTCAGCTGAACGAGCATTAGAATATATGAACCTAAGACCTGGTATGAACATTCAAGATATTAATCTTGATAGAGTTTTTATAGGCTCATGTACTAATGCTAGAATAGAAGATTTACGCTCCGCAGCCAAATTTATAGCAGGTTACAAGGTCTCTGATAGAGTTAGAGCGCAGGTAATGCCAGGGTCAACTTTGACAAAAATAATCGCTGAAAAGGAAGGTTTAGACATTATATTTAAGGAAGCAGGTTTTGAATGGAGAGAGTCAGGTTGTTCTATGTGTTTAGGTATGAATCCTGATATTTTAGTTCCAGGAGAAAGGTGTGCCTCAACTTCTAATAGAAATTTTGAAGGTAGGCAGGGAAAAGGTGGTAGGACCCATTTAGTAAGTCCTGAAATGGCAGCAGCGGCAGCTATAAAAGGTCATTTTGTTGATATAAGAGAATGGCAAATAAACTGAACATTCTAGAATGAACAAAGATAAAAATAGAAATTTTAGCCAGAACAAAAAGTACAGTCTTTATGATAAGTTGACTGGTAAGTCAGAGTTAGAAAAAATTCGAGAGAAAAAATTTGAGCCTTACAGTTTTGAAAGTAATAATTTTCAACTCTTTACTCTCATTATTAGTTTAATTTCTTTTGTTATTCTTTCAATATTTTTATTAATTCAAGATAATAGGATTATTACCCACTTAGAAAGTCTTAGAGTTGACGGTCTAGAGACCTCTCCACCTAGTCGTTTTTTTGTTGATGATTTATTAGCTTTTGCCGATAGAGAAGAAATTAAATGTGAGAATGAGAGTGAAATTTTACTATTAAGATCCGATTGTCCATTAGTTGTAGACATCCACTCGAATTATGCCAAGGTGAAAAATAATTCTTTTATTATTACAGGATTATTAATTTTTTCATCACTGGTTTCTATTTTCATCTTTTGCTCATTTATACATAGAGCAACTAGAAATTTATTAACATTGAAGTTTGATAACCAATCTCTTACTGCAGATCAAAGTATATTTTGGTTATTGATTCCCTTGGTAAATTTTTGGAGATCTTTTCAAGTTTTTCAACAACTATACTTGGGAAGTAAACCTAAATATAGAAATAATTTTTTACTTCAAATTTTTACTTACTCTTTTGTTTCTTATATATTAATTCTTTTGTGGGTTTTAATCCTAGTACTTTTTACAGTATTCAATAGGAGAACTATTGACTTTTTTTGGTCTCGGCAAAATGATATGTTATATAATTTAATTGATTATTACAATATTTTATTTTTGTCTGATATTGTACTTATAATAATTGGAATTTTAACAATAATTAATATATCAGTGATAAATACTTTTCAAAACTTAAGACATAAAGAAGTTGGTATGATAGTTGTAGATCCAAAAAAAATGATTAAAAAATAGGTGATAATATGGAAAAATTTACAAAAATTAATGCAATTGTAGCTCCTCTTGATAGAGAAAACGTAGATACTGATCAAATTATACCTAAGCAATTTCTAAAAAGAATTGAAAGAACTGGGTTTGGAGAATTTGCTTTTTTTGATTGGAGATATTTAGAAGATGGAGCACCAAATCCTGATTTTATCTTAAATCAAAATAAGTATAAAAATGCAGAAATACTAGTTAGTGGAAGAAATTTTGGTTCAGGCTCATCAAGAGAGCATGCACCCTGGGCGCTTAAAGAAATGGGTTTTAGTGTAATTATAGCCCCTAGTTTTGCTGATATTTTTAAGAATAATTGCATGCAAAATGGATTATTACCCGTAGTATTAGATCAACAATATGTTGAATTGATAATGGCAAGATCTATAAGAAATAATAGTTATAAACTCTCCGTAGATTTAGAAACTCAAACTGTTAATGATGACCAAGATTTGAGTTTGAAATTTGATATAGATCCTTTTAGAAAAAACTCATTAATCAAAGGTCTTGATGATGTTGGGATTACTCTAACAATGTCCAATGATATAGATGAATTTGAGAATAAAAGAAGTTCTAGATGGTAGCAATAATTAGATAAATTTATGAATTGTAATTAATAAAATTTGTTAGATTCATAAACAAATGATACAATTTTAGATTGTTTTGAGAAAAAAAAAATAATGATGAAAGTGTAAAAAATATGGAAGCAAGGATTTCGGTTTTAGGTGGAGATGGGATAGGTCCGGAGGTTACTTTAGAAGCTGTAAAAGTTTTAGATTCTATAGCTAAACGTTTTGGGCATGATTTTACTTATGTTGCAGGAGATGTTGGTGGAATCGCAATAGATAAAACAGGTACTGCTTTACCGCAAGATACTATGAATATAGTAATGGGCTCTGATGCAGTTTTATTCGGTGCCGTAGGTGGCCCAAAATGGGATGATCCAAAAAATAAAGTTAGACCAGAAGATGGTATTTTAGGTTTGAGAAAATCCTTGGGTCTATATGCTAACTTACGTCCATGTAAAGTATATGATCAACTTATTGAATCTTCTCCACTCAAACCTCATCTAATAAAGGATGTTGATTTCATTATTGTAAGAGAACTTACTGGAGGTCTTTATTTTGGTAAGCCAAAAAGAAGATGGGAAAATTCAAGAGGTAGAAGAGCTGTTGATACATTGGCATATTCTGAAAAAGAGATAGAAAGGGTATTACGTGTTGCATTTGAACTAGCAAAATCTAGGAAAGGTGTACTTCATTCACTAGATAAAGCTAATGTAATGGAATCTTCTAGATTATGGAGGCAAATTGCAATGGAAGTTGCAGGTGATTATCCCGATATAAAACTCCACCATATGTTAGCAGACTCGGCCGCTATGCAAATAATAACTAACCCTAGTATTTTTGATGTGATTGTAGCTGAAAATACATTTGGTGATATTTTATCTGATGAAGCAGCTGTAATAGGTGGCTCATTAGGTATGCTTCCCTCAGCATCTTTGTCATCATTACCTCCCAAGAGTGGTAGAAGACGAAGAGGTGGTAAGCCAGCATTGTATGAGCCAATACATGGCTCAGCTCCAGATATAGCTGGTAGATCTGAAGCAAACCCAATAGCATCTATACTTAGTGCAGCAATGATGCTAAGATGGTCATTTGGTCTCCACAAAGAAGCCGATGCTATTGAAGCAGGTGTTCAGGCATTATTAGATGAAGGGTATAGAACCTTTGATATTGCTAATAAAGATGACAGACCATTAACAACCAGTCAAGTTGGTAGTATGGTAGCTGGTTTGGTTAAAGGGTAGAATTAGTCAGCTGAAGGGTCATATTCAATAGGTCTATTAATATCCATCTCATTAGCGATTAAATATTCTTCATTAAGATTGATACCTAATCCCGGTGATTCGTCTAGATATAAATCTCCATTCTTGATATTTAATGGCTTGTCTATCATATCGTTATAGTAAGAAAGATCATATCTTGAAGTTTCTAACTTATAAAAATTGGGTACTGTCATCATTACTTGAGCTCCAGACATTACATTTATTGGCCCACTTGCATCGTGGGGTGAAATAGGAATATAGTAAGCTTCGGCCATAGTTGCAATTTTTTTCAACTCAGTAATTCCGCCAGTCCAAGTTATATCAGGCATAACAAAATCTGCGAGGTTATTCTCAAAAATTGGAATAAACTCCCACCTAGTATGCAATCTCTCTCCAACTGATATTAGTGGCTTAACCTGCTCTTTTACCTGTTTTAAGGCTTTCCAACTTTCAGCGGGAACAGGTTCCTCAAACCAAAATATATTCCACTCAGCCATCCTATTAGCAAGTCTTGTAGCAGTTGGTACATTATAAAGACCATGAGCATCAATAAGAATCTCAGTTTTTGGTCCTACTGCTTCTCTTGCAGCCGCAACTATTTCTATCGCTTTTTCTTCTGCATCTGCGCTAATTTCACCATCAAGAAAAGTTGAATTACCTACATGTAGATGATGCATCATTGGATCCATTTTAAAAGCTTTATATCCGGCATTAACAATATCTTTTGCATGCTTAGTGATATGTTCCGGGTTCTCTGGTTCGGGAGGATGACAATATAATGCTATCTTATCTCTAACCGCTCCACCAAGTAACTTATATACAGGTTGATTAAGCACTTTTCCTTTTATGTCCCATAATGCAATATCTATACCACTTATAGCTGCACTTGTTGCACCTCTTGTGCCGACATATGTCATACCTCTAAATATTTTGTTCCATATCCTTTCAATATCTTGAGGATCTTCTCCAACCAGCCATGAACCAATTTGATCTACATAAGCTGATATAGCTCGGTTTGCTACTGGCCCAGGATAGGTTGTGATTTCTCCCCAACCAGTTATACCTTCATCTGTATCCACTTGAATAAAAACAAAGCCTCTATCTTTAATTTTTAGTTGATTATCTATTTTTCTTGCAGGCTGCTTTACTACCCAAGATCTAGCTCGCGTTATTTTCATGATTTCTCCGATATGATTTAATTTATATTTATGAATTTATAACATTTATCTATTTTTTGCAAAATATTTCAAAGATTATTTAGATATAATTTTTGGTATTATTATTTTGAAATAGTTATATTAATGAGACTTTTATGAATTTAGAATCGTACCTGCCAGATTATACTAAAAAATTAACTATTGATTCCTTAGAGAATCAAGTAAAAATTTATCGAGATAATTGGGGAATACCTCATATTGAAGCTAGTACTCAATATGATTTATTTTTTGCTCAAGGATTTGCAACTGCTCAAGATAGATTATTCCAAATGGACTTGGATAGATTAAGGTGCTTAGGTAGATCTTCAGAATATTTAGGTCTAAAAGGAATTTCAAATGACAAATTAAATTTAAAGCGAAATTTTGAGTTAGTCGCCAAAGCTGATCTCAAGAAAGCGAGCTCTATTGCAAAAGAAATGCTTCAGGCATTTACAATGGGGGTTAATTTTTATATAAATACTTTAGATAATCTTCCTTTCGAATATCATCTTTTAGATACTAAGCCAGAACCTTGGAAACCTTGGCATTCGATCTTGGTTTATAAAATTAGAAATGCTGCTGAAGGTTCTTTCAATGGAAAACTTTTTTACTCTCAATTAGCAAAAGAAATAGGTGCAGAAAAGGCAGCAAAGCTTATTCCAGGATATTTTCCTGGTGCATTGCTAACATTGCCTCCAGGGGGAAAATATACAGGTGAGATAGAAAATGCAATTAAGGAATTATCTGAAGCTGCTAGAAACTTCAAAGCGATAGGGGCTATAGATGGAGAATCAAATGGTTGGTCTATATCAGGAAATAAAACGTATTCTGATTTTCCTCTTGTTGCAGGAGATTCACATAGAACATTAGATACACCTAATGTGTACTATCAGGTTCATCTAAAATGTGATGATTTTGAAGGTATCGGATATACTATACCTGGATATCCTGGATTTATGCATTTTGCTCATAATAAAAACGTAGCATGGGGTATGACTCATGGTGGAGCAGATACACAAGATTTATTTTTAGAAAAACTTAGATCTAAAAATAATAAAACACAATTTTTTTATGATGATAAATGGATAGACGCAAAAACATATAAGAGAAAAATAAATCCCAGGAATTCAGAATCTATAAACATTGAAATTATTGAAACATATAATGGAAATATATTATTTGGAGGACCGGATAAGGAGTATGGGATTTCTTTATCAGACCCGGGAGGAAAAAATAATGGCACATATTGGATTGATTCTGCATACGAGGCAATGATTTCTAAATCTGCAGACGATCTTGAAAAAGCATTTGATAAATGGACTGATAGAACCAATAATTATCCTTACGCTGATTCTGATAAAAATTTTGGGTATAAATTCGCAGGCGCTGTACCTGTGAGGAACCGTCAGCATCATTGGGGAATAGCAAAAGGATGGGATCCAAAAAATATAGTCAATAAAGAAGTTCCGAGACAAGATTTACCCATGTCTAGAAATCCCAAAACTGGATTGGTAGTAACCTGTAACCAAAAGGTAGTTGACGCGGATTATCCTTATTTTATGTCTATAGCTTTTGCTCCTGAGTATAGAGCCAGGGTTTTAGTAGAATACATTAATAATTGTTCAAAAAAAATGGACATTAGTAATATGCTGGAGATGCACAATCAAATAATTTCTATTCCTGCTAAGAAAATGATCAACTTTTCTAAAAAAATTAGTATAAATAATAAAGGATTTTCTGAGTTAGAAAAAATATCATTTAATTCACTTATTCAATGGGATTTTAATATGGATAAAGAAAGTTATGAAGCTTGTATTTATACAGTAACTAAAGAGATGCTGATAGAGAAAATAATTTCAATTAACTATGGGTCACTTAGTGAAGAAGTTATAAATTGGAGAAACGAAGGAGGAATATCTCATGTTAGAAGATTTCTTGTTCCATTAATAAATGAGAGTATCGGTGATAAAGACAGTTTTTTGATAAATGGTTTATCGTGGGAGGAATTATTTTTAGATTCTTTTAGAAAGGCTATTGAATTTTTGAAAGATAAATTTGGAGACAGTATTTTCGACTGGAAATGGGGTGCTCTTCATACAACAAATCATACTCATCCATTAAGTTCAGAATTTCATGAATATTCTGAAATATTGAATCCAAAAAAGGTCCCGGCAAGCGGAGATGGCGATACTCCTTTAGCCGGAAGTTACGACAGAAATTTTAAAGTTTCAGCAGCATCAGTTAATAGGTATGCTCATGACATAAATAATTGGGAAAATAGTAAATGGATTGTGCCATTAGGTTCTTCCGGAAACCCAGGGTCAAAACATTATTTTGATCAACTAGAACTTTGGGCGAATGGAGAAACTATACCTCAATTATGGAACTGGAAAGAAATAAAGAATAATAGTGAAACACTTCAAATACTTACTTCTAAAAAATTATCTAAATTTCAATAATACGTCACCTAAAGCATCAAATGATGCAATGATTTCATCATTTTTACTTACCCATTTAGTTTGAGTCATACTCCCTAGCATTACAATTTCTCCTTGTTTTAGAAATTTATCTTTTTTTTGCAAAATATTAATTAACCAACTAAGAGCATTAATTGGATGTTTCATTATATTTTTCGTATTTCCTTCGGAAACTTGATCTTCATTTATTATAAGTTTTCCAGTTAAGTTGTCTAGATTATTGATTTTATGGGATGGCAATGGGTTCCCAAGTATTATTTCAGAGGCAAAAAAATCATCAGCAATTAAGCTGTTTTTATCTATTATTTTATAGTCTATCCATCTGTTATCAACGAGTTCTATAGCTGGGAAAAGGGTTAATTTGTCTAGTGGGATTTCGTCAATAGTTGTTTCATTAGAGAATTTGAAGTCTTCGTTAACAAAAACTGCAATCTCGATTTCAACTCCAGGCATGCTAAAATCTTGAAAGTTTTTATTGGCAGAGATATAATTTGTGCCTGTATTTAGGATTCCCCCATAGCACGGTTCATTAATATCTAAATACTTTCTCATCACTGAAGAGGTACACCCAATTTTATATCCTATACGCTTTCCAAAATTTATTTCCTGAAATATATTATGCATTTGTTCTTGAATTTTATATGCATCATGAATATTTTCGGGTTTTAATTTATCTGGAATTTCTTTTAATTGCTGTTTTTTTATTCTATTTAGAGCTAGTATTCCAGCAGACATTTTAATATTTTCTGGGTTCATCGAAGGGGTTGAATCTTTTTTATTTAGGTGGGTTGTTAATATTATGCTTGTTTATCCACCATTCAAAACTATCGCTGAGAGCTAACCAACTAGCTTCCAAAATATTGCTTGATGCACCTACTGTGTACCACACATTTTTATCATCTGCAGATTCAATAATTACTCTAACAATTGAGCCAGTTCCAGAACCTTCATTCACTACTCTGACTTTATAATCTGTTAAACGAATTGCTTTTAATTCAGGATAAGAATTTAATAATCCTTTTCTAAGTGCTTGATCAAGTGCGTCCACGGGGCCATTGCCTTCAGCGGCAGTGTGATGAATATCTTCATTGATTTTAACCTTAACAGTTGCTTCTGATAACATTTCATGTTCTACCCCATCATTTCTCCACCCAATCCCAAATGATGACCTTCTTTTATTTTCAACAATAACCATAAAATCTACAAGCTCAAATGGAGATTCATAATTGGGTAAAAATTGATTTAAAATCAATTCAAATGAAGCTTCAGCACCTTCATAAGAAAAACCTTTTGATTCTCTATCTTTTATAAAATTTACAATTTTTATTGCATCCTCATTTCCTAGCATATTATCAAGATTAAGTTCTTTTATTCTATTTAAGATATTACTCTTACCTGATAATTCTGAGATAACAACTCCATTAGAGTTTCCAACAAGTCCAGGATCTATATGTTGGTAAGCATTTACTTGTTTTTCAGTTCCAGATGCATGTAAGCCTCCCTTGTGAGCAAATGCACTTGATCCTACGAATGGCTGAAACTGAAAAGGTCTTCTATTGGCTTTCTCAGCTACAAAATTTGCAAGCTCAGTAAGTTTTGAAACATTTTGATCCTCAATTGCATCTACGTTCATCTTGAGTTTTAGATTTCCAATTATGCTGACAATATTTGCATTTCCAGTTCTTTCCCCATATCCATTAACACAACCTTGTATTTGAATTGCACCTGCTTCATAAGCTGCTAATGAAGATGCAACAGCTGTATCTGTATCATTATGTGTATGAATACCTATAACTGCACTTTTTGGTAAAGCATTAACTACCTCTTTAGTGATTTTATAAATCTCACTAGGTAAAGTCCCTCCATTTGTATCACACAAGATCAATCTTTCAGCTCCGTTGTTAAGAGCTATCTTTAATACATTTACAGAGTACTCTGGATTAGATTTATATCCATCAAAAAAATGTTCAGCATCAAAAAATACTATTCTATTTTTTGATTTTAAGTATGATACAGAATCTGCTATCATATTCATATTTTCTTCTAGTGATGTTTGTAGAACTTTTTCGACTTGGAAGTCTGATGATTTACCTACAATAGTTAAAATTTCAGCTTTTGTATCAATTAAAGCTTTTAGTGTTGGGTCTGATTCAGGATTATTATTAGCTCTTCTTGTATTACCAAATGCTGCAATTTTAGCATTCTTAAGTTGAAGTTTTTGAACCTTTTTGAAGTATTCATCATCTTTGGGGTTGGCTCCTGCAAAGCCACCTTCTATATAATGTACCCCTATTTCATCTAACTTTTGAGTTATTGCAAGTTTATCTTCTACAGAAAGAGATATTCCTTCCTGTTGAGTCCCGTCTCGCAATGTAGAATCATATATTTCAATTTTCAATTATTATTCCAATTTAAAATTTATAAAATCTTATTTTATCATTAGTTATGTCATCAAAATAAATTTTTTAATAATTTTTTTCATTTTTTCATGTTATTAGATATGTACTCAACAATTTTTTTATTTCCAGATAAGATTAGTCCTTTCCAGTTTTGGATAAAACTATAAGTATCCTCGTTATTTATGTAATCTTTTGACCATCCATGGAAATTTACGAACCTATTTTCTTTTTTAGAAAATTGCATCACGCTTCCTCCAGCTTCTTTTATCAATAGTATTCCTGCTGCGAAATCCCATGATCTAGCATAGCCGCTAATTGCGTATTGCATTTGATTATTGGCTACTAAAAAAAGTTCATAGCATGTACTGCCTAGATTTCTAATTTCTCCCAAATTCCCAATTAATTTATCAGATAAAGTAAATTTGTTTCTTAACCATTTTGGATTTCCTGATAATATACCTTTTTTAGGTACTTCAAAACTATGATTAATATTTATTTTTTTATCATTTATCCAAGTACCTTGATCTTTTATTGCAAACATAATGGTTTTTTTATGCTTAATGCTTGGTATTGTTATAGATGATGCGACAGGGGTCCCTTTATATAAAATTGCTATTGATATAGCAAATATTGATAGTTTATTAACATAATTAGTTGTTCCGTCTATTGGATCTACAATCCACATCCAATCTTTGGCTTTTTTTTCGTTATAATCTGAATCTTCTTCACCCAGTAAAACGTGATCAGGGAAATTTTTTATCATTATTTTATATACTATTTCTTGACTTTTTTTATCTATACTAGTTACTAAATTTTCTCCCTCGATAATTCCCTTATTAAATACATCAAAATCTCCCTCGAAATTATTTATAACAAATTCACTTGCAGCATTTGATGCTTCAAGTAATGCATTTTTTATTTTTTTAGTTAAAGATTTGTCCATTGTAAGAGATTTTAAAATGTAAAAATAATAATATTAATATTATAATTATAATAAATATAAAGGAACCTTTTATGGATTCTAACCCAGTTACAAAATTTCATAAAGACAAAAGTTTAATTCTTAGAATGTATTTTACGATATTTATGCTTGGAGTTTTATACGGAATTTTTTCTCTTTTCTTACTTGCTAGTGGTGTTCCTATAACTTTTATAGTTTTAATTGTTGGAGTAATGATGCTTTTTCAATATTACACCTCTGACAAGCTTGTATTAAAAAGTACAGGAGCTAAAATCATTAACGAAAATTCAGATCCGGCTCTTTTTAATATTGTTCGAAACTTGGCAAATAACTATAGTATGCCTATGCCTAAGGTTGCAGTGATTGAATCTAACGTTCCAAATGCTTTCGCAACAGGAAGAAATCCAGATAATTCTGTTGTGGCAATTACAACTGGAATTAGAGAAAGACTAACTGAATTAGAACTTAGAGCTGTTATAGGGCATGAATTAGCCCATGTTGCTAATCAAGATATGAAAGTATTAGCTATTGCTAATTTCTTAACTACTATAACTAGTTTCTTGATGACAATGTTTTTTTGGAATATGATGTTTGGAGGAATGGGAAGAAATAGAAATAATGGTTCTAGTGGTATAATGATCGTTTATTTGGTTACTAT
Source organism: Chloroflexota bacterium (assembly GCA_002714425.1). Classification (GTDB taxonomy): domain Bacteria; phylum Chloroflexota; class Dehalococcoidia; order Lucifugimonadales; family Lucifugimonadaceae. Next base: position 53,111 of record PAXI01000009.1, read on the forward strand.
CATTGTTTATTTTATAGGGCAACTTCTTGTTTTATCTCTTACCCGTCATAGGGAATATGGAGCAGATCATACTGGTGCTGAGATAACTGGAGATCCAGAATCATTAGCAAGCGCTCTTGAAAAAATTAGTGGGTCACTTGCCAGAATTCCAGATCAAGACCTTAGAAAATTGCAAACAGCTAATGCTTTTCTGATAATACCTTCAGCATTAAAAGGTGAGGGTTCGATGAATCTTTTTTCTACCCATCCACCCGTTGAAGAAAGAGTTAAGAGGCTTAGAAACTTAAAACATAGGTTTTAGGTTGATAAATAAAATACTCCATATTTTTAAAAGCCCAAGGAAAAATCTTAACGATTGGGATGTTCTATTTACTTTAGATAAGGCATGTAGAGAACTTTATGATAGAGGAGAAATTTCGGCTGCTAGAAAAGCTGGAGTTATTTTTCACCCTGATGACAAAAACTTATATCTTTCTAATTTGCAAAAAGAATTGAATGCTGCTCTTTATACTGGTGAGGGTTCTACAAAAACTTCTTTTAGTATTCTGGATGATTCCCACTCTACTAAATGGATAGTATTAGAAGATGGGAAATTCTATGATTTGCTATCAAGTGTATTTACTGTTGGAAATGCGATCAATAGTAATGGTGGAGGAGAAAATATTATAGGCTTAGTTTTTGAATTTTTTTTCACCGATAAACGAAACTCTCAAGAAAATACTGAAACAACGAAAGTCTACTTAATTTACAGGTATGACCTAAAGGCTTTTTATCCATTTGTACCGACTGGAGATACCAAGGGTGAAAGAAATAGAATTATTGAAAATAGATTAGGTTCTGCCTTGAAAAATTATGGGGTAATAATTGAACCAAGGTTAGAAAAATGGCTTGGTTTATGGGGGATTCCTTTTTGAATATGGTAAATGAATTACATAAGTCAGAGGTTGGGGTTTTTACTTCAGTTAATGGAGAAAAAACAATATTAGACCAATTGATTAATGACATAAAAGAATTTGGTTCTAGTGTAGTTAATTTAAGAGAAAAATCCAGAAAATTGTCTTCCTTGATTATAGTTAGTGATGAAGAGTTCGAACCTAAAGAAAAAATAATGGCTAGAGAAATACTTAAAGAATCTCTTTTGGCAAATATACCTATTCTTTGTATTAATTGGGGTATGTACTTGTTTAACTCTTTTTTTGGAGGGTCGGACCCAGTTTTTATTAAAGATCACCACCTCCATAATGGTGAGAATTCTAGGCATCCAGTGTTTATATCTCCTGGAGGTAAGTTGTCATACACAATTGGTGGGTCTGGCTGGGTAACAATACCTTCAGAACATAAATTTGGATTATCACATAAGGAACTTTCTAGTGAATTAATATCTACTATTTATTCTGAGGACAGGATACTTCATGGAATTGAGCTTCCAGGAAAAAACTGGGTAGTTGGTGTCCAGTGGCAGGCACATAAAATTGATACTAATCCTAAAGGTTTTGACAACCTGTTACGTTATATATCTGAGATTCCTAATATTTGATCTTATTGTTAATAAATNGCCTCGCGCGCACGCCCGCGCGCGAGACAATTGTGCTGGGAAAGAATAAATTTATCTTACATACAAATAAAATTATATATTTTGGAGAAAATTATGGTCAATCATGACCTTGGAAACATAGAGCCAATAGAAATACAAAAAGAAATGAGTTCGTCTTATCTTGATTATGCTATGAGCGTAATTGTATCTAGGGCATTGCCCGATGTAAGAGATGGCTTGAAGCCTGTTCAAAGAAGAATTTTGTATGCAATGTATGATCAAGGTATGAGGCCAAACTCTTCTTATAAAAAAAGTGCAAGACTTGTTGGGGAGGTTTTAGGAAAATATCACCCTCATGGTGATAGTGCAGTATATGAAGCTCAGGTAAGAATGGCTCAGCCTTTTTCATTTAGGTATCCTCTAGTTGATGGTCAAGGTAATTTTGGTTCAATTGATGGTGATAGTGCAGCAGCAATGAGATATACAGAATGTAAACTTTCTCCTATTACTGAAATGATACTAACTGATATAGATAGAGAAACAGTTGATTGGAGTGATAACTTTGATCAATCTCTAAAAGAGCCAAAAGTTCTTCCTTCAAGGTTACCAGTTTTACTTGTAAATGGCGCCTCAGGAATAGCTGTGGGCATGGCAACAAATATTCCTCCACATAATTTATCAGAAATATGTGATGGGATAATTCAATTGATAAAGGATCCTAATTCAACTGTAGATCGATTGATGAGTCACATTAAGGGGCCTGATTTTCCTACAGGTGCCCACATATGGGGGCAAGAAGGTATTCGTAATGCTTATAATACTGGTAGGGGACGAGTAATAGTACAGGCTACTCACAAAGTTGAAGATGTTCCAAGGCAAGAGCGTAAAAGAATTGTTTTTACTGAGATACCATTTCAAATGAATAAGTCTGTTCTGGTCACAAAAATTGCAGACTTGATAAAAACTAGAAAGATTGAGGGTATAAGTGAAATCAGAGACGAATCTGATAGGAAAGGTATGAGAATAGTACTCGAACTGCGTCGTTCTGCGCATGTACCTGTTGTACTTAATAATTTGTATAAATTAACCCCCTTGAGAAGTTCATTCTCATTCAATATGATAGCTTTGGTAGATGGAACTCCAAAAGTATTAAATTTGAAGCAAGCTCTAAATTATTATATTGGATTTAGAGTTGAGGTAGTTAGAAGACGTGCTGAATTTGATTTGAAAAAAAATAAGGCTAGATTGCATGTTTTAGAAGGTTTGAGGATAGCGATTGATAATCTTGATAAAGCTATTGAATTAATTAGGGCATCAGTCGATGTTGAAACTGCAAGAGAAGCATTGATGCAGGAATTTAGCTTGTCAGAAATTCAGGCACAAGCCATATTAGATATGCAATTGAGGCGATTAGCTGCTCTTGAGAGAGAAAAAATTGAAAATGAGTATAAAGAACTTCTTGAGGAAATTAAGGAATTAGAGGAGTTGCTTTCCGATAACCAGAAAGTACTTTTGGAAGTTTCTAATGAAACTAAAGCCTTGAAAAAAAAATATGGTGATGAACGAAGAACTGTTATTCATGAAGAGGAATTGGGTGAATGGAGAAGAGAGGATACTGAGCCCAGGATGGATGTTATAGTTACTCTTAGTAAAAATGGGTATGTTAAGAGAGTTCCTATGGATACATATAAAAAACAAAATAGAGGTGGTAAGGGTGTCAAAGGCCAGCGAATGACTAAAGATGATGATATAGCTCATCATCTTTTATCAGGTAATACACATGACTATATACTTTTTTTTACTGATAAAGGTAAGGTATTTGCTACAAGAGTTTTTGAATTATCTCCCGATCAATCCAGAAATTCAAGAGGAACTCCTGTTCAAAATTTAGGTTTTAATATGGAGCCCAATGAGCAAGTTCAGGCAGTTGAAATTGTTTCAAGTTACTTAGAAGATACATATTTATTTATGACTACAAAAAAGGGTCAAGTAAAGCGGATGCATCTACCGCTCCTAAGAAATATGAATAGAAGTGGTCTAAAGTGTTTTAATCTTAAGTCTGACGATGCTTTGGTTTCAGCGAGGCTAGTGAGTAATAAAGAGGATGTGATTATTGTTACAAGAAATGGTCTTTCAATAAGGTTCCCTTCTTCTTCTATTACTCCTCGTCAAAGAGCTGCTGGAGGAATGAGGGGTATTAGACTAAATCCTAAAGATCAGGTTGTTGCACTTACTGTGGTAAATGAAGAAGATGGATTTTTATTCACAGTTTCTCAACAAGGTAGAGGCAAGTTTACTTCTCTCCAAGATTATAGGCAGCAACAAAAAGGTGGTAAAGGTCTTATTACTCAAAAAGTTACAGAGGGAGCTAAAGGAACTGGGAAAATTGTAGATGCAACTGTAATTAGTAAAGAGCTTCGTAACGAAGGGTACATAGATAAAAGAAAAAAATATACCGATGAAGAAATTAAGGAAATTAAAGATTCCTCTACTGGAAGGCTGGCTTGTGTAACTGAGAAAGCACAGGTTCTTAGAGTTCCTACTGGTCAAATACGTGAAACTGGTAGAAATGCACAAGGCGTAAATGTTGTTAAGCCTAACTCTGGAGACAGAGTTTCTGCTATAACTATGCTTCCCGAAGGTCCAAGAACAGCGGCTGAAAAAGTAGATTTAAGTTCCATGGATAATGATACAAATAATTCTATTGAAGATACTTTAGATAATAATGTTATTACATCTACTAATGAGGAATAACTTTTTTTTTATTGAATAATGTTTGAAACTTTTGGTAAAAAAATAATCCAACTAAGGCTTTATGTTGTAATTATCTGGGTATTTATGATTTTTATCTCTTTGCCATTTGCACCTCAAGCTCAAAAATACCTTAAACCTGGAGGTTTTTCCAACGAAAATTTTCCATCCGTTGAAGCTAGGAAATTGATCCAAGAAAAACTGGATGTTTCTACTATTGCATTTGACTTAGTTTTCTCACATAAAGATTGGTCACCTTTTGATCCAAGATTTACTGAAAATGTTCAGGCTGCATTGCTACCGCTATATGACTACAGTGAAGTGTCTTCTGTAGTTACACATTTGGATGATCCCAATAGGGCATCTAACATGAGCAATACGGTTCATGCAACAGTTGGGTTAAGCATTGAATTAGAAGAGTCACTAGAATTTCTTAAGATGATCGAAAAAGAGATTAGCCCAGGTGCTTTAGAAATGATTATCACTGGGGGGCCAGCACTTTATCGAGATATTTCCTTAGCAAGTGAAAAGGATCTAAGGAAAGGAGAACTGTTTGCTTTCCCACTAGCTACAGTTACATTGTTGATTGTTTTTGGCACTATAATTGCTGCGTTTCTACCTGCAGCTGTAGGAGGTGGAGGTGTTATTTTGGGTCTTGCACTGGTCTACTTAATTTCTCAAAGTATAGATATGTCTGTTTTTGCGTTAAATATTGTTACTCTTTTGGGTATAGGTTTAGGAATTGATTATTCTCTGTTTTATACCTCTAGATTCAAGGAAGAATTAATGAATACAAAAGATGTAACCCAAGCTATTATTAACACGCATAAAAGAGCAGGACCTGCCATATTTTTTTCTGCATGCACTAGCCTTGTTGGTTTAGTAAGTTTACTTACATTCGACATAATGATGCTTAGGTCAGTTGGGATGGGTGCTGTTATTGTAATATTTTGTGCATTATTTGCATCATTAACATTGATGCCTGTATTGTTATCGTTTATTGGCTATAGAATCAATTATTTTAGAATTCTCCCTAATAGAAAAAGTAAATTTGAATTTTGGTTACCATTTTCAAAGTGGGTCATGTCAAAACCATGGTTAATCTTAATCCCAACTACAACAATACTTATAATATTAGCTACCCCTGTTTTAAATATGAGGTTAGGAACTGTTGATGCAACAATACTACCTCAATCTATTGAAAGCCGACAAGGTTTTGATGTTCTATATGAAGAATTTGATTTTGGTAAAAAAACTATTATTCCAGTCATATATACTTTTGAAGGTAAAACATTTTCCACAGAAAATTTAGAATATGCATATCTTATTGGTAAAAATTTAGAAAATATTGAGGGAATTACTAGAGTTAAGAGTATAGTAAATATTGATGAAACTTTTACTTTTGAACAATATCTACTAATGTATGATAATCCAAATACTTTGACAGATTTTGAAGTGCGAAATATTGTTGAAAATTTTGCTAGAGATGGAGCTATATTATTCCTATTAGAAAGTGATTACCATCCTTTTGGTCCAGAGACTAGAAATTTAGTGACAGAGATTAGGTCTTATAAATTAGATAAAGGGCATATGTTTGTTGATGGGGGACCAGGAGAAACGACAGATATAGTTAATAGTTTATATAATAAATTTCCTATAGTTGTTTTAGTTGTAGTTCTTGTGACTTATATTTCATTAATGATTTTGTTTAGGTCTATAATTTTGCCACTAAAGGCGGTAATCTTAAATATATTATCTATCTTCGCAAGTTATGGAGCTTTAGTATTTATTTTCCAAGATGGGAACTTTAGTAATTTACTAAATTTTCAACCAATGGGAGTGATTGATTCAACTTTACCTATTTTACTTTTTGCAGTAATTTTTGGATTAAGTATGGACTATGAAATTTTCTTATTATCACGAGTTTCTGAAGCATATAAAAAGACTAATAATAATACATTAAGTGTTTCAATAGGACTTCAAAAGAGTGGATCAATAATTACTGGAGCTGCTGCTATTTTGATTGTAGTTGCGTCAAGTTTCATTATTGCTGATGTTGTCGTTGTCAAGGCAATAGGATTAGGTTTGGCAATTGCAGTATTTGTAGATGTCACATTAGTTCGAGCTTTAATTGCGCCGTCATTAATGAGGATTGCAGGTCCATTCAATTGGTGGTTACCATCCTGGTTAGATAAAATTTTACCAAATATTTCCCATGAAAATTAAAGTCTTTTACATACTACTATTATTTATTATTTCTGCATGTTCCGGAGAAGAAAAAATAAGTACAATAAACAGGGGTATACTTCCTCAGCCAACTCCAAGTCCGTACAATCTAAACTTAGACTTAGGTTCAAAAATATCTATACATGAATTTGGTCATGATAACAGGCTGGAATGGTGGTATCATAATGGTCATTTGGAAGATCAAAATGGTGAAAAATGGGGTTTCCATTTTGTCATATTTAAATCTGAAAACAGCGATAAAGATAATTATGTAGCACAAATGAGTATCTCAGATATTAAGACAGGTGAGGTTTTTCAATTAGCAAGAGCTGATAAAGGCTTAAATAATTTATATACAGATAATTTAGGAACTTTATTTATTTCAGACTGGAAATATACTATTGGGCCTAAGCCAGGGCAATTTGAAATAAATATATTTACAGATGATATAGACTTAAATTTATATTTTGATTCTCTTCAACAACCAATGTTACATAATAAAATTGGTTGGTTTGAAACCAGTTTAGGATATAGTTATTATTATACATGGCCTAGACAAAAAACTACTGGAACTATAAAAATCCGAGATAAAATTTTATCTGTTAGTGGAGAATCTTGGTTTGACCATCAATGGGGTGATTTCTTTGTCCCTGGCAAGCCAGCTGGATGGCAGTGGTTTGGAGTAATGCTTGACAACGGAGATAATATCATGATTTCTCAATCAAGAAATACCAAAGGTAACGTTGAATTATTGTACGGCACATACCAAAATAAAAATGGTTTAGTGAATCACTTGAATGATGGTATCGAAATAGAAGTTCTTGACGATTGGTACAGTTCAAAAACTCAAACAACTTACCCTTCAGGTTGGAAAATAAACATTAAAAAAATGGATTTGAATTTTATAATTATGCCAGATATCCTAGATCAAGAGATATATGAAGGTCTTCCTCCAACCCAGACTTACTGGGAAGGTAAATCTAAGGTTTTTGATAATAGAAATAATTATATTGGCGATGCTTTTGTAGAATTATCAGGATATCGTGATCCTGTCCAGATAGAATGGACTAAGAATAATGAGTAAAAATACAGAAAAAATTAATTTATTTAGGAATGTTTGGTCTAAGTTCCCTACAGGCGTATCTATAATTACAACCTTAGATGAAAATAAATCATACCATGGTATGACAGCAGCATCAGTTACTTCAGTCTCTTTAAATCCATTATTAATTCTAGTCGTTGTTGGAACTGAGAGAAAATCTCATAAATTTATAAAATTATCAGGTGTCTTTGGCATTAATTTTCTTACTAAAGATCAAAAAAACATTGCAAATTATTTTTCTCATTCTCAGTCCAATTATAATGATAAAGATCTAGATTTGGAGAAAGATATTTTTTCTGAAATCGAAGGTGTCCCTATAATTAAAAAATCATTAGCTAGTATGAGATGTGAGGTTTTCGATGATATTTCAGCTGGAGATCATACAATTTTTATAGGAAAAGTTCATGATATCATTTCTTCTGACAATGAACCTTTAGTATGGTCCAATAGAAATTATGGACAATTTATTCAATCAAGGTAATTAATCTATGCGTATTGCGATTTTTTCTTTAGCACCATTGTATGAAAAAAGTATAATGGGTGGCTCGCAAAAAATTTTGCATGAGTTATCCGCTTCTTTAGGGGGCTATGGGCATAAAGTAAAGGTTTGGTGTAGCGCTATTGAAAATAATCAAAAAAAGTTTTCTATAGGGAGTTCAGAGATATACCCTAATTTATTATTTAGAGGAAAATTTCCTTCTCCTTATCAAGTTTCACCAATAAATTTAATTAAAACTTTTAAGGTGATTAGGGAGGCTAGTGATTGGGCTGATAAAATATATTTACATGCTGACGGTATATACCTAAGAGATTCTTTTTCTGGGAAAAAAATCATTCGTTCATTTCATGATTTTATTTATGATGAGTCAATTATTTCCGCCCTATCTCTTAGTGCTCAATCTACAATTGTTCCAAGTGATTACTTGAAACATTGTATTGAAGCTACATTAGTATTATCAAAGAAAAATATAATAGAGCCAATCTTTACAGTGCCTAATGGCATTAGTTTTGATGAAAAACCAAGTTATTCTGCCATTAAGAATAATAATTTACGGGAAGTTAATTTATTATTTCCTCATAGACCTCAAATCGCAAAAGGAGTTTTAGAGGCTATAAAAATAGCGGTTAAGTTACAAAGTAAAATTGCAAAGAATAAGGTGAATCTTATGATGCCGTATTTTTCGAATAGCGCAAATAATGATGACACTTCACTATCATTTGATCAAATAGTCAACATCGCCAAAAATGAAAAAGCAGACAATATTATAAAATTACATCAATGGGTTCCTTACCAAAACATGAACAGATTTTATTCCATGGCTAACGTTACAATATGTCCAGGCAATTTTGTAGAATCATTTGGACTAGTGCCATTAGAATCAGTAGCTAACAACACTCCCGCAGTGTGCTCTTTAGTTGGAGGATTTAGAAATTATACTAATATCCCTGCTATAAAATTGTTTCCTTTTGGAGACATTGATATGGCAGTTGATAATATCTTAGATTGCTTAGAAATATCTTCAGACGATATTATCAAATCCAAAGATTTGATTTCTAATATTTATTCCTACAAAAATATGATAAACGGATATGAAAAAATTATTACTAGTAATAATGCAATTCAGCAAAAAATTATTATGAAAAACAAATATAATCTTAGACTTGCACCATGGTGCTATATAGACAATGATTATATATATAATGACTATAAATCTGAAAAGTTATTCATAAACAATATTGGCTCAGTAATTGGTGATGATAAAACTTTGGATGCTAGGGCCAAAGAACTAGATCCTGATAAGATAAAAAAATCAAAAAATTTAGGATATTTTATAGAAGATTATAAGATTGAAAAAATATAATCCGAATTTTTTCTATTATAAATGTTGGAAATACAATTGACCTAAGGTCCCTATTTTAATAAAATAGTAATTTAGTTCTTTAGGAAAAAATTATATGTCGCAAGATTATGCAGTTATAAAAACTGGTGGAAAACAGTATAGAGTTCGTGAAGGCGATCAAATAGACGTTGAAAAAATTAATGCTGAGATAGGCTCAGATGTTATTTTTGAAAATGTATTAATGTTATCAATTAATGGAACTATTGAGATTGGTAAGCCCATAGTTGAAGGTAAAAAAGTTATAGCTGAGATAGCTGAACAAAAAAAATCAGACAAAGTTATTTCACTTAGATATAAAAATAAAACTCGCCAGCGAGTATTGCGTGGTCATCGCCAAAATTTGACCTCAATTATTATTAAAAATATTTCGACCAAATAAAAGAAAGAGGATAATATGGCACATAAAAAAGGTGGAGGTACTTCTAGAAATGGTAGAGATAGTGCTGGTAAGAGATTGGGTGTGAAAATTTTTGCTGGTTCTGATGTAACTTCTGGGTCAATAATAGTCCGTCAAAGAGGAACAAAGTTCACTCCAGGGGCAAATGTTGGGATTGGTAGAGATCATACGCTATATTCATTAGTTGATGGTCATGTTAGATTTGATTTTTCTTCAAAAAATAAAAGAAGAGTAAACGTAGACCCAATCAAGAGGTAGTATATATGAAGAAAGAATTACATCCAAAATACAATGATCAAGCAAGACTAGAATGTTCTTGCGGAAATACAACATGGGTTGTGGGCTCAACTAAAGATAGTTTGAGTGTTGAAATATGTAGTAGTTGCCATCCTTTTTGGTCTGGAGAACAAAAGATAGTTGATACAGAGGGTAGGGTTGAAAGAATGATGAGAAGATACAACTTAAACAATTCTTAGTTTTGAGTAACAATAATTTCCTATATGGTGGTCAAGCTGTAATTGAAGGCGTTATGATACGTGGTATTAGGCGTGCAACCTTAGCTGTCAGAAAACCTAACGGCGATATAGTGAAGAGATCTATCCCTTTAGAATCATGGGCTAACTCAAAATTAAGAAATCTTTTCTTAATTAGAGGAGTTTTAGTTTTATTTGAAACTTTGATAATTGGAACAAAAGCATTAACTTATTCTGCAAGTGAAGCAGCTGAAGAAGATGATAGTTCTGAAATGTCAAAGTTAGCAATTATTATTATGATTTCTATTTCCTTATTATTTGGATTATCATTTTTCTTTCTTTTACCTCTTTTTTTGTCGAGTCTAGCCGATTCTNTTTTTTCNAATCATTTTTTAGCTAATATNATTGANGGNATAGTNAGNTTNTTTTTGTTTATTGGNTATATATTTTTTATAGGTAGAATGAANGATATNAAAAGGGTNTTTGGTTATCATGGNGCTGANCATATGACTGTACACTGNATGGANNNTAAGAAANCNTTAAGGTATGATAATATAATTAANTNTTCTCCAGCACANCCNCGNTGNGGNACATCTTTTTTATTGACNGTAGTATTTCTTTCAATTCTTATNTTTATATTGATNCCAAGAGAACCANCTTGGCTATTAATATCTTCAAGNATTTTNCTGATCCCTGTAATTACGTCTGTTTCTTATGAATTTATCNGATTTACNGGAAAATATGANAATTTTGGNACAAAAATTTTNTCTTTACCAAATTTATTCTTNCAAAAANTAACAACTAATTTTCCTGACAAANAAATGATAGAAGTNTCAATAGTAGCCATGGAGTATGCTATTGCAATAGATAATGACGAAGTTAACCCAGAAGATAATAAATTTGTCCCAGCNTAATTANTTTTTCATTCTTAGGNTTAATTGTTNCCATACATCATCATAGTCAATNGGAGATGCTTCAATTAGTACAAGCATATGATAAAAGAGNTCTGAAAATTCATTNATAATCTCTTCNTTATCATTGCTAACGCAAGCAATTGCTACTTCTCCAGCCTCCTCGACAACTTTTTGAGATATTCTTTTAATTCCAGAATTTAGTAATTTTGATGTNTATGAATTTTCATCATTNGAAATTTTTCTACTAGAAATTATTTTGATTANTTGGTCAATAATTTCAGATTGATTATNTTTATCTANTTCNGANAATATTGAATCTTGTATATTCTGNATTATTTTCAAAACANGAANTATTTCCTGTATGGCATGTNGGNCCTTGTGGTANTGCTGTAATTANTATCGAATCCAAGTCACANTCNATNTTAATTGTTTTTACTTTTAGGTAATTACCAGAAGTNTCACCTTTTTCCCANAGTTTTTTTCTAGAGCGAGAATAGAACCAAACATTAGGNCCATTANNAGTTTTGNTTANGGCTTCTTCNTTCATNTATCCAAGCATTAATACTTTTTTNGTNTNNTCATGCTGAATNATTGCTGGTAAAAGTTTTTTAATCATTTTTTNNCCTCTANTATATTATAACTAAGAAACATGACTAATAATTTCTAAAATTTCTNTTAAATTTGTTATTTCAATGTTTGGCAGAGGTTCTCTGGTAATTTTTTCATTATTTCTATTTATCCATACAGTTGTCATNCCTGCTCTAAATCCGCCNAGNACGTCATCAAATAAATGATCTCCAACNTACCATATATTATTTCTCTTTTTCACGTAATCCATNAGNTAAAAATTCAAAAGCTTTCAGGGAAGGTTTATATGTTTGAGCCAACTCGGAAGATGCAATNAAATCAAATTTNATATTNTGNGATTNTANNAGTTTNATTATCCAGTNATGATCTGCATTTGAAAATAANCCAATTTTATAATTTTTACTTAATTTTTCTAATACTTCTANAGTCTCTTCAAATATTGGTTTTTNNCTCATATGGTCACTAGACATGACACCTGCTTCAACAAAGTCACCATTNAAATTAATATCATCAAATACTTTTTTAAAGCAAATTGTCCAAGCTTCTTGGTAAGTCTTAAATTTAGGTGAATTANAAGGNCTGCCTAGATCTNTTCTNTTTTTACGAAAATCAACTTCATAATTTTTCCATTTTTTCCAAAAGTTTTCAGGACTTAATGGTATTTTTTGTTTGAAAATAATTTCTTTAAATAACTCTATCCATCCATCTTCTGAGTTTGAAAATAAAGTTTTATAACAATCAAATCCTATNGCCTTTGGCTTGTTTGGTATTTCAGAATGTAGTGTTATAGGCATTTTTAATTAAAAATTATAATCTAATNGGTATATTTTTATCAGTAAGATATTTTTTTAGATCATTTATTGTTATCTCTTTGTAATGAAATAAGGATGCTGCCAATACAGCNTCTGCTTTTCCNTCTACTATTGCGTCGTAAAAATGTTTTTGTTCACCAGCNCCACCACTTGCAATAATAGGTATATTTACTAGNTTATTTATTGAANATAATAAATTANTATCATATCCAGTTTTTTTNCCATCTGTATCCATACTTGTAACTAGTAANTCTCCAGCACCAAGTTCTGTNGCTTTTTTCGCCCATTCAAGNGCGTTAATGTTNGTATTATTTCTTCCNCCATGTGTAAAAATATTCCATTGTTTATCNTNTTTTTTTACATCCATTGCTAAAACAACACATTGNGAACCAAATTCTTTTGCGCAATCNTCAATCAGCTTTGGGTTGTTTACAGCNGCACTATTAATTGAAACTTTATCTGCGCCTGCTTCTAGCATNTTTTGCATNTCTTTTTTTGTTCTTATTCCTCCCCCGACAGTTAGAGGTATAAANACTTCTGATGAAACTTTTTTTACTACATCTACCATNATATTTCTATTGTCAGAGGATGCTGTTATATCTAAGAAAACTAGTTCATCNGCTCCAGAATTATTATAGTAAATTGCNAGATCTGTTGGNTCNCCTACATCAGATATATTTAAAAAATTTATACCCTTAACTACTCTTCCTTGATCAACATCTAAGCATGGTATAATTCTATGTGTAAGCAAATTTTACTCCATCATTTTTTTCTTGCAACTATTATATATTTATGTTGGGTTAGATGCCTNGANGTTATAGTTGATAGACCATTATCCTCCAACTTTTTTCTTANATCTTCCTGTTTTAATCTTGATGATTTNTTTGGNCCGTANTTNGGTTTAGAATCTTCACTTGGNAGCCATTCTACAACGCAAAGCCATCCTGATTTTTTTAAAATTCTTATACCCTCTTTTAAGATCTTTTCGATATTTTTAGCTTCATTTAATATATCTGAAAATACTACACCTTCAACAGAATCATCATCTATTGGAATTTTATTTTCTTCGGATAATATTGTTTCAATATTTCCTAATTTATATTTTTTTGCTTGAGATTTAACTTTTTTTAGCATTTCATTTTGAATATCTACAGATATACATTTTCCTAAATATAGATATTTTGCAAGTGGAATTGATAGCCACCCTGGCCCTGATCCTATATCCGCAACTTTTTGTTCACAATGAATCGGTATCAAAGCAATCATCGATTGTGGGTCAAATGTTTCTTCTAAGGTAGGATTTAACATATTATTTATTTTTTTTATTGAAGTCTTCATAATCATTTTTTCTCCTATAATAGTTTTTTTATTGCTTCTTTTAAATTTATTTTTCCTTCATATAGAGCCATTCCGGAAATCGCAGAATCTACTCCTATATTCTTTAACTTTACAAGTTGATTAATATTTGCAACTCCACCTGCTACTGTAAGTTTAACCTTGAAATTTTCTAATATTTCAATAATTTGTTGGTAATTTGGCTCTGACAAAGTACCATCCCTTGTAACATCGGTATAAATAAATTGTTCTACTCCAAGATTAATCATATTATTAAATAATATATTAGATTTAAGTTCAGATTCAAAAAGCCATCCATTTGTTTGAACCATTCCATTTTTTGCGTCAATGCCTACGATTACAAATTCACTGCCAAACTTTTCTATAGTTGATACAATTTCATTTGGATTTTTGACTGCTGAAGTACCAAAGATAATTTTATCAACTCCTAATTCAAAAAGATATTTTGCATCTGAAAATTTTCTTACACCTCCGCCAATCTGTAGAGGAATGTTTGAAAATTCTACTAACTTTTTTATAATGGATATATTTTTTTGGGATCCATGTTTTGCGCCATCTAAATCAACTATATGTAATCTTTTTGCTCCCAAATCAATCCACTTACTAGCAATTTCAAGTAAATTATTTCCAAAAACTTTTTCTTTTGAATAGTTTCCTTGGAATAATCTTACACATTTTCCATCTTTGATATCTATTGCAGGTATAATATCCAATTTATTTGACCATATCTATAAAGTTTTTATAAATGCTAATTCCTAAATCTCCACTTTTTTCAGGATGAAATTGAGTCCCTACAATATTATCATCACTTACTATCGAACATACTTCTAGGCCATAATCAGCATTTGCTATGATTTTACTTTTATCTTTTGGTTCACAGTAAAATGAATGAACAAAATAAAAATAAGAATTGTCAGGTATGTTTCTTAAGATTTTATGATTTTGGTTAATGATATTTACTTTATTCCATCCCATGTGAGGAATTTTCATTTTTCTATTATTTATATCTACCATGTTTTCTGGAAATTTTTTTACATTTCCATTTATGATTCCCAAACATTTTGTATTACCTTCATCTGA
Organism: Chloroflexota bacterium; assembly: GCA_002714425.1. GTDB lineage: Bacteria > Chloroflexota > Dehalococcoidia > Lucifugimonadales > Lucifugimonadaceae. The sequence goes on from PAXI01000009.1 coordinate 68,245, forward strand.
TTTGTCAAATAATACTTGCATTCCAACACAAATGGATAAAAGAGGTTTTCCTGAGTTTCCAAAAAACTTGATTTCATCAATTAAGTCAAGATTTATAAGTGATCTCATTACAGCGTTACTTGAACCAACTCCTGGAAAAATTACAGCATCAGAATTTCTAATATCGAATTTATTTTTTGATATATAAGGTGTTGCCCCAGCTTTAATTACAGCCTTATTAACACTATGGACATTTGCAGCACCTGTATCAATTATTATAATTTTCAAATTTCTAAAATCTACTGTTTATTCTATTTTATATATTTCAATTGTAATATACAATTAGAATATATTTATAAATGTATAAGCTAATTAGAATGATTATATGCTAAAAAATCAAGTTCCAATAAACACAATCGAAATAACTCAAAAAGCGGCATCAAAAGTAAAACAGTTCGCACATGAGAAATCTATGGCTAAATTCGGACTAAAAGTTTCTGTTAAGGGCGGCGGCTGTTCGGGTTTGACTTATGTCCTAGATATAGTTGAAGGTCACGATGAAGAAGATAAGATTATTATCTCTTCTGGGATTGAAGTTTATATTCCTAAAAAAGCATTTGTTTTTTTAGCTGGAACTGTTTTAGATTTTTCAGATGGACTTAATGGAAAAGGTTTTGAGTTTACTAACCCTAATGCCAAAAAATCTTGTGGATGTGGAACATCTTTTTCAGTATAGATCATGGATAGTTTTTTTTTTATAGATGGAAAGACACCCAATCCTTAAGAATTTCAGGCTCTGATTCATTAGACTTTTTGAACAGGATTACTACCAATGAAATTTCAGAAAACTTAAGTACCAGAACTTTACTGCTTGATGATAATGGAAGAATAATTGATAACTTTTTAGTGATAAACTCTAGTACTCAAGATAGATTATTGATATCTGACTCATCAGAAATTAGTGACCTTTATAAAGAAATTAGAAAATATATTATTTTAGAAAATATTACTGTAGATGATATTAGTGATTCTTATAAAAGAATTTCTATTGTAGGGGATGGGTCATGTAAATTTCTAACCAAAATACTTAAGTTCAATTCACTTAAATCTAAAGAAGTTTTTTTAGATGATTCTAATTTTATTATTTATATTGATAAGTCTAAACCTGTTGAATGGATAGACATAATAATTGAAAGTAAATATTTATGTAAATTAGAAAATATTATTATAAATAATATACCTGAAATTTCTGATTTAGATTTCAAGAAATTTAGATTTAATTATCTAGTCACTGTTTTGGACGAGATGATAGGAATCAATCCACTAGAACTATCCTTGTTAGATTTAATTAGTTTTACTAAAGGTTGTTATATTGGGCAAGAAGTAATAGCTAGAATGGATACATACAATAAAGTTACACGAAAATTGGTAAAACTAAAATCTGATTTCCCTTTTGATAAAAAAATAATCAGTACTTTAAAAAATAAAAATGCAGGGCAAATACTATCTTCTTTATCGCAAGTTTCTCAGATTGATAAATTCGTAGCTTTGGCTCTAATTAAGAATAAAGAGATTAATAATTCTATTTTTTGTAGGGGTAAACCTGTTTATATTAGTGATTGAAATTGATTGTTGATCCTCCATCAACTAATATATTTTGCCCTCTAATCATTTCCGCATCTGCGCTACAAAGCATGGCTACTACGTTTGCTACATCTTGAGGGCTTATTGGTCTTCCTGCTGGAGTTGACCTTTTTGCCATTTGTACAACACTATCTTTATCAGGGAAATGATTAAGTGCATCAGTCAAGACATATCCGGCAGATACAGAATTAACGGAAATATTTTTCTCAGCTAATTCTATTGAAAGGTATCTTGTTATTGCTTCTAAAGCTGCTTTGGAAACACCAATGGGAAAATAGTCTGGAAGAACCATCGAAGAACCTGGACTGGAAATATTTATTATATTACCACCATTAACCATATGATTCGAAAGTTTTTTTGATATATACCATGTCCCTCTAGCATTGATATCCATAGTCCAGTCCCAGTGTTTTACATCTAAATCAGTAGATTTTTTCATCACTCCTGAGGCTGCATTATTAATTAAAATATCGATTTTATTATGCTCTAAAGCTATTTTATTAATAAATTTATCTACTGATTCGATATCTCCAATATTACATCTATAAATCGAGCAATTTACATTACTCTCATTTAGTTCTTTTTGAGTTTTTTTTGCTTCTTTATGATTACGTAAATAATTTAGTATTAAATTCACCCCTCTTCTTCCAAGTTCTGCAGATATTGCTTTTCCAATTCCTCTAGTACCACCTGTTATCACAGCAGTTTTATTCTTTAGGTTATTTTTATTTATTGATTGAGACATAAGATTTATATAGCCATACCGCCATCAACTCTTATAATGGTTCCTGTAATATATTCAGCTTCTTTGGTTGTTAAGAAAGCGATTGTTGGAGCAACTTCATCAGGCTCTCCAAATCTACCTTGAGGTATCCAGGTCAATACTGTTTCTTTTTGTTTTTCATTTAGTACATCTGAAGTAGCAGTTTTTATATAGCCTGGAGCAACAACATTCACTGTTATACCTCTTTTAGCAACCTCTTTTGCTAGAGACTGGCTAAATCCATGAACAGCAGCTTTTGAGGCTGAGTAATTTGATTGACCAATGTTACCACGTAAACCTACAACGGATGAAACATTGATAATCCTACCCCATCTGTTTTTTATCATGCTCGGTAATGCATTTTTAGTACAGTAGTATGTTCCAAACATATTTGTTTGCATTGTAAATTCAAACTGCTCATCTTTCATTCTAAGCAATAAAGAATCACTAATTACTCCTGCGTTATTTACCAATATGTCTACACTGCCCATATCTTTTTCAACTTTCATAAACATTTCTTTTACATTTTCTTTATTAGTAACATTACATTTAATCTTCATGCAATCTGGATTAATTTTTTTTATATTATCTAGTACATTGTTTGCATCATTTTCATGAGAATTATAAGTAATTACAACATTGTAATTTAATCTTGCTAATCTGATTGCTGTTGCTTCACCAATTCCTCTAGAACCACCAGTTATTAATGCTATTTTTTTTGTATTCAATTTATTTACCTGTTTATTTGTTTTCTTATTTTTGTAAGTTCTTCTTTTTGTGCTTCAATTAAGTTTGTTTTTATGACAAATTTAGCTGTTTCAACTGCATTTGTAATTCCAATTGCATTAGATGATCCATGACCAACAATTGCTAGCCCATTAACCCCTAATAAAGGTCCTCCACCAAATGCTGCCAATGTATTCATTTTTTCAAATATGGAATTTTGTAAATCTTTTGATTGATTATTATCTCCTAATTCTTTTTTTATTAATTCCACTACTGCATCTCCTAGACCTTCAGTAAGTTTAAGAACTACATTCCCAACAAATCCATCGCATAAAATTACATCTGCTTTAGAAAAAGGAATCTCATTAGGTTCAATATTACCAGTAAAATTTAAGTCTGTATTACTTAATAACTTAGATGTATCTTTAACTAAATTGTTTCCTTTTCCTTCTTCGGATCCAACACTGAGTATAGCTATTCTTGGATTATCTACTTCATATATTTTTTTTGCCATTATATTTCCTAATGCTGCAAAATCAACTAATTGATTTGGCTTTGTGTCAACATTTGTCCCTAAATCTATTATTATTGACTTAGGAGCAAATCCAACAATTGGACCTCCAAGTGCGCCTCTATCTACTCCGTCGTGGGTACCGAAAAGAACTGTCGCAGCAGCAATAGAAGCTCCAGTGGAACCCATACTGATAAAACCATCGGCTTTACCAGACTTAACTATTCCAGCAGCTACAAATATAGATGCTTTTGGTTTTGACTTAAAAGCCAAAGCCGGATGCTCTCCTTCGCTTACAACACCTTCAGCTGGAAATACTTTTATAAGTTGTTTTTCTTTTTCACTATATTTATTTAGTTCAAAATTAATTTTTTCTAAATCTCCAACTAATATAATGATTACGTCTTTATTTTTTGTAGCATTAATTGCTGCTTGCACTGTTACTTTAGGACCATGATCCCCACCCATAGCATCTATGACTATAGTTTTTAAATTATTATCCATATAAATTACTTTCCTTGATCGATTTATATTCTAATTTCAGCTTTGCCTGATATGACTTCAGTTCCATCTGTTTTTTTGCAACCAATATTGCATTTTACTATTTTTTTTTCTTCTGATTCTACTATAGAGATTACCTCTCCATATGTAATTATATATTCACTTGGAAAAACAGGTGCAGTAAATCTAACTTTTATATTCCCATTTTTGTACCAACTTCTAGGAAATTCTCTAACAAGGATTTCAGATAATATTCCGAGAGTTAGCATGCCATGAGCTATTCTTTTGCCATAGGATGTATTTTTAGCATATCCATCATTAATGTGTATGGGGTTATTATCACCTGATGCTTTTGCATATAGATCAACTTTACTTTGATCAACTAAAATTTTATTTTCTTTAAATTTATAACCTTTATACATATTATTTTTCATTTAATATTATTTTTGAAACAGATGAGCCAACTATTTCATCTTTTTTATCAGTATATTCAACTAAAAATACAAGAAATAAACTTTTTTTTATAGATTTTTTTGAAGATAATTTACCCTTAGCATAAATTATTTCATTAGAATATATTTCTCTATTCCAAGTTACTTCTTGCCCTGAATGCACTGCTTCTAGACCTATATTAAATAATTGTATTTCTTCAATTAAATTCGATAAGGCTAATGCAATTACTAAGAAAGGAGGTAAATATTCATTATAAATTTCCTTATTTTCGGGGAAAGTTACACAGTTTATATAATCGTTGATATTTTTATCTTCAAATTTTAGTTCGTATGGACCATAATTTTGTCCAATTTCAGCATCTAAAACATTCATAAATTGTAAATTTTAATATTTATTTTAATTCTATTTGATTTTATTCTTTATTTCATACTATATAAATAACTAATATGAATCAATATATGGATAAGTCAAGTGAATTTTCAGAAATTTCTGCAATAAGGTTATTTAAGTCTTTTGAACTACTAGGTCCTAGTATTTTTTTTACTATTTTGCCATTTTTGTCGATTAGTATTTTTTCTGGAATAGCTGCTACACCAAAATCTACTGCTATCTGGCCAAAGTCATCTATTACAATTGGATAATTAATATTGTATTTTTTTATGAAGTTATTTACCTCTGGCTCAGTGTCCCATATTGCAATACCTATAAATTCTATATCATAATCATTCCACCTGTCATAGGTTGAAGCTAAAGTTTCTGCTTCAGCTATACATGGGGCGCACCAAGATGACCAAAAATCTATAAGAACAATTTTACCTTTTAGTTTTTGTAAATTAACTTCATTGCCAGAAGTTGCTTCCATAATTAATTCTCCATCAAAATATTTTGGTATTTCTCCTAGAGCAAAATTATTATTTACACCAATATTTTTTTTATCTTCTTTCAAAAATCCAAAAGTAACAATAGCAACTAAAATCAGAGATGGAATCAAGATTATAAATAATGCTTTAAGTCTGTTCATTTATAGTGTTCCATATTTAATTTTCTTCTTTTTATAACTGTAAACATAATAATAGAAATTAATACAACTGAGAATAAAACACCAAGAAAAATCACATATAATTTACCTTCTAAAAAGTTAATAACATTACCAGTAAAAGATGGTTCAGGTAATCCGGTAAAACTAACATTTATAATATCATTTTTTTTGAATTCATCCCCAGAAATCATTATATATTTTTTTTCTCCGATGGTTACTTCTGTTTCATCAGAAAATTTTTCTGCGGTAATTTTCCCTGCATCATAGGGAAGTAGAAACTGAATATTTTCTCCTCCATATGGTAGTTTTAAGTCAAAATCAAAGTTGTCATTTTTATAATTAATGATGTAATTAGTTAAGATTGAATACTCACCAGGAGGAATTGGATTACTCATAGCAAAACCCGTATTTATTTCTATAACGTTACCTACAGGTAGTTCAGATTCAACTGCAAGATTTGACCAGCCATCTGGCAAATTAAAACGGAATAGATTAAAACCAGTCAGACTAGGGTCAGAAAAGTTAGCTGAAAAAACATTGTTTCCAGAATTTTTTATTTTTATCATTGATAAAACACCAGCTTGTCTAGAATTTTTATCAATGCTTGGAATCATCATAATATAGGAATTTAGACTGATATCATCTAGTGAATCTGTTCTATCATAGATAGCAATTTCTAAATTATTTGTATCATTATTTTCTACATCATAAAAATTCACATAATATCCAACATCTACAACTAATCTATAAGTAGCATCTTTAGAATAATTTTCTAAGTTAAATTCAAAAGATCCATCACTATTAACTATTTGTTCTTCCACCTTTGTTATTGATTCATTTTCTTTATCAATTTGCATCAGTTGTAGGATCGTTGGTTCAGGTAAAATACCTGGAGTAGTCATATTTATAATTTTTCCATTAATATTTTTTTCTACATTATCCTGAGAATAAGATTTTTCTACAAAAATATTTTGTAAAATAAAGATTAAGACTAATAACGAGAATAATCTATACATTATTTTTTTCTTTTCTAATCAATTTTGCGGCTTGTAATTTTAAGTACTTAATTTCATTTTCATATGTTTTTAGGTTTATTTCTCCGTCCGTATAATTTTTATGATAATTTTTTATCTCTAAATATAATTTTTTTCTTTCTTCATAATAAGATATTCTTTGGTTGTTTATTTTTGGCTTTATAATAGGGTAAATTAATACCACTAAACAGATAATAAATAAAAAAGTAATAATCAAAAACTCTAACATTATTTACCTTCTTCTAATTTTTTATTTGGCCATAAAGCAATCATGGTTCCTAATATAAATATCGGACCAGATATCCATAACCAAATTGCTAAAGGGTTAATACTTATTGATAATGAAACTCTACCGTCATCTAAAAAATCCCTAGGAATAACGTATAAATCTTCATAAATACTGCTTTTTATACCTGATCTAACTGAAGCCATATTAAAATTAATGTAAAATCCATGCCACGGTTTCAGTTTGCCAATTATTTGTTCATTGTTAGCTAATTCTTCTTTTTTTAAAATAAAACTATCAGCACCTTTATTTTTTGCTTCATTAATTTTTTCAGAGTAGTTTTTTGAATCTATTTTATATACAGTCATATTTGCCCATTGAGCTAATCTATCTGAACGGTCGTCGTTTATTTTTTCATCATATTGAATTCTATAATCATCTATTACAACGCTCTCATTAATTTTTAATGCAACATCAGATTTAATCTGGTAAAAATTTGTACCTATTATCCCTAGAGCTAAACAGAGCATTGATATGTGAACTATATAACCTCCATGTCTAGGCTTGTTACCATTAATCATCTTAAAAAAAGCTAGATACCATTTTTCGCCATTTTTATATCTTGAATAACTACCTTTATACCACTGTTGAACTATAGAAATAAAAACAAAACCTACCATTGAAAATGAAGCCATGGCTACAATTTTTTTATCTCCAATTAGCAACAATCCAATAAATATAATCAAGGCAACTATACTCGGAAAAATCAGCCATTTAATAATTTGATAATAAGATGATTTTCTCCATGGTATTACAGGCCCAATTCCCATCAGAACAATGATGACTAAGAGTATAGGCCCATTTACTCTATTAAAATATGGTGCAGCAACTGTTACTGAAATATCTCTAGCCAAATCTGAAAAAATTGGAAAGATAACTCCCCATAAAGTTATTGCCATGACTGTAATAAATAAGAAATTATTTATTAGAAGCGAAGATTCTCTTGAAAGAAATGATTCTAATGTTCTATCTGATTTTAGTCTTGGTAATCTCCACAAAAAAATGCCAAAAGCAAAAATTATACTTGCTATCATAAAGAGTAAAAATACCATTCCTAATGTGGAAGAAGCAAATGAATGGACACTAACTACTGGACCACCTCTGTTAATGAACATTCCTAATTGTGCTAAAACAAAAGCTATATTAAGTAACACAATATTCCATATCCTAAACATTTTTCTTCTTTTTTGAACCATTATTGAATGTAAAAATGCAGTCATCACCAACCAGGGCATCAATGCTACATTCTCGATAGGATCCCACCCCCAGTATCCTCCCCATCCTAAAATAGTATATGCCCACCAAGCACCAATAAGCATGCCCACTCCTAAAATACCCCAAGATAAAATTGCTGTTATTCTTGCAGTATCAATCCAATCATCTGTAAAATTTCCTGAAATTAATGCACTTATGCAAATTGTAAAGGGTATAGTTATCGTTATCAGTCCTGCCATCAGCATTGGTGGATGAGAAAACATAGCCGGATGTGTTAGCAAGGGATTCATTCCTCTCCCATCTACTGGTACATTTTGTAAAGTTGTGAAAGGGTTTGCACCAAATATAAGTACTAGCAAATAGAAAAGTTGGATTATGCTGAATACAGATATTATAGATTTAATTGAAGAAAATTTATAACTTTTAGGGATAAATTTTATCGTTATTGATGAAGTTACAGAGAGAATTAATAATATGTAGAGTAAAGAACCCTCATTGCCTGCATAAAAAGCTACCCATACAAAAGCTTTATTCATTATTGTATTTGAATGATCTGCTACGTACTTAATTGAAAAATCATTATTTACAAATGCATAAATTAAGGTCACTGATGCTAGTAATGACGTTACACTTGTCATGTAATAGGCATTTCTACCACTAATTGAAAGTTCATTTATTTTCATCCTAGAGCCAATATTGACTGATAAGAGTGAATAAATGCACAGTAGAGTTCCTAGTACTAAAGATATATTTCCTAAATTAGACATTATTTTTGTTCCAATTCTGCAATTTCTTTCTCAACATATTTTAGATATTCGTTTAATGTTTCTGTATATTCTTTTTCTTGCATATTTGAATTTTTCATACTCTTAATAGTGTATAAAGAAATAGATAATAATAATGAAAAGATAATTACTGGCATAATCCAAGCAACTAAATTAAATCCTGTTGATGAGGGTGATGCTATGATATCTGGGCCATACCTATCTATGAAGTACTCCCTAATTTCTTGGCTACTCATTTCTTGGTTGACAAGAGTTTTTAATTTTAGTTTCATGTCTATTGAAACTTGAGAGTTAGATCCTTCGATTGTTTGAGCGTCGCATACTGGACACATTATTTCAGATGCTAACTTATGATATTTTTGTTCGTTGGAAAGATCGTCTTCTTCAATACAACCTGAAAAAAAAATTATTGATATTAAACATAAACTTATAAAATTAATTTTTACCATACTTAATTTTATAACAATAATTTAGTAAATTTATTTGCTTAGCCCGTTTTCTTTATCAAAAATATAATAAACTATTTCTCGTATTTCTTTTTGAGTTAATAATTTTTTGAATGCGGGCATTAATTGACCTTCACTAACTGCATTGATATAGGTAATCATTAAGTCATGTGTATTAAGTCTATTAGCTGCAGAATCAACTAGATTAGCAGGTGCATTATGAGGCATGCCATTTACTTTGGAGTAAAAATTATTTTTAGAAATAATATGCTTTGTTGCACTTCCATCTCCTAAACCGATTACACCATGACACGTTGAACAGTTAACTCTATATAATTCTGAAGCCATTTTAACATCATAATTTTTGATATTAGGATACTCTGTGTCATTTAGAACAGCTTCTGGTCCTCCTTCAGAGTTGAAAGTTACTGCGTCCACTACTGCTGCAAGTCTAGGAGGCTCTTGGGCTCTATATGATTGAGAATAATGCATTTCTGTGAATGTTTCTATTGGGTATGTGTTATTTTCTTGAACAGCACAACTAAACATTAGCATAACTAACGAAATACTTACTAAAAATCTTTTATTTAAACTAATATACTTTTTCATGCTTTTTTAATTTCTACAGCTCCTGCATAGTTTAAGACTTTTTCTGCGTCATCTGCCCTTGATTCATCTTCTAGATTTATAACGACCCCGATCCAACCTTCAGTTATTCTTCTGTCATATGCACCCATTTTTAAATTTGGCAACCTTGATTCAAAAATTATTCCTATGACGGTTGCAATTACACCTGAGAGCATTGTTAACTCATACATAATTATAAGCATCGCAAAAATTGATAATATAGGTTTTCCACCCGTAACAAGTGGATACGCTAATTGTGTGGCTGCAGTTAAGAACAGCGAAAGTGTAAATCCAATTATAGCTCCAAACGCTGGGAATCTAAACAATCTATGTTGTGGGACATGTTCTCCAAAAGCGCCTTCTGGATATGGAGTTCCAGTAAGAACATCAAAGGAACCTAGTTCGAAACCCGCGTTCTTCAATCCATCCATTGCATCTGCAGCTGGTGTTGCTTCTTGAAACAATCCTATCATACTAATACTCATAAATTTATCCTTTACTCTACTTCTCTAACTATTGCAGGAACTTTTGCCCTACCTATTTGTATGTCGTCAGTAAATACTTGACTTTCTTTTTGTTCAAATAATGGTACTAATGGAAAAAATCTTGAAAATAGTAGCATTAGTAAAGAAACCCATGCAAAAGACCATATCATTATTGCCCATTCTACAGGACTAGGCCTATAGGCCTCCCAAGTGAAAACAAAAGGTGTTCTTCTTGCTAGTCCTGGAACAATAATCAAGAATCTTTCAAGCCACATACCAACATTGACTAATATTGAAGTCCAGAACATAATTGCTATATTATTTCTGTATTTTTTTACGCACCATATTGGTACCGGTATCAAGTATCCAGTAACAAAGAAAATTATAAATAATAAGTTCCAAGGCCATTGAAATATTTGCATTTCTCTCAATGCTATTTCAGGTGCATCTTGACCATATAAAGCAAAAGTTAATTCCAAGAAAGTACACGCTAACCAACCTGTAGCAACTACAATTAATAGTCTTGCTAATGCATCAAAATGTTCTGGGCGTATAAAATCATCCCACTTCCACATCCATCTCATTAATGCCATCATTGTAACAACTGCAGAAACACCTGAGTGAACAGCTCCTATAACAAAATACGGTGCAAAAATCGTTGAGTGCCAACCTTCAACTGCAGACGCTACAGCAAAATCCCAAGAAACGATTGAGTGAACAGATACGAAAATAGGTAGCATTAGAGCTGAAAGAAGTATTCCTCCAATAGTTTGCATTTGCCATTGTCTAGGATTACCTTTCCATCCTAATGCTAGTAAGGTATAAAACGCATTTTTCCAACCTGTTGTTCTATCTCTTAGTACACCTAAATCAGGTAATAAAGCAATATATAAAAATAAAGTTGAACCAGTTAGATATGTAGATATTGCAACTGGATCCATAATTAAAGGAGATCTAATATTTGGATAAATTCCTCTAGAAATATCGTATGGAAGAATCCAATATGCTATTCTCCAAGGCCTTCCTGCGTGAATAAGAGGGAATACCAGAGCTGTAAATAATGAGCAAACCGTTAGTAGCTCCGCTGCTCGAGTAACAGGTCTTCTCCATTCAGCTTGGGTTAGTCTTAAAATCGCAGATATCATAATGCCAGCGTGTGAAATACCTACCCAAAAAACAAACGTGGTAATAAACAATCCCCAATACACTGGTCTCGAAAGCCCTGTAAGTCCTAAACCTCGATTGACCATAGTGGCTATAATTATTACTCCAATTAACACAACAAATCCAAGACCCGCCACTGTTGGGGCCCACCATTTAGGAGTTTCAAGAGTACCATTTAGAAGTACTTTATTTGTGTATTCTTGAGTTAAATTTCTTTTTTGTTGCATATTTTTTATACTTCCTAATCAGGCTTAGCAATCAAGGTTGCATGCCCTTTTATAAATTTTATTGGTTTAGATAATAGGTTGAACTCTTGAATTTGCCAAATGGATAGTACAGGTATAATTTTTGTCATAAGCATAATCATAAGAATAGATAATGATATACTTCCCAAAGCTATAATTACATCGAATATATCAGGATAAATTGTACCTGGTATCTGTTTTAGCCACTTTTGATGAATAAATTCTTGAGGAACAGACCAAGCAGACACAAATAACCTTATTCGATCTAATAGCAATCCAATAATAATTACACATGAGCCGATTGCCATGCCATTTATACTTTTTCTTACTCTATTCCATATTAAAATCCACCAAGGAACTAGCCAAATAAATGTAGCTCCAGCTAAAAATGCCCATATCATTGGTCCTCTTACTAAAAGATCTAGAGTTGCTTTGTCATTTTCCGACCTACCGTACCAAAAAACTATAAATGATGAATAAAAAAGATATATCCAAAGAAGAGTTAATGCGAACAATAATCTTCCTAGTGACCAAAATGCATCAAGATGAATATATTTTTCTAGTTTCATATTTCTTCTTACTATCCACAATGCTATTACAAGTGCGGCTACTCCACCCTGCCATGAAGAAACAGTATGATATAAGGTGTAAATTGCGTCACGGTACCCTGGCACAACTCCTTGTGCAAAATCAGTAGTGTAAAGGAAATTTACCATTACCATAACAAAAAAGTAGAAGGTTCCAAACATCCCAATTCTCATTCTAAGTGTTCTCCATTGAGAATCAGTCCCAACCCAGCCTCGGGCTAGTTTTTTACCTAATTTTTGTCTCCAACCAGTTGAATTTTCTCTCATAACAGCAAAGTCAGGTAGTGCTGCTGAGTAAAATAATGCAATTCCAGTTATTAATAAAAGCACCATACCTATTATTCCCCAGATGTGAGGCGAATAGTTTGGAGCTTCAAACCAGATACTCCTTCTTCGAGTTCCGTCAACAACTAATGGTGGCAGTAGAAATAATAAGGGTATTAATACTATAATTGTAGAGACCCCAGCAAAGGAAAAAATAGCTGCTAATCTTGTAAGAGGTCTTACCCAATTTGCTTTTGCCATTACTGGTCCCATTGCGACCATTGGCGCTCCTCCAGTTATAGACAGTAAAAAAGATACTAATGCTGCAACATAACCCCATCTTGTTGAATCATCACTATAGTTTATCCATTTTAATACTAGAGCAATTATTCCAAGAACTGACATTATCCCTAATCCGATAGCAATAATTTTGAAACTTTTTGATGCCCCATTAGTTGTAGCAATTAGATCCTCAACTATTACAGAGGATTCTACATTTTCAGGAGGTAATGTATGATGTGAATCATGATTTTCTTTTTTTGGCAAATTGACCATTTAATGATGTCCTTCTTCTGAACCTTTTTTATTAGGATCAATTTTAGCTAAATAAATCACATTCGGATCTGTTCCGAATTGTTCAAGAAGTGTGAATGCTCTTTTGTGATTTTTTAACTTTGACACCCTACTCTCTGGATCGTTTAGATCTCCAAACACTATTCCATGCGTTCCACATGCTGCAGAACATGCTGTTTGAATTTCTCCGTCTTCCAGTTCTCTGCCTTCACTTTTTGCTTTTCGTGAAGTTCTATTAATTCTTTGTATACAAAAACTACATTTTTCCATTATTCCTCTGGACCTAATAGTTACATCAGGATTTAAATGATTCCTTAATGATTCAGGCCACACTGGATCCCAATAGTTAAAAAATCTTACTATATATGGGCAAGCATTTGCACAATATCGAGTTCCAACACACCGATTATAAACCTGTACATTTAATCCTTCAGAGTTATGATAACTGGCATATACAGGACATACGGGCTCACATGGAGCGTTTTCACAGTGTTGACACATTATAGGAATAAATCTAGCTTTTGTATCCGGAAAATCTCCTTCCCAGTATCTTTCAACTCTAATCCATGAAATTGATCTAGCTCTTTCAACTCTATCTTGTGTGTTTATAGGAATGTTATTTTCTGCTTGGCAAGCAAGTACACAGGCTTGACATCCTGTACATTTATCAAGGTCAGCAATCATTCCCCAGTTTCTTGTTCCAAATTTTTCAACATCTGTTGTCATATATTTTTCCTTAATTAGTGATCACTTTTTGATTTCGAATCTTTTTTTTCAAATAGTTCTTTTTGATATTGATGATGATTGTGCTCTTGAGCCTCCTTAGCGGTTTCATTGGGACTTACAATTAGAACTGGTACTCCAGGCTCTACAGGTCTTGCTTCAACATCACCTTCCATCTTTGGAACCTTTCTTCTGTTACCGGTTTTACTAACTGTAACCTTGGTTGCTGCCCATGCCAGAGCACCTGATTCAGAATCTCGCATATTTGCAAGAATTGAAAGAACGTTAGAACCTCTCCCTTCAGCATATCTACCGCCATTTTTATTTCCTTGTCCAACTGGAACTCCAACTACACCCGGCCTTATTCCTGGATGTGGATATGCTAGAGCTTCAATACTTCCGTTTGATGAGGAAATCTGAAGTACATCTCCTTCTCTGATATTTAGATCTTCTGCTTGATGGCTATTAATCTCAACCCATGTTGACCAAGATGCAGAAGAGATCGGATCTGGAGTTTGTTGAGCCCAAGGAGCGTAAGATAGTCTTCCGTCCAAAATTGAATTTGATACAAAAGGTGCAAGATAAAAGTCTAAGGAATGATGATTATCATCAGAATTATGATCTCCATCTGAGTGATTGCCTAAGGATGAAAAATTACTATTAGACTTAATACTTGAAATACCTTTTGTTGATAATTTGAAATTTTTATTTTTGTTTGATAGATTCCACCATCCACCTCTTTGTAGTATTCCGTTTGTAAAATTATCTGGATTAGTTGATATTATGGAACCATTTGAAACATTACCATGAAGTTCTTTTAAGTCATTCTTAATTATTGACTCCATATCATTCCCAATATTTTCACCTAAATCCTTAGATATTTGCAAAATTAAATCACCAAAACTTTTGGAATTACTAATAACCCCTGAACCATCTGAGGTCATAGTTCGCCCAACAATGGGTTGCTGGGTACCTACTACTTGATAGCCTGGTGCAGGCTCAGGAATGTTTGTATCCCAAGATTCAAAACAGGTGTCTTCTGGAAGTATTAGATCAGCATAATCCATAGTGTCATTATATACTTGTCCAAAACATACAACATTTTCTATTTTGCTAATAGCTTCTTCTATTCCAGTAAATTCAGGCATTCCGTGAAGTATGTCTACTCCACGAATTATTAGAGTTTTTACTTCACCATTTGACCATCGATTAATTTCATTTTCCCAGTCGGTAAGTGAATTACCATTAGCAGAAGAATTGATCTTTGGTAATGCCGATTCGGGATTAGGTAATATACCACCCTTTGTATTGATTGAATTAGAAAGAATATTGAGAGAATAAATAGCACTTGTTGTAAAAGTTCCATTTGTATGAGCTTCGGATGACCCTCCGCCGAATGCTATGGAAGGGGTATGTTTTGCAAAATGTTTAGCTGTTTCTTTTATTTTTTCTTCAGAAATGTCACATTTTTTTGCAACTATAGAGGTTGAATATTCATCTAAATTAACATCAATTACAGATAAAAATTGATTGATGAATTTTTCTTCAACTAAATTATTAGTAATAATTTCATATGCAATTCCAAGTGCAAGGTCACTTTCAGTTCCTGGTATAGGTGACAACCAAAGATCTGCAGATGCCGCTGTATTAGACATTCTTGGGTCAACATGAACAAAATAACCTCTCTCGCCACCATTACCTTCTCTAAATGCACCATACATTTCATTGTATTGAGCTGGAGAATACCATGTGCTTAGCCAATCTGCTCCAAAAGAAAGAATTGTTTGTGAGTTTTCTATATCAAAATGAGGTAATCTATCTAAATCAAACATTCTTTTCAATGTATATTGTTGGGTATTTTGATTGATTGGATCAAAATACATATTTTTTGCTCCAAATTTTTTAGCAAACTCACTTGAAACGTACGATGAGTGACTTCTTAGAGGGTTGGTTACAATTGTTATTTTATCCTTTGAGTCTCGAATCATATTTCTTAGGTCGCTAGTTGCCTTATTCCATGAAACATTAATGACATTTCCTGATTTAGAATATCTGCTCAAAGGTTCTTTTATTCTGTCTGGATGGTATAGTATTTGAAGAGTTGAATCATATCTTGCAGTAGCTACTCCTCTATTAATTGGGTGGTCAGGATTTCCTTCTACCTTGGTAGCTCTACCCTGAACTACTCGGACTATCACACCGTCCCCATTTGCATAATCAGGCATACTTGTTGCATACCAAGCATCCTCTCCTCTAACTAAGTCTTCTGGGTAACCGACTGGACTCTGGACAATTAGTTCTTTTTCAGGCAATCCACAGGCTGCAAAAATCATTGCTCCAGCGGCTGATTTACCCGTAAGTGATAGAAATTCTCTTCGATTAATTTTCATGTTTAATTCTTTGTCCTTGTATTATTCATAAATTAGTGGTGGCACGTCGCACAATCCGTTGGAGCCTCATTATCTCGATGGCAATCAACACATTGCCTCATTTTGAGTGGTTCGACCTGATATACTTTTTCCATTGATGCAACATTTCCATGGCAAGTTGAACATACTGCTGAAGGACCTGTAGAAACTCCATCTGTTTCACCCTTGATATGTTCTGGATTTGCAGATAGGTACCTTATATGGGGTTCGTGTACAAATCTCACATGGTCAGGTAACCTGTGGACCCTTCTCCAGTTAATTGGAGAAGTTCCATCATCACCAATAATTCCAGCTGCATCTCTTAAAATATTTAATTGAACATTATCTTCTGAGCCAATTACTCCATGGCAATTCGCACAAAAATTTACGGGTGGGATATATGCATTTGCTCCAGCTGCTGTATTCTTGTTTACAGTCCTATGGCAAAAAGTACAGTCTGTTCCAAGGCCAACCATTATATTGCCATCAGCGTCTTTGTAGTCTAATTGCTTAGTTGAAGCGTGAACGGTATGAGGAAAATTGATGGGTTGGTCAAATGTTTGTTCAAAACCTAATACAGGAATTGGCTGACCCCACCATGCAGTTATGATAAATGAGGCAATAGCTCCAACAAAAACTAGAGTGAAAAGCCCTCCTATAGGTAACAAGTACATTAATGTTTTGGGTAGCTCAACATCACCTAGGTGAGTTGGTGGGGGTGGGGGTTTTGGTAATTTGATAGGTAGCTTTGGAAAATTAAAGGGTAATTTTGGTAATTTAAAATTACCTGATTTAGACTCATTATCTTTATGTTTATTTTCCAAATCCAACTCTTTATTAGTTACCTATTATTTCTAATGTCTATATCCAAAATCTAGAATAAGTTTCTTCTAGGAAGTTTAAGTTTCTAGAAAACATTATTAGTGATCCAATAATACCTAGTAGGCAAACAGTTCCAAATGCATATAGTGGTTTTCTAAGTTTTGTCCACTTTGCATCAATTGACTTATCTCCTACAGCAGAAGGAATCATTGCATGGGCTATAAGAAGTGAAGGTCCAGCCATTATTGCAAAACCTAGTGCTAGCCATAAAAACTTCAGGGCCATTCCTACTTCAGCCCATTGATCCTTTGAAAGTGGTGCTGGATCCATTAAAAATTAAACTCCTAAAATTATTTCGTAAATTTTGTATATAATTTTTCTAATATTTATAAATTTTATTGATTACCTAAAATCTATGCAATGTTCAAAAACATAATTTGTTGTAAATTTTGATTAAAATTAGTGTTTTAAGCATTAATTATAATAAATATGTCCAATAGCAATATACATATAAAAGACTTTGTGCAATTATTAAAATATTACGTTATGTTCTATTTTATTATAAAAATTCGGCTAGAGAGGTAAATTTTGACTATTCCAAAGACTAAACTTAAGTGGATTTACGAAACTATGTATAGAATTAGGCGTTTTGAGGAAACAATGCTTGAGCAAACCTTCAAGGGTAATGCTATGGGAGTAACTCATCCATCTGACGGTCAAGAAGCACCGCCCACAGGAATTTGTGCTCATCTTACTAATGATGATTGGATAGGTTCTACACATAGAGGTCACGGACATTGTATAGCAAAAGGTCTAGATACAAGTGCAATGATGGCTGAAATAATGGGTCGTTCTACTGGGCAATGTGGAGGTAAGGGAGGCTCAATGCACATAGCAGATTTTTCAAAGGGTATGTTAGGAGCTAATGCTATTGTTGGGGCATCTATTCCTTTAGCGGTAGGAGCAGCACTCACAGCTAAATATAAAGGCGATGAAACTAATTCAATAGGTGTCTCATTTTTTGGTGATGGAGCAACTTCCCAGGGAATTCTACACGAATCTATGAATTTGGCTTCTGTGTGGAAATTACCTGTCATTTTTGCTTGCGAGAATAATGGATATGCTGAAGCTACACCTGCTTGGTATGCAGTATCTACAGAAGATATTGCATCTAGGGCTGAAGGTTATGGTATGCCCGGTATTGTAGTTGATGGTATGGATGTTTTTGAAGTCTATGACGCTGCAGGCGAGGCTGTTAAGAGAGCTAGAGCAGGTGAAGGCCCAACACTCATTGAGATGAAAACTTATAGATATCACGGGCATTTTCACGCAGATGACACAAAAAAATACCGAACTGATGAGGAAGAAAAATTATTTCATCTAAAGGATCCTATTATTAATTTTGAAAAAAGAGTTATTAGTCAAAAACTTATGACTAAAACTGAACTTGAATCTATTAAGTCTGAAATTGAAAAGGAAATGTTAGTAGCGGTGGAGTTTGCTATGAATAGTCCAATGCCAGATATTAAAGATTTGTATAAAGATGTCTATGTTGAATACTCTAATTCTATTGAAGGATTGAGATAAACAAGGAGGTAATTTATGGTTGAAAAAACTAACACAAATCCATTGGGTCCAGGATATGAAAATGTTCCTGGTAAAGAGATGAGATTTCGGGATATTTTTAGAGACACTCTCAGAGCGGAAATGATTAGAGATGAGAATGTTTTTTTAATGGGAGAAGACATTTCTGGTGGTTTTGACAAAAAAACCAAGGAACCGCTTGATGCTTGGGGTGGTCCCTTTGCAGCTACAAAAGGGCTTGTTCAAGAATTTGGCCCAAAAAGAATAAGAGATGCACCTATTTCTGAGGCTGCTTTCACTGGTGCTGCGGTTGGAGCTGCCTTAACTGGACTTAGGCCAATAGTTGATCTAATGTATTTTGATTTTGTTACAGTAGCTTATGATCAGTTATTATCTAATGCTGCAAAGAGTAGATATATGTTTGGTGGGCAGACAAAAGTACCGATGACTCTTTTTGCGCGATCTGGAGCAGGAACTGGGCATGCGGCTCAACATTCTGAAAGTTTTTATTCAATGCTAGCTCATATTCCTGGATTAAAAGTGGTGGTTCCTTCTGATCCTTACTCTGCGAAAGGTTTATTGGCTGCATCTATCAGGGACGATGATCCTGTGTTTTTAGTAAATGATAAAAAATTGATAAATCTATCAGGTTTTGTACCTGACGAAGATTATACAATTGAACTAGGTAAAGGAAGATATTTGAGAAATGGTAATGACATAACTCTTGTTGGAATGTCATACACCTCAATTGTTTGTAAAGAGGCAGCAGAAAAATTAGCAGCAGATGGTATAAGTTGTGACGTTATAGACATGATGTCATTGTCTCCTTTTGATGAAGATATTCTTATTGAATCTATAAAGAAAACAAATAATGTTGTAATTGTAGACGAGGATACTCCAAGAGCTTCAATGGCATCTGAATTTGCTGCTGTTATAGCTGATAAGGGATTTGATTATTTAGATTCTCCAATTAAGAGAGTTACGTCTCCTCATAGTCCAGTTCCTTATAATAGAGATTTAGAAAAAGCTTTCATGCCACAGCCAGAGGATGTAGTTTATTCAGTCAAACAAGTTTTAGGTTTGTAATTTTTATTATTATTGATAAAAAAAATTAGAGTTATTTATTCGCATATTACAGAT
>PAXI01000010.1 GCA_002714425.1 Chloroflexota bacterium
TATTAAAAATTTCTTTATATCCTACGGAAAAAACAAATCTACAATTTTTATTAGACTTAACTATAATTCGTGCACTTTTATGATTATAGTTTGTATCTTTATGTGTGATTACCCTTATAAGATTCATTCTGCTATATGGTTCATAAAACTCAATTCTTTCATAAGGTAAAAATTGCATTTCATCTTTAGATTCAGTTATAAGTTTTACTTCTGGTAGTTCTGTTGGAGAAAATATATTTTCTGGAGATTTATCTGGTATAAGAATGCTGAATTGTAAAATAGGTGCTGAAAAACCTTTCAGATCAAAAATTATTTCTTCTTGATCAGATAAAAATTCTCCATAGTAGGCATGTGATACTGTAGCATCAGATAATTCTATAATTGTCTGATCTGTGGAGTTTTTTATTTCGTAGGGCTGGTGAGCATAAATTTCATCAGTAGATACAATAAAAAAAGAAGTTAAAATTGCAGATACTGTAAAAAATCTTTTCATTTTATTATTTTCTGGTGGGCGATGAGGGACTCGAACCCCCGACCCCCTCGGTGTAAACGAGGTGCTCTAGCCAACTGAGCTAATCGCCCAAGAAATTTTTTTATGGCGCGCTTGGCGGGATTCGAACCCACGGCCTCAGCCTTCGCAGGGCTGCACTCTATCCAACTGAGCTACAAGCGCATTATATAATATTCTATTCTTTTTTTTGATAACTTAAACTATAGTATTTACTTGAAATTTGATTGAAAACAGAAATATTTGAGAATGTTATTAATAAATTGATTATTAGTGGTAGCGATGGAGTGACTTGAACACTCGACCTCACGCTTATGAAGCGTGCGCTCTAACCAGCTGAGCTACATCGCCACGTCAATATTGAAAATTTCACTTAAATAATGTTACTACAGTAAATTTAATGGTCAATAAACTAAAATCACTACTTTGCTTGATACTCTCCACTTTTTCCACCATTTTTATAGATCAATCTTGTACGAAGTATTTCCATACTTCTGTCTTTGGACTTACACATATCATATATAGTAATAGCAGTTATGCTAGCAGCTGTTATTGCTTCAATTTCAACACCAGTTTTACCTGAAACCTTCACGGTAGCTGTAATTATTATTCCTGTTTTTGATGGGTTTTCTTCAAAGAATATATCTATTTGGTTAATATTTAATGGATGACATAAAGGTATTAATTCTGAGCATTTTTTTGCTGCCATAATACCAGCAACCTTAGCAACTCCTAATACATCTCCTTTTTCAAAACCACCATTCTGAATAAGGTCCAATGTTTCTTTTTCCATAATTATTTCAGAACTAGCAACCGCAACTCGATTGGTTGTTTTTTTATCTCCAACATCAACCATATGAGCTGATCCATCTGAATCAATATGGGTAAAGCCATTATTATTTTGTTTATTATTCTTCAATAAAGCCCTCATCTATATATAGGTCGTCACTTTTTGCTGCCTGATTTGCTAATTGATCACATTTTTCATTTTCTTCATGACCTGAATGCCCCTTAACCCATATAAATTTTACATCATGTTGGTCAACAACATCTAGTAANCTACTCCACATATCAGNATTTAGAGCTTTATCTTTTTTATTCCTCATCCATCCATTATCTCTCCACTTTTTTGCCCAGCCTTTNTCTATTCCGTTAATTACATACTGTGAGTCAGTAGACAAAATTACCTTCTGGNTTCCTTTTAAGGTTTCTAANGCAATTATTGCTCCAAGNAATTCCATGCGATTGTTAGTTGTCTTTACAAAACCTTTACTCAATTCTTTTACACTATCGCTAAATTTTAAAACTACTCCATATCCNCCTGGACCAGGATTNCCAATTGAACTACCNTCAGANNANGCNTATACTNTTTTTTTTTCTGAAATATTCAAATCTTATCCACCAATATAATACATCTCAACTTTNTCTTTTNNANNTCCNNNCTTTGATCTNAGTTCAGANTANCTNTCNTCTCTNAGATTCCATACNTTCGTAATNTCTGCAGATATTTCGCTATCANTAGCACCANATCTCAACAAANTTCTTAAATCTTTTCCNCCAGANGCAAACAAACATGTAANTAATTTNCCNTCTGTTGAAAGNCTNGCNCTNCTACANGNNCCACANAAAGGNTTTGTNACAGATGAAATGATTCCTATTTCATTNTCATAANNATNNATTTTATATCTGCTTGCTACTTCTCCTNTNTAATTTGGANTNATNGGTTTTNCNTCNTANTTNGANCTTACTATATCTAGTATTTCTTGAGATGTGACAACTTCATNCATCTGCCATTTATTTTTTGTNCCAACATCCATNAACTCAATAAACCTAACAATAATATTTTTATCTATAAAATANTCNAAGGTATCTAGTATNGTNTGATCATTTACNCCTTTACGNACNACTACATTTACCTTNATATTTTCAAAACNTTCCTCTAATNGCTGAANTTATACCATCAATTGTTTTTTNNGGTCCATGACTAACTCCAGACATTTCATTNAATANTTTNTCATCNANAGAATCNAATGAAACNGTCAATCTATTTAAACCGGCATTCTTTAGGCTTCTAGCATGNTTTGANAGTAANAANCCATTNGTNGTCATAGTTAAGTCATCAATACCATTTATGNTAGATAGAGCCTGGATTAATGATTCTATATTTCGTCTTACTAATGGCTCTCCACCAGTGATTCTAATTTTNTTAACACCTAATTTTGCAAAGATTTTAGCCANTCTTTCGATCTCTTCAAAAGATAGNAGCTCTGGCTTTGGAAGAAATTTATAGCTTTCACCNAAAATTTCAGCAGGCATACAGTAATTACATCTAAAATTACAGCGGTCCGTTACAGAAATTCTTAGATCTTTTATGGGCCGTTTATATTTATCTTTTGGAAATTTACTAATCATTATCTATATTATAAAGTTTTTGAAGTTCAATTCTCATTTTTTTTAGAGCTTTTCCCCTGTGACTTATAGAATCTTTCTCCATACTTGATATCTGGGCTGTTGTTTTCTTTAATGACGGAATATAGAAGACAGGGTCATATCCAAACCCATTAGTTCCGACAGGACTATTGGTAATTAGCCCTTCACAAGTACCTGCTACTGAAATTAATTTATTACTAATATTTTTATTGCCAGGTCTATAGAGTGTTAAAACCGCTATAAACTTTGCTTGTCTTTCAGCAACAGGAACATTTCTCATATTATTTAATAATAGTTCAACTCTATCTTCATCTGATAAATTCTCACCTCCATACCTGGCAGATAAAACTCCAGGGGCTCCATTCAGTGAATCTACACTTAGACCCGAGTCATCAGCCAGAGTTATCAATCCAGATAAATTTCCATATACTTTTGCTTTTATTTCCGAATTTTCTTGAAAAGTCTTTCCACATTCAACAGCTTCAAATGTTATACCTTGATCCTCTAATGACAATAACTCAACCCCATCTAAGTTCAACATTCTTTGGAACTCTTTAACTTTTCCTTTATTATGTGAGGCGATCAATAATTTATTGTGCATGATTATATAGTTTCAAATGATACTTAGCCAAAATCCGGTAAATTGATTTTTTTTTGCGTTGATATAGGCTTATTCGAGTGTTAAAATTCATATATATATTATTTAGATAACATTAATTACTAAAATCNAATTGTAATTNATTCTAACTAATATAGTAATAAATTATTGATTAGAAATTATTACAGGATTAAATTCAATCCAATTATGAAAAAAANATTTATAAATAAAAAATCAAAATTATCACTTCTATTTATTGTTTTTTCTATTTTTACTATTTTCGGCTGTACTCCAGAAAATAACCAATCAACTTTTGGAACTGCAGGACCTATTGCAAGTAGCCAAGCTGATTTGTTCATATTAATTTTCGCTATAGCTGTGGTCGTTTTTATTGCAGTTGAAGCAGCACTGATATACATATCCATCAAATTCAGAAGAAGAGAAGGTGACAAACTACCTTATCAGACTCATGGAAATAAAAAGCTAGAAATCACTTGGACTATAATTCNAGCTGTGATACTAATTTTCGTTGCTGTACCAACTTTGGTAGGAATATGGTCTCAACAAAACGGGGTACCTGATGATAAAGGACAAGTATTAAATATTGAGGCAGTTGGTCANCAGTGGTGGTTCGAGTTTAGATATTCTGATTATGAGGTTATTACATCCAATGAATTGCATATCCCTAAAGGTAGACCTGTTTCTTTTAAACTATCCTCACAAGATGTAATACATAGTTTCTGGGTTCCAAAACTCGCTGGTAANGTTGACATGGTTCCTCTNAATGACAATTACATATGGATGATTGCTGATGAAGTAGGCGAATTTTANGGCCAATGTGCTGAATTCTGTGGTACGTCCCACGCNCACATGCGATTTAGAGTATTTGTTCATGAAGAAGAAGATTTTCTTGCATGGGTAGATCAAATGCATACCCCAGTTGATCCGCCAATGCCTAATACTCCAGAATCAAGAGGTCAAATGCTCTTTGCCGCCAATTGTTCAATGTGCCATACAAACAACTCTACAACCCCAGGAAGCTACATTATGGAGATAAATACTCAAGATGCTAGATGGAATAACTGGATATCTGATACAGAAAATTCCGCACTAGTTTCTGCTCCCAATCTTACACATTTTGGAACTCATACCACGCTTGCTTCAGGTATAAAAGAACTAAATCACGAAACTCTTGTTGAATGGATAGCTGATCCATCTACCATTAAGCAAGGTACAAGAATGCAAAAACAAGCTATGGTTTATAACACCAGAGATGGTAAGGCCAATCTTACAGATAGCGAAATATCAGATATAGCCTATTATTTACTTTCACTAAAGCCTGGTAGCGGTGCAGAAATGGTTATTGATGATATTCCTTCTGATGGTTTGATAGATGCAGAGGCAGTCTTTGCGACAAATTGTGCTGCATGTCACTCCTTAGGAAATGATGTAATTGTTGGTCCAGGTATGGGTGGAATTAAAGACCGAGCTGGTGATAGGGTTAGCGGATTATCAGCATATGAATATATATACGAATCAATTGTGGAGCCACAAGCATACATTGTTGAAGGGTATCCACCAGTTATGCCAGCGTGGGCTAGTCTTGGCGACGAAACGGTGAACGCACTTGTAGAATATTTATTAACTTTGGAATAATATTAAACTATCGGAGTAAAATTTGACAACTAAACCTGCAACTAAATCATTAGTATTTCCTAGATTCTTTCCTAGGCCTAACTCTAAGACGGGAATTTGGAGTTGGATAGCAACTGTTGATCATAAAAAAATTGGTACCTTGTACGGTATAACTTCATTTTTTTGGTTTATTGTAGCTGGACTTGAAGCATTGCTAATAAGGATTCAGCTTTCTCAGGCAAATAATGATTTTCTTTCTCCAGATATGTATAACTCATTATTTACAATGCATGGTACAACTATGATATTTTTAGTAGTAATGCCATTATCTGCTGCATTTTTTAACTGGTTAATTCCACTTCAAATTGGAGCCAGAGATGTAGCCTTCCCTAGATTGAATGCTCTAAGTTACTGGATCTTTTTATTTGGTTCTATTTTAATTAACTTTAGTTGGATAACCGGAGAAGCGCCGAATGGCGGATGGTTTG
The DNA here is from genome assembly GCA_002714425.1 of Chloroflexota bacterium. GTDB lineage: Bacteria > Chloroflexota > Dehalococcoidia > Lucifugimonadales > Lucifugimonadaceae. The sequence goes on from PAXI01000010.1 coordinate 5,660, forward strand.
GATATGCTCCTAATTCAGGTGTAACTTTTAACCCTGGAAAAGGTATGACATATTGGGTTGTAGGTCTAAATGTATTAGGAATTTCTTCCATAGCAGCTGGACTAAACTTTGTTACAACAATAATCAACATGAGAGCACCTGGTATGAGTATGTTCAAAATGCCTATATTCACATGGATGACACTTGTAACCTCGATATTAATTATTCTTGCTTTACCTATTTTGGCAGTTGCTGGAATTCAGCTTCAAACAGATAGAATCTACGGAACCCACTTCTTTAATTCTTTGGGCGGTGGAGATCCTGTAATGTGGCAACATATATTTTGGCTATTTGGACACCCGGAAGTATATATCTTAATCTTACCTGCTATGGGCATAGTTTCTGAGGTATTACCAACTTTTGCCAGAAAACCGATATTTGGATATTCCTTTGTTGTATTTGCCGGAGCTATTATAGGTTTTATGGGTTGGTTCGTATGGAGTCATCATATGTTTACTGTTGGTTTGGGGCCTGCAGCCAACTCGGCTTTTTCAATTTCTACAATGCTTATTGCTGTTCCTACTGGTATTAAGATATTTAATTGGTTAGGAACCTTGTGGGGCGGAAGTATTAGATTCAATACAGCAATGTTATTTTCTTTAGGATTTATAGCAATGTTTACTATAGGAGGCCTTAGTGGTGTAATGCACGCTTCTCCGCCAACAGATGCTCAACAACAGGATACTTACTTTGTTGTTGCTCACTTCCATTATGTCCTTTTTGGAGGTGCACTACTTGGTATATTTAGTGGTATTTATTTTTGGTGGCCGAAATTCACAGGATACTTCCTAAATGAAAAAATCGGAAAGTTAAATTTCATTTTTATGCTAGTAGGTTTTAACATACAGTTTGGCCCAATGCACTGGCTAGGTATGGATGGAATGCCAAGAAGAATTTATACTTATGCTGAAAATATGGGATGGGAAGGTTCAAACCTAGCAGCAACTATAGGTGGCTTTATTCTGGGTATTGGAGTTCTGCTATTTATTTATAATGTTATTTACTCTATGATTCATAAAGAGGTTGCGGGTGCAGACCCATGGGATGGAAGAACACTTGAGTGGTCCACTTCGTCTCCTCCTCCAGAGCATGATTTTGATGAGATACCTCAAGTAAAATTTAGAGATGACTTTTGGTTCAAAAAATATCCAGAAACAATAAAAGAATACTATGAACATGGAGAAATAGAAGAAGATACTGAAGATAAACTTTCTGAAAAATCTAACCATGAAGATGAAATACATCTACCTGATATGTCTTACTATCCTTTTATACTTGGTGTAGGTATAGCAATTTTAGGAGCAGGATTTTTATCTAACATATATATAATAGCCATTAGTGTACCAATCATGATATGGGGCATGTTGGGCTGGTCTATGGAGCCTGTTAATGACCCTCATCCAGATAATCACTAATAAACAACTAACAAGGAATAAATTTTGAGTGAAACAGCAATAATAAATAATCATCAAGATGAAATAGAAAATACATCTACGGGATTAAGTAACAAAAAGTTAATGATGTGGCTGTTTCTTGCATCAGACGTGATGTTTTTTGGTGCTTTTATTTCTACATATTTGATATACAGAGGTAAGAGTTTGGTTGGGCCATACCCATCACAGGTACTTGATATTCCAATAACAACAGTCTCCACATTCATCCTTCTTATGAGTTCGTTGGCAATGGTATTAGCTTTACATTATCTAAAAGAAAATGAAAAAAATAAAGCGACTTTTTGGATACTAGGAGTTGTGTTACTGGGAACGATTTTTATGGGTTTTCAGTTTTATGAATTTAATCATTTTGCTCATTTAGGTCTTACCCCGAGAACAAATATTTTTGGAACTACATTTTTTATCCTAACCGGTCTGCATGGCGGTCACGTAACTATCGGTATAATATGGATGGCGTTTCTTGCTTACGGTTCTCATAAAGGAACACTTAGATCTAACAATGCTATAGATTTAGAAATTGCTGGACTTTATTGGCACTTTGTAGATATTGTTTGGATTATTATTTTTACTGTAATTTATCTGATTTCAGCAAACGATATGCCTCCCGCAGGCGCAGAACTATTGATACACTAATTATCTAAGATTTATTATGAAAAAATTACTAAAAAAATTATTTTATCACGATGGCAATGGTTGGTGGAACCTGCCAAAAAATATGAGTGGAAAACCTAATCCCCCTTATGAGGGTCCTATAGGTGGACCTTGGTTGATCAAGATGATAAATCTTGTAACATATGGGGGTAAATCCCATGCAGGTCCAAGATTTTACATTATAGTTGGTATTTTTCTGGCTATTATTACTGCCTTAGAAGTGTGGGCATTTGAACTAGAATCAGAATTAGATATTCTTTATATTCCAATTTTACTGATTTTGGCTCTAATTAAATTTGTAGCCGTTGTTGCTTTTTATATGCACCTAAGATTTGATAATAGGTTTTTTTCATACGTATTTGCTAGTGGCATGATAGTAGGAACGGTAGTCTTTTCTTTATTATTGTTCATATCTGAAGCCGCCTATATGACAAGATAAATAATGGAATTATCCAATAATATTAACTTGATCGATAATTATTCAGACTTTTTTTTATCATGGAATTTTTCAACACCACAAGCTTTCATTTTCCTGCTATTTTTTTTTAGTTATATTATTGGCGCAATTAAGTTAATATCAATATCTAGTTATAGAATTAATCGTTTATTTGTTTATACATTTTCAGGATTAATACTTTTAGCTTTTTCATTGGTAGGTCCACTGGACAGTTTTTCTGATGATCTTTTTACAATGCAAATGGCCCAACATATAATACTAGCTATGTTTGCAGCACCTCTAATTTTACTTGGTAGACCAATGCCTATTTATTTATGGGCTTTGCCTCGTTTCTTGAGAATCGGGGCAGGAACATTCCTAACAAGAAACAGTAAAACTATTCTGGTAATAAAAAAACTCACAAATCCTAAGTTTACTATCATAGCATTTATATTAACCTTATATTTTTGGCACATACCATTTGCATACAATCTATCTTTAGAAAATGCTTGGGTACACTTAATCATGCATTTTACTATGTTTTTTACATCTATCGTTTTTTGGTGGCCCATTATAGGCCCACCTCCAACAAACAGTATCTTAAGTTACCCAAAAAGAATAACATACTTACTATGTGCAGTAACTCCAACAGCTTTACTTGCAGCTGTAATAACTTTGTCTAATAGTGTTATATATGACTTTTATATAGGTTCGCCACCTCATTTTAGCTGGACTACACTCGAAGACCAAAAAATAGCAGGGTTGCTCATGTGGATACCAGGAAACTTAGTTTACTTAATTACCCTAGTTAGCTTGTTTTTTAAGTGGTTCGAAAGTGAGGAGAAAAAAATATATAAAAGCTAACTTTGAGTCTTCTTAGATTTTCTCTTCTTCTTTATATACTCACTTATTAAGTATTCATTATCATTTTGTAATATCAAAGATAATATCTCATCAGAAAGATTTTTCAAGTAAATTACACTTGTCCAAGCATCGGTCAAACCTGAATAAATTTCATCTATTGTCATAGGTTTGTTGGAATTTGACGCTAACAATTTAAATACTGCTTCAGTAATAGGTGTACCAGGTAAAAGAAAGTCAGATTTTCCTGAACAAATTGTACTCATTATTTTCATGTATTCTGCTGCTGGAGCAAAACCATTAGCAAAACCTGCATCAGATGCAGCTTTCTTACCTTCTTTTGACATCCTAGAATATATAGTAAATGCAAGAGATCTTCCAGAAGCTTCATAAGCCTTTTGGTTAATATGGTATCTAGGACTATCTGCGGACTTTCTTGAAGTACTTTTTTTAGTGTTTAGATTTTCTATTTGATTTAACATACTCATAATACTATTGTAACCGAAAATTAAAAAAATAAATCATCAATATCATCTAAGAAAATAGCATTTATCTCTTCTCCTATGTTAATTTTCTCTCTATCCTCAGTGCAAATAGCTAATGCATTAGCCTTAGACATTGATGTTAATACACCTGAACTCTGATTGCCTGTAAGTTTTGCGTGGAGTTTGCCATCCTCACCCTTAAATACTATGGCTCTAGCATAAACCCTTCTATTATCATAGTTAATAATCTCATCATCAATTATTATCTTAAATGAACTTTTTAAGATGTCTTTTTTACCCAACATAACTTTTATCGCAGGTATACCAAATTGTTCAAAAGCAATCATTGCACTCACTGGATTGCCAGGGAGTCCAAGGTGAGGTATACTTTTTCCATTAATATCCAAAACTCCAAAAGCTAATGGTTTTGCAGGCCTCATTCTTACAGACCATAATTTAATTTTGCCTCTCTTGAAGAGGACATCCTTTACAACATCATAATCTCCTTTTGATACGCCTGCACTTGTCACAATAAGATCTGAATTATAAGCCATATCTAAGAGCATATTTAATGACTCTTCGGAATCGCTAGCGGTACCAATGATATTTGGAATGCCGCCATTGCTTGTTACCATAGAAGCTATTGAATAAGCATTTGAATTATATATTTTTCCTGGTTTAATTTTCTCACCGGGTTCTAAAATTTCATCACCTGTAGAAATGATACTTATAACAGGTTTTTTTATTACATTTATTTTAGATTTACCCAAGGATGCTATAACACCCACATGCGCATCTTTTATCAAAACACCAGATGATAATATTTCTTCACCTTTTAAGACATCTTCTCCCGACAGTCTAATATTATCACCTTTTTTTACTTCTGAATTACAACCAATATAATCAAGATTATTCCTAGTTTTCTCATCTGTTTCTTCAAAAGGTATTACCGCATCTGCTCCCTTAGGAATAGGAGCTCCAGTCATTATTCTCATTGATTGACCAGATTTTATTTTTTTCGTAGGAACAGAACCAGCTGGAACAGAACCAATCACTTTAAGTTTTGAAGGTTGATTATTTGTAGCGTCAATAGTATCACTAGATACAACAGCATATCCATCCATAGCAGAATTATCAAGTGGAGGTATAGGAAATTTTGCAATTATATTTTCGGCTAATATTTGACCTAAGGAATCTAGTAATAGTTTTTTTTCTGTAGATAAAATAGAAAAATTTTCAAGAATTTTTTTTCTTGCATCCTCAACACTAAGCATTTCTTCGTGATAGTGATTTTTTCTCATTTAACTATTCTCTAATATCTATATCAAATTTATTTTTTAGTTCTTTAATAATTTTCTGCTCGGATTTATTAATTTCATCAGATGTTATTGTTTTATTTGAAGATTGATAAGTTAATCTTAAACCAATTGCTTTTTTATTTTTTGGAACACCTTTACCCTCAAAAACATCAAAAATATTTATATTCTTAACTAATTTATTTTTGGTTATCTGAGCAATTAAATCTTGTACAAAAATATCGGAGTTAACTATCAAAGATAAATCTCTGTATGAAGATGGCAATCTATTGAATTCGCTAAATTTTTTCAGTGTATAATTTTTATTTTTTTCAATTAAATCAAAAAGCTTCTCAATTGAAAGTTCAAAAATAAATATTTTTTGAATTTCAGAACTAAATTTTTCTACAATATTTATATTTACTTGCCCTAGGACTCCTATAACTTCGTTAAGGATTTTTATAGATGCAGATGTACCAGGTACAAATAATGGATTATCTAAAACTTCAAAATTAGGCTGTAAATTTATTTCTTCAAACAATGATTCTATAACACCCTTAACATCATAAAAATCTACGTCGCTATTTTCAGAATCCCAATTTATTTCATTCCTAGGCCCGGCAAAACCTCCAACTATATAATATGGCTCGTCTGGTTTTCGACCTCCATTGTCATGAAAAACTTTTCCTAATTCAAAAATCTTAATTGGCTCTTTCCAAACTTTTGAATTATTTGCGATGTTTTCTAATACACCTTCAATTAATGAACGACGCATGATAGGAAATTCTGAATTTACTGGATTTTTTAGTTTAATATATTTAGTTTCTTCTTCATCAATTAATACTCTTTTTTCACCTTCAATAGATGTGGTTGGATAGTTAATTGACTCATACATTCCCAAGCTAATCAAAACATCAGAAATCTTCTCTCTTAATTGAATAAAATTTTGGGGTTGTGAACTTGGGGGAGCACCACTCAAAATTGTCGTTGGAATATCATCATAACCTACAATTCTAGCAACTTCTTCAACTAAGTCCTCTTGAATTGATATATCAGGCCTCCAGCTTGGTATTTCAACATCCCAGCCCTCTTTTTGCCTTTCTAACTTAAACCCTAACAATTCAAGTGTTTGTTCAATTAAATTGTTTTTTATCTCAAATCCAAGAACTTTTTTTATCTTTTCATACTGAAAAAATATTTTTTCAGTATGAATATTTATCTCCGTATTAATATCAAAAATATCTTTAGAGGTAGTTCCATTTGTAATCTTCAAAATTAAATTAATAGCTCTTCTTAATCCAATTTCACAGAGACCCTTCTTTAAGCCTTTTTCAAATCTAAGAGTAGCTTGGCTATTTAGATCTAATTTTTTTGCAGTTTGCCTATTATTGGTTGGACTCCAAGTAGCAGCTTCTAAAACAATACTTGTAGTATCATCAGATATTTCTGAGTTTTCACCACCCATAATTCCAGCCAGACCAATAGCACGATTCGAATCAGATATTACAACCATAGAATCGTCTAAATTACGAATTTTCCCATCAAGTGTAACTAAATTTTCTCCATTGTTTGCTCTTCTAACTTTAATATTATTACCTTGAATTTTTTTATAATCGAAAGCATGTAAAGGCTGGCCAGTCTCAAACATTACATAATTTGTTACATCAACAATATTGTTCACAGGCCTTTCCCCTATAGCTATTAGACGATTCTTCAGCCATTCTGGCGAGGGTTCAATCTTTATGTTTTCAATTATTGTTGCGGTATATCTTGAGCATAGCTCAGGGTCTTCAATAACTACCTTAAGTTTCGAATTGCTATCTTTGTCTGTACCATTATAAGATGTATCAAATTTATTTAGCTTTTTTCCAATTATAGCTCCAAGATCTCTAGCTATTCCTAAAACACCTAAACAATCTGGCCTATTTGGAGTTAATTCAAAATCAAAAATCACATCCCCTAATACTTCACTTATAGGAATACCAATTTTCGTATCCTTGGGAAGAATTACAACTCCTTCATGATCATCTCCAATTCCTAACTCTTTTGATGAACAAACCATTCCGGTGGACAATATGCCTCTAATTTTTGACTTTTTTAGTTTTACTTGTTTACTATCCTCTGAGTAGGGATCGATTAGAATTGCACCTTCTTTTGCAAAAACAATTTTGTCATTTAAGCTAATATTTTTTGCCCCGCATACTACCTCATATTCTTCATTTTCTAAACGAACCTTAACAATACTTAATCTATCTGCATTTGGATGTCTTGATATATCAATAATTTGACCTGAATAAACATTATCAATAATACCGATTTTTTCTATAGAGTCTACTTCATTTCCGGCCATAGTTAATTTATGAGATATCTCTTCTGGTGAGAGATCTATATCAACATATTCTTTAATCCAAGATAAAGGAACTTTCATAATACTACGCCTGCTAAAATTGACTCAAGAATCGTAAATCGTTTGAATAAAAGTGTCGAATGTCAGTTATTTCATTTTGTAACATAGATATTCTTTCAGGCCCCATTCCAAAAGCAAACCCTGTGTATTTTTCAGTATCATAACCGACTGAATCTAACACTTTTGGATGAACCATGCCTGCTCCCAATATCTCAATCCATCTACCATTCCAGTCAATTGACATATCTACTCCTGGCTCAACAAAAGGGAAAAAATCACACCTAAATCTTACTTTTCTTGATGGCCCAAAAATTTTTTTTACAAACTCATACAAGGTACCTTTTAAATCAGCAAAAGTAATATTTGTATCAACAGCTAGACCTTCAATTTGATTGAAGTGCCATTCATGTGTTGCGTCAGTAGCTTCATATCTGTAGCATTTTCCAGGAACTATTACTCTTATTGGTGGGTCATTTTTTTCCATTACTCGAGCTTGCATAGGGGAAGTGTGCGTTCGAAGTAATAAGTCATCGTGTTGATCAGAATCAATCCAAATAGTATCCCACTGATCTCTTGCTGGATGATCTGCAGGAATATTCAGCATATCAAAATTATATTTTTCTAATTCAACTTCATCACCCTCAACAGTTTGAAACCCCATTTCATTAAAAGCATGAACAATTTCTCTCATTATAGATGTTGAGGGATGCAATCTACCTATCTTTACTTTTCTTCCAGGCAATGTAATATCAATCGCATCTTGGCTATCATGATTACCAGACTTAATTAAAGATAAATTTACTTCATATTTCTTCTCTAACAAAATTCTTAATTTATTAGCCTTGGCTCCAACTATTTTTCTATCATCAACTGGCAGATTTGAAATTCCCCTAAGGATATTTGTCAAATCTCCCCTGCGTCCTAAATACCTGACTCTCCAATTTTCTAATTGATCAACAGAAACTAAGCTGTCAATCTCCGAAATAGCTTGAAGCTTAATATCATCTAACTCATTGATATTTTTTTCTGACAATTTTCACCTATTACTATTTTAAAATAAATTACATATAAATTATATTAGAAATAATCAAAGAATATATGTGTAAATTTAAACACAAAAAGATGGGAAATTTATCTTTTTATACAAATCTTTACTTTTTTTCTTATTTTTTTATTCTATATCGATAAACGTTTAATTATATATATATTTTAACGAATAAGTTACCTTTATTAATTTATTTTGGCAATTTATCGGTATAATTTATATTTATATTAAATGTTACCTTCATATAAATATAAATATATTGCTAAGCAAACTACAGACAAATAACAAATAATGTAGTAAAGTCTTATTGATTCATAAAATTTTATGCATCAAAAAATATTGTATAGCTTCACTCGGCTATACAAAATTATTTATAGAGTGAAAAAAACGGGGAAAAACTATGGAAGCTTATTGCATGAAATGCAAGGCTAAGCGCAACATGCAGAATCCGCAGCAGATCACAATGAAAAATGGAAGACCTGCTACTCAAGGAGTCTGCCCAAACTGTGGAACAAAAATGTTTAAGATTGGTAAAGCAGCTTAGTAGTAAAAATTTAAGAATAAATAAGGCTCGTTATAACGAGCCTTATTTATTTAATTTATGAGGTTTTATATGCGAAAAAATATACTAGGAAATACTAAAATTAAGGTAAGCCAATTAGGAATAGGCCTATCTGAAATTGGATCTGAATTATCTATAAATGATGATAGAAAAGCATCCGAATTATTAAACTTCTCTCTCGACAATGGAATTAATTTTTTGGATACGGCATCATGCTATGGCGTTTCTGAAGAACTAATTGGGAAGACAGTTAGCCATAGAAGACATGAATATTATATTGCATCAAAAGCTGGACATGCAAATGGAAACCTAAATGGAAATGATTGGTCGTATGAAACAATAAAAGATTCTATAGACAGAAGTTTGGGTAGACTAAAAATTGAATATCTTGATTTAATTCAGCTTCACTCTTGTGATGTAAATACACTAAAAGATGGTGAATGTATAACTGCCGTGCAGGATGCACAAAAGGAAGGGAAAGTAAGGTTTATTGGTTACTCTGGGGACAATGATGCCGCTCATTGGGCCGTGAATTCAAAGATTTTTTCAACTCTACAAACAAGTTTTAATTTAGTAGAGCAACATGCTAGAACTACNGGANTNNTAGAAAAAGCAAAAAANAANAACATGGGANTCATTATNAANAGACCNATNGCAGGTGGTAGTTGGNANAGNGCNNCNTCNAAAAACTCANAACAAAAAATTCGANCATANGANNATCCTTACCTTCAAAGAGCTATNNCTATGAGGGNTNTAGGTNNAATTAAAAATGANTCAGAAAACGGCATACTNACCTCTATGGGATANACTNTTCAAAATCCTAATGTNGATGTNATNATTATTGGNACNANAAATATTAATCACNTAAGAAATAATCTCCNNATGATNNANAAAGAATTACCNATAGANGAAAATNTNATCNNTGAATTAAATAAAAGATTTGAATTNTTAGATAATNATTGGCATCAAAGAACCTAGGTAATNTTATAATTATANATTTTCAGAATTTTNNATTTTTATAATTGAAATATTTTCATTTAANTTAAAGCCTAANACCTGNGAATAAAANTATAATTCTGATTCTAGAGATGACTTTATATTTTCTGCTTTTCTAAAACCATGTTGCTCGCCTTCAAAAATNATAAGNGCATGTGGTATTTGCTTTTTCNTTANAGCNTCAGCCATAATTTCAGCCTGACTAACAGGNACTATTTTGTCTTCTGAGCCNTGTAAAATAATCATTGGAGCAGANAATTTTTCAGTGAAATTTATTGCTGACCTATCATAATATTTTTGTTTCTCTTTTGGGTATTTACCTATTAANCTTTCTANATACATTGATTCAAATTTATGAGTGTCATTTATAAATACAGATAAATCNGCTATACCATAATANGTGGCACCGGCAGCAAAATTATCATAAAAAGTNAAAGCATTAATTGTTGTATAACCACCAGCAGANCCTCCTTTTATNACAACTTTTTTAGGATCAATTAATTTTTCTTCAGATAAATATTTCACTGCNGCNATACAATCTTCNGCNTCATAGACTCCCCAATTTCCNTTCANNTCATCTCTNTACTTTCTTCCATATCCAGTTGAACCTCTATAATTTACATCAACAACAGCAAAGCCTCGATTGGTCCAAAATTGTATAGATANACTTAATGANTTACTTGCAGCACTAGTTGGACCTCCATGNCTNATAACAAGCAANGGNGGATTTANATCNTTGTTTGAATAATTNTTATTTTTTGGAGGATAATAAAANGCATATGCTTTTGAATTATTAGTNGTTGAAAANTTAATTTCTTCNGCAATTGATAATTCNGAANTNGGAATTTCTAAATCNGATGANTTTTTNATTATTTCTATTGATTTATCCTCAATNCNATACTTAATTATCTCGTCATTTTTTGANGGTGAAGAACCTATAAAAAATAAATTATCACCATGAACATTTAGATANGAAATTTGAGTGTNATNNAGATTNATTTCTTCCNTAATTNTTCCATTAAGNTCTAAAATTCTNATNAANCCTTCNTTTTTATCATCNGATAANCCNCTNAGAATAATNTTNTCCTTTTTATAAAAATCATATGTCTTAAATCCAAATTGCCATGAAGGGCCTGCNTGCTCTTTAGNCTCATCAAGNATATTTTTATTTTTACCATTATTACTTTTNTGAAGATTCCACCAACCAGATTCATCACTTACATATATAAGNTCNCCTTTGTCAGACCATTCNGGTTGCAAAATNCTNANACCNCNACCTCCAGCGATAAAATTTATTTCTCCNATNGAACAATTTTTTNAATCTATTNGNGCNNNGCATAACTCTGTTTCATCCCANGGCATATTAGGATGANTCCATTGNGTCCAAGTCAATTTATCATTATTTTTATTTAGCCTAGGCGAAGAGTAAAAATCATTTCCTGATATTAATATTTTTACATNAANTGAACCNTCTGTTTTTACAGCAACAATTTCGTTTATAGGCTCNCCTTCATTNTNATGATTTTCTCTTATACAAATTANCCANTTAGNATCTTNAGTTAAANTTAAATCTGANTATCTNAGACTTTTTTCTAGCATGNGGAGATGGAGTNANAGGAAATATTTTTTNATNATCAATNCAGTAGATTCTTTGATCATCCCAATTTGTAAAAAAAACNTTATNATTTTTTACTGTAAAAGAAGCTCCTCCATATTCATGNACTGAGTTTCTTGAATTGTAACCTCTTGGCAAAANATCTNTNANCTTAGATTCATTTAGNGATTTACTTACAATTACATATCTACCAGATTCTTNAGGTCTNCCTTCTANCCAGTANATTTTTTCTCCNTCAATCTTNATNTCTGANAATCTNAANCCTTGCTTAGTNATTAATTCTGCNGAAATTTCTGACTTCCATGANTCTNTAAATGTTTTNTTGNTTNTATTCATAATTGNCCNAAAAGTTACTTTATTTTCTTTATTGATATAAATTATCTATGAACTTAATAATATTTATATATAGAATACTATAATTAGAACAAAAAAAAACAAAGNAAAATNTATATTTTTNNTATGNTNGATNAAAATAAAAAAAGAATACTTACTGGAATTAGGCCAACAGGAGCNNTNCANCTAGGTCATTATGTTGGNGCTTTNCATAATTGGATNGATCTTCAAGAGGAATATAANTGTTACTTTTTAATNGCTGANTACCAGGCTTTAGGNGANCANTTCAATGATATTGATCTGATTAGAAAATCTGTAATTGANGTTACTATNGATTGGTTATCTGTNGGACTTGATCCTNCAAANTCTTCATTTGTTATACAGAGCTATGTACCNGAATTTGCAGAATTAACNATGCTTCTAAGTTTCATAACTCCATTNGGGATGCTTGAAAGAAACCCTACATTAAAAGGAGAACTTGANAGCNTAGAANTTGAAAAAAGAACNGTTGGATTTTATAACTATCCAATGAGTCAAGTTGCGGATATATTACTACCTNGAGCACAACTTGTNCCTGTTGGAGACGATCAATCTCCACACGTAGAAATGACAAGAGAAATAGCTAGAAAATTTAATNGAATGTTTGGTGANGTTTTTCTTGAACCAGANACACTAATTGGCAAGGTNCCNAGGCTCTCTGGAACAGATGGACAAGGAAAAATGAGNAAATCTAAAGGCAATGTGATTATGCTTAGCGANGACGAANAAACAGTCAACAAAAAAGTAANATCTATGTACACAGANCCTAATAGAATAAGAGCTGANATCCCAGGAAAAGTCGAAGGNAACCCTGTTTTTGAGTATCATGATGCATTTAATAAAGACCTAGAGCAAGTGAAAGATTTTAAAGATAGATACCAAAANGGNAACATAGGAGATGTTGANGTAAAAACTGCACTTGCTAANTCAATTAATNANTTTTTAGAACCTATCAGAGAAAAAAGAGTATATTATGAGAATAATATTTCNCTAGTAGAGGAATCTTTAAANAACGGCATAACNAACATTAAACCTTTGGCTTCTCAAACNATAGAATTAGTTAGAGAAAAGATGAAAATTTCTAAGTATATTAGATAATCNGGAGATATTTTATGAATCATTTTTATCCTAATTCTGAAGAATTTAAAAAATTATCAAAAAAATATAATCTTATTCCTGTATATAAGGAAATAAGTGCAGATCTTGAAACTCCTGTTTCNGCATANCTTAAGACATCAGATGGATCNTATTCTTTTCTCNTAGAATCTGTTGAAGGTGGNGANAATGTAGCTAGATATAGCTTTATTGGAACNAATCCTTTAGAAGTAATTCAGACTGGAAAAAATACAACNAANGGGNNNAAAAACCCCTTAGATCAATTAAGAAACAAAATGAAAAANATAAGTTATGCTCCNGTAGAAGGANTNCCTAAATTTCATGGTGGTGCTGTCGGATATCTTTCATATGACAGTATTAAATATTTTGAACCAANTGTCCCTGAAATAAATAGTCAAGATTCAGGATTAAATGTNCCCGAATCGGTGTTTATGTTAACTAACTCATTANTAATCTTTGATCANGTCAAGCATACAATAATAGTTGTAGCTCANGCAGAAATTGGCTCAGATGTTTCAGGTGCTTACAATGATGCGATAAATACAATTACCTCACTAATTAATAAACTCNGTAAAGAATTGCCTAGAGAAGAAAAAATTAAAAATTTTATACCAATATCGCAAATACAAAATCTTCATAATCAAATATCTTATAAAGATTCAATAAAAGACAAAAGTAAATCTTTTATCCCAAATATGAGNAAAGAATATTANAAAGATTCTGTNTCTAGATGCAAAAAAGCAATAAATGACGGAGAGCTTATTCAGGTAGTTTTTTCTCAAAGACTATCAAGGTATACTGAAATTAAACCATTTAATTTATATCGTTCTCTNAGAGCCATTAACCCTTCACCATACATGTTCTTTCTTCACTTAGATGATTTTAATATNGTAGGTGCNTCACCNGAATTNTTGACTCAAGTAATAGATAAAAAGATGGCNGTNCACCCTATAGCTGGTACTAGACCNAGAGGAAAAAATGAAANAGAAGANAAAAGTCTAGAAAAAGATCTNATAAATGATGAAAAAGAACTCTCAGAGCATTTAATGCTACTNGATCTAGGNAGAAATGATGTTGGAAANGTATCTGAAATTAATTCCGTAAATGTAACGCAAAGTTTTGAAATAGAAAAGTATTCACATGTNATGCATATNGTTTCTCATGTTACCGGTAAATTATCTGATGANCTTGATTGCTNTGATGCCTTGAAATCTGCCTTTCCAGCTGGAACNGTCTCAGGAGCACCAAAAGTAAGAGCCATGCAACTAATTTCTNAATTAGAACCTACAAAAAGAGGGCCNTATAGTGGCGCTGTNGGCTACTTTAGCTTCACGGGAAATATGGATACNGCAATCTCNTTAAGAACAATGATTGTAAAAGATAATATTGCATACTTACAAGCAGGAGGAGGAATAGTAGCAGATAGCGATATTGAAAAAGAGTATGAAGAAACAATTAATAAAATGAGCGCNATGATGGCCGCAATTAACCATGCNGAGTTATCCTCAGAGAATACCTGATAAAATATAAATATGATTTTTTTANTAGACAATTATGATAGTTTTACATANAACTTATTTCAGTATATTTCTGAATCAGGTGAAACTGTAATAGTANAAAGAAATGATAAAATTACANTAAGAGAATTAGAAAAAATTCAGCCAAANAAAATCATTATCTCTCCNGGCCCTTCACATCCTAAAAATGCTGGTATTTCTGTGAAAATTATCAAGGAGTTTGCTGGAAAAATTCCTATNCTNGGNGTNTGTCTAGGACATCAATGTATTGCGNATGCTTATGGNGGCAAAGTAATTAAAGCAAAGGAAATTTTTCATGGAAAATCATCAAANATATANCATAATANTAAAGGAATATTTAAAAATTTACCNGATCCGTTCGAAGCTGTTAGGTATCATTCTTTAGCAGTAGAAAAAAAATCATTACCTAAAGATTTTGAGATAACTGCTACNACAAAAAATAACATTATAATGGGTATAACACATAAAAAATTTGANCTAGANGGTGTACAATTTCACCCTGAGTCAATAAANACCAAAAGNGGCAAACAACTTATCNAGAACTTTCTATCAAAATGAATATTAAGACAGCAATAAAATATTTAGTNCAGAATAAAGACTTAAGTGAAAAAGAAGCNCANGAAGTAATGTTTGAGATTATGACAGATAAGGTTACNCCTGCNCAATTTGGATCTTTTATAACAGCACTAAAAATCAAAGGTGANACTGCTTTTGAAATAGCCGGTATGGCTAANGCNATGAGGTCNGTATCATTGAAAATAGANCTCAANCAAAGCTTACTTGATACATGNGGAACAGGCGGAAGNGGTCTAAATTGGTTCAATATTTCTACTGCATGCGCNTTTGTTATATCTGGAGCAGGTATAAAAATTGCAAAGCACGGGAATAAGGCAATATCAGGAAAATCAGGAAGCGCAGATGTATTAAGTGAACTTGGTGTAAATATNAGTTTGAAACCAGAACAAGTAAAGAGNTGCATAGAAGATATTGGAATAGGTTTTTTATTNGCACAAACNTTTCATCCAGCAATGAAATTNGCAGGTCCTCTTAGGCCGCAAATAGGAATACCAACTATTTTTAACTTCCTTGGACCGCTAACNAACCCAGCTAATGCATCTAATCAAGTTTTAGGTGTTTCAAATATTNATTTNGTTGAAAAAATTGCAAAAGCATTAGANATTTTAGGAACAAANTATTCNTTTGTTGTTCATTCAGAATCTGGTGCAGATGAAATAGATGTGGAAGGCAATACTTTAGTTTATCAANTTAATCAAAATGGAATTAAAAGAAGAAAAACAAGAGCTGCNGATTTTGGTTTACCNGAGGGAAGAAGGGAGCANTTAATCATNGATGACATAAGTCAATCTTCAAAAAAAATNAAAAAAGTTCTTGCAGGTGAAGGTAGATCTGAAAGAATCAANTTGTCNNAAGATACATCATGTAGGAATATAGTAATAATGAATGCTGCNGCTGGAATTATTNCTGCAGGNAAAGCNAATGCATTTCAAGAAGCAGCNGAAATAGCAAAAGATTCAATCGACTCAGGNAATGCAAATAAAAAATTAGAAGAACTTGTAAAAATCAGTCAGGAACTCTCTTGAAGAAAACCGAAAATATCTTAAGTGAAATAGTAAAAAAAAGATTAATAGATATTGAACAAAAAAAAACATTTATCAATAAGGATGAATTAATCTATAAATGCAATCAAATAACTAATATAAATTCACTTGAAAAAAAAATTAATACTAATAAAAATATGTCAGTAATAGCTGAAATGAAAAGGTCGTCCCCTTCTGCTGGAATCCTCAAAGAAAATTTAATTCCTAAAAANANGGCTAAAGAATATCATGAATTTGGAGCTACAGGTATTTCTGTTTTAACTGAACCAGACTTCTTTAATGGNTCAATCTTAGACCTTAAAGAAGTTGCAANAATATCCAAACCCAATGGNGTTCCTCTTTTATGCAAAGATTTTATTATAGATGAATATCAAATTTATGAAGCTAAAGCNAACGGTGCAGANTGTATNTTACTTATAATTGGCATTTTAGAACCNGAANAATATAAAANTTTATATGCATTGTGTAAACAATTAGANNTAGATGTNATAGTTGAANTTTTCGATGAAAANGAACTTGATATTGCAATGGAAATATCACCAAAAATAATTGGTATAAANAANAGAAACCTAAAGACACTAAATACATCNTTGGANGTGTTTGTTAATTTATCTAAATANATTCCTGATAANATAATTAAAATTGCAGAAAGTGGCATGAAAAATATTGATGACATTAAATGTATGAAAGACTATGGAGCCAATGGAATNCTNATTGGCGAAACNCTAATGAAACAAAATAATGACTTAAGTAGTTTTATGAAAAAAATAACAACTATTACTTCAAAATGAAANANAAAACAAAAATAAAAATCTGTGGAATAAAAAAATTTAATAATGCAAAATGTGTATTAGAAAATAAAGCAGATTATNTAGGATTAATTTTTGTNAAAAAATCNAGAAGATATATTGACTTTTTTANAGCTGAGAAACTTATAGGAGAAATAAAAAAAACAAANTANAAAACAAANATTGTAGGAGTTTTTGAAAATGAAAGTCCAGAAACAATAAATGATTATNTGGAGAAACTAAAACTTGATTTTGCTCAAATTGCTGGAAAATTTGATGACGATTTNCTTGGAAAAATAAAATATCCNAAAATTGTTCAAATATCTATAAAAGAAGATGANANTGAAAAAAATATTTNAAAAATAATTAATCATTATAGAACATTAAATCATAAAATTTTACTCGACTCTTTTGATAAAAATATTGNTGGAGGAACAGGAAAAAAATTTAACTGGAANTTAGTAAAAAATNTTNTANAATCAGAGAATNTTTTTTTGGCAGGAGGNTTAAATTCTAAAAATATAAAAGAAGCTCTAAATTTCNTNCCNTGGGGAGTCGATATTTCTAGNGGAGTCGAAGAAAATGGNGAAAANGATAATCAAAAGATTGCTAAATTTATAAAAATGGTTAGAAAATATGAAAAACNNTAAACTTTTTTTTATNCTTGTTTTTTTTTTAATTACNTTTGCGATNTCCTGCAAATCAACAAAGAGTTTAGTGGATGTTGGGTGNGAAGAAAACGGCAATATTACNGCTTGNTTAGACAAAAATTATGCTGNAAANAACAATATTNGACAAACACTTAATATTTGGCTTCCATGTAANATTCATCATTGTGATAAAAAATTTCCATTAATTGTTCATATTCATGGTGGAGGTTTTACAACTGGAGAAAAAATGGAGAAACCAAANATTGATTTTTTAGAAGCAGGATTTGCATTTTCATCAATAAATTANCGATTAATACCAGAAAGTAANTTCCCTGANTATTTACATGANNCTAAAGCGGCAATCAGGTGGTTGAGGAGTAATANCAGNGATTTAAGAATAGACTCATCAAGAATAGGTATATACGGAGAATCTGCAGGTGGAGCTNTGACATCTTACATGGCATTTACNAATGGGATAAATAAAGTAGAAATTAATGGAAATATTATTGATGTTGAAGGAAATATTGGTAACAATAAAAATGAATCTTCANAAATTAGCGCTGCAATAAATTATTATGGTCATGCTGATTCAAAAATGTTTTGTGACCTAAAAAAAGGATTAGATCCAAACTGTGAAGATACAAGTGATTTTTGTCATTCATGCACTAGTCCAATATCCTATATAGGTAAAGGTAGATCCGTATCATATATGATAATTCATGGTACTGATGATAAACTTGTGCCATATATTCATGGTGATATGTTAAGTAAGAAATTTACAGAAATATATCCTAATAATAATCCTGAACTAACATTTATCACAGTTGAAAATGGAGGACATGGCTGGTGGGATAAAAAAACTTTTGACGATATAAGTAATTCAACGAAAAATTTCTTTTTGAGAAATTTATATAATAATCGTGAAGTCAAAAAAGAAAAAAGCAGAACAATTGTTTCAGAAAAATTAAACTACGATAAAGATCTAAAAAATATTGAAAAACAAAAAAATGACAAATAAAAAAATAAAGATGGTTCAATACGGAACAAAGCATGGCCATGCTCTAGGAGTTTTAGAGGTAATTTTAAATAATCCTAATGTAAATTTTGTTGGAGTCTTCGAACCTGATAAAAAAAGAATTGGTCAATTAAAAAAAATAAAAAATTCTATCTGGAACAAAGTAAATTTTCTTGACGATAAAAGCTTCCTAAATGACTCATCAATTGTTGCTGCATCATGTGAGGGATCAAATATAGAAAGCCTTAATTTTACCGAGGAATTAATTACTAACAACAAACACGTGTTTTATGATAAGCCAGGCGGTAATAATAAAAAACAATTTTCAAAAATAGTAAGGCTAGCAAAAAAACAAAATAATCTTTTGCAACTCGGATATATGTTTAGGGATCATGATGGATTTGAAAAAATTTTGGATTTATCTAGATCTAATTTAATTGGCGATATTTTTCAAATAAGAGCACATATGTCTACAAAAATACCAGAAAAAAATCCAGAAGGGATGCTCACCGGCAAAGAGGGAATTAGCTCATTTAAAGGGGGCATTTTTTTTGATTTAGCAGGACACATGATAGATCAGATTATCTCAATATTAGGAAAACCTGAAAGAGCATTTAGTTTCTTAAAACCAAATGAAAATATTAAAAATTTACCAAGCTTTAAGGATAATACTCTAGGAGTTTTAGAATTTAGGAATGCTCTAGCAACTATAGAAATTACTGCATCAGAAATTAATCCATTAGCAAGAAGATTTGAAGTATACGGAACAAAAGGATATATAATACTTGAACCATTTGAGCCAGCTAAAAAATTGAAATTATACTTAGAAAATGATGAAAATTTTTATAAAAAAGGAATAAACATAATAGACCTAGAAAACAGGCCTAGATATAAAAAATCTTTTGAATGCTTTATTGATAATATTATCAATAATTCAAACCCAAAAAGATCTTTAGAGCATGAAAAAATAGTTCAGGAAATTCTACTTTCTTGTATAGAAAACAACCTGTTAGTTAGCTAGGTGATTAAATGTTGCAGGCCAAGATACTTTATATAATGCAGTAGACTTCAAACTTATGTTTTCTATTTTAGCATCAGTGAAAACACATCTATAAAATTTTGATCCATAAAAGTCAATATTTTTCAAGTTTGAATTAAAAAAATTTGTTCTATTAAAAATACTTTTTTTTGCAGAAACATTTTCTATAGTAGCATTTCTAAACTTAACAGAATTAAAAACTGTTTCATCAAGATTACAATCAATAAAAGTACTGTGATCTAATATTGATCGTGAAAAATCAAACTTGCTAAAATCTTTGCCAGAAAAAAAAGCGCCACTTAGATCCAATTCTTCATACTGATTTTGTTCGTGCCAATTCTCAATATCCTTAAAATCAGATTTTAATATAATTTCTAGATGATTTTTGTTCATTTTTACCTATTCAGAGCAATAATACTAGCAGTTGAAACAAATTTGTAACATTTTTTTGTTAAATTATAAGGTATAAAATAAACAATTTAAAGATAGGAANTAGATATATGTCCTACATAGCAGAATATTTATGGATAGATGGAACAAAACCATCAGCAAAAATTCGTTCAAAAGCAAAAGTTATTGCAGATAGTGAAAAACCTGGAATTTGGGGNTTTGATGGATCTTCAACAAATCANGCTGCAGGAGAATCGTCCGATGTAGTGCTAAGTCCAGTAATGATAACTCCAGATCCAATCCGAGGTGGAGACAATAAATTAGTACTTTGTGAAACTTTATTAACAGATATGACTCCTCACCCAACTAACACTAGATCAAAATGTGAGGTTGTAGCTGAAAAATATAGTTCTTTTGAAACTTGGTTTGGGTTAGAACAAGAATATACATTTTTTGAAGGTGGACAGCCTTTAGGTTGGCCTGAAAATGGGTTCCCTGCACCGCAAGGAGGATACTACTGCGGAGTTGGTGCGGATGAAATTTTTGGTAGAGAAGTTGTAAATAAGCATCTTCAAGCATGTATAGATGCAGGGCTAAATATTGCAGGAATTAATGCAGAAGTTATGGCAGGTCAATGGGAGTTTCAGATTGGACCTGTAGGAGCACCTAAAGTTGGTGATGAAATCTGGTTAGCTAGGTGGTTATTACAAAGAATTGGAGAAGATATTAAGGGACCCAAAGGAATGCCTATAGCTGTTAGTTTTGACGCAAAGCCTATCAAGGGTGACTGGAACGGTGCAGGGTGTCATACAAATTTCTCAACAAAGCAAATGAGATCTTCATTTGAAGCATGTGAAGAAGCTGCAAAAGCACTTGGATCTCCAGGAAAACCAGAATTGCATATTGCAAACTATGGTCAAGGAGTTGAAGACAGATTAACTGGTGCTCATGAAACGGCAAAATACTCTGAGTTTTCATACGGAATATCTAACAGGGGTGCTTCGATTAGAATTCCATGGCAAGTTGCAAGAGATGGAAAAGGTTATATTGAAGATCGTAGGCCTAATGCTAACTGTGACCCATATCTTGTAACACAAATGATTATTGATACAGTTTGTTCTGAGGCAAGCAAATAGTTTCTAAGAAATTAAATAAAAATAGCGAGTTTCGATTCGCTATTTTTATTTAATCAGATAGAAATTTATCTCTTTCCCTATTAACAAACTCTACATTAATTCTTAATTTTTCAAGAGTTTGATCTAATGTTAATTGTCCTTGAGGAACATGATTTTTTTCAAAAAATTTATGTATATCATTCGATAATTCATCATTTGACAAAGAAGTTAAACCAGATAGCATTCTTACTATACTATTTGATGGAAATTTATTTAATAAATTTTTCCAATTACTCTTTATAAACTCCCAAGCTATGCCTCCATGTTTTTTATTCCTCAAACAAAGAGCGAGCAAATAAGGTGCATCCTGAGTTCGAATAGTTCCATCAAGAGTAATTCTTAAAGTATTTAGAAATGATGACTCATGATTGAAAAGACCTAAAGATGTCTGGTACCTTCTTTCATCTTGAGGATTTTTAGCATTCTTAAAATTATCAAGAAAAACCTTATAATCCTTGCTGCCTCCATTCGTTGCAACAACTGAAATAACAGACGAGAGTAAGTTTGGCTCGATATCTTTTTGATTTTTTAGATGCAGATCATGTAATTCTCTGCAAAAATCAATAGTTTTTTTATCATTGCAAATATTAGCTTTAATTTTTATTATTATACCCCGTAATTCCAATACTCTTGCAGAATCATTTTTACTAGGTAAATAGCCAATTTCATCAACTAAGGGATTAACAATATTTAGAATTTTTTCTACAAAAATTTCATTAGTATTTTCATCTGTTAATTTATCTAGAGAATATAAGCATGAAGAAAGTAATGTCCAGACATCTAAATCTCTTTCATTTTTATAGTTTTGAGTAAACTCTATAAATTTTGATGCTGATAGTTTACCTGATAAAACAGTTGCCCATAGATCATCTAAAAGAGTATATCTTTCAATAGGCAAAATTTCTGAATTAATAGCCTTTGATAATTCTACAAGTAAATCTTTACTGTATATTACTCTAAAAAAACCATTAGAATTCGCATTGAAAAATATCCAGTCAACACCATCTTCTAAATCAAATTTTATAGTTTGTCTATCAAGTAATATTTTTTCTTCAAAAACTTTACTATTGATTGAATACTTAATATTTATAGGTACAAACCAATTTGCATCATCTTTTTTAGAAGTTTTTGAAAATAGAAATTTATTTTGACTTATCATAATCTCTTTTTTATTTTTTCCATACTCAACAGATATCAGAGGATAACCTTTTTGAAAAATCCAAGAGTTCATAATTTGATTAACTGGATGATTAGTTTCATTTTCTATAGCATTCCACAAATCATCAGTATCGGTATTGTTGTAAGAAAATTTCTTAAGGTAGTAAACTATTCCATTTCGAAAAACTTCTTCTCCCAAAAATTGCTCAAGCATTCTAAGTACAGATCCACCTTTTTCATAAGTAAGCAAATCAAACATCCCTTCTGCATCGACGGGTGACTTAACCTCAAATTCAATAGGCCTTGTGCTCTCAAGAGAATCTACATCAAATGCCATAGATCTTTCAAGGCTAAATTGATTCCATCTTTTCCATTCTGGATTAAATTTATCAGAGCACATAGTAGCCATAAAGGTAGCAAAAGCTTCATTAAGCCATATACCATTCCACCATTTCATAGTAACTAAATCACCAAACCACATATGAGCTATTTCGTGAGCAATAACATCAGTAATTCTTAACAACTCAGGTGATGTTGCTTTTGCTTCATCTACTAGTAATAATACTTCTCTATAGGTTATACAACCTAAATTTTCCATAGCTCCAAATGCAAAGTCAGGCACAGCAACCATGTCTAATTTTTGACCAGGATATTTTATTCCATAATATTTAGTGAAAAATTCCAATGCGAATTTTCCAGACTTTAACGCATAACCAGTCAAGTGCCCTTTTCCAATAGGATGGATTATTCTCAAAGGTATGCCATCAACTAAAACTTCTTCTGTAGATTCAAAAGGTCCAACAATAAATGCAACAAGATATGTAGACATTTTCATAGTTTTTTCAAAATCTATTTTTTTTGTAAAATCACCTTGATTTACCTGGCTAATTATCGGAGAGTTTGAAACAACATATTGATCTTTAGGAACTATTAATGAAATATCAAAAGTTGCTTTGAACAAAGGCTCGTCAAAGCATGGGAAAGCTCTTCTTGCGTGCGTGCTTTCAAATTGAGTGGTAGCAATTGTGTGTTTTTTGCCATCTTCATCTACAAACTCTGAACGATAGAATCCTCTCAATTTATCATTTAGAATACCCGAATAAACTATATTTAATTGATATCTACCTTTTTGTATTTCTTCTTCTAAAAATATCGTTAATCTTTCAAGTGTTTCATCATTACTAAAATTTTTTATCCTTATTTTATTTTTGTTCTCTGAAAATATTTCAACTGACTTAATTAATAATTCGGCAGAATTTATGATTATTTGATCTATATTTTTAATAACGTCAATATTAATATTTACTTCACCATTAAATGTATGTTCATTTAGGTTTGGTTCCAAAATTATTTTATAATTTTCAGGAACAACTAACTCTGAAAGCCTATGAGGGTTACTATTATCTAACATTTATTTCTCCATACTTTAATTATTAATTATTGCGAATTTTTATCTTCTTGTTCTAATAAAATTAGCCAATCTAACATATGTTTTTTCCAATTTCGCTTTTTTTTGTCATTCCACTCATAAAAACCCTTACCTGATTTTACTCCTAGGTCCCCATCTAATATTTTACTTGAAATTAATTTAGAAATTTCTTGAGAATTTCCTAAAGTTGGTATTATTTGCTTTGTAATACTTAATCCTAAATCTAAACCAATTATTTCTCTTAGCTCAAATGGCCCTGCCGCTGACAATCTTCGTCCAAAACTTCCCTTAACTATTTGGTCTAAATCTTCGTGACTTACGTAGCCTTCTTCAACTAACTTTAATGACTCTCTTAACAAAGCAGCCTGAAGCCTATTGCCCACAAAACCCTTAATTTCTTTTTTTACTAATGAAGGTTTTTTATTTATAGACTTATAAAATTTCATGAGAAAATCAATTATAGATTTAGAAGTTTTTTCTCCAGATACAATTTCTATACCAGGTAATAAGTAAGGTGGATTATAATAATGGGAAATAGCAAATCGTTCAGGATGCAAGAAATTTCCTGTTATTTCTGAGGGCATGAAAGTTGATGTATTAGATAATAATATACAATCGCTAGAGACATTTTTTTCAACATATTTAAATATATCTTTTTTTAAATCTAAATCCTCGTATACAGCCTCTAACACAATGTTTGAATCGTGCAATGCTAATTGTAAACTTTCCTCTGGAAAGATATTTCTTAAGATTTTTTTTTTATCTAAGTTACGAGATCTTGATAAATAATCTATAGTTTCAGATATTTGGATAATTCCTAAATCAATTTTTTCTTTTGATACATCATTTAGATAGACCTTAAATCCGCTTAATGCAAAATCTAAAGCTATGCCATGACCCATGAGTCCAGAGCCTATGATAGATACAATAACGTTATTTCTTATATCATTCATTAGTATCCAAATCTCTTAATAAAATTAAATTTTTTGAAATAGCATTAATTAATTTTTCTTTTTTCTTTACATTCCATTTATAAAAACCTTCATTTGTTGAAAAACCTAATTTTTTTTGATTAACTTTCTCCTCTATCAAAGTTGAGGGAGAATTTTGATTTGATAAATTTGGAAATATTTCTAATAATATTTTTTCTACTAAATCCCAGCCAATCTGCTCCCAAATTTCGAAAGGCCCTGCCACAGAAAGTCTTCTACCAAATGTATTTTTTACTATATTGTCTACATCCTCAGGTGTTGCAATTTCCTGTTCTACTAAATTAATTGATTCTCTTTGAATAGCAGCCTGTAATCTGTTTGCGATAAATCCATTAATTTCTTTTTTTATCAATATCGGTTGTTTATTCATCTCGCAAAATAGATTTTTAATTTTGTCTATATTAATTGAATTTGTTTGCAACGTTGGCACTATTTCTACCAAAGGAATATTATAGGGTGGATTAAAATAATGCGTTACAAAAAACCGCTCAGGATTATCAAGATTTTTTGACAATTTTGAAGGAAGTAATGATGAGGTGTTACTAATAATTAGTGAGTTCTTATCTAAAAAAATTTCTAACCTAGAATATAAATCTACTTTTGCCTGATAATTTTCATTGATTGCTTCAACAACAATTTCTGCATTTGCAACACTGTCTTTTAAATTTTTTACAAATGTTATTTTTTTATAAGAATCACAATTACCTGAACTGGAAATCAGTTTATCAATCTTATTTTTCGCAATATTAAGATTTTTTAAAGATATATCAAACAGAGTAACATTATGACCAAATTTTGCAAATTCAAAAGCTATTCCATGCCCCATTAATCCTGCGCCAATAACTGTTATATTAAATTTTTTAGACAGAATAACCTACCGATCCATCATCTCTCATTGGAATTTTTATATCTAGCCTAGTTTCAAAATTTTGTTTCTTTAATTTATCAAATTCTACTTCTATTCCTAATCCTATTTTTTCTGAAACTTCAATATACCCCCCATTTCTTTTCCATGAAGTTTTTATCATATTGTTTACTGGTGATTCATCTATTGTTGAGAATTCTTGAGTTATAAAATTAGGTATAGTTGAATCTATAGTGCAAGCTGCAGCAGTAAGCACTGGGCCTAGAAAATTATGTGTAACAAGAGCAGAGTGATATGACTCAGCAATTGATGCTATTTTTTTTACATGTGTTATTCCTCCAGCAAGACCTAAATCGGGTCTTGCATACTGACTTCCACCAGCTTCAAACATTTCCCTAAACTCCCATATATTATGCATTCTCTCGCCGTTTGCTAAAGGTAAGGATGTTTTATTTGCTATTTCTCCTTGTGACTTAATTGAATCTATCTGTATAGGGTCTTCATAAAAAAGAGGATTAAACTCTTTTAGCTCTTCAGCAAGTGCAATTGCATTCATTGGTGTAAGTTTTCTATGAATTTCTAGAATTATATCCACATCCAATCCTGCTCCTTCTCGAAGAGCCGCAACATTATCTTTTGTCTCTTTAATAAGCCTAGATATAGTCATTGACTGATATCCATCTGGAAGTGGATCAATTTTTACAGCTGTATAACCTTCGTTTCTAGCATCTATGGCATTAAGTCTTAAATTTTCTGCTGTTGTCCCTAAATCAGAAGCATCAGGCCTAGAACCACCCATCAACAAGTGAAGCCTGATTTTATCTCTAACTTTACCTCCAATTAGCATCCAAATTGGAGCGCTAAGGTATTTTCCTTTTATATCCCATAAAGCAATATCTATGGCACTTATTGCAGCATTTAATATAGAGCCTCTGAATGGACCCATTCTATACAAATGTTGCCAATGATGTTCAATATTTAATGGATTTTTACCAATTAAATATCTCTCAAAAGTATTTATTACTGTGTGTGCTGCCTCCATATATCCCCAGCAGGCTGATTGACCTATACCCTCTATGCCATCATCGGTAATTATTCTTACAAAATGACTATTACCTGAAAGAATTGATTCAATTTTATCTATTTTCATTGTTTACTCCCAACGAGATTTTTTATTATTTCTTGAAGTTGAAATAGGTTATTAATTTTTATAACCTCTGAATAATTTTCATAATTATTATGCCTATCTAAAAGTATTGGTAATATGTTAGCATTTTTTGCACCCAAAATATCTGACTCCACTTGATCTCCAATAAACACTACCTCACTAGGACTTAATTTAGCAATATCTAAGGACTTTTCAAATATCATTTTATTTGGTTTTTCACAACCGAGATCCTCAGATGTAAATACGTAATTGAAATAAGATGATAATCCTAGCTTTTCAGCAATTTTTTTGCCAGACATATTAATATTTGAAATTAAGCCTAAAATTAAACCCATATCTCTTAAGTCATTTATACATTGAATTAAATCTGGAAAAATCTTCAAATCATACTTTTGTTTTGTTATTTCAACCCAAATATTTTTAGCTACATCAACATCTACATTTGAACCAGAATTATCTATAATTATTTTCTCATATTTTGAAAAAAAATTTAGCTTTTCTTCATCATTCATTTTTCTTATAGGAAATATTGAATTTTGCTTTACCAAAAAATTATTAGCTAATTTATAAGCATCTAAAATTTTATCTTTAACTAAAGTAATATTAAATTTTTCGGTAACATTTATCTGTATTTCTTCCTTTGGTGGAAAGAAATCTGCGATTGTTCCATAAATATCAAAAAAGACAGCCTTTATAACCTTTTGTTTATTAATCAATATATTTATAAATCCTTACAGGTGTTTCATAATTAATCATTTCATCAGGATAAATTTTTACTAATCCTATAGATTCCATTTCATCAAATTTTTCAAGTCCAGCATTAGTATATAGAGATTCTTCTAACTGACCTACAAAAACATACTTTATGTCATATTTATTTATAATTTCTATAGCAGTTCTAGGTAAAGTTGAGTGATAGAATCTTTGAACATCAGATCTTCTTGATGTTACAGAGTATGCGTATTCTACTCTTTGTTGCCTCTGATGCCAGTCCCAACCCACAACAGAAGGTAATCCTGTATAGACAGAAATTCTATTACCCCACTGGTATTGATCAGTTATTCCTTCAATTATTGTAGGTGATCCTTCTATATTATTTTTTATCCAATCTATTGCTAAATAATCATACATAAGGTCTATCTTTTTGTCCTGAAAATAATATTCTGTTGATTTCATATATTCCATACCATCTAAGGAAATAAAGTTTGTATTAAACCTAGTATCATTTCTGTCTTTACTACCATAAAAAGTATAAATCGATATGGAGAACACCATCATCAATAAAAAAACAGTCCATAACTTAAGAGTAAAATTATAGTTTTTAAAATTAAATCCTATGCCTGAGAATATCTTCCATAATAGGTATGCTGACCCTAGGGAAATTAGTATCCATGCCTGTATATAAAACTTAAAAACAGTATTCATTCTACCTATATCATCTTTTACGGTAAAAATTTCTACTCCGGAATACAATGAATAGACTAATATTATCAAAATTGTTATAGGAAAAAAGTATGTATCTTCATAAGGTTTATTAAAATACGACAAAAGAAAATAAAGACCAATAATACTTATAAATAATACTGATAAACCTACAATTACAAAATCTGTAAATAGCAATGAAAATGTGACTGAAAGAAATAGAATAAAAAATATAATTAGGAAAATTTTTATCTTGTTTCTTTTAATTACAAATTTTTGATACCTTTCATTAAATAATCTGAGGTAGTTTTTATAATTAATTACTATAAAAGAAATTAATACAAATAAGAAAAACATATTTATGTTTATAAAATCTGTTAATTGAGTATAAAATCTATTTCTAGTAATACCATCATTAAATAATTCGTAATTTTGATGAAACGGAATAAAGGGGACATAAGAACAAAGTATTACAAAAAAGACTAATAAAGCAGATAAACTTAATCTTTCTAATCTTGTCTTTTTAGAATATAACAAGTATCCAAAAAATATAATGAACGTGGATAACAATAGTTGTGTTGGAAAATCCCACGTGTTTATTATTCTAATAGAACCAAGTATAATCCCTAGCAATAATGCTAATAAAAACTGTCCATAATAAGAATCATTTTTTAATATTTTTGTGTAAAGAGCAAAAGTTAATGAAACCGATAATAATGCAAATGGTATGACTATTAAGTGTGCATGTAAATCAGCAAATAAAAATGTAAAAAATGGAAATTCCGTTATTTCAAATCCTCCAGATTGATCATTCATCAATCGAGAACTACTCCAAAAATCAAAACTATTTGTATCATTGCGAAGAATAGAAATAAGCTGATATAAGCCATCTATATTTCCAGCAAAAGTAACTAGAAAACCTGCAAAAAGACCAGCATATAATGAATAACTTTTTACAGAACTTACATTTGATAAATAACTAACTCCCCTGATTAATGAGAAAGATGCCGTAAATGTTAATGCAGCTAATAGTGGAACAGCCAAATTATAAGCTATAGATGCTGGTATACCAGTAGATTTAATAAGATTAGAAACTATGAATTGACCATAGTAATAATAGTTTAAATAACCCCCCGAATACCAGGGATCATACGGAGGAAAAATTGTTGATTTGATAACAGCATTAAGATAAGCAAAATCCATCGGTTTTTCTCCACCTTTATATGGGTGCCATAGATCTGGATTTACCAATCTTAAGAAGAGAAAAATAACAAAAATAAATAAAAACAAAAACTCAAGTTTTATAATATTTCTTAAGTTGGCACGTACAAATTTTTTAAAAGTAGAAAGGTCATTTTTTATGAAGAGAAGTGAAACAAGCCCTAGAATCATATAGCCTATTACTAAAGATAAAATATTATATTGTATTATTCCATAAGATACAGTTATCCATGTGAAAATCGAAGAAAGTGCAATGCCAAGTGGTTTAGAAAATAAATATCCACCCTCAGGCCACCTCTTAAATATCGCCCAAGTTATTGGAAAAGATATTAGTGAAATAAATAAAATTAGGGAATACCAAATAAAAGGATATAATATATTTGGAACAGAGCTCAAGAAAAATACTGAGGACCAAGTTCCGCCATTTTGTTGAATATCTGCTTTTTCATTTTCATAAAGCAAACCAAG
Source organism: Chloroflexota bacterium (assembly GCA_002714425.1). GTDB lineage: Bacteria > Chloroflexota > Dehalococcoidia > Lucifugimonadales > Lucifugimonadaceae. The sequence goes on from PAXI01000010.1 coordinate 35,931, forward strand.
CCGATCACTACCAGAAGCGTAAAAATATCCATTTTGCAAACCTATGACATCTAAAATCTCTTGTGAAGAAAATTGTTTTTTATTTTCAAATATAAATATTCTTGGATGATCATATACCGAAAAACTTTCGTCAGACCACCCAAGGTTAATACTGATTAAATCTTTATCACTTTTTAATACTTGATCATCATGACTAAAGCCTACTCTTGAAAACAGATCTTCATGGTACTCTATACCTAAACCTCTTATTGCTCTGTTAGTTGTAAAAACAACCTCGTAACCAATTTCCTCAGAAAATAACTTTTCATAAAAGAGACTACTTATAGGATATCTATCTTTTAATCTTGGTATTGTTGCATATAATCGATTTGAAACTAAAACTAAATAATCTGCATTTTCTAATTGATTTGAAATAGTTTCAAATTTGTTAAGGTTGTCATAATTATAAAGTTCTAATCTTTCTCCAAAAATTATTTTTGAATTATGAGGAATTCCTTCATCCCAATGTTCTTGGACAACTACAGACCTATTACTTGCATTATTTTCTAACCATTCAGATGCAGTTACCGAAGGATGATTATCAGAATATATATTTAAAAAAGATAATGAGTAATGAAGCGTGAAAAGAATTATAATCAGTACAGGAACATAAATTATCCATTTGCTTTCAGGCTTCAAAGACTTAAAAATTTCCACGAACCAAAAAGTCAGTCGAGATGAATAAATTATTAAAAATGGCGTAATAGGGAGCATGTATCGTAAAAATTTAACATCGAACCATCCTGTCAGAGCGAAGTACAAGCACACCCAAGAAATGATAATAATATCTGATTTTCTTCTAAAAATTATCAGTGAAATAATAGATAAAAAAAACCCAAGCCAAGCCATTATTCCTAATACAGGACCTAAGCCCCAAATACCAGTTTGAATAATCTGATATGTATATTTTGGGGTATCAATATATTGCCTTGTAAAGGGAAAATCTATATTTCGTCTAACCATATCACCTTGTGTTGAGATGGTATTAATATAAGTATATAAATCGATAAACATATATGGCTGAAAAATTATTAATATCAGCAAACAAGTAGATGCAAACAAAAATAAATTTTTTAGCAAATTCCAAATTTGTATTCGATTAAAATTAATTATCAATCTATCCGAATTAGTTTCAGAAAATTGAAAAATAATATGTGATATTATTACAGGCACAATCAGAGGCATTACTGAAAATTTTGTCGTTAATGCAAAACCAAACATTACACCAGTTAGCAATGAATTCTTTCTACCGCCTTCATAAGTTGTTTTTAGCGAATAATATATCGTAGCTAAAACAAATGTAGTCGAAAAAGTATCTACTGCAAAAAAATGACTTAATTGAATATGGATAACAGAAAAACATGTTAAAAAAGCTGCCAAAAGAGCAACTTTATTATTAAAAGTATACCTTGAAATTAAAAATACAAATAAGACTGAAAGTGAGTCAAAAAGTGAAGAAAGTATTCTTCCTGGATACCTTAATTCATAAATATCTAACCAATCAATTGGTGCATAAGCATACTGAACAAACTTAAGTGCGTAATGAGGCATGCTACCCCAATTAAACGAACCAGGGTTAAGTGTTCCTTTTTCTGGACTAAAAAAATCTTCCCACTCTTTACCTTCAGGAAAACTTATGTCGTATACTTGAGATAACATAGCTCTCTCATCAGGATGAAAAAGTGTTCCATTGTCCCAGTTAATACCGTACAATCTAACTAATAAAGTAGAAAAAATTATTAGGAAAAGAATGCTAGCAGTTGTTTTTTTTTGCAAGTAAGTTCTTATGTACATAATTGATATTTTATTTGTATTCTTATTCAAAAACAATTCTATAAACAAAAATTACTTTGAACAAAATTACTTTCAATAAATCAACACTCGACAATGGGTTGCGAATATTAACAAGCCGACTGCCTTATACAAATTCCGTTGGAATAGTTTTTCTAGTTGGATGTGGCTCTAGGCATGAAACTAATGATATAGCAGGAGTATCTCACCTAATTGAACATGTATTATTTAAAGGGACTAAAAATAAAAAAACACCAAAACTAATCTCTTCTGTCGTTGAGGATGTTGGAGGTTCAATTAATGCGTTTACGGATAAAGAGGCAACAGGTTATTGGTGTAAAATTCCACTTGAAAATTCCACTGAAGGTATATCTTTATTTGCTGATATGTTCTTAAATTCATTATTTAGAATAGGGGATATCAATAAAGAAAAAAAAGTGATTTACGAAGAAATTAGATCTTCTTATGATTCACCAGCCAGTCATGTAAACTTATTATTTGAAAATATACTCTGGCCTAATCACGCTATGGGTAGAGATATAGCTGGAAGTATAAATTCGGTTGAAAATATTTCTAGAAATTCTTTATTATCTTTTTTCAAAAAAAAATATACTTCATCCAATACAGTTGTTTCTGTAGTTGGAAATATTAATCATAATAAAATCGTTGATCTAATATCTAAAATTCTTGATAAATATAAAAAAGTAAAGGAAGATAATATAAAAATTTACGCCCCAAAAACAAACTCAAGTTCTAAGTTAGAGTTTATCAATAAAAAAACTGAACAAGTCCATATTAATATTGGGTTTGCTGGAATGAATTACCTTGATGACAAAAAATACTCTCTATCACTCCTATCGGTTATACTTGGTGAAACTATGGGAAGTAGATTATTTGAAGAAATTAGAGAATCAAGAGGCTTAGCCTATAATATTGGAAGCAACGTCCAATATTTCAAAGACACTGGTTCTTTTTTTATTGATTCTGCGGTCGAACCAAAAAATCTTCAAGAAACTATTAAAGTTGTTCAAAATGAACTCGAAAAGGTAAAGCAAAGTATTACAGAGGAAGAATTACTAAAAGCAAAAAAATACACTATAGGAAAAATGTATATGAGGTTAGAAGATACAATGTCTATTACAAATTTTTTAGGTTTTCAAGAAATAACATCAGGAAAAATTCAAACCATTGAAGAAATAACAAAAAAATTTAATGACGTTACTACATCCTGTGTAGAGAAAATAGCAAATGATGTATTTGATACAACAAAAATGGTAATCTCAGGAGTCGGACCGATTGATAAAAACCTAAGAAATTCAATCAATAATTATTTCTATTAAAATCCCATAATTCTGTTTTAAATTCTCTTTGTTCACTATGAAATATATATGTAATCTAGATATATGATTACTAAACAAGCACCTCCAATAAATTTTAAGTGGCAAGCAGCTAGCATAAAAAATCTGAGAAAACATCTGAAGCTTTCTCAGACAGCTTTATCTAGAGAGCTTGGCATAAGACAACAAACTATTAGCGAATGGGAAAATGGAATGTACCAACCAAGAGGAGCATCGGTTACTATTCTTACTTTGTTAGCGGTTAGTTCTAATTTTCCTTTTGAGATAGAAAAAAACCAAGACAAAGAAAGACCTTTGCTGAATAAAAGATACAGGCCAATTCGATCATCAGACAACTCACCTGTTCAAAGAAATTTTACCAACCAGAATACAAGCAGACTAACAGAAGAGGCAAATAGAGCTGCAAACAATATAAATACAGCATCTGTGAATATAGTTGAATATTCTGATGCTGATAATAATATTTTTCCAGGAAACAAGACTGAAGTACCTATGTGAGTAGGGTAAAGTATTGTGCTTATTAAAGATTGTTTGTTCTGTAAAATAATTATAGGTGAAATACCCTGTTGCAAAGTATACGAGAATGAAAAGATTTTAGCCTTTAAAGACATAAATCCCGTAGCTAAAGTGCATGTTTTAATCATTCCAAAAATACATATTGAAAATACAGGACAAAGAAAGTACATAGATACATTAGGAGAACTGTTGCTATCAACTGATGCTATCGCAAAAAAACTTAATATTCTTGAATCAGGATACAGAATTATCACCAATAAAGGAAAAGATGCTGGACAAATAATAGATCATATTCATCTACATCTTATAGGGGGGGAACCTTTAAATCCTTTAAATTAATAATAAATAAGCGTAAAGTCATTTGCAAGACTCAAATATGATTGGCATAATATCCATATATAGTTAAACAAAAACTTATATAATTAGATTTTAGAAACCAATGAGGAAAGGAGTGGGCTATTGCACCCTTTTGCATACCTTGCCCCAACTACTGTAAAAGAAGCGGTAGATGTTCTTACAGAATATGGAGATAAAGCTAGGCCTTTGGCAGGAGGAACAGACCTGCTTGTAAAAGCCAGAGCAAACGTTTGGGATTTAGACGCTGTTGTAGATGTAAAAAACATCCCTGAGTTAAATGAGATTAATTTCGATAGTGATGGTCTAACAATTGGAGCATCTGTTGCTTGTTGTCACATTTATGAAAATGAAAAAATATGTAATGAATACGAAGGAATAGTTGATGGAGCTTCAATAATAGGTGGAATTCAAATACAATCTAGAGCTGGATTAGGCGGCAATCTGTGTAACGCTGCTCCATCTGCAGACGGTATATGCCCTCTTATTGTAAACCATGCTGTAGCAACAATTGAAGGACCAAACGGAACAAGAGAAGTGTCAGTTGATGACTTTTGTACAGGTCCTAGTAGAACAATCCTCGAAAATGGAGAGCTTCTTGTAAGTATATTCTTACCAAAACCTAAAGAAAACTTTGGTTCAGCCTATACAAGATTTATCCCTAGGAATGAAATGGATATAGCGGTTGCTGCAGTTGCAGCATCGGTTAAATTGAGTTCAGATAAAAACACCATAGAAGAAGCAAAAATTGCTCTAGCTTCTGTTGGACCTACTCCTATTGTTGCTAAAGAAGCCGCTGAAAGTCTTATAGGTAAAACTGTTAGTGACGAGGCAATTGATAAAGCAGCCTCATTAGCAAAAGATGCTGCTACGCCAATAACTGATATGAGAGGAACTGTTGAACAAAGAAAACATCTTGTAGAAGTTTTAACTCGAAGAATGATAACTAAAGCGATTGAAAGGGCAAGAGGTTAAATTAATGTCAAGTTCAAAAATAAATAAAGTACAAATTAATACAAAAATTAATGGCCAAGAATATGACCTATTAATCCCTCCTTATATGAGCCTTCTTGATACACTTCGGGAAATTGTTGGGCTGACTGGCACCAAAGAAGGATGTCTTGATGGAAATTGTGGAGCGTGTACAGTAAATGTAGATGGCAGAATAGTAGATTCGTGTCTTGTATTAGGGCCAGAAGTTAATGGAAAAAATGTTGATACAGTGGAAGGAATGGCAACTCCTGAGGGACTTCATCCTTTACAAAAGGCATTTTTAGAAGAGGCAGCTCTTCAGTGTGGAATATGCACTCCTGGATTTCTAGTCTCAGCCAAAGGGTTACTTGATAACGAACCTTCGCCTAGCGAAGACAGAATAAGGCATTGGCTNGCTGGGAATCTATGTAGATGTACCGGTTACGACAAAATTATTAAAGCTGTTCAAAAAGCAAGTAAATAAACTTTTTCGAAAATCAGGAGGAAATTTATGGTTGCAACTTTCGAACCTAAAAAAGACTACAAGGTTGTTGGCACAAGGCCAATAAGACACGATGGATATGAAAAAGTCACTGGTAAAGCAATTTATGGAGCAGATATTAAATTGCCAGGGCTAATTTGGGGTGCTGTATCTAGAAGCCCTCACGCTCATGCTAAAATCATCTCTATCGATACAAGCGAAGCAAAAAAAATGGATGGAGTTCTTGCTGTAATCACACACGAAGATATGCCAAAAGCTGAAAATAAGATGGTTGATCTTGGTGAAGGAAGTGTAAATTTCAAATGGGCCTCAGAAAAACTTATGGCAAACAATAAAGTTATATACAGAGGACAACCAGTAGCTGCAATTGCCGCTATAGATAGACATGTAGCCGAAGAAGCAGCAAGAAAAATTTTAGTTGAATATGAAGTATTAGACTCTGTTACTAACGTTGTTGATGCGATGAAAGAAAATGCTCCTATTATACTTGAGGACTTAATAGGCGATGATCTTGGAGAAAANATCCATAATACAAATATGTCTGAACACATCAGGCATGACTTTGGGGATGTTGAAAAATCTATGGAAGATTCTGATCATATTTTTGAGGGTGAATTTAATATGGAAATGGTTCATCAAGGATATATTGAACCGCATAATGCAACTGCTGTATGGAACGAAGACGGCCAAATAAAAATTTGGACTAGTACACAGGGAGCTTTTCCGGCAAGAACNCAGATCGCAGGAATATTGCAAGTTAATGTTTCTCAGGTAAAAGTAACTCCTCTAGAGATCGGGGGAGGATTTGGTGGTAAAATTCCAGTCTATTTTGAACCAATAGCTGCGATATTATCAAAAAAATCTGGCCGTCCAGTTAAAATGGTTATGGAAAGAACAGCAATTTTTGAAACAACAGGACCAACACCTGGAGGCAAAATTAAAGTCAAATTGGGTGTTAATAATGATATGAAAATAAACTCAGCGATGAGCGAAATATGGTTTGAAGCTGGTGCTAATCCCGGAGGAATGATTGGCCCTGCGGCAATGTGTATTTATGCACCATATAACATTCCTAATATGAGAATTGACGCTTGGGATATTTTAGTCAACAAGCCAAAAATAGCCGCATATAGAGCTCCTGGTTCNCCNCAAGTTGCCTTTGCNATGGAATCTTTGGTTGATGAATTATGTGAAGAGCTTAATTGGGATTCNCTTGAATTTCGAATAAAAAANGCCTCTAAATCAGGAACAAGAAGAGGTGATGGAGTAANATTTTCAAAAATTGGTTTAGAGGAAGTATTATCTGCTGCTAAAGCNTCAGATCACTGGAATTCGCNACTTGGNACTCCATCNCCTGGAATAAAAAGAGGNAGAGGNATAGCTAGTGGATANTGGTTCAATATTGGATTAAAATCAGCNGCAAACTTAGCAGTTAATAGTGATGGTAGCGTTGTGTTGACTGAAGGATCTACAGATATTGGAGGGTCAAGAGCNTCAATGGCAATGCATGTTGCTGANGTNTTAGGAATTGATGCCCATGATGTAAAACCAAANATAGTTGATACAGATTCTATTGGATTCACAGATGTTACNGGAGGNTCAAGAACAACATATGCAACTGGNTATGCNTGTTGGGAAGCTGCAAATAACTTAGTTATTGAACTAAAAAAAAGAGTTTCNATTTTATGGGATGTANCTCCTGAGGAAATTTCATTTAATGACGGTNTTTTTAGTCANAATAANGAGGAAAAAATAATTTCTTTCAAAGACCTTGCAAGCAAATTAGGGGATTTAGGCGGNCCNGCTACATCTACTGGTAGTGTTGATCTTTCNTCAGCTGGTGACGGTTTTGGAATGCATATAGTTGACTTAGATATTGATGTAGAAACNGGAAAAACAGATATTGTAAGATANACAGCTATTCAAGATGTTGGTACCGCTATTCATCCTTCTTATGTAGAGGGTCAACTTCAAGGTGGAGCTGTACAAGGAATTGGATGGGCATTAAATGAAGAATATTATATGCTAAATAATGGTTCTATGGCTAATTCAAGTTTTCTAGATTACAGAATGCCAACATCTTTAGACCTGCCTAAAATTGACACCATACTTGTGGAGGTCCCTAATCCCTTGCACCCATATGGCGTTAGAGGAGTAGGCGAAGTTCCAATTTGTCCGCCTATACCAGCTATAGCCAATGCCATAAAAAATGCTATTGATGTAAGGCTTTATGATACACCTATGAATGCAGGTAGGATAATTAAGAGTTTAAGCTAGAATATTTTAAACTTTTTTAACAACTTTATTGTAAAATAATTATATGAATTTAAATAATTAAGGAAAAATTTATGGTTGCAACTCACGAAAACAAAAATAAATATAAAGTTATTGGAAAATCACCTATAAGACACGATGGTGTAGATAAGGTAACTGGAAGAGCAACTTATGGAGCAGATATTAAAGTTCCAGGTTTAATATGGGGTGATGTTCTTAGAAGCCCTCATGCGCATGCAAGAATACTGAGTATTGATACCTCAAAAGCCGAATCTATGGATGGCGTATTTGCTGTAGTAACTAATAAAGATTTTCCAAATGTTGAAGAAAAAGAAGTGTCTACAGGTGAAGATGTAGTTAATCTAAAACGAGACCAAGCAAACATCATGGCTTTTGATAAAGTTCATTACAAAGGACATGTAATTGCAGGTGTAGCAGCAATTGATCGTAATACTGCTCAAGAAGCTATAAAAAATATTGATGTTAAGTACGAAATACTAAAACATGTTTCAGATGTTGATTCTGCTATGGCCAAAGATGCGCCTATTATTCTAGAAAGCTTAGTTGGTGACCATTTAGGAGAAAATGTACCAAATACAAACGTTGCAAAAATATTTAGACATGAGTTTGGAGATGTTGAAGAAGCTTTCAAAAACTCAGACGAAGTTGTTGAGAGAACTTTTACCATGTCAATGATACATCAAGGATACATTGAACCTCATAATGCAACGGCCGTATGGGGGCAAGATGGCAAGATAAATCTATGGGCAAGTACTCAAGGTTCTTTTGGGGTTAGAGCTCAAACCTCAGGGATGCTTGGTATACCAGAATCAAATATCAAGGTAAACTACGTTGAAATTGGTGGAGGATTTGGTGGAAAAACTAAAGTATATCTCGAACCTATTGCAGCATTACTTTCAAAAAAATCTGGCGGAAGACCAGTAAAGTTAGTAATGGACAGATCTTCTGTATTTGAGGCTACTGGACCTGCGCCTGGCGGTAAAGTAAGAATGAAAATCGGTGCAAATAAAAATGGAAAAATTACTGCCGCTGAAACCGATATAATGTTTGAATCAGGTGGCTATCCTGGGTCTGCTGTTGCAGCTGGCAGTATATGTGTTTTTGCTTGCTATAATCTAACTGACTCAAAAATTACCGGGTATGATATTTTGGTAAATAAGCCTAAATCTGCAGCTTATAGAGCTCCTGGCTCACCTCAAGTTTCATTCGCTATTGAATCAGTAATTGATGAAATATGTGAAAAGTTATCATTAGATAAACTGCAGTTTAGAATTGATAACGCTAGCAAAGAAGGCACAAGAAGAGGTGACGGTGTTAAATTCATACGAATAGGTTTAGAAGAGTGTTTAGAAGCTGTTAAGAGTTCTGAACACTGGAATTCTCCTCTTGGAGAGGCTCCAGAAGGAAAGCGTAGAGGCAGGGGCCTTGCTACAGGTTACTGGATGAATGGAGGCGGTAAATCTACTTGTGACTTAATGCTTAACGATGACGGTAAAGTTACATTAAATGAAGGTTCAGCTGATATTGGTGGAACTAGAACGTCTATATCAATGCAAGCCGCAGAAGTACTAGGAATCCCGGTAGAAGACTTTCATCCAAGTGTTCCAGATACCGATAGCATAGGTTTTACTGGAGTTACTGGAGGATCTAGAACTACTTATGCAACAGGTCTTGCAGCTTATAATGCAGCACAAAAATTAGTTGAAGAACTGAAAAATAGATTATCTATAATTTGGGAAGTAGATGCAGAACAAATAGATTTTTCAAATGGTACTTTTTCCATTGATAGTGAATCTATACACATTCAAGAACTTGCTGGTAAATTAGACCCATCTGGTGGGCCAGCAACTTCCACAGCTTCAGTGAATCTAGATTCTGCTGGTAACGCTTTTGGTGCTCATATTTGTGACCTTGAAGTAGATATAGAAACTGGTAAAACAGATATTATAAGATACACGGCTGTACAAGACGTAGGAACTGCTGTTTATCCAAAGTATTGTGAAGGTCAAATTCAAGGAGGAGTTGTTCAAGGATTAGGCTGGGCTCTTAACGAAGAATATTTCATTACTGAAGATGGAGTAATGGCAAATAAATCATACCTAGATTACAGAATGCCAACTTCATTAGACATGCCTATGATTGATGCAATTATGGTTGAAGTACCAAATCCACTTCACCCATTTGGTGTTCGAGGTGTTGGAGAAGTTACTTTAGCTCCACCCCTTGCGGCTGCTGCATTAGCAATTAAAGAAGCAACAGGAAAAAGACACTTCGATCTTCCTGTAAAACCTGGAAGAATCATCGATTTATATAGATCATAAAAACTAAATGGCTATTGTATTTATACCGTACGTACTAAGAAAATATTGTGATAATAAGAGTATTGTTGAAATAAACGCTAGTAACTTGGGTGAGTTAATAGAAAATTTGAAAAAACTTTATCCTGGAACAAAAGCACATATAATAGAGGATGGTGCAATAAAGCCTGGGGTAGCAGCTGTAGTTAATCATACTACAACTACAAAAGGACTGCTTGAAAAAATAGATCAGGATAGTGAAATACATTTTATCAACGCTGTTTCTGGAGGAATTTCTTGAATCAAGAAAAAAAACAATTCGAAGACGGCTTAATCTTTGATTCAAAAGTAAAAGAAAAAATATCTGATCATGTTAGTTTTTTCCTTAAATCATTGGGGAATCATGTCGATAAGCCTGGTACAAAAGGGACCCCAAATAGAGTAGCTAAAATGTATGATGAATTATTATCAGGTTATGCTACTGATATAAATAAATTACTAAATAATGCATTATTTGAAGTTAAGTATGATGAGATGGTAGTAGTAAAGGATATCGACTTTTTTTCTTTGTGCGAGCACCACATGCTTCCATTTCATGGAACCGTAAGTGTTGGTTACCTTCCAAAAGATAAAGTTATCGGTTTATCTAAAATTCCAAGACTAGTTGATATGTTTTCAAAAAGATTACAAGTTCAAGAAAGAATGACTCAAGAAATAGCTCATGCAATCGATGGACTAATTTCTCCAAAAGGCGTTGGTGTTGTTGTTGAGGGAAAGCATTTGTGCGCATCAATGAGAGGTGTAAAAAAACCTAATGTTATGATGAGTACAAGTGCCTTATTAGGAGTTTTCAAGAAAAATCATAGCTCTAGAGAAGAATTCTTAAATCATATAAAATGAATATATCGAATAAAACCGTACTCGTTACAGGTTCAAGTCAAAGAATCGGTAAAGAAATTGCATTGTTTTTTGCCAGCAAAAATGCAAACACAATAATTCATTATAATAATTCAAAGACAGAAGCTTTTAAAACTTACGATGAGATAAAGTCAATTAATTCAGATTCAATGATTGTAAAATCTGATCTTCAA
>PAXI01000011.1 GCA_002714425.1 Chloroflexota bacterium
CATTTGATAAACTATGGTCAGAATCAAGTGAGGTATGAACTCCTTCATGCAAAAATATTTCTTCTAATAAACCATATTCTTTATGTATTAAACCCGTATCATGATGAATTAAGAAATTATTATTCCCTCCTCCAAAATTTTCATAGCCTTTATGAATCCAAACTGTTTCTAGATTTTTTCTAAATAATTTAGGTAGCCTACCAATTTCTTCAAGATATACCAAAGCTACTTTTTCTGCATTTGTTTTATTTTCAAATTCATTATTAACCTGAACTTCAATTTCAGTGTCATCAGAAAATTTAGCCTTAAATAAAAAAGGAGTTATAGTTATCCATGAACCATTATTTCTGCGATCATACATAGTTCTTTGATTATCAGGAATGCTTTCTATAGAAGTAAAAGCTGAATTATCAGAAGAATTCAGTATGTTATTACTAATAAAAGCTGATCCTCTATAAGGGATAAAGTTATCTTCAAAAAAATAATTTTCTAAACTACTTTTTTCATTCATAAAATTAACATGAATATACATTCGCATATATTTAGAGTTATAGTAAAAAACACTCAACCCAGTAAGCAACACAAATATTAATAAAAAGATTTTTTTTTTCATAAATTAAATCTATAACTAATATTGCCCAAAAATTACAGGTGGTTCAGTTGGAGGTAGTACATCATAATTTATACACTCATATCTATATTTTCTAACATGCTCTGATCTTGCCTCTGCACCTTCTATAAATCTGTAAATAGTTCCGACTATATTTCCAGTATGTTGCATTTGGTAGCCTTCAGCTACTTTTACCCATTGATTCAAATATAAATACCTATCTTTCCACTCCTTACACTCTTGCTTCATTTCTACATGATATAACTTAATTTCAAGTTCATTTATCCTATCATTATTTACTTTATCATTATTTACTTTATTGCTATCGCCACAACCAAACATAAAGGTAATAAGCATTATTGGAATTATTATAAATTGCTTATTCATATTATTTATATATTTAGAAAAATTGTATAACCAACAATTACTCTTTGCAAATAAAGTCTTAAGACCTCATGGAAATTATTTTTTATTTAGAACAATAGATACCTTATTGGTATAAGATAAATCACTATTATCTAACCCTCCCTTATAGAAAAAAGTTATAGTCAATATGTGTCAATGTGTGTCAGATGTGTGTCAGAAATCAAAAAAAGGAATCATTTTAGTTGGAAATCTTTGAGTTGACTTTGAGTATGGTGAGCCCGGCGCGATTCGAACGCGCGACCTGCGGCTTAAAAGGCCGATGCTCTACCAACTGAGCTACGGGCCCAAAATCAACTCTCTAATATTCCACTTTAGAACTTAATTTTACACTTATAAAGAAATTTGTCCTCACTTAAAATAATAATTTTTTAGGTTTTTTGATTAGATAAACATTAAATATTTTTAATATTATTGATTACTGATCATTCTTAATAATCTTCCAGTCTTTTATAGGCCAGTAAACTATCGACACTTTACCTGAAATTGAATTAGCTGAAATAGTACCCCAATTTCTTGAATCTACGGATCTCATTCTATTATCTCCAAGAACATAATATTCACCTTGTTTTACATGCAAGGGATATTGATCCCTTAATCTTTTTGTAGATAAATCTGTCCAATTTGTTTTTTCTCCATTAACATATACATTTTGCCCATCTAAATCTACCCAGTCTCCAGGAATCCCAATAATTCTTTTTACATAATCTTTATTAGTTCCATCAGGTGGCCGGAATACAATTATATCTCCCCTTTGAGGTCCGCTTAATAGATGAGATTCATCTCCAATAATACTTACCCCAGAGGGAATATAACTAAGCTTATTGACAAATAATCTCTGATCCTCAAAAAGAACTGGATTCATTGATGCACCCTGAACCATATAACTCTGAGTTAAGAAATTAATAATAATTAAAATCAATGCAGATATTAATATTGTTTGACCTATATCTCTTAGAAATAATCGCATACAATAATTATAAATCATAATAATAAGAATTTGTGAGGTTAAAAATTTTAAAGTACAAGCACACACTCTTATATATTTTTATACTCTTGCTTACTAGTTGCACAAATGACGTAACAGATTCGACAAACGCATCAGATCGGCTCATTGAACCTGACTTTTCTGAAATTATTATCTCCGATCAGTTATCGGAATCACGCTACCTCCCTAGTCAATCCTTACAATCAAATTCACTTCTACCTCACGGAATAAATGTTCAGGCAAATAGCTCAATAAGTGTACCTGCAGATTTAGCAAGTTTTAATATAAAAGTTAAGTCAAGGGAAAAAACTGTAACTGAAGCAAGAGAAAATACAGCAAGATATGCTAACAGAGTAGTTGATGCTATAAAAAAATTGAATATTTCTGAAGATGACATACAAACTACTAGCTTCAATATATACCCAGAAACTAGATGGATTGAAAAAAAAGATGATTTTGGTACATACAGTGAAAGCACAATAATTGCATACTCTGTTGAAAATTCTATAAATGTTTTAGTAAGAAACTTGGACGATCTTGGGAAAGTAATTGATGAAGCTACAATTGCTGGAGAAAATCAAATACAAATCAACAGCATAAATTTTTCCATTAGTAATATTAATTCATACGAAAAAAAACTTAGAGAAAATGCAGCAATTAATGCCAAAAACAAAGCACAAACTTACGTTGAATCATTAGGTCTAAAACTTGGCAACCTTAATTACCTAAATGAAATAAGTTCCCCTATTGCAACTCCAAGTTATGCGCCAAGGATGGAAATAGCAATGTCAGCCGATTCTCAATATACTCCATCTACTTTTATCCCAGGAGATATAGAAATAAGCATTTCAATACAAGCAAACTTCGAAATTTCAAGATAAAATAAAAATATGATACTCAGTGATATATCAATAAAAAAAGCTATCGATGAGAAAAGGATTATTATAAATCCTTACTCAGAAAAAGATGTACAACCAGCAAGTGTAGATGTGCACTTGTCCGATACTATTCTAATTTTCAAGAATTCTGTTGCACCATATATAGATTTAAAAGATGAAATTCCTGATCTAACTGAAGAAGTGAAAATAAAAAAAGATGTTCCTTTCATTCTTCATCCGGGAGAATTTGCGCTAGGAAGTACACTAGAAAAATTGACCCTTTCCAATGATATTGTTTCAAGAATTGAAGGTAAAAGTTCACTAGGGAGATTAGGACTTTTGATACACTCAACAGCAGGATTTATAGATCCTGGGTGGGATGGCAATTTAACATTAGAACTTGCAAATGTATCTAGATTGCCTATAACACTTTACTATGGAATGAGAATTGGGCAAATCTCATTTCAAGAAATGACTACCGAGGTTGAGAATCCTTATGGATCAGCAAAACTTAAAAGTAGATATAAAGGTCAAATTTTGCCAACTGCAAGTAGAGTGCATATAGATTTTGAGGATCAAATAAAACAATCATAAAATTATTATATGAATGACAATTTTATAGAAAGAGCCTTTTCACTAGCTGAAGAAGGGGTAGGACAAGTATCACCTAGACCTTCTGTTGGTGCTGTCATTATTAAAGACAACAAATTAATTTCTGAAGGAAAAACTGAACCGCAACCTGGAAATCATGCTGAGGTAAATGCTATTAATGCGTGTAATGAAGATATAACTAACAGCACGTTGATTTGTACATTAGAACCACATTCCTATCATGGAGTTTCAGCGCCATGTACAGAAGCAATTATAAAATCAGGTATAAAAAAAGTTATATGTCCAATAGAAGATCCTAATCCAAAAGTGTCAGGAAATGGTTTTAGGCAACTAAAACTTGCCGGAATAGAGATAGAAAGAAATTTTTCTCCACAACATATTAAAAGAGCAAAAAATATTATTGAAGGATTTGAAAAATCATTAGTTCATAAAATTCCATTTATAAGCCTTAAAATTGCATCTAGTATTGATGGAAAAACTTCAACAAATTCGAATCAGTCGAAATGGATAACATCTGAAAAGTCTAGAGAACATGGGCGTTTACTAAGATCAAAGTATGATGCAGTTATGACAGGAATCAATACTATAGAATCTGACAATCCACAATTAACTTTTAGAGATAAAAATGGTAACAATACAGGATACCCAAGGTATAAAATAGTTCTTGATTCTAATGGAAAAATTAATGAAAAGGCAAAAATTTTTGATTCCAATGAAACGACAATAATTTTTACGACTAAGAAGAATAAAATAAATTTCAAAAAAAACAACTTAGAAATTATTGAAGTTGAAAAAGTAGATGGGCGAACAAACTTAATTGAAATAATGAAAATTATAAATAATTTAGGAATTCATAAAATTTTAGTTGAATCTGGAAATACTATAAGTACGGAATTGATAAAGAAAAAATTCGTTGATAAAGTTTATTTTTTTATAGCACCAAAAATTATTGGAGGAAATAAAATATCTGTCGGAGACATAGGCATAAAAAACATACAAGATATAATTAGATTAAGGGATATTGAGTACAAATATCTTGATCAAGATATTTTAATATCAGGTTACATAAAGGAAAAAAATAATGTTTTCAGGAATAATTGAAGAAGTAGGGAAAGTAATTTCATATGATAAATCAACCATGGTAGTAGAAGCTAATAAAGTACTAGATGATTTAAAAATATCCGAATCAATTATGGTTGCTGGAGCATGCTTAACGGTCACAAATAGAAATACTAATAATTTTACGGTTGAAACAATACCAGAAACATTCCGAAGAACAAATTTTATGAATATAGAGAAAAATTCTTACGTTAATTTAGAACGAGCTTTATCATATGGCCAAAGAGTTGGTGGGCACATGGTTCAAGGACATGTTGATGGAACAGGAATAATAATATCGACCAAAAAAGAAAATAATTCAAACATCATAAAAATTAAAACAGATCAATCTATAAATCAATATTTAGTAGAAAAAGGATATATCGCCATTGATGGTACCAGTCTAACAATTATAGAAGTTAATTCAGATTTTTTTTCCATTGGAATAATACCTTTCACCTACGAACATACTACAATAAAATATAGAAAAGAAAAAGATTTAGTGAATTTAGAACTTGATATTACTGCTAAATATATTTCAAAATTATGTAATAATTATATAAAGAGTTAAGTATGAATAACAAAAAAATGACAGAAAATCCAACTAAATCTCAGATAGAGTCCGTAGAAAAAGCCATTGAATATTTCAAAAAAGGCAAGATGGTTATTATAGTAGATGATGAAGGTAGAGAAAATGAAGGTGATATTGCCATCCCAGCATCTGATTGTAAACCAGATGACATAAATTTTATGGCAACTGTTGCAAGAGGGCTAATATGCACACCATTAGATGGTGAAATAATTGATAGATTAGGTTTAGAGCCAATGGTTAGCCACAATAGTGAATCTATGGGTACAGCTTTTACAGTATCAGTCGATGCATCTTCAGGAATAGAATCAGGGATTTCAGCCAAGGACAGATCAATAACGGTAAATAAATTATGCAATCCAAATTCCACAAAAAGTGATTTTGTAAAACCTGGACACATTTTTCCACTTAGGTACCAAAAGGGTGGAGTTCTTGTAAGGGCAGGCCATACAGAAGGCTCTGTTGATTTAGTAAAGTTATCTGGGAAATCCCCTGCTGCTGTGATATGCGAGGTAATGAATGAAGATGGAACAATGGCAAGAGGAAAAGATTTAGATCAAATATCCAAAAAATATAATATGCCTATAGTTTCAATAGAAGATATTATTGCGTATAGAATAGCAACTGAAAATTTGGTTCACCAAATTACTGATATAAACCTTCCAACCAAATATGGAAATTTTAGAGTATACGGATTTGTATCTGATGTTGATAAATCTGAACCATTAGCACTCGTCAAGGGAAAAATAAGTAATAAAAAAACCACTCTTGTAAGAGTGCATTCAGAATGTACAACAGGTGACCTATTAGAAAGTTTAAGATGTGATTGTGGGGATCAATTAGAGCAAGCTCTTCAGAAAATTTCTGAAGCAGAATCAGGTGTATTAGTATATATGAGACAAGAAGGTAGAGGCATAGGTTTATTGAATAAATTAAGAGCATATAAATTACAAGATGAAGGTATGGATACTGTTGATGCGAACTTATCTCTTGGATTCAAAATGGATTTAAGATCATATGGAATTGGAGCTCAAATATTAAGAAGTTTAGGAGTTAGAAAATTTGACCTGCTAACAAACAATCCAAAAAAAGTGATTGGCTTAGAAGGATTTGGTCTTAGTATGGAAAAACAAATTCCACTACTCCCTGAAATAAATTCGAATAATGAATTCTACTTAGAAACAAAAGTTAAAAAAATGGGACATAAAATTGATCTCAAAAATCCAAAAAGGTAAAAAACTAATTACATGGCAGAAAAAGTAATCTTAGATAATTTTTTTGAAAACGAGTTACTAGATGGGTCCTTACTAAATATAGGTTTAGCAGTATCTGTTTTTAATTATGAAATAACTAATGAAATGTATAATCATGCATACGATTCCCTTCTAGAGCACAAAGTAGATAAAAACAAAATCAAGAGGGTTAATGTCCCAGGTGCATTCGAATTACCGTTAATATGTAAAAAAATGGCAGAGAGTGAAAAATATGATTCCATAATTGCAATAGGGGCTGTTATAAAAGGGGAAACAGATCATTATGATTTTGTAGCAAATAATGCTTCTAACGGCATTGCAAACTCGTCACTAACTACAGGAACACCAATTATATTTGGGATATTAACAACGAATAATTATAAACAGGCAAAAGACAGAATTACTGATGCAAAATATTATGCAACTTCTTCTATAATAGTTCCTAATATAATTAAAAAACTATAAAAGACCTAATTTTTTTGCTTGAGATATAATAAACTTTTTTTCTGATTGACTTAATGGTAAGTTAGGCTCTACGGGCAAACCACAGTCAACACCTGTTCTCTCAGATAATATAGTTTTTGTTACTCCAGCTGGATTAGCAAAAGTACGAACTAATTGAACAATACTTTGAACTTTATCCTGTTTATCCTGGGCCTTTTTGAAATTTCCCTCTACCCAAGAATTATATAAATCAACGAAGAGCCAAGGAGCAACTGACGGAGGAGCATCTACAACTCCAACAGCACCAATTGTTAATGCAGGAAGTGGAAGAGCGCTATTACCAACAAAACATTTTAGTCCCATCTTATTAAACGCTGAAATATCACCAAAATTAGGAGCAGAATGCTTTAGACCAACAACATTTTCAACCTCCATAACAAGATTTTCCATAAAAGTTGGTGTTGTTTCAAAGTAAGTTAGTTGAGGTAAATTATATACAAAAAAAGGTAACCCATCTGCAGCATCTGAAACTTTTTTATAATGTTCGATAACATTTTTTTCCTGTCTACCCAAAAAAAATGGCGGAACACAGCAAATTGCATCACAACCATGTTTTTTTGCTGCTTTAGCACCTAAGACTGCACTATCTGTGCTAACAGCCCCAACATGCATTATTGATAATGCTTTACCTGAAATAGTTTCTCCTGTGATTCTTGCGATATCTTCCCTTTGATAGTCATTGAATAAAGGTCCTTCACCAGTTGAACCTCCTACCCAAAATCCTCCTACTCCATGAGAAAGATTATCCTCAAATATGGCTTTTAGTGCCTTTTCATTAATTTTTCCATTTGAATCAACTGGTGTTGGATTTGCAGGAAATACTCCCTTGTATTCCAATTTCATAATTTAAATCTCCTAAATTGAGGGTTACAGATTATTGCTATAAAAATATTATCAAAGGATTCAATTAAATAAAAATATAATTCAATAAATATAATTGAATAATTTGATAGTATTGAATTATGTTGCCGATTCGTCTAGCGGTAGGACACCAGACTCTGAATCTGGGAGCCCAGGTTCGATCCCTGGATCGGCAGCCATAAAAATTAGGCCCCATCGTCTAGTGGCCTAGGACACAGCCCTCTCACGGCTGAAACAGGGGTTCAAATCCCCTTGGGGCTACCAAGTTGCCTTAACCTTTTAATGCCATCTTGATTAATTAGAGTAGATCTAAACTTCTCATTAAGATTACCTGAAATTGTACTTGAGAATTTTGCTACTTCTTCTATTAAACTTTGACCAGACAATAAATCAAACACAGAAATATATTCTTCCTCTACTCTACCAGCACCTTTATTATGCCAATTGCCTAATGGATAAGCTAAGCCAGAAACTTTATATCCAAAAGCCTTAAATGCTGATGCTTCACACCCTCCTGCACTCATAAGTTGGCGTTGATATTTAAAATCTTTATTTTTATTTTGTAGATTATTTGCTGAATGAATTAAAAATTTTTCAGTTGAATTATCAAAGGTTGAAATTCTGTCACCATTCCTAATAATCACCCCATCATAAAGGTTAGCTCCTGGAATTATTGAACTTGTTTCAACTGAAACTATATTAGTTTCTATTGGAATAATTTCACTCTCTGCCAAAGCTGCCGAACCTAATAATCCTACTTCTTCCGCCCTAGTAAATATACCATAAAAATCTCCTTCAATATTTTGATTACTTAAGTTTATTAATGCCTGCATAATGCTACTACAACCAGCTAAATCATCTGCAGACCTCATATGTATAAGATTAGTTTTTTTATCAATAAAAAAATCTTCTAGGTCAAATATAACTTGAAAATTTTTATCACCTAAATCATAATCAATAGTAGAAAAAATTACATCATTCCCTAACCATCCATCTTTTTCTCTGTTTAAATCAAATTCACTAGTAATTTCTGGTTTTTTAGTAACAGTTATGGGTATTTTATTATCTTCATCTATTAGTATTAAACTATTATTTTCTGTTCCAGCATATTTAGATACACCGCCCATAGTCTTAAGAGTATATGTGCTTTTTTTGGAGTCAATAACTTCAAATCCTGGATGATCCATATGAGAAACAAAAGCGAAACTTGGGGCACTGTCCTTAAGACCTTTTCTGTGTGCTATTAGATTACCAAATTCATCAAAATAAATTTTGTCAACAAAATCTCTCAGCCTCTTATAAATATAATTACCGACCTCTTGTTCGTAATAAGACACGTTAGGAATTTTTGCTAATTCAGATAATATTTGTAATATTGGTTTTTCCATGATGTTTTTTTATTTTTTGCAATTTATATTTTTATTATAATGATTTTTATTATAATGCCTAGTTATAATAAAAAAAAACGAGAATAATAATGCCAAAAGTTTTAGTAATTTCAGAAGGTTCTCTGCCTCTGTTGGACTTAACAGAGAAACTAAAGCCAAATAATTGGGATTTAATTACCCTAAATCAAAAACAAAACCTAAAAGATATAGACCTTATTCAAAAAGCTGATTTTCTTTTGTCTTTTTCAGGGAAAATTCAGGATGAAATATTACTGAATGCAAAAAACATTAAGCTTATTCAACTTTGTTCAGCTGGGTTCGATGGTATAAATAGAAAAATAACTAATGATATGAATATACCTATAGCAAATAATGGAGGAGCAAATTCCATACCAGTAGCAGAATTTACAATGACATTGATACTTTCAACAATAAGACATATCGTTGATGCAGATAACAATACCAGACAAGGTATTTGGGATTCTAAACTTCAGTCAAAAAAATCATATGAGCTTTTTGGGAGTACTGTAGGAATAATTGGAGCAGGTAAAATAGGAACAAGAGTTATTGAGATGTTACAAGGCTTTAACACTAATATACTTTATACTGATATTATTACATCTTCAAAAGCTGAAAGTCTATCTGCAAAAAAAGTTTCAATTGAATACTTGTTAGAAAACTCAGATATAGTTTCACTACATGTCCCACATGATAAGTCTACAGATAAAATGATAAATAAAAAATCTTTGAGTTTAATGAAATCAAGTGCAATAATCATCAATACATGTCGAGGTGGAGTAATTAATGAAAAAGATTTATATGACCATTTAGCTAAATTAAAAATTAGAGGTGCTGGTTTAGATGTTTTTGAAGAGGAACCAATAAATAAAGAAAACCCTTTAATAAACCTTAACAATGTTGTGTTGGCGCCACATTTTGCAGGTAAAAGTATGGAAAGTTACCCCAGAAGAGTTAATTTTGCGTTCGATAATATGAAGAGAGTTTGGGATGGGAAAAAACCGTTAAGTTTAGTATAAGGAAATTAAGGAAAAAAAATAATGATAGANAAAATTAAAAATATAAATGTTCTTTACATACCACCAAAAGAATTTAGAAAAGATTTGAGTAAAATAAATTCTTTCACGAAAGATCAAAGTAAGGCTATAAATGAGATTGGCGCAAATTTTGTTGTTTTNCAGGGAGAAACTGACGGGGAGTTAATAGAAGCTTTGAAAGATGCAGACGTTGCAATTAATCAAGGCCATAGTATATCTACGGATATTTATTTTGAAATAGGTAATAATGGAAGATGTAAGGGTGTTACTTTTTTTGGTCAAGGTTTTGACAAATTGGATTTAGAAGCAGCAACAAAAAATGGAGTAATATTAACTAATACTGCCTCATTTGGAACTGAAGAAGTTAGCAACCATACAATAATGTTATTTTTACTCTGCTCGAGAAAATACGTTCTTCACGATAACTTAATGAGATCTGGCATATGGACCAGAGAGCATCTGTCACCTATGGGACACATAATGGGACAAACTTTTGGTATTATTGGCTTGGGAAATATTGGTAGAGCTGTAGCAAGAAAAGCAAAAGCATTTGGATTAAAAGTAATAGCATATGATCCTTACATATCTTCATGGGATGCAAAAGAGTATGGCATTGAAATGTATGACGATCTTTACAAGTTAGCAAATGATTCTGATTATGTCTCTCCTCATGTTTATCTGAATAATGAAACAAAACATATGATAAACAAAAAGTTTTTGGATTCAATGAAAAAAACAGCATATATTATAAATTGTTCTAGAGGACCAGTAATAGATGAAAAATCCTTAATCCTTGCACTTAACAATAATGATATTGCGGGNGCTGGACTAGATGTATTTGAAAAAGAACCAATAGATAAAGATAACCCACTATTAGAGATGAAAAATGTTGCTGTAACTAATCACTATGCGTCATACAGTGAAGTTGCATGGACTAGAGGAAATCAGCAAATTGGTGAAGAAGCTATGAGAATAGCTCTTGGTTACTGGCCTATGTCTGTTATCAACCCTGATGTATCTGCGTTTATTGAACCTATGAAGCAGTCTAAATCTTGGGACTTGATAAAAAAAGACTATAAAAATTTATGACAAATACTCTTTAATTTTTTTCCATCCATCAAGCCATCTATAACTTCTAAGATAGGTAAATATTCTTTTAGAATTATTACTTTTAATAACAATAGGGAATGTAAATTTATCAATATTATGATCAGATATATATAAATTTAAGTCTCTATCTATACTATACCTATATTCAGTGTTGCCATATAAGTATGCGCCTTTATTTTTTTTAACGCCGTGATCTAATAAAGTTACACTATGTTTTGATTTATAATCATAAGCAAGCCTGCATTTTGATAAATGAAGATTTAATGTTTCTTTATCAAGGTAATACCACAACTCAATATCGGATTTTCCATAAATATAAGGAAGTCGAAAATCTGGATCAGAAATCAACCAGTCATGCCTAGTAAGGCTTATTTTTATTCCTAAAACTGTATCTTCAAAATACCTAACACTTATAGACTTAACATATTTTTCATAAAAAAAAGTAAAATCAATAGACCTATCTCCCATCATCCAATCTTGGTGTCTCCATATACTCTTTATAGAATCTTTACTAAAAAGAAATCTATGATTTAATATCCTGAATTCATCATCCTCAACTACATGAGTAATATTAAAGTTATTTTTATTCTTATATTTAAATTCGGTATTTCTNAGGGGTTGACCTGCCCTGTCAAAATAATCATCTAATAAATTTTTAATCATTATCTTAGTATGTTTGTGGTTAGTAAAAAAACCCCTGAAAAAAAACAATAAATCACAAAAGGTTTGAAAGTACCATTTTTCAAATATCTTATAATAAAAGCAATNGCAATGTAAGAAAATATAAAAGAAAAAAAAGTAGGTATTATAAATTTTATAATTATATTTTCAAAATTCAACTCATTAATATTATTTATTATCATCAAACATACAGCTCCAAGAATAGTTGGTATAGACAAAATAAAAGAATAAACTACAGCTGATTGTCTATCCATACCTACAAGCAAACCAGAAAAAATAGTGATACCCGATCTTGAAATGCCTGGGAAAATTGAAATACATTGAAATATTCCAATAATTATNGAATCTTTCCTTGATATTTCACCCAAATTTTTATTTTTTTTTTGATAGAAATTCACTAACAAATAAAATAAATGATGTNAAAATCATAAATATTCCAACCCATGTGGAAGATCTAAATTTTTCAAAAAAATCTAAATCAAAAATTAGCACACAAATAATAATTGGAAGGGTAGATAATAAGATAAAAGAATATAACTTCTTATGAGATATTTCATAAACTAAATTTTGTACATGAAATTTATTATTTTGCTGAAAAATTCCAAAAATATTTTTTCTAAAGTAACAAATAATTGATAATAAACTACCTAGATGAACTGTAATATCGAAGTAAATATCGGAAGTATTAATATCCAATATGTCAGAAAGAAATATTAAATGGCCAGTACTACTTACAGGTAAAAATTCAGTTATTCCCTGTATTATGGATAAAATTATTATTTCTAAAAGTGACATGGTTATAAAAATATTATAATGTATTATTTATATGAAAAAATATGTGAAGTAGGTATAGGTATATAATTGAAAAAAAATATAATCATTAGAATTGAAACAATTTCAAATCCAGAATATCCTCAGATAGTTTGGACAAAAATTTATGATTCCCTTGGAAATTTTGGAATAGGTGAAACGTCTTTTTCACCAGAAACAGTACAAAAAAAAATACACGAAGATATAGCTTCCTATTTGATTGGCAAGGACCCTGACAACCTAAACATGCATTGGGACAGCATTACGAAAACTGTTGGTTCCGGTGCGAAGTCTAGAGCGAGAGGAGTAGACTTTTCAGCTGTATCAGCTATTGATATGGCATTATGGGATTTATACTCAAAAAAAATAAATCAACCTTTATATCAGGTACTAGGTGGATTATCTAGAGAAAAAATTCGAATTTACAATACCTGTGCAGGTTATTCATATGGAGTTAATCTAAAAGGTAAATATAAACCTGGTGAAATAGATTATAAACCTGATAATCCATATGAAGACTATCACGCATTTATGACAGACGCTGGCTCATTAGCAGATGATCTTTTATCTAGTGGTATTACTGCAATGAAAATTTGGCCATTCGATAAATATTCAGTAGATAATAACGGCCAATTTATATCATCAACTCAATTAGAGGAGGGTACAGAACCTTTTATAAGAATTAGAGAAAAAGTTGGGAACAAGATGGATATAATGTGCGAAATGCATTCACTATGGAATTTATCTTCTGCTGTAAGGATTGCTAAAAGTGTTGAACCTACAAAACCATTTTGGTTTGAAGACCCTATACCGATGGATAATATTGATGCTTTGGCAGAGTTTAGGAAATCAACTCACATTGCTACTACAGCCAGTGAAATAGTTACTTCTAGGTGGGGCTTTAGAGAAATGTTTGAAAAACAAGCCATGAGTATATGTATGTTTGATATATCATGGGTTGGAGGTATTTCTGAAGCAAAAAGAATTGCAGATATGGCACATACTTATCATATGCCCGCTGCACCACATGACTGTGTAGGGCCTGTAACATTAATGTTTAGTGTACACCTCTCCTTATCAGCTCCTAATGCATTAATACAAGAAACTGTAAGAGCCTATAATAATAGTTGGTATGGTGACATTGTAGAAAGTTTACCAATTATAAAAAATGGCTTTGCATATCCACCTGAAGGTTATGGAGTTGGAACTAATTTTCTTGATGGTTTTATTAATCATCATGAAACAAAAATAATCAAAACAGAGATATAGGAAAAAGATATGGTGAAAAATCATAAAACTGCTGATTCAATATTTAAATTCAATGCNCCGGGNCCAAAACCAAACGGTCTTCAAGCATCAGAAGATGGATTGTGGATTATAGACCAAGGTAACAGTCATATATATAAGGTTGATTGGGACAATGGAGAAGTAATCCATGACATACCAACAGAAACAGAGCATCCAAGTGGTATAACAATTGGAGATGGTTATGCATGGGTTTCCTCAACTTTTAGTTTGGAAATTTTTCAAATTGACATCCAGACAGGCAAAACAATAGAAAAATTTCCTTCTCCCGGAGCATCAGTTCTTTCAACCAGAGAGCACATATCAGACTCAAAACCTACAGGAGATCATGGATTAGAATGGGGAAATGGAAAGATTTATATAGCATCTCCTCCATCACAATATGTTCATGTAATTGAGGTAGCTACTTGGAAAGAAATTCACAGAATGAAAGCTCCTGGATTTAGAGTTCATGGTATAGCATGGGCTAAAGAAGAGGAAAATATTTGGATTGCTGATACTGCTATGGGTATAGTAAGTAGACATCGCCTAAGCGATGGTAGATGCTATGATGCATTTAGAGTTCCAGATCCTGTCCAAGTTCACGGTATGACAATCCAATCGATTATTTCTGAAAACGAAGAAGTACAAAGATTATGGTATTGTGATGATAGAGGACCAATGGGTTATTTAGANGTAAATCTAATTCCTGAATTTTAATTTAAGTTATTTTGATAAATCAGAAGCTAAAATTTCCACAGCTGTTCTTTGGTCCATAGATCCGGTCTTTATATATATGTCAGTGCTGAGTAGTTTTTTTTGGATTCTACTTAGGCTCTCAAGATCAAATCTATTTGATTGTGATAATGTTTTTTCTAATACGAAGTCATTGTTTATAAAAATACGCTTACCAATTTCTTCTCTACTTAAGTTTTTATTTAAAAAATCCTTACATAATATTAGNAATCTTACTTGCCTAGCTAACATATTAATAATTTGACCAATACTTACTCCATCTAAAATTATAGAATAGAGTTCATTTAAAGCTACTCCAGGTTTTTTATCCATAACGGCATCAATAAACAAGAATATATTTGACTGCCTAGAACTTTGAATTAAAGTATTTATGTCTGCAACCATAATTTCTCGATCTTCAACATAAAGCGAAAGTTTATTTATTTCATTTTCTAGTTTGAATAAATCTCCAGAGGTCATCCACAATAACCTTTTTATAGCATTTGGTGAAGCCTTAGCATTTAATTCTGATATTTTGTTCTTAATCCAGTTTTCTAGTTCATAACCTTTCATCTTTTGAAAAGTTTTTACCTCGCATTGATCACCAATAGCATTAAGCGCAACACCATTATTTTTCAACTCTATATTTTCGACAAAAATAATCTCAGAAGTTGGGGGAATTTCATCAATATACTTATGAAATTCAAGCCATTCATTAGGAATAGATTTTACCTTATTTTCAATTTTTGATAATAAATTAGATATAATAATTATTCTTCTGTCTGACATAAAGGGAATTGCTTTAGAAGTAGATAAGAATTCATGAAAATTTACAGGATGATTATCAAAAATAGAAACATTACTTGAAACTACATCATTAAGTCCAAGTTTACTTTTTATTTTTTTTATTTCTTGAGAAATAGTATAACTATCCTCACCATGNAATACTCTAATCATATATTATTAATAAATAGTTACTGTTATAGTGGAAAATAATTATGTTAAAATTTTTACGCATATTCTCACTTTCGTTAGGCTTATTTAGACTAGCATGGAGATTATTTTTAGATAAAAGAATACCTNTATATAAAAAAATTATACCCTTAATTGGAGTTTTATATTTAATAAATCCAATTGATTTAATTAAAGATTATATATTAGTTTTGGGTTTTATAGATGATTTAATAGTTTTATTTGGATTAATAACCTTATTTGTTGTAACAAGTCCAGGTAAAATAATTTTTGAAAAATTAACNTCTGATAAAAAAAAACAAACTAATAAGACTATGAATGCAGATTATGAATTCATAGATGATGAGTAAAATATGCAAATTGGAATAGTTGGATTACCTAACGTCGGAAAATCTACATTGTTTAATGCACTAACTCAAACAAGCAATGCTCAAGCAGAAAATTACCCATTTTGCACTATTGAACCTAATATTGGCGAAGTTGCTATTCCTGAAATTAGATTAAAAACTTTATCAGAAATAAATAATTCTAAATCAATAATACCAACCAAAATTTCATTCGTTGATATAGCTGGTCTAGTAAAAGGAGCATCCAAAGGTGAAGGATTAGGAAATAAATTTCTTGCGAATATTCGAGAGATGGATGCTATAGCATATGTAATAAGGTGCTTCGAAGACAATGATATAGTTCACGTTAACGGAACTATTAATCCTGTTGAAGATAGTGAAATAGTTGAAACTGAGTTACTATTATCAGATTTAGAAAGCGTTGAATCAAGAATCCCATCAATCGGCAAAAAAGCAAGATCAGGTGACCCTGAAGCAAAAGAATTGCTACCAA
Organism: Chloroflexota bacterium; assembly: GCA_002714425.1. Lineage (GTDB taxonomy): Bacteria > Chloroflexota > Dehalococcoidia > Lucifugimonadales > Lucifugimonadaceae. Next base: position 16,692 of record PAXI01000011.1, read on the forward strand.
TTATAACTAGTGTCCATGAATTATTAAGTACAGGTAAACCTGCTCGCTTATTAGAAGTATCAGAATCTGACAAGATAAAATTAAAAAATTTACAACTCCTTACTAGTAAGCCTGTACTTTACATTTGNAATGTTTCTGAGAAAGATGCAATCTCAGGCAATAAATACTCAAAAGTAATTCAAGATATAGCAAAAAAAGAAAATGCAATATCCATAATAATTTCTGCAAAAATAGAGTCTGAAATATCTTTATTGAATTTAGAAGAAAAAGAAGAATACTTAATAGCATTAGGATTAGAGCAGTCTGGATTAGATCAGGTAATTGAATCAAGTTTCAAACTTCTTGATCTCATAACTTATTTTACATCTGGACCAGAAGAATCTAGAGCTTGGACTATTCCAAAGGGGTCTAATGCACCCAGAGCCGCAAGAGAAATACATACTGATTTTGAGAAAGGTTTTATAAAAGCAGAAGTAATCAGTTACAAAGATTATGTATTTTTAGATGGCGAAAAAAAATCTAAAGAAGCAGGGAAAATGCGTATCGAGGGAAAAGATTACATAGTAAATGACGGCGATGTTATTTATTTTAGATTCAATGTTTAAGTATGATTGCAGATATCTCGTTCTTAATTTTTAGTTGATAAAATATAAGTATTATTAAAAAATTAATATAAATTCACAAGTTATCAACTATTCAAAATTTATAGAATCTAAAACTTTGATGTAATAAAGAAAATCATGTAAATTATAATTAGATAGTAAATGATAGAGAAATGAATAATTTTTTAATTCAATTTATGAAAGGATAATAAATGAGTGAAGAACTTGGTTCAATAAAGAAGCCGGAAGCTGGAGATATAATACAAAATAAAAAAGTATACATAGTAACACTAGTACAATCTCAACCCGGCGCACCAGAAGGTTTTGAAGAGAAATACAATAAATACTGGGAAGCTATCGAAAATCATCTTNCCCAAATAGAAACTAAAGCAGGAGTTGTAAATAAAATTTTTTGTGAAGGAATAGTTGGCAAGGGTGATGATGCAAAATTAATGTTAGAACAAAGTAATCCTGGAGCTTATAAAGTTGTTAGAAGCAGAATTTCCTCAGGAGCAAGTTTTGAAGAATTTGAAGATAAAGAAATTTTAGGACAATTAATAGACTGGAGTAGATGTCTACAGGTAGGATTGATAAATCAGCAAGTACAGGAAGAAATACACAAAAATTATACTACTGTTACAGAAAAAAGAAATAATTTTATTCAATCTCAATTAGAAAAAAATATATTAGAATCTGATAGCATACTCTTAATTGTTGGTAATACAGCAATGAATCTTCCAGAAAAAGTTGAAAAATTTATTATTTCACCGCCTGAGTTGGATGAATTACAAAGGTGGGTCAATGAAACAAATGAAGCTATAAGAAAACAAATGGAACAGCAACAACAGCAGCAGCCTGAGCCGACACAAAATGCTGAGGGTGAGGAAGACGGAAGTAGTAATTCAAAATTATGGACTCCGGGATAAAAATAAATCCAAAAGATTTTCATAATAATGAATCTTTAGGAATCTATATACATATTCCTTTTTGTCAAACCAAATGTTTTTACTGTGATTTTAATACTTATACAAAAATAGAAGACCAAATTGAAGACTATACCTCATCTTTAATTAGTGAGATTAATATATGGGGGAAAATTTTAGGCAAATCATCAATAACAAGTATTTTTTTTGGTGGAGGAACGCCTTCATATATTGATACAAAATTTATAAAAATCATTCTTGACAGCATATATGAAAATTTTTATGTAGATAAAAAAATTGAAGTTACATTAGAGACAAATCCTAATGATGTTATTAAGAATAAATTTATAGATTTATTGAACATTGGTATAAATCGAATATCTATGGGAGTTCAAAGTTTCGATGATAATCTATTAAGAATACTCGGAAGAAGACATGACTCTAAAGAAGCAGAAAACTCATACAAGACACTTAGAGAAATAGGATTCGAAAATATATCTATTGATCTGATGTATGGCTTACCATATCAAAGTATTCAGAGTTGGGAAAATACATTAGAAAAAAGTATATGTTTAGACCCAAATCACATATCACTGTATTCTCTACAAGTAGAAAATGGTACACCATTGAAGAGTAAAATCAATTCAGGTATTTACGAGAAACCAGATGATGACAAGGCTGCTGACATGTATGAAAAAGCAGAAAAAAGTCTGATTAATAAAAACTTTTTTCAGTATGAAATTTCAAATTGGTCTAAAAAATCATTTGAATGTGTTCATAATAAAATTTACTGGGAAAATAATTTTTATCTGGGTGTAGGTGCTGGAGCTCATTCACATATAAACAATTTTCGTTTTTCTAATATCAAATCACCTAAAACCTATATTAATAGTCTAATAAATAATAAAGTTTTGANCTCAGAAATAATGAAAATTAATTTCATTGAAAGTCTTGATAGTCTTTCATTATCAGACGAAATATCAGAAACTATGATGATGGGTATGAGATTAAATGAGGGTATTAATCTAATAAAATTCAAGAATAAATTTGGAAAAACAATTTACGAAATTTTCAATAATNAAATAAAAAAATTAACTAATTTAAACCTTATTGAACTTAGTGAAACTCACATAAAATTATCCAGCAAGGGAAGACTATTAGGCAATGAGGTCTTTCAAGAATTTATAATCTAAGATTTTTCTCGAAAGAATAGAGATTTTGATTCCCAAGAGGCAAGAATTTGTGATGCAACAAATATTGAACTATATGTACCCACTATTACACCAAGCAGAAGAACAAGTAAAAAGTCTCTAAGAGTACTTCCACCAAACAAAAGCATTGCTAGTATGACCGTTATTGTAGTTATACTTGTCCCTAATGACCTTGTGATTGATTCATTAATCGACTGATTAATTATGTTTTTCAAGTTTTTATTNGGATAAGATATTGCATTTTCTCTTACCCTATCAAAAATAACTATAGTATCATTTACTGAATAACCAATCACTGTCAGTATTCCAACAATAAATATAGCGTTAACTTGAGCGTTAACTAGTATTCCTAAAATGACAAAAATTCCTAGAACTATTATCACATCATGAGTAAGTGCAAAAATTGCAGAAAAAGCATATTTATATGATTTACTAACTGAGCGAAATGCATACATTATGTACGTCATTACAAATAAGGATGCAACCAATACAGCTATAACGGCATTTTTAACAGTATCTTCAGCAATTGATGCACCAACTGTTGTATTATCAAGAATAATAACTGGAGATTCTTCAAGTTCATTTAGAGCATCCTTAATATCAGTCAAACCATTAACTCCTAAGTCCCTTGTCCTTATAAAATATTGACTTTCTCCTATATTTTGTACAACTGATTCAGAGTAACCCATTCCTTCCAACTCAGAAAGAATTGCGGCTGCACCAGGATCTCCTTCCTTAAATTCTAAACTAGCAGTAGACCCAGANGTGAAATCTATACCTAAATTTAATCCATTAGATATAAGCATAAAAATAGATAAAATTGATATGATGAATGAAAAACCAAGAAAATATTTTCTTTTTGAAACAAAATCCATATTAACTCCTAATTATCTTTCTCTTGCTTGATCCCAACAGGAGTAAAAAGCGAACCCCTTGATATAAAACTTCTATTAGCTAAAAGTCGCAATATTACCCTGCTTGTAAAAAACGCTGTAAACATACTCAACAAAACTCCTATAGTTAATGTAAGTGCAAAACCTTGCATAACTGTAGTACTAAACCTATCACCAAACCAGTAAAGTACTATAGCTACAATAATCGTAGAAAAGTTTCCATCACGAATTGAGGGCCATGCTCTATCAAATCCAGAGGTAATTGCTGGAAGTATATTTTTCCCAGATCTAATTTCTTCCTTAGTCCTCTCAGCAATTAGGACATTTGCATCCACTGCAAATCCTAGGGACAAAATAATAGCTGCTGCTCCAGATAAAGTTAGGGTTACTGACAACAACTTAAATGTTGCTAGTAAAAGTATAGTGTATACAATCAGTGTTAAGGATGCAACAACACCAGGAATTTTGAAATAAATAATTAGGAATGCCATCAATAAAACTAAACCAATTATTCCAGCTAGCAGACTCTTTTCTAAAGAATCTTTTCCTAAGGAAGCATCTACATTTCTTTCTTGTATTAGCTCTAATCCAACAGGTAATGCACCTGACCTAAGCTGAATAGCTATAGTTCTTACTCTTTCGTTAGTAAAACTACCTCCTTCTATTATAGCTCTTCCTCCAGATATACCAGTAGTAGCGCTAGGGGCAACTAATTCTTCATCATCAAGATAAATAGCTAACCTATCATCATGCCTTGATATACGGTCTGTTGCTTGATAAAAAGCATCAGCACCATCATCATTAAATACTAGCGATACTATAGGTTTACTAATTCCACTTTGTGTTGAAACATCAGGAAAAGCATTTTCTAAGTCTGATGCCATAATTTCTGTATCCGATTCGACAAAATACTTTGGATTCACACATCTTTCGTTTAGCCACTGCTCTTCAGATAATCCATCTGGGGGCCAAATAATATCAGCATTCGAAGAGGTTAGATCGCCACATTCTCTGTATCTAAATTCTAACTGAGCTGTTTTTCCAATTAAATTTTTAGCTTCTTGAACACCCCCACCTACAGTCCATTGCTCTAAATACCCTTGAATATCAAAAAATTCGATCTCACCTAATTCACTTAGATTACTAAAAATTATCTGAGGTTCATTTTGAACAGGATTACCATTAGAGTCAGTAGTTTTTATATCAAGGCCTGAAAAACTAATAGTAAAGTAAGGATCATTTTCATTTACCTGAGAAATTTGAGCATCACTTCTACCTATATCCTTAAGTATTTTTGAAACATCTTCTAATTTAGGCGTCTTTATTTGGTCTGATTCTTCTGATAGTGAAACTTCGTAGCCTAATTGTATATTTACTGGAAAAACTTCAATAATTTTATCACTCCAAATATCTACTTCAGATTTGGTAAGTATATCTCCANCTGCATCAAAAGTTGCTGAGCTAACACTATCAAATCCTAGTCTAAAAGACCCATCATCATTCTCAGATATAGTTATATCATCACGGCCAAAATTATCAATAAAAAAAGATTCAACATCATCCATTGTTTGTGTATTAGATTTAAATTTCAAAGTTATATTTGCACCAGATTGGCCTGGAATTTGGACAAGTACTCTATCTGAAACAGTACCATCTGTTCCACCTAAAAGTTGTACCTTAGCCTCACTAACTCCAAACTCGTTAACACGTTGATTTATAATTCTTCTGACACCTTCCATATCATCTTGGGTTGGTTCTCTTCCATCTTCTGGGATAACTTCATATACAAGGTGTGTTCCACCCTCAAGATCTAACCCAAGAGTTAGACCTAATAATGATGATCTAGAATCTGAGCCAATTTGCATACCAAATATGCTAAATTGTTTCAATGAAAGAATTGAAATAGAAAAAACAACTAAAATAANTATAAATATTAANGATTTGTATCTAAACAAAAAAAAGCATCTTTCATTATTAGTAAGTATAATAATTATTTTACAGAATGAAAATTATCACTCATTAAATAATCGCACCAATTGAGTATAACATTCGAAATAAAATTATTCATCTTGAAATTAACATATTTTTTATAATTTTTTTGTCATAAAAAATCTAATTTTCTAAAAACCCTTCGTTGAAAAGATCATATTGCATTTGTGATATTGATGAATCAGAATATAGTTTTGAAAAATTCAATTTGGACNCTACAATTTCACTCGGTTCATCTTGTTCTTTATGAGCGATTATTTTCATGTCTACATCGTGCAAATGAGGTTGGTCTTGCTTCAAGCCAGCTTGTTTTAGTTTTTCATGTTCTAGTAAATGGTCAGTATAAAGAATCCCATTAAGGTGATCAATTTCATGCTCAAGAGCCTGAGCAAATAATTCTTCTTTAGTAACCTTATAAAGTGACTTATTAAGATCTAGCCATCTTGCAGAAACCGATACTGATCTTTTTACTAAACCTTCATAACCAGGAAAAGACAAGCATCCTTCTAACACATCTCTCGATCCCTTTTTACTGATAATCTCAGGATTTATTAATACCCAGGGTTTTTTTTCTTCTGGTATATGCAGAGTTATAATTCTTGAAAGTTCTCCTATTTGGTTAGCCGCTAACCCAACNCCTCCAGCAGCCAACATAGTTTCCTTAAGATCATTAGNTATTCTAATAATTTTNTCATCAATTCTTTTTACTTTTCTACATTTTTTTCTTAATATAGGATCAGGATAAACTCTAATTCTTCTTATGCTCAATATTTCCTCTCTTAATTTTTTTAAGATATCACTAGCGGATCTACGTCTATAAACCAATCATTTTTTGGTTTAACTATATCAACTATTCTTTGGGGAGAAATACCTTTTATAATTATCTGCCACCTATAATAATTTCTAATTTTATATGGNTAAGCTGGGGAAGGACCCAAAATAATATTTGAAGTTTCACCATATAATTCCATAGCATTTTTTATGATTCTCATAGTATTGTTTACTTCTGATAAACCTTTTTTTTCATCTCTAGCAGAGTAAACTAATTTTATAAGCTTGGTGAAAGGGGGATTTGTATATCTAGATCTAATATGAATTTCTGAATTATAAAAACCCATATAGTCTTGATTTGCGGCTTGTTGGATAGCTATATTTTCAGGATTAAAAGTTTGGATAATTGCTTTACCTCTTTTTTGTCCTCTTCCTGCTCTTCCAATGACTTGAGTGAGTATTTGAAAAACTCTTTCGTTAGCTCTAAAATCTGGTANTGAAAGTCCAGTATCTGCTGAAATAACCCCTACAAATGAAACTGAGGATATATCTAAACCTTTTGCAATCATTTGAGTGCCAACCAATATTTTAGAGCCAGATTCTGAAAAAGTTCGTAGAATATCGTCGTGATTTTTTCTATTTTTTGCTGTATCTGAATCCCATCTAATAACATCTATTTTTGGAAAAAATTTTTTAATATTTTTTTCAACTAATTCAGTTCCTGGATTTGATCTCCTAACCTGGATAGAATTACAATTTTTGCATGGCCTATTAGGCTGCCTTTTACTATTACAGTAATGACATACTAACTTGGGCTTGTATCCAGTTAAGTTTTCGTGGAAGGTCATTGGTATATCGCAACTATTACATTTTTGAATTTCCCCACAATTTAGACACTGCACATATGATGATGAACCCCTTCGATTTAAGAAAAGTATTACTTTTTCATCTAAAGTGATTGCTTTACTTATATTTTCTAACATAGCATCACTAAACATCTCAAAATTACCCCTTCTTCTTTCTTTACGCATATCTATAATCTGAACAATAGGAAGACTATTTTTCTTTGTCTTTGAAAATCTAGCAGAAAGTTTTAATAATTCTAATTGTGATTCTTTAGATTTTTTGAATGAAACAATATCAGGAGTTGCGCTACCTAATAATAANGTAGATTTGTACATTTCTGAGATCAAATCAGCAATTTTCCTCGAGTCATAGCGTGGAGATTTATCTGACTGTTTATAACTCCATTCATGCTCTTCATCAATAATTATTAAACCTAAATTTGATAATGGAGCAAATATTGCGCTTCTTGAACCTAAAACAATTTTATATTCATTATTCTTTATTCTCCACCACTGATCATATCTTTCTCCGGATGTAAGTCCTGAATGCAAAAGAGCAACTTTTCCAGGAAACCTAGACGCAATTCTATTCAAAGTTTGCGGTGTCAATGAAATTTCAGGCACTAAAAATATTACATTTTTTCCNAATTTTAAGCACTCCTCTATGGCTTGCAAGTAAACTTCTGTTTTTCCTGATCCTGTTATACCGTGCAGTAAAAACTTATGTAGCGATTTTGATGTTTTTTTTTCTTTTATCGACTCTGTTATTTTTTCAATAGAATATGATTGTTCTTTATTTGGTGTATGGGCAAATTCTTGCTGAAAAAAATACTTACTTAATGGATCTCTAATTCNTTTTACTTTTCTCCTGATTAGTATTCCTTGTTCAAAAGACCATTCAGTAGCTGAATAGCCAAATTTTTTTCTTAAAAATGTCTTTGTATCAGAGTGATTTTCATCTATGAACCAATTTATAAGTTTTTTGTGCTTATTTTTTTTCGTATCTAATTTTTGTACTATTTGTGTAGCTTTAGTTTTTGAAATTCCCAGGATAATTCTGTTATGATATACCGGACCAATTTTTGGCTTCTCCCATATATTTTCACTTATTAATAAATCCCTTTTAATCATTTTATCAACTAAAGTTTTTCCAGGAAGACCAACTTTTTTAACTAATTGTTTTTTAGTTATATTTTTATTTTTTTCGACAATTTGTAATAATTTTTTTTCAATATCAGAAAGATTATAATGAATAATTTTTTCATCATTTGAGTGCTTAATAATTGTAATTATTTTAGAGAAAGCATTTGGGGGGAGAAATAAACTAGCTGTAGAAAAAAAAGAAGTTCGATAATAATCTGAAATGTATCTAATCAATTTTAACTTTGATTCATCAAAATATGGCCCGTCATTAATTTTACTAATTATATTTTTTATAATTTCTTCATCAATATTATGTTTAGTCGTTAAATTTAAGACAATACCACACAAAGTTCTACTACCAAATGGGACCCATACTAAATCTCCGATTTCTATTAATAAATCATTAGGAATCTTGTAAGTATAGGCTCTCTGACTATTGTCAGGAAAATCAACGGCTATTTCAGCATATTTCATTAAATTTCCTTAATATGTTGATTTTAACATAAAAGCCCTCTCATATCTTGAGAGGGCTGAAAAATATTAAATAGGTATTATTTACGATCGTTTTTCTTTTATTCTCGCTTTTTTACCAGTTAGGCCTCTTAGGTAATATAATTTCGACTTTCTTACTTTACCTTTTCGAGTTACTTTTAATGATTCAATGTTAGGAGAATGAAAAGGCAGAACACGCTCNACTCCAACCCCATATGATATCCTGCGAACAGTGAAAGTATCACCCAAACCAGGAGTTTTAGATGTGATGAATCTACCAGAAATAACATTACCGTCAAAAGTTTGAACTCTTTCCTTATCACCCTCAATAATTCTCAGATTCACACTTACCGTGTCACCAGGTTGAAATTCATCTAAATTATTAATTTGTTTTATGTATAAACTTGTATCTAATTTTTTACTCATTAAGAGACTTCTCACATATAACTAGTTTAACTACAGAATTCTATTATACATATAAGTTTTTATATTTAAACCTAAAAATAAATAAAATTATGCATATTATCTTTAATTTAATAAATCTGGGCGATTATTCCTAGTTTTTTTTTGTGATTCTTCAGCTCTCCAATTTTCTATTTCTTTATGATTACCGTTTAAGAGTACTTTGGGAACAGTAAGGCCTAGAAATTCCCTTGGCCTTGAGTATACAGGACCCTTTAAGTAAAAATTACCCTCTGAAAAAGAATCGTTTTTGTTTGAATTATCATTACCTAGAACACCTAATAATAGCCTAGTAACAGAATCGATTAGCACCATTGCAGGGATTTCTCCGCCACTTAGTATATAATCTCCTATTGATAATTCTTCATCTATGCAAAGATCTATAAATCTTTGATCAAGCCCTTCATAATGACCGCAAACCAAAATAACTGATTTTTCTCTCGAAATATTTTTAGCTCTATTAAAGTCATAGGTTTTTCCTTGAGGAGATAGCAAAATCACCTTAGACTCATTGGGAAGATTATTTTCCTTGATTTTATTAACAGCATTATATAAAGGCTCTGGCCTTAAAACCATTCCAGGGCCTCCTCCATATGGAGGAGAATCCAAAATTTTTCTTGATGAATTTGTGCTTTGCGCAAAATCAGCTAAATGATATATTTTTATAGATACTTTTTTTGACTTCACAGCTCTAGAAATAATACTATGTTCAAAAACACTATCAAACATTTTAGGGAAAAGAGTGATTACGGATAAAATCATTTTGGATGATTACCTGTATGTGAGCCAATAAGTATTTCAACAGCNTGTTCAATTGTATTTATAAGATTGCCTAGGTTATCTTCAATAGCCGCTGGGCTACCGGGCAAATTTAATATAAGGGTCTTATTTCTAATTCCACATTTTGCTCTAGACAAAATTGACATTTTATTTAAGTGATAACTATTAACTCTCATTAACTCTGGAATTCCTGGTACATCTATATCAATCAATTTTTCTGTTACATCAGGGACCACATCTCTTTTTGCAAGGCCAGTACCTCCCGTTGTGAGAATAAGATTAATTTTTTCATCTTCAAAAAACTCAATTAGCTGAGTCTCCAATACGCTAAATTCATCTGGTAAAATAACCCTGGAGTGAAGTGTAAATTTAGAGTTATTCATAATCTTTTCAATAAGTACACCACTTTTATCATACATATTTCCAGCAGAACACCTATCGCTACTAGTTACGATAGAATAATATAAATTTTTCTCATATGTCATAGTTATATGTAATGCTCCTCTAACTAAATCCCTAATTTTTATTTAATTAATATTAAATCACAAATTACCCTTAAACGTGTAAATTTATTGTATTGAAGTAATTTTTTTTAATATGTCATAATTCAATAGTAAACAGTAATAAATATATGGTTAAATTAAATTTAGAATTATCTAAGGGAAAAAAGACTTGATATTAAAAGAGCTTAATTTATATCATACTCCCGTCCTAATAAATGAAATTATTGAAGGATTAGGTGTTACTCCTGGAGGAAGATATATTGATGCAACATTGGGTGAAGGTGGGCATTCAACAAATATTCTTAATGAATCAGATCCTGGAGGACAAGTTTTAGGAATTGATGCTGATCATGAAGCGGTTTCTGTAGCTCAAAAAAGAGTGAATTACTCTTCGGAAAAATTTCTGGCTATAAATGATAATTTCAAAAATATTAGATCTATTGCTATGAAGTATAATTTTTTACCAGTTCACGGAATATTATTTGACTTAGGTGTTTCATCATTACAATTGGATGCAGAGTCAAGAGGTTTTAGTTTTAGAAGAGCTGACCCATTAGATATGAGATTTAGTTACAATCAACATTTATCTGCATCTCAAATAGTAAATAATTATGATGAAAATGAATTAGCTAATTTGATTTTTTACTTCGGCGAAGAAAAAAAATCAAGAAAAATTGCAAAAAAAATAGTAAGAAACAGGCCTATAAAATCATCTCTAGAGCTTGCCAATTTAATTTGCGAAACAATTCCAAAAAGAAAAAATCAAAAAATTAATCCTGCAACAAAAACATTTCAAGCTTTAAGAATAGCGGTTAATGATGAGCTGACAGCACTTGAAACAGCTTTAAATGAGTCACTAACTGTTATTGGTGAGAGTGGAAGAATTGCAGTAATTTCCTACCATTCATTAGAAGACAGAATAGTCAAAAACTTTTTTAAAAAACAGTCTTCTCAGTGTATTTGCCCACCTAGATCACCAGTCTGCACATGTGAACATGAAAAAACAATAAAAGTAATTACTAAAAAACCAATAGTTCCTTCGGAAAAAGAGATTATTAATAATCCTAGATCGCGAAGTGCAAAATTAAGAATAGCAGAAAGAATATAAATGAGGATAAATATGAAATCAGAAGACTTGAGAGTTGCAATAGACATTGGTACAACAAAGATTTGTACTATGATTGCAAGAATTAAGGACAAAAATACATATGAAGTAATCAATATTACAACTATAGATAATGATGGCATGAACAAAGGTTTAGTGGTTGACGAACAGTTAGTTTCAGATTGCTTAACTAAATCTTTAGAAAATATATCAAAAGAATTAAGAATAAACATTCATAAAGCATTTATTGGTATATCAGGAACGCATTTAGAATCAAAAAATCATTGGACTAATATTTCAAGACCTTCAGGTATGAATTCTATAACTCAAGATGATATTGATGAGGCACTTAAAATTGCGAGTAAAATCGATCTAAATAATGATAGAAAATTGCTTCATGCCATTCCTAAAAGTTATACTTTAGATGGTTTGCATGGAATCGCAAATCCACTGGGAATGCATACTGCTGAACTTCATGTTGAAACTCATATCATAACAGGTTCAATAAATAGTATAAACAATATTCAAAACTGCCTTAGCAAATCAAAAGTAAAAGTTTCAGGAATATTAGCAGGACCATTAGCTAGTGCTGAAGCTGTTTTGTCTCCTACTGAAAAAGATGAAGGTTGTGTAGTTGTAGACATTGGCGGAGGAACAACAGATATAGCTGTATTTGACAACGGGAATGTTGTCCATAGTAAAGTTTTGCCAATAGGAGGAAATCTATTCACAAGTGACATAAGTATTGCTCTAGACTTAGATTTTAATACATCAGAAGACCTTAAGATTAAATACGGCAATATTGGTCCAGATCAAAAAAATGCAACTGATGAAATAAGTATAAAGCCAAGAAAAATGGATGAGGAAATTCAAATTACAAGAAGAGAATTAGGGCAAATCTTAAAAGAAAGAGCTGCAGAGGTAATCAGAATGATATCCCTATCACTAGATGAACCACACCTAGTAGAAACTAATATAAATAAATTTATTTTTACAGGTGGAGGTTCAAAATTGAACGGCTTCATGAATGTTGCGAAATATATATTACAGGATAACGTTAGATTAGCTGAGCCTAGAGGTTTATCAGGAATAACAAATACTCATAATGATCCTACCATATCTACAGTGTCAGGCATAATGCTATGGGGAATTGAAAATAAAGAGGCTTCAAGTCACGCAAACCTCATCAAAGAAAATATTAATGATCATGAAGAAAAAAATTCTTCAGCATTATCAAAATTCATGAAAAAAATTAAATTATAGAAATTTTAGATTATAAAATATCATGAAGAGCAGAATTATTGCAATTAACAAATTAGGAATAAATGTTATTGAGTCATTGCCTTTAGATGTTATTCATAATTTAGATATTTATCAAATATACGACCAAAATAGTTATTCAAGTCTAAATATAAATAAAAATCTATCTAAAGTTACAAAAATTATTACAAGCACAAAAGACTTAGATCAAATATATTATATTTTCGATTCTTTAGACTTATATATGGTTATATGTGATATAGAAAATCTGGATGATTACAATTTTGTTATGAAAATTCTTAATTCAATAAAAAATAAAAGTGAAGTAATACTATTAATCAAGAAGAGTAATTTTTTATCATCTGACTTAATTAACAAAATCAATCTACAGGTTACAACAACTATGCTTGTTAATGATCTATCTCATTCCACTCATGAATTTAATGCAATTAAACTTTCAGAAAATAAAAATCTTTTGATTAAAAACTTTGTGAATTCAATAGTTTCAATAAACCGAATTATCTATGAAACTGGAGATATAAATATAGATTTCGCAGACTTGATGTCAGTAATTAAAGACTCGAAATTCTCATGGTTTGGTCACAGTAGAAGTAATGGTAAAAATAAATCAACAGATGTTATTAATAAACTTCTAGATTTACAATTTCATCAAGAAGGATTTTATAATGCTACAAGCATGATAGTTCAAATAGTTTCAGGCGAGGAAATCAAAATGTCAGAAGTTAAAGAATTAACAGATAGAATAAAATCCTTTGCAAGCAATAAATGTAATATATTTTTTGGAATAAAGAGAAATAAACTATTACATAATGAAATTGAACTTATAGTACTTACTTCAACAAAAAAAGACTATACAGAGAACAACTCTTTGTATTCAATTAGCCATCATCAAAACGATGAAAAAAATTCATTAAATTTTAAAGATATACACCTACCTCCATTTATGAGAAAACAAAAAATTGCTGAAATATATTAGTTTTGGGAAATCTAATCTGAAGAAAAATATATCCCAGAAAAATTATTATTTTTTAAAAAAAAATTTGAAATTTTCAATTTTTTATTTATTTATACTTACATATAAAATTTTTTACTAGAAAACAAATAAAAAAAAGAAAAATTTTGTTTTAATATATCTTGCAATTACACAATAAATAGTGGTAATCTTTAGTTTAACTACTATATGTAGTCTTTGCTGTGTCCGCAGTAGACAAGGCGTATCATGTTATATATATAACTGCTACAGTCAGTTTTTTTCTGCGTACTTGCTTACTATTTTCAAGGATAATTGTTTATGGAGTGTCCATATTGCCATACAGTTGGTTCTAGGGTTTTAGACTCTAGAGAGTCCTCGGCTGGTGTTAGAAGAAGAAGAATTTGCGATAATTGCCAAAAAAGATTTACAACCTATGAAAAAGTTAGTTTCGTTCCGGTAATGGTACTAAAGCGGAATGGCAAAAAAGAGATTTTTTCTACTGAAAAACTTGAAAATTCCCTAAGAATGGCTTGTGTAAAAAGACCTATAAAAGATATGGAAATTTCAAATATAGTGGAAAAGATTGAAATTTTAATTAACAAAAATCACCAAAACGAAATACGAGCTGGAAAAATTGGGCAAATGTGCATTAAGCACCTAAAGAAACTTGATCATGTTGCTTATATTAGATTTGCTTCAGTTTACAGGGATTTCAAAAACATTGACTCTTTTGCAAAAGAAGTTGAATTACTAAAAAGATAAAAATAGCTATTCAAGGAGAATAAAAAAATGAAAAATACCGACTCAAAAAACAAATATGAATTTCAACCAGCTGAAATCTCTGAAAATGCGAATGTTGTTCTTGAAAAAAGATACTTACAAAAAAACTCTACTGGAGATATAGTTGAGACTGCTAACGAAATGTTTAAGCGGGTAGCAAAAGCTCTTGTTCAACCAGAAAAAAATTATGAAAAGTCAGACGATGAGATCCGACAAATTGAAAATGATTTTTATGAATTGATGGCTAGTTTAAAATATCTACCAAACTCTCCTACGCTAATGAACGCAGGAACGGGTGCAGGGACATTATCTGCTTGCTTTGTTCTTCCACTAAAAGATAGCATGCAAGGAATAATGGGAGCAGCACATGATGCTGCAATGGTTCAAAAATTTGGAGGAGGAACTGGCTTCGCTTTATCTGAACTAAGACCAAAAGGTACCCCAATTGCGACTACTCATGGCAAGGCTTGTGGACCAATATCTGTACTAAGACATTTATCTTCTGTATCTACCTTGGTAACACAGGGGGGTAAAAGAGATGGAGCAAACATGGCCGTGATGGATGTACATCACCCTGATATTCTTGAATTTATTGATTGCAAAAAAGTTGAAGGAGAGATACATAACTTTAATATATCAGTTGGCGCATCAGATGAATTTATGCAAGCAGTCAAAGATGGTACTACATATCCATTGAAAAAATTAGAAAACCCTGCCGATCCAAATAGTGACTATCTTGAAGTAGATAGAATAGACGCTAGAATGGTTTTCAATAAAATAATTAATGGTGCGTGGAGAAATGGTGAACCAGGAATGATATTTTTAGATGAAGTGAACAGAAATAGCCCGGTTCTTCATATAGGAAAAATAACCGCAACTAATCCGTGTGGGGAACAACCTTTACTTCCTAATGAATCATGTAACTTGGGTTCAATTGACGTAGCTAAATTTGTCAACGAAAGTAGTGATGGAATTAATTTAATAGACTGGGATGAATTAGGAAGAGCTGTCAAAGTTTCTATAAGGATGCTTGATAATGTAATAGATGCTAATAAGTATGCTGTTGATGCAATCAGAGAAATGACACATTCAACTAGAAAATTAGGACTAGGCGTGATGGGATTTGCTGATATGCTTGTCAAACTTGGGATTCCATATGATACAGATGGAGCAGTAGAATTAGGTAGAAAACTAATGAAATTCATTCAAGAAAATGCCGATGAAGAATCAATAAATCTTGGAGAAGAAAGGGGACCATTTCCAGCATGGCATGACTCTAAACAAGCAAAATCTGGTGCACCTAAATATAGAAATGCATGTAGGCTAACAGTAGCTCCAACTGGAACTATATCTATGATTGCTGGAGCATCAAGCGGTATTGAGCCAATATTCTCATTAGCATACAGAAAACATAATATACTTGAAGGCGAAACTCTTTATTACGTTGATAAAAATTTTGAAAAAATAGCAAAAAAAGAAGGATTTTATAGTGATGATCTTCTTGAGCATCTATCAAATGGCGGATCTTTACAGGACAGAGAAGAAGTTCCTGAAAACATTAAAGAACTATTCCACGTAGCATCAGATATATCTCCAAGAGATCACGTTCTTATGCAAGCCGCCTTTCAAGAAAGTACTGATGCAGGAATATCAAAAACTATAAACTTTCCTAACGAAGCAACAGTAGAAGATGTAGAAGATGCATATCTACTTGCATGGGAAACAAAATGTAAGGGAATAACAGTTTACAGGGCTGGTTCTAGAGAAAAAGAAGTCCTTACAACAGGAACAAATGATGCTTCAAATGAATCTAATGGACAAGAAACAAAAGATTTCAATCAATATATAGCAGAAGCAGATAGACCAGCAATTCTAAATGGTATTACAAGAAGAGTTCGCACAGGAAGAGGAAATCTATTTGTTACAGTAAATATGGCTGAAAATGATAAGCCTTTTGAAATTTTCGCAACTCACGGAAAAGCTGGAGGAAATGACGCAGCAATGGCCGAAGCCGTATCAAGAATGGCATCCTTAGCGTTAAGATCAGGTATTGATCCAGTAAATGTTACCGAACAACTAAGAGGTATAACAGACGTGCCAACTTGGGATGCAGGAGAGATGATTAGGTCTGTACCAGATGCCATAGCCTCTGTACTAGAAAAAATAACTGATAATACTCCTTCAGTAGATAATCTTCAAGATAAAGAAACAGGTCAAGCAAACATGTTTACCCCTCCTTCTCCTAAAGAACTAGGTATGCCTGTAGCTCAGGAAATAGAAATTTCAGAAAAGTCTAAACAAAAAGTACCCGCAAATATATTGCTTGGTGAAATATGTCCTGAATGTCCGGCTTCGCTTGCGCATGAAGAAGGCTGTTTGAAGTGTTATTCCTGTGGATATAGCAAATGTTAGCCCATTAAGCATGAAAGATAACAAAAAAATTGCTATCACCATGGGAGATCCTTCAGGGATTGGTCCTGAAATAATTGTAAAAGCACTCTCAAGTGAAAGTTTAATTAATTTCATACCAATTGTTATTGGTTCAAAAAAAGTAATTGCTAAACAGATAAATATTAATAAATCTAAATTATTACTAAAAGAAATAAATAATATTAATGAAGTTGCTAATCATAATCGAAACGAAGTTTTTATAATTAATCCAGGGGTGTCGACTTGTGAATTCCCTATAGGAAAACTAGATATAACATCCGGAAGAGAAAGTCATAAATGGGTAGAATTTGGAGCAAAACTATGTATTGAAAAAAAAGTCTCGGCAATGGTTACAGCTCCAATAAACAAAGAAGCGTGGTCTATGGCAGGCATAAAAGATACAGGCCACCAAGAAGTTTTCAAAAGAATGACAAAGTCTCAATACGTTGCCACTATGCTTATAACAGGTAATTTAAGGTGTATGCATTTATCCACCCATAAACCGCTCATTGATGCGTGTAAGTATGTAACAAAAGAAAATATTATAAGAGCAATAAAACTAACAAATGAAAGTTTCATAAGTTGGGGATACGATAGACCAAAAATAGCGGTAGCTGCTCTAAATCCACATGCATCAGATAATGGTTTAATTGGAGATACAGAATCTAAAGAAATTTCACCTGCTGTGAAATTCATGCAAGAAAAAGGAATAACTGTATCAGGCCCTCATCCTGCAGATTCAATATTTAATCAAGCCATCAATGGTAATTATGATGTTGTAATAGTTATGTACCATGATCAAGGTCACATAGCAATTAAAGTTCATGGCCTTGAAGAATCTATAAGTGTAAATCTCGGCATACCATTTATAAGAACATCAGTTGACCACGGTACAGCTTTTGATATAGCAAGTAAAAATATTGCAGATTCTACTAGTATGAAAGAAGCTATTAAGCAAGCTTGTGTACTAATAAATAATAAAAAAATATAATATTGGCTATATAATAAAAATTAAATTGCTAATTTAGGAAAAAAATATGAAAATTGTATTTGTTGGTGGGGGAACAATGGCACAAGCTATAATTTCCTCTTTAATTAGTTCAAATAAAAAATTTGAAATTACAGTTTCTGACCCTATACTAAAAGTTAGAAATGAAATCAAAAAAAAATTTGGGTTATTTGTAACAGATAATAATTTGTTGGCAATAAAAAATTCAGACTTAATAATACTATGTATAAAGCCACAAAATTTTAAAATAGTTGCTAATGAGATATATGGGAAAATTACAAATGATCAAACAATTGTTTCAATAATGGCAGGCATAAATATTAATACTATTTCAAAAGCTATATCCACTATGAAAATTATTAGAATAATGCCCAATACTCCTGCACAAATAGGAAAAGGAATTTCAGCATGGAATTCAACCTTGCAAGTAAGCAAGGAATCAAAATTAGCAGTTAAAGAAATCTTAGGTGTATTAGGAGATGAAATAGAGTTTAAAGAAGAAAAATATATTGATATGGCAACAGCTATAAGCGGAAGTGGTCCAGCATACGTTTTTTTATTTATAGAGTTTCTAGAAAAAGTAGGCAAGGAAATAGGGCTACCGAAAGACAAAATAAAACAGTTAGTTTTAAAAACAATTTCTGGGAGCGTAGAACTCTCAAGTAACTCAGATAAAAGTCCAGAAGAACTTAGAAAATTAGTTACATCACCAGGCGGAACAACTGAAGCTGGAATTAATTCAATGATAATGAATAATTTTCACAAAAGTATCGTAACAGGCGTTAAGAAAGCATATGATAGAGCAAAAGAACTATCGAACGAGGAGAAAACATGATTATAATTTCAGACTTGCTTAGTATTTTATTAAGAATTTATGCTTATTTGATTATCATAAGAGCTTTTTCAACTTGGTTTCCGCAATATAGAAATCATGAAATAATCCAAACACTATACAAAATTACAGATCCTATAATGAAGCCAGCTTCTAAGTACATCCCCCCAATTGGTATGATTGATATTTCTGCAATGATTGTTGTTATAGTACTTTTGACGCTATCTAACGCCCTTAGGTACTAATAACGGTTACTTCACCTGAGGATACATGCCATTCTTTCATATTCTCATCTAAAATGACTATCATACCCTCATCATCTATATCAATTGCTTTACCACTAATATAATTAGCTGTTTCTTTATTTGTAAAGCTAATTTTTATATTTTTGCCTATGTTCATAATCTTATCTTTCCATTTAGGAATAATATTTTTTCCAGATAGTATATATGAATAATAGTCATCTAAATTTAATAATAATATTTTTAGAAGCTCATACCGATCATATTCTACTTTTTTTTCTTTATATATACTTGTATATGTATTAATTATTGGAGATGATTCATCAACTAATAAATTTACATTAACACCTATACCTATAACAGCATATGAAAATTTTTGAGAAATAATTCGAGATTCTGCTATAGTACCTGCAATTTTTTTACCATTAACTAAAACGTCATTTGGCCATTTAATTTGAGGCCGTAAATCCAAAGAAATTAATAGATCATAAACAGACAAAGAAGCTATCATCAGTAACTGGTTTAATATATTTGTTGGAGGTTTAAATGTTAAGGATAATAGTAAATCTTTTTTTGGTTGAGAGATCCATTTACGATTGTATCTACCTTTTCCTTGAGTTTGATAATCTGTAAAAATTAAAGCTCCACCTGACTTTTCTGTATCTATATAGTCCCAGGCTAGTGTCATAGTCGAATCTGTAGTATCAACAAAAAACACTTCCTTGCCAAAATTATTAAAATTACCTTTTAAATGCTCTAATCTATTTTTCATATTAACTATGATAATCTATTATAATTATCAAATGAAACATTTAGACTCAAAAATACTTTACTATACTCACTCTTCTCAAAACAAAATAACTGCACATATTAACCAGAAAGAGTGGTTTAAAGTAACAACACAAATGAATAGAGGTCCAGATTCAGAACTAGTGCCAAAAAATATTAGATCATTATATAATCATTACAGATCTGACAATCAACCTAAAGATTATGGGAATCCTTCTTCAGGGTGTATCTATATTAACGGTGCAAATGTAGGGCAAGTGCTAGAAGTTGAAATAGGAAAAATAAAAGTTAACCCAGTAGGATGGACTAGGTACAGAGGTTCTACTGGTGCCCTACCAGGATATTTAGGAAAATCAAATATAGGCGAACAGTTCAAAGTTTGTATGATTAAAGACAATATGATTTTATGGGATAAAAATCTGTCATTTCCTGTTGAGCCTATGATTGGTGTAATTGGCTTAGCTCCAAAAATTGAGTCTAAACATAATGGATGGGCTGGGATTTGGGGTGGTAATTTCGATATTCAAGAAATTACTACTAATGCAAAAGTATACCTACCTATAGAACATGAAGGAGCATTATTACACATAGGAGATATGCATGCCCGTCAAGGAGATGGAGAAATATGTGGTGGTGGGGGAATTGAGACCGGTGGAGAGGTGGAACTAAGAGTAAGGGCAATTGATAGACCTGAAAGCATGACATGGCCTCGCATAGAAGATGAAAATTATATAATGACAACTGCATGTGAAAAGCCAGCTGAAGATGCTTTTAGAATTGCTCTATGCGAAATGATACTTTGGCTTGAAGAAGATTACAAAATGCCACAAGGAGAAGCGTTCATGTTTTTATCTCAATGCCTAGAAGCTAGAGTAACCCAGTTTGTAAATCCTACATATACTTATATCGCAAAAGTGGCAAAAAAATTCTTAAGATAAGTAATTATGATAAAAAATATTTTATTCGATATTGGAGGTCCTATTGATAAAGAAGTCCTCATGGATAAGTTGATCGATGAACAAATAATTAATTCTCTTAAGTTTTTTGACATAAATATTTCAAAAGAAGAATATATCGAAACCCAAAATAAGTTATTAATTGCATTTTCAAAAAATTTGTATAAGGATATTATTTGGGAATTAACAAATAAAAACTATAAATTGGCTTCAATCATCGAAAAACAGCTTTATGATACAGAAAAAGAGCGTAATAAAAAAAGAGGTTTTTTTGAGCCACAAGAAAATATTTTTAATATCTTGGAAAATCTTAAGAAAAAAAATTATAACTTAGGAATTGTTGCGAATCAGCCGACTAGATGCATAAAAATAATGCAAAAAATAGGATTGTTAGATTTTTTTTCAAATAAGTATGTATCTGATTGCATAAATCTATATAAACCAGACGAAAAATTCTTTTTATATGTATGTAACGATATCAATGCAAATCCATATGAAAGTATCATGGTTGGTGATAGAATTGATAATGATATTGTTCCTGCCAAAAATCTAGGAATAACAACTATAAGATTCATTACAGGGAGATATAGAATACAGAAGCCGAGAAATATATCTGAGAAAGCAGATTTCAATATAAACAATATAAGCAATATAGAGGAAATAATTTATAATTATGGTTTATGAATTTAGCAAATCAAAAAAAATGTATGATGAAGCAAAAGAATATATTGCTGGGGGTATTTCTAGTCAGATTAGAATAAATGATCCGGCAAAAATTCCCATGTTTTTCACTCATGCAAAAGGATCAAAAATGTGGGATGTTGATGGAAATGAATACATAGATTATATACAAGGAATGGGACCTAACTTATTTGGTCATTCACCAGATTTTATATCGGATTTAGTAAAAAAAGAGATGGATAGAGGTTATGTTCTTGCTGGCCAGTTTGATAAAGAAATAGAAATCGCAAAAATGGCCTTAGAATTAATTCCAATTAAAAATGCAACTGCTAGATTTGCAATATCAGGCACCGAGATAGATCAATTATTGTTCCGAGTGATGAGGGGTTATACAAAGAAAAATAAAATTGTTAAGTTTGAAGGTCACTATCACGGATGGATGGATTCTGTAAATTATAGCGTTCATCCACCCTTAGATCTAGCAGGTGATGAGAATAGCCCTAACCCTATACCAGAATCTACAGGAATGGACATAAACACCTCAAAAAATTTAATAATTTGTGAATGGAATGATGAAGAAAAAATTGAAAATGTTTTTAATAAACACAGTGATGATATTGCTGGAGTTATAACAGAACCTATTTTGGGTAATACCAACTGTATCCTTCCTAAAAAGGGATATTTAGAAAAAGTTAAGAGTTTATGTGAAACCCATGATGCATTGTTAGCTTTCGATGAAGTAATAACAGGGTTTAGAGTAGCAGCCGGTGGAGCACAAGAATTGCTAAAAATTACACCCCATATAGCCACATATGCAAAGTCAATGGCAGGAGGTTTCCCAATGTCAATGATTGTTGGGGAAAAGCAAATTATGGAAGAGATAGGGAATGGAAATGTTTACCATGGTGGTAGTTTCAACTCTAACATTATGTCAACAGCAGCTACATATGCCACCTTAAAATATTTACAAGATAGCAAAGCCACCTTCTATGAAAATCTTAATAAAAAAGGTGAGTTTATGATGAAAAGCCTAAAATCTGTTTCAAAATCGCTAGACTCTGACTTGCATGTTCAAGGCGTTGGGTCATTATTATCTATATCTTTTACTAATAAGGAAGAAATAATCAACTGGCGAGATCATGCTAAAAATTGCGATGAAAATAAATATTCACTTTTTGCATACGAAATGCTTAAAAATGGAATTAGGCTATCATCAAATGGAAGAATGCATATTTCCTCAGCTCATACTCAAGAAGATTTAGAAAAAACTATTTCATCAACCGAAAAGGTATTATCTAAAATTTAGATTTAATTTCTTCCTGTAATAAATTTAAGACAGGAGAATTATTTGAATTGGATTTCGGCAGTTTCTGATGTTTCAGATTATGATAAAGCCATATCAGAAATTTCATTAGACATAAAAGAAAAATTAAATGGTAAAAAAGCCGATCTTGTTATTTTGTTCGTTTCATCACATCATTCTATAAACTACGAAAAAATTGCATCTTTATTTTCAAAAAAAATAAATACCAAATGTATTATAGGCTGTTCGGCAGCTGGTGTCATTGGCAATGGATATGAAGTTGAAAGAAGGGCAGGAATAGCCGCATGTGCAGCAAATTTACCCAATGTAGAAATCACACCTTTTCATATTGCACAGGATGATTTACCAAATGAAGATGCTAATCCCGATGAATGGTTCAATATTACAGGATTAAGATCAGATAACTGTAAAGCTATGATGATTCTACCTGACCCTTTCACAATAAGAAGTGATAATTTACTTGCGGGTCTAGATTATGCATTTCCAGAAACTAAAAAAATTGGTGCATTAGCTAGTGGAGGCGGACAACCAGGTAATAATGCGCTATTTATTAATAATAAATCTTATAGTTACGGTGCAGTTGGTGTTGGATTTACTGGAGATTTATCAGTAGAAACAATAGTTGCACAAGGTTGCAGGCCTATAGGAGAACCTATGATTGTTACCGATTCTGATATAAATGTAATTAATAAAATAGGAGATAAAACACCATTAGAGATTTTAGGAGAAATCTTTGAAAAAAGCTCCATTCGTGAAAAAAGACTTATACGAAGATCTTTACAAATTGGAATAATAATGGATAGATTTTCTTCTGTAAATGATGAAGAATTCCTAATAAGAAATATTCTTGGGGCAGACGAAGAAGATGGTAGCATTGCAATAGGCGAAATGATTAATGAGGGACAAATAATTCAATTTTACATAAGAGATGCGCAAACAGCAGATGAAGACCTAAAAATAATATTGGAAAAATATGCTGATAAATTTGAAGATAATAAACTGGAATCAGCATTATTATTTAGTTGCCTCGGAAGAGGTCAATATTTATACGGTGCACCAAATCATGACACAAATTTATTTGCTAATATTGTAGGAGATATACCTATAACAGGTTTTTTCTCAAATGGAGAAATAGGATCTATAGGAGACCAAACATTTTTACATGGATATACCTCAAGTTTTGCACTATTTAAGTCTGAAAAACAAAAAAATTAATGATTTAAGGGTTTATCCATTATGAACTCATCTATTTTCATTCTTGAGCTAGGGGTATTTTCAGAAATATTATCATAATCTGGATCTGCATAACCTACAGCTATGGCACAAATCGATGAGTACTCATCTTTGGAAAGGCCTGATACATTGTGAGCGACTTCATGATCAATTCCACCCATAGCTCTTGTATTCAAACCCATAATTTTTGCTTGTATAGCTATAGACATCCAAGCTGCCCCAGTATCAAATTTCGCATTACGATTTTCTTTACCGTTATTTTGATTTTTGGAAAAAACTAAAATAATTAAAGGGGCTTTAATGGCCCATTTTCTGTTAAATGGATTCAAAACCAAATTTAATTTTTCTCTAAAGTCATCATTGGTAGCATAAACAAATTTCCAAGGCTGAGAATTACTAGAAGATGGCGCCCATCTTGCAGCTTCAAATAATGATAAAATTTGATTTCTACTAATTGGCTTATCAGTAAATAATCTTGATGACCATCTCTCGAAAAAAAAATTCTCTACATTATTTTCTGGATGCCTATATTTATCTATATTCATTAATTCTCCTTTGAATAATTTCTTATTTGTGTTGATGATATATCATTTCTAAATTGAGATTCTTTTAGTGTGGAAAACATAAATTCGAATTTTTTTGGTATCAATGATGAGTTCATATTAGTAAAAATATTATTTTCAGTTGTTCTCCCTGCCACCAAAAACTTACATCCATTTTTCTTTAAAATTTCCAAATTAAGGTTTATAGAAGAATTCGATATATTGGTTTTAATATCATTATAATATTTGAGATCAAATAATCTTTCAAATGTATCATTGCCTATCAAGAAAATAGATTTTGGAAATAGATGAGATTTCTCAAAAAATCTTGGTGCATTAGAAACTATTAATGGAAATTTATGACCTATAATCATATCTATTTTTTTTTGAATATCTGAAATTTTTAATTCATCTTTATCAACATTGGTTATGGATATTTCAAGGAAAGGATTATAACTAGTTTCCTTTTGAGCAGCTAAAAGCATTTGTTTGTGCCCAACATGAAAAGGATTAAATGAACCTGACAAAATTACTGGATTTACAGGAATTTCATAACTAATTTTATTTACCCCATAAAATAAGCAAAAAGGAATTTTCTGAAAAATTATTTCAGAGATTATGTTCTTCAAGTTTTTCTGATTCATATAAATTTATTTTTAAGTATTCATTAATACCAATTATTTTTGAAATAGTATTTAGGATTATTTTCGAAATTATTATATCTTCTTCTACCCTTTTTCTTATATTTTTTTCAAATACAACTGATGTATAACCATTAGAAAATTTACTATACCATGCAATATAAGCTCTGTCGCCACCTTTACGTAATCTATTAGTAGAAATCGCGGCAGTACATGATAAACCAAAAATATCAGGATTATTCGATAAAGCCTTAGATCTCAAGTATGATTTTTCTGCCATATTAATCGCTTCGAGATGAGAAACATGAGAATCCAAATTTTCAGATAAGAAATCTGATAATGAATGTTTCGAGTAAGGTATCAAGATCTCTAAAATAGTTTTTGAAGATCCTGGAGTTTTGAATAGATAATCAATAATTTTCATGCCGCCACCAGTTATAGAAAAACATCCCTGAAATCTTGATGAATGGATTTTATTTACTAAGTTCTTAATAGTCAAATGAAAATTTGTAGATAATTATTAAATATAATAAACAAATTTTAACTAGAATAAAATAATATATAGTAATTATAGTTGAATATTTATATTTTATTTTGAAGATGTTTCTAATATTTTCATATTTAAAATATCAGATTCTAATATATCTGTTATTTCATAACAAAAGTTACATTCTTTAGCATAAAGTTTATTAGAATCAAATCCGTTTTGAATTGTAATAAAATTTTTTATTATATGTGAACAAAACATTTTTACCTCAATATATTTACATATTTGAATTAACAGTTTGATGAGTTAATTGATTATCTGATTCATCTCTTATAGATTTAGAATTTATAGTATATCCACAAACTATACATCTAAGATAAGATCCAAAATTATCTTTTCCTAACTCTACTGTTCCATCACTACATCTTACACATGATTTAAAATAAAGCATAAACTACCCTTTAAACTAACTGTAATTATAAATATATCCGGTATCGAGTATTTTAAACATAGGAAATTTTTTACGGGTTTTAACTAATTTTGTACTCTAGTAAAAAAATAATAATATTTTTATAATTTTTTATACTTAAAACCACCTAGCATAAAAAAAGGTGTATTTTTCAGATATGAAATCTTGATTATTTCGCCTTTTGCCCTACCAGATAAAACAATAAAATTTTTCTTACAATCTTCAAGTAACCTAAGCTTAGACGGGGCATGCATTTTATACTTATTGTAATCGTCATTATTTAATAACCAAAATTCACCATTAATATAATTTATGTCTAGATAAAGACCAGGTTCAGCAAAATATGTACCTAAAATATTTTCAAGATCAATTTCTTTATTTTTATAGTTTGGTTTATCTGTAATATTATTTCGATTTTCTATAAGAGTATTTATTAGAGATATAGAAAAATCATTTGGAAAATTGTTAGGCCATAAATCTGACAATATGACTAAACCACAATTATATTTTTTTGAAAAAACAATATTAGAGGAGTAACCATAAATACCTCCACCATGCATATATAAATTGTCATTATTATTCTTGAGAATCCTCCAAGCATATGCTTGAGCATGCTCCCAATTATCGGAAATATATACTGGCATATGCATTTCAAATAAACTATCAGGATCAAGTATTTTCTCAGGAGAAAAACCATCTGATGATAAATGAAATAAAATCCAATTAAGTAAGTCTTCAGTGCAAGAGAATAATCCTCCTGCTGCTATCATAGAGTGCATTTCAATAAAATCTTCCTTAATCACTTTATTTAATTCAAAAGAAAATTTATTTCCCAATATGAGATTTTTTTTATCATCCTCGGAAGGATAAAAAAAAGTATTCTTAAGACCAAGTGGTTGAAGAATTTCATCCCTTAAGTATTTTTCTAATGGCATTTTACTTATTTTCTCAATTAATATTCCTAAAAGACAATATGCCAAATTAGAATATTTCCACTGAACATCCTGATGGGCTACAATATCAATTTCTGAAAGATTATCAATAAGTTCATTCTTTGTTATAAAATTTTTAGTCTCCCAATTATTAAATTTATGCTCTGTAGACAAACCTGAATAGTGAGTTAGCATTCTCTTAATAGTTACTTTCTCCAATGTACCCGCCGTGGAGCTAGCTACTGTAAAATCAGGCATATGAACTAGTAATGGATCATCCAACGTAAGTTTGCCTAAATCTCTTAGTTGTAAAATTGCAGCGGCGATAAATGTTTTTGTTATAGAAGCAACACGAAAAAGACTATTATTATTTATATATTGATTTTTAGATAGTTTTTTATTAACTATAGAATAGGATGAAAAAAAATTTTGATTCTCACTATAAATACCTAGTGAAAAATTTTGGGGCAATGAATTTTCTGAAAAATTATTAGCATAATTTTCTTCTATTAAGGCTTGATAATTTATTTTGGTCATAGTATTAATATAATTTTTAAATATAATATCTATTATGAATTTTAAATTAAAATAATCAATATTGAAAATAGATTACTATGAATAAGATTAGCGAAAATATAAAATTATCTCCTAGAAGAAATAATGGAATTACATTCATGATAATTAGTATTATATTTTCGATATTATTACTAATTTATTTATCTGCTGGGATAGCTTTTGATAGAAGTATTGAAAGAGCCAATATTGGACAAGAAGCTGAAAAGCAATGGTGGGAAGATCAAATTCTATATATTTGCCCACTTCATTAGGTAATAATGAAAAAAATTATAAAAAATCATAATATATACCATTATGCATGGGTAATTGTTCTTATTTGTGCTGTTGTACAAATGGTAGGAGCTGCCATAAGAATAGGCTTTGGTGTGCTAGTTGACCCCTTAGTTGAAATATTTGGGTGGTCATCAGGATCCATAGGTCTAGCCTATGCTTTTATGTCGATTATTACCGCATTTTCATCACCTATTGCAGGCTTCCTTTGTTTTAAAATAGGCTGTAAAAAAACAATGATTTGGGGAACTATATTATTTTTCATTGGAATGATTTGGATCTCTCAGATTAGTCAAATATGGGAGTTATATGTATCCTACGGATTAGTTTTTGGAGTTGCTCAATCCTTTTTGTTAGTTCCAGCTGTACCTATTGTTTCTAATTGGTTTGATAAATATCTTGGATTAGGTACTGGATTAATGATGGGGGCATGGAGTTTAGGACCAGCAATATCAGTCCAAATACTAGCAATATTTTTCGAAATATATGGCTGGAGAGACTCATTTATAATCATAGGTATTACTGGCACATTAGTTCTTTTGACATTCTTATTTTTTCTAAAAGACACTCCTAATGAAATCAAAAAATTTCCCTATGGTTTTTCTGTAAAAAAGAAAAATAAAAAAGATAGAAATTTTTCTCTTTTAGAGCAAAAAAATATACAAAGACTAATTTATAAAAAAAATGAGTTTTGGAATCTTATAAATATTCATTTCTTAGGCTGTGTAAGCCATTCAATTATTCTTGTTGGAATTATACCCATGGGCATAAATGCAGGGTTATCTAGCTTAAGTGCAGCCGGTATTCTTACAACATTATCAGTAATAAGTATTTTTAGTAGAATAATAACTCCAATTATTGCAGATAAATATGGTTCAAAACCAATAATGTTTTTTAGCCTATTCGGACAAGGAATTGGCGTATTGATACTTCTAAATGCAACTGAGGCATGGGAATTTTATACTTTTGCTGTTTTATGGGCCATACCATATGGTGGAGAAGGAGCAGCGTTCCCAATTATCAATCGTCAATATTTTGGGAAATTTCCTATTGGAACAACCTATGGATGGCAGATATTTGGAGCTGGATTAGGTATGGCACTAGGGGGAATATTACCTGGTATTATTTTTGACTTGAATAAAAGCTATAATTTAGCTATTATTTTATCAGCTCTATTTAGTATTTTTGCTTCAATAATAATTTTGTTTTTGAAAAATACAAAAAAAGAAATTATTCCTACATAAGTTTATACAGGACGACAAATTTGACATTTACAATAATGGGTTTCGATAAAAAAAAGTCCAGAATAGGAATAGCAATTGCTACTTATTCATTAGCCGTTGGATCAACATGTCCTCAATTAGTTAAAAATAGATATGCTATAACTTCTCAGGCATCAACAAATCCACTTATTGGGGAAAAAATAGCTAAAGAAATAAAAAAAAAAGATCCTCGATCAACCATCAATAAAATCTTAAACAAAGATAAATTTCTGGAATATCGTCAAATAGCAGTCTTATCATTAAGTGGTGATAAGTATACTCATACTGGTTCAAAAACGAAGGATTTCAAAGGATCTATTATAAGTAAAAATTCTATTGCAATAGGTAACTTCTTGCACAACGAGAAAGTTCTTATAAATATGATGGAATCATTTGAAGAAAATCCTGAATATGAGTTAGGTGAGAGACTCATAAAAAGTTTAACAGCAGGTAAAAAAGCAGGAGGTCAACTTGGAAGTGATGGTCAACATTTACCAGAAAGATCAGCATGTTTGATGATAGGTTCAAAAGATGAAATATTTCCAATAAATATAAGAATAGATTTTTCAGAAAAACCTATTGAAGATTTGTCAAAAGCCTTTGAAGAGTATAAAAAAATGCATGATTATTATCTTGCAAGGGCAGGAGACCCATCAAAAATACCATCACAAGATGACTGGGTAAAAAAAATTAAATGAATCAATAAAGATAAATAAAGTATAAAAATAAATAAATACTAAATATAATTAGTATTTGTAGAATAGTATAATTTAAAAAAAAGGACAATTATGACAAATATATCTGGAAAACATGCTCTACTTAAAATGCTTCAAAAAGAAGGAGTAAATTATATGTTTGGCAATCCTGGAACAAGCGAAGCACCAATGATGGCAATAATGAATGAATATCCATCTATTGAGTATGTACTTGTACTGCAAGAAGGTGTTGCTGTTGGTTTAGCTGAGGGATATGCAAGAGCATCAAAAAAAATTCCTTTTGTAAGTTTACACATCGATAATGGAATGGCAAATGGACTTTCACTTATGATTGATCAGTTATACTCCGGTACACCTATGGTAATGACAGCAGGGAACAAAGATATCAGAAAAATGGCAGCAGGAAGATCCGATTTAGCAGATATGGCAAGACCTTTTGCAAAATGGAGTACAGAAATTACTCATGCAGAACAAGTTCCATCAGTTATAAGAAGAGCTTTTCAAGAAGCAAAAACCCCTCCCACTGGCCCAACGTTCATATCGATGTCTCAAAATGCTTTTGATGATGTTGCTGATGTTAATTTAATCCCATCATCGGATGTACATATATCTACAAACATAGATGATAAAACATCAGAAGAAATATGCGATATAATAATGCCATCTAAAAAACCAATCCTAATTGTCGGTGATAGAATATCTCAAACTAATGCTGTAGATGAAGCCATAAAACTTGCTGAGGTTGCAGGAATGAGAGTATATGGACACAACTCTTCTGAAGTTAATTTTCCAGCTAATCATCCATTGTGGCAAGGCAACTTAAATATGCGAACTATTGAAGCTGTAACAGCTGTAAAAAATGCTGATGTAATTCTTGCAGTAGGATGCCCAGTCTTTGAAGACTTCTTTTTTCAAAAAGGAGAATTTGTTAGCTCTAATACCAAACTAATTCATATTGATATAAATAACAATGAAATTGGTAAATCTGAACCGACTGATATTGGGATAATAGCATCACCTAAAAATGCAATGAAAAAATTATTTGAAAATCTTGAATCACTTATGACAGGCCCATACAGAGAAGCCTCATCTTTTAGGACAATAGAAGCAAAGTACGAAAGTGACACACGAAAAGAAAATCACAAAAATCTTATCAACCAGAAAATGAAAAATGGACAAGCTATGTCACCAGCGAAAATGCTAGATGAATTAGCAAAAGCACTTCCTGAGCAAAGTTCAGTATTTAATGACGGTGTAAGTAGCAGCCAACTATTATTTGAGTCTATGCTTCCATCAAAAAAAGGATCATATTATGGGTGTAGAGGCCAAGCAATTGGCTGGGGAATTGGTGCTACAATGGGTATGAAACTAGGAGACCCCTCGAAAGCTGCAGTTGGAGTAATTGGTGATGGTAGCGCAATTATGACAATTCAAGGTTTATGGACAGCTGCAAATTCTAAAATACCATCGATATTTGTAATATGTAATAATTCATCTTACAGGGTACTAAAAATTAATATGAATCATTACCATAGATTAAATAATTTTGAACCTCCTAAATCTTATTTTGCAATGGATTTTCATCATGAGATAAATTTTGCTGAACAAGCAAAAGCATATGGTATTAATGGTATTAGAATAGAAAACCCAGCAGATATTAATAGAACACTAAATAAAGCAATTGATTCTGGAGAGCCAACAGTAATAGACATGATAATTGATGGATCGATATAATTTTTTCATATGGACTATATAAATAAGGAAAAAGCAAAATTAGTTTGGACTCAAAAAGATTGGAAAGATAAACATTTTGAAGCCAAGAAGAAAGTACTTGAATTTCCAAATTATAGTGCAAATATAGATCATGCTTCAAACTGGGGAAAAGCGATCTTAAAAAAATTCAGTTCATCATTTTTTACAGTTACTAGGCTTCTTCCAGAAAAGAAAAAAAAAGATGTTCAAATTATTTATGCAGCAGTTCGATATCCTGATGAAGTTGTAGATTCTTTTAACCTTTCAAAGTCTGAAAAAGTTCAAATCTTAAAACGATTTGAATTAGACTTCGTTAAATCTAAAAATTATAAGAATATTTACGAAATGCTAAATAATAATATTTCATTAACAATTGCTGGTTTTAGAGATGTATGTAATCGTTATAAAATTCCCGATAAATACTACATAGCTTTCCTTGATGCTATGAAAAAAGACATAGAGTCCAGTGTATATAAAGACTGGAAAGACCTTATAGATAATTATATTTTTGGTTCAGCAACTGTGGTGGGATACTTTCTTTCATACGTATATGGGCATTCAAAAAATTCATCTCTAGAGGAATGTATGGAAACCTCGAAGTCACTAGCAATAGCACTACAATTAACTAACTTTGCAAGAGATGTTTCTGAAGATTCGATTAGAGGAAGATGCTATCTTCCAAAAGACCAAAAAGATCATAAAAATCAAATTATATACAACGGAGTAATTAATAAGAATATTGATGACATAATTTCATCAAAACTCTTATTAGCGAATGAGGCAAAAAGATGGTATGAAAAATGTTCTAATAGAATAGATAATTTTACAGAGGACAGTAGATTAGCAATTAAAGCCTGTCATACATTATATTCAAAATTAAATAATAAAATTCTTAAACAGGAAAATAATTTTCAAAGAGAAAGTTTATCAGTAGTTGAAAAAATCTCTATTATACCTAAAAATCAATATCTAAAATTAGCTATAGCATTGGTAATGAATAAATGAAAAATAAACTTTTTATAATCGGTGGAGGAATGGGAGGCATATCTGCGGGTTTATACCTTTCTAAAAGTGATTTTGAAATTCATATTTTTGAAACAAATAGTACTTTAGGAGGGAGAGCAAATATTCTAGATTTAGATGGTTTTATTTTTGACACAGGGCCATCATTACTAAATTATCCATGGGTTTTTGATGATTTATATAAATTTATTGGAACCTCTTTAAATGAAGAATTAGAATTACAAAAAATTGATCCGGCAATTAAGTATTATTGGCCAGACGGAGAAACTTTTCAACTTTCATCAGACTTAACAAAACTTTCACAAGAATGCATAAGATTAGATTCAAGAGATGGAATAGGTTTATTAAATTTTCTGTCTGATGCAAGAAAAAAATATAGTGTTTCTTTTGATAATCTAGTAACTCAAAATACTCAGTCCCCACTTAAATGGTTCTTTTCTGCTGGATTAAGAAATATACTTAAACTAGGTTTATTTAGGTCAATGGAATCACAACTTAATTTGCATTTTAAGAATAAAAAAATAATTGAAGCCTTTGGTTCATACGCAATGTACTTGGGCGGAGCTCCTCATGATTTACCAGGAATCTTTTCAATATTACCATTTGGAGAACTTGAATACGGATTGTGGCTACCAAAAGGAGGAATGTATAAATTAGTAGAATCATTAGAAAAATCTCTTGTAAAACAAGGGGTAATAATACACAAAAATACTAAAGTAAAAAATATAATTAAAGAAAAAAATCATGTCAAAGGAATTACATTAATAAATGATGAAAAATTATATTGTGACCAGATAATTTCTAACGTAGATTTACCTACAACGATGAATAAATTACTTGAAGATAAAAAATTCAAATCACCTAAAATGACGCCAGGAGTAATAACTTATTATTTGGGAATAAATAAAAAATTAGATAATTTGGAGCATCATAGCGTTTTTTTCCCAAAAAATACAAAGTTTGCATATGAAGAAATAATGAAAAATAATAATATACCTGAAGATATTCCATTTTATATCTCTGTAGCATCCAATAATGATCTTTCATTAGCTCCAAAAAATAAATCAGGTGTATTCATACTTATTCCAGTACCACTAAAAAATAAAGATTATGCTTGGGATAAAATGAGTGAACAACTACTTAGTAAAGTCTTATTAAGATTAAGAAAACATAAAATTATAATCAACAATGAAGATATTATAAACAAAGAAACTATTTCTCCAAAAAAATGGGAAGATTTATTTGGTCTTCATATGGGTTCTGCTTTTGGTGCCTCACATAACCTATTTCAAGTTGGTCCATTTCGAAATTCAAATAAATCTAAAAAATATAAAAACTTATTCTTTGTTGGAGCATCCACAACACCAGGAACAGGTTTACCGATGTGCGTGCTAAGCGGAAAAATGGTTGCAGAAAGAGTATTGCAAAATAATGAATAGTAAAATATATTGTAAAAATTTTGGTTCGGGACCAAAAAAATATGTAGGCATATCTGGTTGGGGAGGTAATAACAATACATATACCCCTATCATCAAATATCTTCCTAAAGATGTTTCATTTACAAGTTTTGATATACAGGGATTTGGAAAATCAAAAGACCCTAAAAAATGGAATATACAAAATATTTGTAGTGAGATAATTGATGAATTAGGAATAAATGAAAAAACAAACTTAGTAGGTAATTGCACGGGTGGAGTTTTAGGGTTAGAAATTGCAAAGTTACTAAACTATAAAGTTAATAAATTAGTGATGATTGATCCTTTTATTTATACACCTTGGTATTTTTATCTTCTAGTAAATAAATATTTTGGTGAAAAAGCTTATATGGCAACTTTCGCATCAAAAGTAGGACGATACATAAGTAATTTATTACTCAAATCAAAAAGAAATGAAGATACTAATTTAACTGAACATTTTGCAGAAATGAACCATACAAATTCATATAGTTTTCTAAGAATGATGCATAATCACCCAGGATTGAAAATATATTCAGATTTAGACAATAATTTATCAATTATTCATGGGGATAAAACCTTTAAGGCTGTAATGCACTCAATATCAAAGATAAAAAAACAAATAAAGCATACTGAAACATATGAAGTTAAAAATGCTGGACATCTACCTATTGAAGACCAGCCTGAAATGGTTGCAAAGTTTATTTTTAATAAAAATGAATAATTTAGAATTTATAATAATAATAGTATCATTTATTCTGTACCTGATTCCTACAATTGTGGCATCTTTGAATTTAGTTTTCTTTAATTCAAATAATTACAACTCAATAAGTAAACAAAAAAATAAAGTTTCCGTACTAATACCAGTAAGAAATGAAGAAAAAAATATAGAAAAATGCGTTAATAGTGTCATTATGCAAGGAGAAATAGTTGGTGAAATTTTAATTTATAATGACCACTCAACTGACAAAACAGAGACGATTATAAAATCACTTATCAAGAAGTATAAAAATTTAGTAAAAAAAACTGAAACAAAAGATTTACCAAAAGGTTGGCTTGGTAAAAATTATGCTTGCTATAGACTAGCAATTAGTTCAAAAAGTGAAAATATACTTTTTATTGACGCTGATACAACATTAAGAAAAAATGCAATATCAAATTTATTTATGATTTATAGTGAAAGTGATAATTCTATGATTTCAGCTTGGCCAAAAATAGTAATGAAAAATAAGATAGAAAAATTACTTATGCCTATACTAAACTTAATAGTTTTCACAATTTTCCCATACATAATATCAACAAAAATAAATATCCCTAGCTTAGGTATAGCTCATGGAGCATGTATTTTTTTTAATAAAAAAAAATACTTGAAACTTGGTGGTCATAAATTAGTGAAAAATAATTTTTTTGAAGATACCTCATTAGCAAAAATATGGAGAACTTTTGGTGAAAAATCAAAAATAATTAATGGTGAAAATATTATAGAAGTTAGAATGTATAAATCTTTTAGGGAGATTACAGAAGGATTTACTAAGAATTTCTACCCTGCCCTAGGAAATATTATAAGGTTTCTTGTTTTTCAAATATATTTCTTATTCTCTTATATTTTGTTTCCAATACTGATGTTAGTTTTTATTTTTCAATCTAGAATAAATATTTTATTTTTTATTATAATTTTTATATCCTTAGCACCTAGAATAATGATCAATATAAAATTTAGATATGGAATAACATCTTTAGTTTTGAATCCTGTGAGTATAATTATAATGTTATATATTGGTTTTAGATCTTATTATCATTCATCGATAAAAAAAAATATTACTTGGAAAAAGAGAAAGTATAATTTTGAAAAATAAAAAAGAAATATTCGTAGTGGGTGCAGGTTTAGGAGGTATATCTACATCTATTTATCTTGCTAAATCTGGATGGAAAGTAACTCTAATAGAAAAAAATGATACGTTAGGAGGCAAATTAAATAGATATCAAAAAAAAGGTTTTACTTTCGATACAGGGCCATCATTAATCACATTGCCAAATATATTTGAAGATTTATTCAACATTGCAGGAAAAAGTTTCTATCAAGATTTAAATCCTATAAAAATAAATCCACTTTTCCAGTATATATTTCCCTCAGGAAAAACTATGAAATATTCCACTAATATTGATGAGCTTTCAAAAGAAGTGCAAAAACTTACTGGAGACAAGGAAGAAATTTTTAGGCTTTATAAATTTTTTGAACATGGTGCAAAAATTTTCAAGTTTTCAAATGAAACATTTCTTAGTAAAAACCCTTACACTATGCCTAAATTTTCAGAATTATTTGAATTTCTATTTGCACCAAAAAGATTTACTATAAGTAAATATTCAAAAATGATAAGTAGTTATTTTCAATCAAAAGAATTGCAACAATTGTTTAATAGGTATCCAACATATGTAGGATCTTCACCATACGAATCAGTAGCAATGCTTGCTATTATTCCATATATTGAAATCGCGATGGGAGGTTGGTATGTTCCAGGAGGTCTATATAAAATTATCGAAAATCTAGAAAAAATTTTGACTAATTTGGGCGTAAATATTATTAAGAATACTGAAATATCAAATATTGTAACCGATAAAAATAAAATTAAATATTTAGAAAGTACAAATAAAGAAATATATGATTGTGAAAGAGTAGTTTTCAACTGCGATCCTATGTATGTAAAAAATATAGTTACAAATAAATCGGATACAAATATGCAAAAAAATTTATCTATGTCCGGCTTTATGATGCTTGCTGCAATTAATAAAAAAATTAAAAACGTTCATCACCATACAGTATGTTTTTCTGATGACTATGTTAAAGAATTTGAACAATTAATAAATGAGAAAAAATTTCCTGACGATCCTACTGTTTATATAAACATACCATCAATAACTGACAAAAATATTTCACCTGAGGGCTGTGAAACAGTTTTTATAATGGCAAATGCGCCAGCTTCAAGAAAAAAATGGGATAATAAAAAAATCATGGATGCTAAAAATAAAATCTTAAATCGAATTTCTAAATCAAAAATAGAAAATTTCATGAATGATGTTGAGTTTATTGAGTATATTACACCAAATACTCTTGAAGAAAAATATAATGCACCATTCGGTTCTATTTACGGTCAAATTTCACATGGTTGGAAAAAAACATTTCTAAGACCTAGTATGAAGGACAAAAAAATTGAGGGAGTTTATTATGTTGGAGGTGGTACTCATCCTGGAGGCGGTACTCCAATAGTTATAAAATCAGCTAAAATCGTAAGTGAGATGATAAATAGTAATCATGAATAATTCTCATCTATTTAAAATCAGAAACAATGCTATAAATATAATTTTTATACTATTTTGGATAGGAGGTATTTTATCATTCTCTATAGAAAATGATATATTTACTGAAAATAATTGGGCAGGAGGAATATTTTTATATTTAGCATCATTAATAATATTATTAAATCATAAAAAAAATAATATATTTATACTAGTATGTGTCGGGTTATTTGGATTCCTAATAGAAATAATTGGATCAAGTTATCATTTCCCATTTGGAGAATATTACTACACATCAGAATTAGGAATTGGATTATTTGAAGTGCCTTTTTCTTTATTTTCTGCATGGATCATTATTAGTGTATTCGTTATACAAATATTAAATTATTCTAATGTCAGCAAAAAACAATGGTGGCTCATAGGCCCGATTTTAATGATTATTGTTGATCTTATTATTGAGCCAGTAGCAGTTGGACCAATGAATGCATGGGTATGGATAAATGAAGGATTGTATTATGGAGTCCCCATATCAAATTTTATTGGCTGGGGTGTAGTAAGCTTACCAATATTTATATTCATACAAAAATTTTATGATGTAGAAAAAAAACAATCAATTATTCCTTTTGCTGTTATCTCTTTTTTTGTAGTTGTTTCAATTATTAAAGCTCTTTTGTCACCCATCATAATATTTATTATAATTTGTTTGTTTGTAATTTTCAGAAAAAAAATAAATGCTTAAGAAATTAATATTTTTTGTTACATTTATACTAGTATTATCATGTTCAAATGATATAAATCACAACAATAATAAAAAAGTAATAATCATACAAGGAATATGTTCCAAGTACCCCCAAGACAGTGAGCATTGGGGAGTAAAAATAAAAAAATTAATAAATGAAAATTATAAGTTTATTGATAAAAAAACCGGTGATATTGATGACCAAATTATTGATTTTAGTTACTCTAGTACCGATTGGACAAAAAACTATTATCCTGAAGAAACTTTACTATCTATCCAAAACCCTATTAGTAACTTAGAAAAAATCTACGAAAAATATCCAAATAGCGAATTTTATATATTAGGGCATTCACTTGGAGGGGTAATTGCTTTATCTGGAATCGCAAACAGTGAAAAAATCAATAAACAAACAAAAAGTGTAGTAACCATAAGTAGTCCCATTAAAGGTGTTAACAAATCAGATGAAAATTCAGGATTAAGAAGTTTAATTGAGTTATTTGCGTGTAATTCAAAAGAAAATCATGAAAATAAAATATGGGATGATATTAGCAATGACAGTAAATTCATTAAACAAATTAGTGCCCATGATTATAATAATACAAAAGTATATAATATTGTGAACAAGTACGACCTCGTAGTAAGTAGCGAATCAGCAAAATTAGAAAAAAATTTCCCTTATTTTTGCATTAATGAAGTAGATAAAGAATTATTTGGATTAAATCATAGTACCTTACTAGACAATAAGGTTATATCAACTGAAATAATTAATTTATTGATAGATGACAAAAAAATAGTTGATGATTGTTAATGATCAAAAATGGTCGGGGCGGCAGGATTTGAACCTGCGACCCCCCGCTCCCAAAGCGGGTGCGCTACCGCTGCGCCACGCCCCGTTATACATACACTTATTATATAAATAATAACAATCTTAAATAAAGATATTTTAATGAATTAAACTACTTTAATTCGCTAACTATATTTTCACAAGCTTGCATATATATTGTTGCATCTACATTAATAGATAAATATTGAACACCTAAATCAATCAACCATTTTCCCATATCGATATCTTTGGCATAGGAACCAACTACTCTACCTTCAGATCTAGCTTTTCTTGCAGCTTCTTTCAAAGCGTCTTCTACAATTTTGGATCTTACATCCCCAGGAACTCCAAGAGACTGGGATATATCATATGGTCCTAAAAAAAGAACATCTATACCATCAACTGTCATTATTTCGTCTAAGTTATTTAAACCTTCTCTACCTTCTATATGAACTACAGTCATTGTTTCATCATTTTGAATGTTTGTATGATTTTCTGCCTCATTTTTAAAATAATTACCTGCTCTAGTAAATATTGAAACACCTCTGTGACCCAACGGTGAATATTTTGCAGATTCAACTACTTTTTTTGCATCATTTATACTATTAATTTGGGGTATCTGGACTCCATCAGCACCAATATCTAAAGCACGTAATACTAGACTTTCTTCATTATTAGGAATTCGTATTATTGGTGCTACTCCAGAGCCTTGAGCTGAAATAACAAGTTCATTGACAGTTTGAATAGATAAAGGTCCATGTTCTGTATCGAGAATACAGAAGTCCATTCCTGAATAACCGAGTGTTTCTACAAGATTCATAGAAGGGACAATAACAAATGGGCCTATAACTGTCTCGCCGCTAAGTAATCTTTTTTTTAGGTCTCCACGAATTGTTTTTTTCATATAATTTCCTTGCACCTAGTAAATAACTATGAATATTATACATTTATTTGTTTGATCACATAATAAATGAATAATAAAAATATTATATTTAATGATATTTTATAAATATGAGTAATGCAAAAATTCTTTTTTTGGGTACAGGAACATCTGAAGGAGTTCCTCGAATATCATGCCTAATAGATAAAAATAAGAGTTGTGAAGTTTGTTCTGATTCAGTAAAAATAAATTCAAAAAACCGAAGAAGAAACACCTCAATCTTAATTCAACACAAGAATAAAAATATTATTATTGATGCAGGAAAAACATTTTATGACTCGTCATTAAATTTTTTCCCAAAAAATAACGTGACTTCTATAGATGGACTTATCATAACTCATGCTCATGCAGATGCAATAGGCGGTTTAGATGACTTAAGAGACTGGACTAATAATACTCAAAAAAATATCCAAGTATACTTAAGAGAAATTGATTATAAAGTAGTAGATAAGATGTTTTTTTATCTCACTAAAAAAGAATATTTTTCCAGAGGCGGAGTTGCAAAATTAAATTTTAATATTATTACATCAAAAACTTTTGAAATTGAGAATATAAAATTTACACCAATTCCAGTTTTTCATGGAAAAACAAATACAATTTTTGGATATAAATTCGGACAAACTGCTTATATTTCAGATGTATCAGAGATCCCCGAAAGTAGCAAAAATTATTTGTATGATCTTGAGTTATTAATAATTGATGCTTTGCGCCCAAAAAAAACTCATGGTACTCACTTTACGTTGGAGCAAGCTATAGAAAAAATTAAGTATTTTAGGCCTAAAAAAGCTCTATTAACAAATGCTACTCATGACATTCATCACTCAAAAGTAAATAAAAAATTAGAAAAACTATCAAGCATAAATCTTGATGTTTCATATGCTCATGATGGTTTAATAGAAGAAGTATTTATAGATTAATTTATTTTTTTGATTGTCTGTATATTTTCATTACTTCATCATCAGGAGGATAGTATTTACCAGGAGTGAGATTTTCTTTGTCTAATTTTTTTCTTATCCATTCTTCTAGATCATCATATTCAATTGCTTTTATGGCAATATTCTTAACTATTTTTCTGGGAATCACTACAACACCATCATCATCTGCAACCATATAATCACCTGGCCTTACTAGCACCCCGTCAACATTGATTGAATCATTCGTTGAATAGGGCGTTCCTATCTTTGTTCCAAGGTTCGAAGTCTTACCATAACCCCATAGTCCTAACCCATAATCCTTGACAGTATGCATATCTCTTATACCTCCATCACAAATTAGTCCTTCAACTTTTCTTTGTTTTAACCTGAGAAATTTAATATCACCTCCAATAGACATTATCTTATTTCTCATAGATTCCATAACTATTATATCTCCAGGGCCCGCTAATTCGAAGGCGGCATATTCTGGAGATTCTTCACCGGTAGGTTTTTCAATCATTGCATCAGGCCTAGCAGGTACAAATCTTACAGTTATAGCCCTGCCTATAATTCTTTTTCCTGGATTCATAGATTTGATATTAGGCATATAAATATACCTAGGATCATAGTTATTTCTTGCCAAAACATCTATTATTGCAGTCGTGTTTACGTTCTTAAGTTTATTAATAGTGCTTTGATCTAAAACATGGGCTGGTGTATCATTTATTATTGTCATTGTAACTCCTAATCGTGAATTTTCCTTGATGCGATCATACCACCATCAACTAGTAATGTTTCGCCGTTAACATATTGACCAAGCTCTGAAGAAAGATAAAGAACTGCATTTGCAATGTCACTAGGCAACCCACCTTTCTCTGCCGGTACAAAATTTTTAAAATTTTCAGCATTATGGGGTGCCCCATCTATTGAATTATCTTCAGGAAGACGATTTGAAATAGCTCCAGGAGCAATACAATTAGCAGTTATGTTTTTTCCAGAAAGATCTGCAGCAATTCCTTTTACCATTCTCCTAAGAGCCATCTTAGCAGTACCATAGGCAGTCCAATTTGGCATTGCTACATAAGAATGCACACTGGATAAGCAAATTATTCTGCCATCGTTTCCATTATTTACCATTTCATGAGCTGCTCTTTGGGAGGCAAAAAAATAACCTTTTAATGATAGATTCATCATTCTATCCCAATAAGTTTCATCAGTTTCAAAAAAAGAGCATTGTTGATCAGGAAAAATTGCATTATTAACTAGAACATCAATTTGCTTATGAGAATTGATAAATGAGTCAAATACAGAATTGATACCTGTAATCGTAGAAACATCACCTTTATGAAATGAAGCCTTAACACCATTTTTTTCAATTATTGAAAGATTTTTATTAATGATTTCATCTTCGACTATATCATTAATACCTACGTTAGCTCCATGTTCGGCAAGTTTGATAGCTATACCTCTACCAATACCTTTTCTAGCGCCAGTAATTAGAACATTTTTACCTTCTAGATATTTCATCAATAATCTCCTTATTTATTTTATATATCAATATTATATTCAAATGCTTCTTCCATATACTCACTAACAAATAAAAGTTTAGCTTCTTTAACTACTTTGTTTTGATTTTTTAAGATTTTTACATAATCTAAAATCTGAGATTTATAACTTTCTGAGGATTTTAAGAGATTTTTTAAGTTTTTCTCACTAGTTGTTTTATAATCAATAATTGAATATGATTTATCATCATTTTCAATAAGTAAATCGATAAAGCCTTCTAAATCATAATCATCAATACGGCTCGAAACCCAAATTTCTTTATAATATTTTTTGTTTCTAATACTTTTAATTAATGTTGAACTCAGCAAATTATTACATAAAAAAATAACCTTAGACTTTTCAGATGGTATATCATTTCTGTCACAAAAAACTCCAGCAATTTTTTCAAGTTGTTTTATATCTTCAAAATCAATATTTTTCATTATTTCATGAACAACATTACCTATTGTTGAATTTTTAGAATATGCATAATCACCAGATGGATTTTTATAACCATAATCTTCAGATTTTGAAACTATATATTCAAATTGTCTACTAATATAATCCCGATCATGTATAGAAAACTCAATATTATTATCAGCCTTCGTAATCTTAGAATTGATTACATTTTTTGACTTAAATAATTCTAAAAAACTATTTTTAAAACTTATATTTTTTATTATTTTAGAAACTTCGTAGGGTAAATCATGAATAGAAGATTTTGTTTTCTTAAAAAAATTAAATATGAATAAAAAATTTTCTGATCTTGTAAGTGCAACATAAAGTTTTCTTATGTTTTCCTCGTATTTACTTTCCTGTTCTTTTTCATACATTTGCTGATAATTTTTCATTTGTAAATCTGTAGATAATCTATATGTAAAATCACCTTCTTCTACAATAAGGTTATCAGAGTTGACTGAGTCAATATTTATACCACGACTTTTTGTTGGCAATCCAAACATTATTACTATTGGGAATTCTCTTCCTTTTGATTCATGGATAGTCATGATATTAATTTTACTTATGTTACCATCATGTATATTTTTTAATTTAATAAGTTTTTCATTTTCAAAAAATTTAATTAAAGATTTAATAGGTAAAATTTTACTCGAATCAAAATCATTAAAAACTTGCATTTTAATATACTCTAAATATGCAAACTCATTTTCATAATCATCAGAGAGTAAAATTTTATTAACTAGGTCTGTTGCAATCTCAAATTTATCAAAAATTATTGATAAGGGGAGCTTATCAATCAATTGATTTAGTTCATTTAATTTGCTTAAAGATTCAAATACTTTTTTGTTAATTTTAGAAGTTTCAATATTGGAGAAATCAATTAATTTATAATTAAGAGTATTATTTCTTAATTTCCAATTATATATATCATCATCTGAACAGCCCCACGCAAAAGATTTCAAGGCTGATAATATAGATATTTCATCATTAGAATCGTAAATTGCTTTAAAATTCATCTTTAGTAGATGAAAAATATTAGATTTAATAAAATAATTATCACCAGATATAAGATATGGAATTTTATTTTGTTTAAATATTTTAGATAGTAATTCAGAGTCTTTATTTCTATTAACGAGGACGCAAATATCACCAATATTTGCGGTCCTTCCTAGAGTAGGTAATCTCATATTACCATCATGAATAAATTTAACTAAACTTGAAATCTTTTCAGTAGCATTATCTCTCAAAGAATCAATACTTTTTTTCTCTGTAATTTCTTCATCATAAAAAACTGAGCTCAATCCTTCCGAATAATCTTTATTAAATGTCATTTGTTCGTATTCAATATTTGTGTTTTCAAATAATTTTACAAATAAATCATTAATAAAATTGATAATATTTTTATCGGATCTATAATTAATTTTTAATGATTCATTATCAATATTAATTTTTTCTAAATG
Source organism: Chloroflexota bacterium (assembly GCA_002714425.1). Classification (GTDB taxonomy): domain Bacteria; phylum Chloroflexota; class Dehalococcoidia; order Lucifugimonadales; family Lucifugimonadaceae. The sequence continues at coordinate 61,239 of PAXI01000011.1, forward strand.
TTTCTGTAGTTTATTAATATCAGCCCTTCTAAAACTATATATTGACTGCTTTTCATCTCCTACAATAAATAACGAACCTGATTGAATATTATCCTCATAATCTTTTATGAGATTTGTTGTAATTTGCATCTGAAAAGGGTCAGTATCTTGAAACTCGTCTATGAAAATATGATCATATTTTCCTCTAAAAAAGTCTAAATTGTTCCCTTCACTCAAGATTTCTTTAGCTATAAATATTTGATCATCAAAATTTATTGTGCCTTCAGACTTTCTAAAATTATAAAAATCTTCTACATATTTAAATAAATACATAGAAAACTTTACTAATAAATCATGAATAATTTCATTTCGTAATTCTTGAAAATGAAAGTTAAACTTTTTTAAATTATCCTTTATAAAACTTATATTTGAATCATAGACTGCATTTTTAGTTTTCCAGTTGTCTTTTTTGCCTATATTTATCTTTATTTTATTATTTTTTGAAAAAAAATCGTATATCTCAGAAGGTGAGTTGGATTTATATTTTTTTTTCAATTCAATAATAAAAACTCTAAATTCATCACTTAGGTATAGATATAATTTGTCATCTACTAATTTGTCCATAGAAGAAATATTTCGTTCTGATTCTTTTAGTAATTGAAGTATTTCTTCGTAAAAAAAATATAAGTTTTCATACTTTGAGTTGTAAAATATATTTATATCATGGATTAGATTTTCTTTTTTTTTGCCAGATAAATTAAACGATATTTCACCTAGATGTAAAAATTTAGAATTGAATAATGAAAAAATATCAAATATAAATTTTTCAATAGATTTAGAAAAAAAGAATTGTAGATAAAAAACTAAATTCGTGAAATCCTTATCATTCTTAAATTTATTATATGACCAAGATTCAAAAAACTTTTTTGATAAATCTAGTGATTCGTTTTCTGACAATGTTCTAATGGATTTCGCCAAGGATTTATCTAAATATTTACCTTGGTTTATAATTTTCAATGAAAATTCATGTATAGTACCTATGAAAATATCAGACAAATTTTCATAATTCGTAATCTCATTTCTTATCCTATTATTAATTTCATCAGCTGCAGAATGTGTAAATGTTATTATCACAATCTTTTTAGGATCAACATTAGTGTTTAATAAACTATTAAGTCTTTGGATAAGTTTAGTAGTTTTACCTGTACCAGCTCCAGCTCTAGCATATATGTTTTTATCAAGTTTATCTTTTATATTATCTATCATTTTTTATCCATAGACTCTATAATGTTTTTAATATCATCAGATCCTATAAAAGAACCAATAATAATATTTTTATTGATTACTTCGTTACTAAAAACTATCTTACAAGAACAATCAAATGTTTTATGATGAATTTTACTACTAGTTGGGAAAAAATAACCATTATTAATTTTATTTAATATTTTTGTAAGAAGTAACGAAACATCTTTTTTTAAGAATTCAAAACTAAAAATAGATTCATTTTTATTATTTATATACCAATAATTTGGAATAATATTTTTTTTTGAATACTCATTTGCTAGTACTGTAGAATATAAAAATAATTGTGTTGAAAAATAATCTAAAGTGTAAAATTCATTCTTCTTTCTTACTTGGCCTGTTTTGTAATCATAAAGATTAATATCTCCATTATCGCATATATCCAAACGATCAATTCTACCAGTAAATGAGTAAATTTTATCATCAAGTAATTGTAATTTTTTCTCAAACTTAATTTCAGTTGAAGATGTTATGTTATCATTCAACATCTCTTGATTAAGCCAGTCTAATAATAAATTATTCATTTTCTTTTCTTCAATTTCAAATAGATGTATAGGTTTCATGGGAATTAAACTATTTTCTCTATCTAGTCTTATTTTAGAAAATTCAAATAATTTATTTTTATATTCTTCATAGTTTTTATTTATATTTTGTTTTTTCCAATTTATAAAAGACTCTAATATATCATGAATAAAAATTCCTAAATCTTTATTGGAAAAAAATAGCCTACTATTTATTTCATTATTTGTATTAATTTTTAATATGTCATGAATAAAATAATCATACGGACATCTGATATATCTATCCAAGGATGTCGAAGAGAAAGAATCAATTGAATGTTGAAACTTTGAAATTATACCCAGATTATTACTTAGAAAAGTTGAATTATTATAATTATCTAAAAAATGACTTAATTTTTCATTAGATTCTAATAAATTCCTAAGATTTTTCCTGTCATTCACCTTATGAGAGTAATTTATCCAACTAAGTTCATAATCTTTCGAATCTATATAAATTCTATCGTCACCGATACTAATTTTTTCTCTAGTATAGTATCCCGGTGTGTCGATAATCATTTTATAAAAATGATTATTATTATCTATAGGAATGGATGGATTTTTTATCTTGAAAATTTCGATAAATTCTTTTGATGGATTAGATTCAACATATTTATTATTAATTCTAGAATGCGAAAAAAAAATTTTTTTTGAATTGCAAATCATGTTTGCAAGCGTATGATTTCTTTCTTCTATCTTATTATCAAATATGTAAACTTCTTCGGTTGATTGACTTCTATTATTTGATGATTTTGAAATAAAATTTTCAATATAAGATTTTTTATTTTCAAAATTTTGATTCATGCCAATAAAAAAAACATATTCGAAAATACAACTTTTAAAGTCATCAATATGGCCTACAGCTATACCTTTACCAAGGTTATCTTTTTCTGATGGGAATGAAGATAATTGCTCTAAAAACATTGTTATATGAAAAGAGAGTGGGGATGGCTTATTATCTAATGAAATTTTTCTAAAAGTATCAAAGAAAAGTTGAAATCTATCATCGATATCTAAAAATGAAAATTGCTTAATAATTTTATTTATTAAATCAATAAATTGACCCCACAAAAAATTAGATTCTATTTTTTCATCGACAAAGATATTTTTCATCTCTATAAAAAAACTTAATATATTTTGTGATATTAGTAGTTTATTGCTTTCGTATATTTTTTTTGTTAAATCTTGATCAATGTTAATAATATTTTTTTTATATGTTATGAATTTATCCATTAAATCAATGTACATATTTATTCTACTTGAAGTTTGGTCTACATCATATTCAACAAAGTTTAGATTCGCTTCATGTAAAATTTCAATTATTAAATTTGGTGAAACCTTATTATCATTTTTCATGATCTTAAGGTTAGAGTTCTCAAAAATACTTACTACACTTTGGAAATTAAATTTAAATAATAATAAATTAAAAAATTCATTAATAAATCTACCAAGATCTGTTTGAGACAATGCTACCTTGGTAAATGTCGTAGTTGGTAACCCATATTTCTTACAGTTAGAATTTACAATATTAGAATAAATCTCATCATCGTACACTATTGCAATATTATTAATATGTATAGTTTTGTCACTTATTAAAATTTTTTTTATATTTCTAAACAGTAATCTAATTTCATCATGAATATTAAATACAGATGAAACATCAGCAATATTTTTTGAGTGTTTAGTACTAATTTTAGAAAAATTTATTTTTTCTGTACTCATAATTTCAATATCATAAGTATTTATTTCAAAAATATTATTATGATTTAATAAATACTTAAAAAGTTTTTTTTGTAGATTGCTAGCATAATAAATATCAATAAATATAATTTTCCCTAATGATGATATTTCTATTTTGTTTTCAGAAAAAAGATGATAAAGTTCAATAGCAATTTCATCCTCATCCAAATATTTTGAAGATTCTTTTTTATAATCCTTATATGCATATAAAACTTCAGAAAAAAAACTATTCGAGTTATTTATTAATTTATCTACTGATTCTAAATCCATTCTTTGTAATTCAAAAAACAAATAATAAAATTCTGAAATATTATCATAATTATTTGTATCAATAGAAGATGTAAGGTAGTTGGAATTACTTATTGATCTATAAATTAGGTCTTTAGATATTGTTTGATTAATAAATTTTTTGCTTATATTTTTTTTTTGCTTAA
>PAXI01000012.1 GCA_002714425.1 Chloroflexota bacterium
GAGCTTCTTCTGCTTTAGGAGTTTCTTCTACTTTAGGAGTTTCTTCTACTTTAGGAGTTTCTTCTACTTTAGGAGCTTCTTCCTTATCATAGTAAGCAACAACTGATCTAGTCTTCCCACTAGAATTTTTTTCAACCCTTATCAATGTATTTTCCGATCCCGGAACAGGGCCACTAACAAAGACAATATTATTGTCTTCATCTTTAGCTAAAATATTAATCCCTCTTATGGTAAAGCGCTCCCCACCATATCTTCCTGACATTCGGGTACCAGGCCACACACGCCCAGGAGATGAACCGGCACCTATTGAACCAGGTGCCCTATGTCTGTCAGATTGACCATGAGTCTTAGGCCCCCCTCTAAAGTTATATCTCCTAACAACACCTGAGAACCCCCTGCCCTTTGAGTCACCAATAACTTTTACAGGTTCCCCAATTTCAAATATACCCATATCTATTTTTTGCCCCACCTCAAATTCATCTAGATTATCTACAGAAAATTCCTGCAAAAATCTAAATTTACCACCAGATCTAGATTGATGACCTAAATCAGGCTTATTGAGATTTTTGGATTCTTCAAATCCAACCTGAACAGCATCGTAGCCATCTCTTTTTAGAGTTTTTACCTGAGTAACTATACAAGGACCTAACTCAATAGCGGTAACAGCTTCTGATTTTCCATCTTTATGAAAGAAGGTAGTCATTCCAATTTTTTTACCTATAAGTCCATTTATAATCATTTTAAAATCAATATCCCTCTTATAACTTTATAGCTATATCTACGCCTGCAGGCATATTCAATCTTGTAAGTGAATCCATTGTTTTTGAACTCGGAGCTAGAATTTCTATTAATCTTTTATGAATTCTTAATTCAAAATACTCTCGACCGTCCTTATGAACATGAGGACCTTTTATCACAGTAAATTTTTTGTTTGATGTAGGCATTGGTATAGGCCCTGCAGTACGCGCCCCAGTTCTTTCTGCTGTCTCCATTATCTGCTGAGCAGATAAATCAAGAACTCTGTGATCGAACGCCTTTAAAACTATTCTTATCTTTTGGTCTGCCATTCTATCCTCCAGCTCCTGAAATTTTTTCTGTAACACTCTTTGGTACTGCGGCATAATGATCTAATTGCATTGAGAAACTTGCCCTTCCGGTTGTCAACGATCTTACATGCGTAGCATATTGAAATGTTTCAGCAAGTGGTATAAATGCATTAACAACTTGAACTTCACCTCTTGCGTCCATATTTTGAACTTGAGAGCGCCTAGAATTAAGATCTCCAAGAACATCTCCTAAAAATTCTGAAGGAGTTACTACTTCTATTTTCATAATGGGTTCGAGTAATGAAGGCTTACCTTTTTGCATTGCTGCCTTGAATGCCATTGATGCAGCAACTTGAAAAGCCATTTCTGAAGAGTCAACATCATGATGTGAACCATCGATTAGGACTGCCTTTATATCAACTGAAGGATATCCGGCTATAACTCCGGACTTTGCAGCCTCCATAAATCCTTGTTCAATAGGCTTGAAATATTCCCTTGGCAAAGTAGAACCGGTGATTTCTGATTCAAATTGTAATCCATCTCCTGCTTTAAGTGGCTCTAGCCTGAGAGTACAGTCACCATACTGCCCTCTACCACCAGATTGCCTTACAAGTTTACCCTGAGCTGTAGCTTCTTTTGTTATGGTTTCCCGGTAGGCAACTCTTGGAGCACCAACAGTGGCATCAACACTAAATTCACGCCGCATCCTCTCAACTATAACATCAAGATGAAGTTCCCCCATTCCTGCTAAAATAACTTGACCACTTTCCTCATCACTTTTTACTTCCAGAGTAGGATCTTCATCTGCTAATCTAACTAAAGCATTAGACATTTTTTCTTGATCTGATTTAGTTTTTGGTTCAACAGCAACTGATAAAACTGGATCAGGAAATGAAATTTGCTCAAGTGAAATTTGATGATCTTGTGGACACAACGTTTGACCAGTAACAGTAGATTTTAGACCAATAGCAGCCACAATTTCACCAGGCCCCGCTGATTGCTTTTCTTCCCTAGAATCTGCATGCATAACCATCAATCTTCCAACTCTTTCCCTTGATCGAGTTGCAGAGTTATAAACAGTTGAGCCCGATTCAATTTGTCCAGAATAAACTCTTAAATATACTAAACGACCTACATGCTGGTCTGTAACAACCTTAAAGGCTAACGCGGTCATGGGATCGTCTACAGATGGTTTCCTTTGCAAACTCTTTGTTTCATCTGAAGGATCAACCCCTTCGATAGCAGGCACATCGGTAGGTGAGGGTAGGTATGCAATTATGGCGTCAAGTAAGGGATGAACACCTCTATGCCTTAAGGCCGAACCAACACACACAGGAAAAATTTTTAAATCAATTGTTGCCTGCCTTAAGGATTTTTTTATCTCCTCAACTGATATTTCTTCCTCTTCTAAAAATTTCATCATTAGATCATCATCGGTTTCAGCAATTTTTTCTATCAAATTATTTCTTGCAGTCTCAACCGATTCTTTGTATTCATCTGGAACTTCTACAATTTTATGTTCTATAGCCTCCGCAGACTCATAAATATATGCTTTCTCTTCAATCAAATCAACCAAACCATTAAATTCAGACTCTGCTCCAATTGGCAATTGTATTGGCACAGCATTTGCTCCCAATCGATCATGAACAGTTTGAACAGCGTAATCAAAATTCGCACCAAGTCTATCCATTTTATTGACAAAAATTAGCCTTGGGACTTTATAAGTATCGGCCTGTCTCCATACAGTTTCAGATTGAGGCTGAACCCCTGACACTGATTCAAGAACTACAACTCCACCGTCCAAAACTCTTAGACTTCTTTCCACCTCGGCAGTGAAGTCAACGTGACCAGGAGTATCTATTATATTAACAATATGTCCGTCCCACTTAGCATTAGTTGCCGCAGAGCCAATAGTAATACCTCGCTCCCGTTCCAGGGACATAAAATCCATTACAGTGGTACCTTCGTCTATGTTTCCGATTTTATATGTCTCTCCAGTAAAAAAAAGTACTCTTTCAGTTACAGTTGTTTTACCTGCGTCAATATGAGCTATAAAACCTATATTCCTTACTTTATTTAGATCAACTTTTTCAGACATAAATTCTTTACCACCTGTAGTGAACAAATGCCCGATTAGCCTCGGCCATTCTGTGCAAATCTTCTCTTTTTCTGACAGCTGAGCCAGAATTATTATAAGCCTCTAATAGTTCATCATATAATCGATCTGATATAGTAGAACCTGATCTTGCTCTAGCCGCGGAAATAATCCATCTTTGAGCAAGAGCATTACGCCTTTCAGGTCTTACCTCAACCGGTACTTGATAAGTTGCGCCACCAACCCTTCGAGGCTTTACCTCCAAGGCTGGCATTGCATTTTTTATAGCTTGATCAAAAATGTCTATTGCGGGCTTTCCAAGTTGCTTTTCAAGTCTAACTAACGAATCATACATTGCCTTTTGAGCAATAGATTTTTTACCACCAATCATCAACCTATTGATGAATCTAGATAAACTAATACTTCCATAAAGTGAATCTGGAAGTATTTCTCTTTTTTTTGCTTGTCTTCTTCTAGCCATTAATTCGCTTATCCTAAAAAATATTTATTGAAGTAAATTTCAAACATAATTATTAACTCTTAGATTTACTGGTACCATATTTACTTCTGCCACGTTTTCTGTCTTCAACGCCAGAAGTGTCCAATGCTCCGCGTACAACATGGTATCTAACCCCTGGCAAATCAGGCACTTTTCCACCTCTAATCAAAACTACTGAGTGTTCCTGCAAGTTATGACCTTCTCCTGGTATGTATGCGGTAACTTCCATGCCATTACTTAGTCTAACTCTTGCGACTTTTCTTAGTGCAGAGTTAGGTTTTTTTGGAGTTACAGTCCTTACCTGCAAGCAAACACCTCTTTTTTGAGGACTTCCTTTTTTATTTTCTATTTGTTTACTCAAAAAAGAATTAAACACATAACGCATAGCAGGAGTTTTAGGTTTTCTCCTTTTCTGCTTTCTAGATTTTCTTACCAGTTGATTTACAGTAGGCAAAGTTGTACTCCAAGTAAATTAAATTTAGGGTGGACATTGATGTTATAAATCAAGTCACAAAGAATAAGTATACGAATTGATAGGGTGGTAAGTCAACGATATTTAGTGTTTTTTTTACAAAAAATATTAATCTTGCATAATTTAAAATTTGTATATAATAAATATTAAGTTTATTTATAAACCTTTTCCATAAAATAAATTAGAAAAATAAATTACTATAAATATGAAAACTAAAATAGGTATTTTGGGCTTCAAGGACTCTGAGTCGCAGAGGTTAGTATCTGAAATTATAAAAGATTTCCAAAATTACAAGATAAATAATATAGAAAAGATTGATCATAGCAATTTAAATGACGATATGGATATCGCTATGGTTTGGAATCCAGGTATTGAGGTTGGGCATACTAGCGAAATAATAGAACAATTATCTAAAAATAACATACCTACTCTTATTATTTTTTCTTCAACAATGGTTGATGATGTAAATCTAAAATTACCTAATCTTGAGATATGTTTCATCCCTTTTAGTAAAGAAGAGATATATATCCGATTAGAAAAAATAATTCCAAAAATAGAGGATACAGATGAAAATAAAGATGAAGGTTTGATTGATTACAAAATAATGACAATAAATTCCCAAAGATATGAAGTTTATCTTTTGGATACAAAAATAGACCTCACCTATAAAGAATATGAATTACTCAAATTTTTAGCATCAAATCCAAATAGAGTATACTCAAGGGACTCACTTTTGAAAAGTGTGTGGGATTATGACTATTTTGGCGGTACACGAACTGTTGATGTGCACATAAGAAGGTTAAGAAGTAAAATAGATAACCCAACTCATAATTTTATTGAAACTCAATGGAACGTAGGGTATAAATTCGTACCCCCAGAAAATTAAATACAAAAACTAGGAAAAAATATGAAAAATAACAACTTAGAAGCAATAAATTATGTATTAATGTCTGCAAGTGAAAATAATGTAAAATTTATAAGACTGTGGTTTTCGGATATTCTGGGCAATCTCAAGGGATTTGCTATAACAATAGATGAATTAGAAGAAGTAATGAATAATGGAGCTAGTTTCGATGGAAGCTCTATTCAAGCCTCTGTAAGAGATACCGAAACTGATAAAGTAGCAATGCCAGACCCATCAACCTTTGAAATATTACCATGGCGTACTAAAGCTACTGTTGCCAGAATTTTTTGTAATATTTTAGATTCTAATGGAAACCCTTCTTACTCAGATGGAAGAAATATTCTCATTAAAAACTTGTCAGAAGCTAAGAAATTAGGTTTTACATTCTACGTTTCACCTGAAATGGAATACTATTATGAAAGTGAAGATAACAACTTCACTAAAGCTAATGAACAATCAGAATATTTTGACCAAACATCAACGGATCTCATAGAGTCTGATCTTAGAAGAGATACTGTTCTTACGCTTGAGCAGATGGGCATACCGGTCAAGCACAGCCATCATGAGGTCGGTAAAGGTCAACATGAAATAGACCTGCGACACACAGATGCATTAACAATGGCTGATTCTATTATGACGTTCAAGGTTGTAGCCAAGGAACTTGCCACACTAAGTGGAGTAAACGCAACCTTCATGCCAAGGCCTTATAATGACAGACATGGATCTGGAATGCACACTCATATGTCATTATTTGAAGGCAACAAAAATCTTTTCTTTGATGATAAATTAGAATACAAACTTTCAAAACTTGGAAGACAATTTATAGCTGGTTTGATATCACATGCATCAGAGATATGTATAGTTACTAATCAATGGGTCAATTCCTATAAAAGATTAGTTCCGGGACTTGAAGCTCCAACATATTCTTCATGGAGCACTAATAACTTTGGAGACTTAATTAGAGTCCCTGGCTTTAGAAATGGCAGAGAGGATAGCATAAGAGTTGAATACAGAGCACCTGACTCTTCTAGTAACCCTTATCTTCTTTTCTCTGTTTTATTAGCATCAGGTCTTGATGGAATAAAAAATAAAATGAAAATAGGAAAACCTATTGATATAGACATAACAAAATCGTCAAACAAAGAGCTAAAAAAATATGGTGTGATCAAACTACCTGAAACGTTAAAAGATGCAATCGATATAGCTGAAAACAGTAAATTATTACAAAATGCTCTTGGTATGGATGCCTTTGAAACGCTATTAAGTAATAAGCGTCAAGAGTGGAAAGATTTCTCTTCATTCGTTACTGACTACGAAATAAGCAAATATCAAAATCTTTAATTAGTTTTTTGTATTTAAAAATTTTTAATATGTATTAGAATTTAAAATATGATAGATTACGAAACCTTAAAAAATAGAAACTTTGAAAATAACAAAAAGTACGGACTTTACTCCGAGGAGTTTGAGCATGATGCTTGTGGAGTGGGTATGGTTGCAAATATCAAATCAAATTCTTCCCATCAAATTGTTCAGCAATCACTAGAAGTACTTGAACATTTAGGGCACAGAGGGGCTGCTGGATCCGATCCACTAACCGGAGATGGTGCTGGTATAACTGTTCAAATGCCACACGAATTCTTTGTGGAAGAGTCAAAAAAGCTAGGATTTAGTTTACCTGCTAAAGGTTTATATGCTGTAGCAATGTGCTTTCTACCAAACGATAAAAAACTTAAAAATGAAATTAAGAGAATCATTGAAGAAATTGTTAAAAAAAATAACCTAAAAGCAATTATTTGGAGAGATGTTCCTGTCAATTCAGATCAAATAGGAAGTTCAGCAAGATCACTAATGCCAAAGATAGAGCAACTAGTGGTTAAAACAACACCAAAAATTGAAGATGATCAACTTGAAAGAAAACTATACCTAATTAGAAAAACTTGTGAAAAACAGATAGAATCATTGAAGTTATCAGAGGAGTTAAAATCTACTATAAATCGAGAGTTTTACATCTGTTCTTGGTCATCAAGAACTTTGATCTATAAAGGCATGCTACTTGTTGATCAATTACGAAAATTTTATCCAGACCTAAGCAATAAAAATTTCACTAGTGCCTTTGGTTTGGTGCACTCACGATTCTCAACGAATACATTAGGATCATGGAAATTAGCGCATCCATACAGAATGCTAGCTCACAATGGCGAAATAAATACCGTTCGTGGAAATAGAAATTGGATGCAGGCCAGAGAAAAAACCCTAAATTCTAATTTTTTTGCTGAAGATATAAATAACCTTATACCTGTTTGTGAAAGTGATTCACCATCTGATACAGCTTCCCTTGATAACGTTTTTGAATTGTTGAGAATGTCAGGCCGATCAATAGAGCATACAGCTGCAATGATGATACCTGCAGCATGGTTTGATAATAATTCAATGACAAAGGCAACTCAAGACTTTTACGAATACCACGGTAATCTCATGGAGCCATGGGATGGGCCCGCGATGGTAATTTTTACGGACGGAACAGCTGTAGGAGCGGTTTTAGATAGAAATGGACTAAGACCTTTCAGATATTTTGTAACAAAAGATGATTTGCTCGTTATGGGGTCTGAAACAGGAGTTATTGATGTTAATGAGGAAGATATTTTATATAAGTCTAGATTAGAACCTGGAAAAATGTTTTTGCTAGATTTTAAAGAAAAGAGAATAATTGAGCCAGAAGAATTGATGCATAATCTATCTTCTGCTAATCCTTATGGTGAATGGTTAGATTCAAACAGAGTTACAATTCCACAATTAACAGACGTTGGTGAAACAAGTGAATTTGATGCAGAAACCTTGATTAACCGTCAGGTGGCTTTTGGATACACAAAAGAAGATTTAGACCTGATAATAAAACCTATGTCTATAACAGCGCATCAGCCACAAGGTTCTATGGGTAATGATGCACCATTAGCGGTGCTCTCTGATAAACCGCAAAACCTATTTGCATACTTCAAACAAGCTTTTGCTCAGGTATCTAACCCACCACTAGATGCGATTAGAGAAAAATTATTTACTCAGAGAGCTGTACCTGTTGGTAGGAGACCAAATATTTTTGATACAACACCTGAACATTGTAAAACTATAAGAATTGATCATCCTGTTTTGCTTAACAAAGAACTAAAAAAAATTCAAGAAAATACTAAGTTTCCAGCAGTTAAGGCAAAAACAATTTCAACTTTGTTTAATATTAATGACAAGGGTAGTTTAGGTAAACGAATTGAAGAAATATGCCAAGAAGCTGATAAAGCTATTTCTGAAGGATACACAATCATTGTCCTATCTGACCGAGGAGTTGACAAAAATCATAGTTATATTCCATCCTTGCTATCGGTTGGAGCTGTACATCATTATCTTATTAGAAAAAGAATAAGGTCTCAGGCTGATATTATTGTTGAATCAGGAGAACCAAGAGAGGTTCATCATTTTGCAACACTCTTTGGATATGGAGCCTCTGCAATAAATCCATATTTAGCACTAGAAAGTATCGAAGGATTAAGATTAAATCCACTTACTGATGAAGACATTCCAGAAAAAAGCATTGCTGAAAACAATCTACGAGAAGCAGTTGAAGAAGGTGTGGTAAAAACAATGGCAAAAATGGGAATTTCTACATTACAAGGTTATATGGGAGCTCAAATATTTGAAGCTTTAGGATTATCTCAATCCTTTATAGATAAATACTTTACATGGACAACATCAAGGATTGGTGGTATTGGATTAACTGAAATCAAACAAGACCTTCTGGCAAATCATTTCAGAGCATATGCACCAGATAATATTCCTTCCAACCTAAAAATTGACCTCGGGGGGCTATATCTCTGGCGTTCGACTGGCGAAAGACACATGTGGAACCCGGATACCATTGCATTATTACAGGATGCAGTAAAGAGAAATGATATTAGTACATTCAAAATGTTTGAGGAATCGTCAGATAATGAAATGGAAGAACATATTACTCTTAGAAATATGATTGAGCCTATATATGGAGATGAAATCTCTATTGACCAAGTTGAACCCGCTGAAAAAATAGTTGAAAGATTTGCAACAGGAGCAATATCTCTCGGCTCCATCAGTAAAGAAGCCCACGAAACTATGGCTATTGCAACAAATCGTATTAATGCAAGATCTAATACAGGAGAAGGCGGTGAAGACCCAAAAAGATTTGAACCGGACTCCAATGGTGACTCGCGGTCTAGTGCGGTAAAACAAGTTGCATCAGGAAGATTTGGTGTTACTACTAATTACTTAGTAAATGCAAAAGATCTTCAAATCAAAATGGCTCAAGGTGCTAAACCAGGTGAAGGCGGAGAGTTACCAGGAAAAAAGATTTCTGAATATATTGGTTATATTCGAAAAACAACCCCTGGAGTTGAATTGATATCACCTCCTCCACACCATGATATTTACTCTATTGAAGATTTAGCTCAATTAATACATGACCTCAAAAATGTCAACCCTGAATCTAGGGTACACGTTAAGCTTGTATCTGTAGCAGGAGTTGGTGTAATAGCCGCAGGTGTGGCAAAAGGTAAAGGAGATGTGGTTCTCATTTCAGGCGATTCAGGAGGAACAGGAGCTTCTCCATTAAGTTCAATACGTCATGCTGGTGTTCCATGGGAACTGGGTTTAGCTGAAACTCAACAAGTATTAGTAGCCAATGGGCTAAGAGATAGAATTGTAGTACAAACAGACGGACAAATGAAAACTTCAAAAGATGTTCTTATTGGAGCATTATTAGGTGCAGAAGAATGGGGTATAGCCACAGGAGCATTAATTTCAATGGGTTGCATAATGCTGAGAAAATGCCATCTTAATACATGCTCAGTAGGTGTTGCTACACAAGACCCTGAATTAAGAAAAAAATTTACAGGCACACCTGATGCCGTAATTAACTATTTTATGTTTCTTGCTGAAGAATTAAGAGTTCACATGTCAAAAATGGGATTCAAAACTGTTGATGAAATGGTTGGGAGAGTAGATAAATTAAAAATCAAAGATGGCATAACTCATTGGAAAGCAAAAAAACTTGATCTTTCGCCAATACTCCACAAACCTGAAGTACTACCTAATGATCATGCTTTTTGTTGCATAACTCAAGATCATGGCTTAAGAGAAGCTCTTGACAATCAATTAATTGAAATATGCTTGCCTGTAATCAAAAATAATTCAAGTATAAATCACTCTCTAGAAATAAGTAACCTGAACAGAACAGTTGGGGCTACACTTAGCGGCAGAATAACTGAATTACTAGGAGATAAAACATTAAGTGAAAATACCTTAAACATTAATTTTACTGGTTCAGCTGGTCAAAGTTTCGGGGCATTCTTAGTCAAAGGTATAAACTTTAAGCTTGAAGGGGATGCAAATGATTATGTTGGTAAAGGTTTATCGGGAGGAAGAATAATCATTAGGCCAAATAAAAAATCCACATTTTCATCTGATAAAAATATTATAATTGGTAACGTTGCCTTGTATGGTGCAACAGGAGGTGAATTATACATTTCTGGACTCGCAGGAGAAAGATTTGCAGTGAGAAATTCATCTGCTGTAGCAGTTGTAGAAGGTATAGGAGATCATGGGTGTGAATATATGACAGGTGGATGCGTTGTTGTAATTGGTAAAACGGGAAGAAACTTCGGGGCAGGTATGAGTGGGGGTGTAGCTTATGTATTAGATGAAGAAAATGCTTTCGAAGAAAACTTTGATACTACTTTTTCAGATATTTTTAGAGTTCAAGGAAATGAAAAAGATGTTACAGTTCTTAAAAAATTAATCACAAAACATAAAAATTACACTGGAAGTAAATTGTCTGAAAAAATATTAAATAATTGGAAGTCATATGAATCAAAATTCTTAAAAATACTACCTAGAGAATTTGGAAAAATTATCAACAGAGATAATAGAGAGGAATTTATTTTAAGTGAGTAAGATACAAGGATTTATTAATCATAAAAGACAAACTCCAAATAGAAGGAATCCTGAAAAAAGAATTTCTGATTGGAAAGAAGTTTATACAGACTGGGATGATAAAAAATATCAAACTCAAGCTAGTAGATGTATGGATTGCGGTGTTCCTTTTTGTAACAACGGTTGCCCGTTAGGTAACCTAATTCCAGAATTTAATAACCATGTATATAACCAAGATTGGGAAAGTGCTATTCATACACTACATGCCACTAATAACTTTCCAGAGTTTACAGGAAGAATATGTCCTGCGCCATGTGAAGCTTCGTGCACATTATCCATAAATTCTGATCCTGTTACAATCGAGATGATTGAAAAAAATATTGCTGAAATAGCATGGGGATCCGGGTGGATAAAACCAGTAATAAATAAAAATAAAACCAATAAAAAGATTGCGATTGTTGGTTCCGGGCCAGCCGGTTTAGCAGCTGCTCAGCAACTTTGTAGAGCGGGACACTCCGTAACTGTTTTCGAAAGAAATGAGTATATTGGTGGATTATTATCTATTGGTATACCTGAGTTTAAACTTGAAAAACATATTGTGGACAGAAGAATAAATCAAATGAAGCAAGAAGGTGTTGAATTTAAAGCTAATACAAATGTAGGCACTGATATTACTTCAGATGAACTAATTAAAAATTATGATGCTATTTGCCTTTCTGGAGGATCAACTATTCCTCGTGATTTACCCATAGAAGGTAGAAATTTAAATGGTATACATTTTGCAATGGATTTTCTATCTCAACAAAATAAAAAATTAAAAGGCGAAACTTATATTGACTTAGAAAATATTGATGTAAAAGATAAAAATGTTGTTATTATAGGTGGCGGTGATACTGGTGCTGATTGTTTAGGCACTTCTCACAGACAGGGTGCTAAAAACATTATACAGATGGAAATTATGCCTAGACCACCATTAGAAAGAAACGAAAATAATCCATGGCCAAATTGGCCAACGACATTTAGAACATCAAGTGCACACGAAGAAGGTGGTGAGAGAGATTATAACGTTTTGACAAAAAAATTCATAGGTGATAGAAATAATAATCTTAAATCTATAGAATGCGTTCGCGTCGAATGGAAAAAAAACAAAGATTCAGGTCAAATATCTATGCATGAAGTACCTAATACTAATTTTTATATAGAAGCTGAGAAAGTTTTTTTAGCTATGGGATTTTTACACCCTCAGCATGAAGGTTTACTAGACTCACTAAATGTTGATTATGATGCAAGAGGGAACGTTTCAACCAATAGTAAGATGATGACAAGTAAAAACAAAATATTTTCATGTGGAGATATGCAGAGAGGTCAATCATTAGTTGTTCATGCAATTGCTAGCGGTAGAAAATGCGCTAGAAGCATAGATTTATTTCTTATGGGGAAATCAGATTTGCCATCTGTAGGCAAGTATGTGCGACCTTCTGTTAGTTACTCATAATTTTATGGCAAAACTAACACTAGCATCCGCACAAATCAATACTACTGTGGGTGATATCGATTCTAATGCAAAAAAAATTATAAATTTTATAAAAAAAACTGAGAAAAAAAAAGTTGACATTTTAACTTTTCCAGAATTAACGATCACTGGCTATCCACCTGAAGATTTAGTTCATTATGACCATTTTGTTAATTCAAATATTAAAAAATTAAAAGAAATAGCAAGATCAGTAAAAAATACCACTGTTATTATTGGTTTTGTTAACAAAATAAAAAACAGGCTTTATAATTCAGCTGCCATAATACAAAATAAAAAAATCAAGTATATTTATAATAAAATTCATCTACCTAATTACGGAGTTTTTGATGAAAAAAGATATTTTTATTCAGGAGACGAAATACCCATATTAGAGATAAATAATGTAAAAATTGGAATAAGTATTTGTGAAGATATTTGGGAAAAAGACTCTCCTGTATCAATTCAAGCGAAGCAAGGTGCTCAAATAATAATAAATATTAATTCATCTCCTTTTGAGCACGATAAGCATAAAAAAAGAATAAACTTAATCAAAAAAATTTCTAAAGAAAATAATGTTTATGTCTTGTATACTAATCAGGTAGGTGGTCAAGATGAGCTGGTATTTGATGGTGGGAGCTTATTAACTAATAATGTTGGTGAGATTATTTCATCTAGCAAAAGATTTGATGAAAATCTAATGATTGTAACTTTTAACACTGAAAATGACTCAATTAAACCAAAAAATCAAAAAGAAAATTTTCTCATAAAAAAAATAAAACTTAATAATTATGAAAACCCCAATCAAGAGACCTTAAATGTTGCACCTAATTATTCGCAAATAGATAGTATATATAGAGCTTTGGTTCTTGGCACAAAAGACTATATCAGAAAAAATAATTTTTCTCGTGTTTTAGTTGCAATATCTGGAGGAATCGATTCAGCCTTGGTTGCAGCTATTGCAGCTAATGCTATAGGTCCAAAAAATGTTATGGGTGTTTCACTTCCTTCAAAATACTCCTCAGAGAACAGTTATAATGATGCAAAAGTTTTATGTGAAAATTTGGGAATGGAATTAATCAAGATTCCAATTAATAATATTCATAGTTCTTTTGAAAAATCTCTTGAAAAATTGTTCAATAAATCAGAACCTGGTTTGGCAGAAGAAAATATACAATCTAGAATCAGGGGCAATATTATGATGGCCCTTGCAAATAAATTTAACTTTTTACTACTTGCAACCGGAAATAAATCTGAGATGGCTACTGGATACGGAACATTATACGGAGATATGGCGGGAGCTTTTAGTTGCATAAAGGATGTTTCTAAGACTATGGTATATGAAATATGCCACCATATTAATAGAACTAATTTATCAGAGATAATACCCAATAATATAATGATTAAACCACCTACTGCTGAACTTAGGCCCAATCAGTTAGACTCGGATAGTTTGCCGCCTTACGAACAACTTGATCTAATAATCAAACTTTATATAGAAAAAAAATTTTCTCCAGATAAAATTTCGAAAGAATTTAAGAAAAAATTTGGTTCGTTTAATAAAAAACTAATTATGGAAAATATAAACTTAATTGATAGAAACGAGTACAAAAGACGACAAAGCCCCCCAGGAGTTAAAATCTCAAATTTGGCTCTAGGCAAAGATAGGCGATTACCAATCTCATCGGGTTGGAAAAATTTATAAAATTTCTTAACATTTTAAATCAAATCTTAATTTATAATTAAAGTATGAGAAATAAAAAATATTCAATATTAATTTCATTATTACTTATAAGCCTTGTTTTATTAGTATCGTGCTCATCTGATGAAAATGAATTAGAATCGAAAGAAATTATACAAGAAGAAGTTTTACTAAATACTGATGATTCTGTTTATCAAATATCAGAAGAAAATTTTTCAAAAATTTTTCAAGACACAATTAATTCTGTTGTATACATAAAAACAGATAGCCAAATGAGATCTGGAAGTGGATCAGGATTTGTGTGGGATGATTCGGGGCTAATAATCACGAATTTTCATGTTATAAATAATGCGGAAAAAATTATTATAAAATTTTTTAATGGGATGGAATATGAAGCAACTGTACTAGGTTCAGATCCTCCTTCTGATATAGCTGTATTAAAAATTGAGGATCTAGAACACACAGTAGAACCTCTAAATTTTGGTAAATCTTATCTAGTAACACCTGGTGAAACCGCAATAGCATTAGGTAATCCTTTTGGAGAACAATTTACAATCACCACAGGGATAATAAGCGGAGTAGGTAGAACAAAATTAAGCGGATTTTCAACATATAGCATTCCTGCTGTATTGCAAACAGACGCAGCAATTAACCCTGGCAATTCAGGCGGACCATTACTAAATAGTTCAGGCGATGTAATTGGAATGAATACACAAATAATCAGTGAATCCGGTTCTTTTTCAGGTGTCGGATTTGCTGTACCAAGTGATTTGATTGAAAAAGTTGTATTAGCAATTGTAAATAACGGAAAGCACGAGTATCCATTGCTAGGAATTTCTGGAACAGATCTAAATATGGATATCAGGCAAGGAACAGGAGTAGATAGGGGTATTACTGGAGCATATGTTACCGGTGTCGAACCTGGGGGACCTAGCGATGAAGCAGGATTACTATATGACACAGGTAATTATAATAATGAAAGCTGGGACGGGGATATAATAACATCAGTAAATGGAGAAAAAATCAAATCTATGGATGATTTAGTTGGATACTTAGCGCTATACACTTTTCCAGAAGAAAAAATTAAACTAGGAATAATAAGAGAAGCCAAAAATATTACATTAGATGTAGTATTAGGAACAAGATAAAATTATAAAATAAACTGATATAAATCCGTTTGACATACGCATTTTGTAATATTAGAACAAATGTGCTAATATATAAAAATAAGAATTTTATTTACAAAAGGAAGTCAAATGGCCACAAAAAAAATAGATATTATAAAACCAATGAATGACAAAGAAAAAGATAATACATTAGAAATAGCACTCGCTCAAATTGAAAAATCTTTCGGGAAAGGCGCAGTAATGCGTTTAGGGGAACAAGGTAACTCAGAGCAAATACAATCAATACCTACAGGATCACTAACACTAGATACTGCATTAGGTATAGGCGGGCTACCCAGAGGAAGAATAATAGAAATATTCGGAGCAGAGTCCGCTGGAAAGTCAACATTAGCTATGTCCGTTGTGGCAGAAGCACAGCAAATGGGTGGGCAAGCAGCATTTATAGATATAGAACATGCAATGGATCCTAATTATGCAAAAAAAATCGGAGTAGATACTGATAAATTACTAATATCACAACCAGACTCTGCAGAGCAAGCTTTAGAAATAACAGAATACCTAATTAGAAGTGGCGCCCTAGATATTATTGTTATTGATAGTGTGGCTGCTCTTGTACCAACAGCCGAAATTGAAGGAAACATGGGAGATATGCAAGTAGGATTACAGGCAAGGTTAATGTCAAAAGCTCTGAGAAAATTAACTTCAATAATACACAAAACAGATACTGTATGTATATTTATTAATCAGCTCAGAGAAAAAGTAGGGGTGATATTTGGAAATCCAGAAACAACTCCTGGAGGAAGAGCATTAAAATTTTATAGTTCCGTAAGAATTGATCTGAGAAAAACTGAAGCCATAAAAGTAGGAACTGAAATAATCGGCAATAGAGTAAGAGCACGAGTAGTAAAAAATAAAGTTGCAGCACCATTTAAAAAAGCAGAAATGGAAATTCTTTATGATTCTGGCATTAGTAAAGAAGGAGGTATATTAGATATAGGAACAGAAAAAGATATCATAAAGAAGAGCGGGGCTTTTTACTCATATAAAGATACAAGATTGGGCCAAGGTAGAGAGGCAGCCAGAATTTTTCTTAGAGATAACATAGAAATAAGAAAAGAAATTGAAGACACAATTCGAAATTCTGAGGAAGCTGAAAAAATATAGATAAAGTAATGAAATTAATTGTAGAATAAAATAATCATAATTTATGTAATATTAATTCTTGGTGAATAATTGACCATATCAATAATAATTATTTTGACTGGGCTTATTGGTAGCGCTTTTATAAGTGCTACTGAAGCAGCAATTTTAGACTCAAATAGATATAAAATAGAAAATCTTCTTGAAGAAGGAGATTCTAGAGCTAAATCTGTAATAAAAATACTAAATAACTACGAACAGTTTTTTGGGACAATTTTATTACTTGGAAATATGTTTAACGTAGTAGTAGCATCTGTTGGTACTACTCTTGCAATATCAACAATTGGTGGGGGAAACCCTTCTATAACTTCGACTATAGTAGCAACTGTTATAAGCACAATTCTTATTGTTATAGTAGGTGAGTTAACACCTAAAACATTAGCGGTATTATCATCTGAGTCAATAGCACTTAGAAATGCTAGGATTGTAAACATATTAATAAAGTTGACATGGCCTTTGGTATTTATATTTACACTTTTTCCAAAAATTATAATTAAGCTACTTGGTGGTAAAGAGACCCTCACAAAACCCATAGTCACCGAATCTGAGCTTAGAACTCTAATTGACCTAGGAGAAGCTGAAGGTACTGTTGAAGAATCTAAAGGTGAAATGCTAGATAATATATTCAAGTTTAGTGAAATGGAAGTTAGGGACTTAATGACTCCTAGAACAGAAATAATATGGATAAAAACAAATACGAATTTTAGTGAGTTTATGAATATTTATAATAGTAACCCTCATACAAGATTTCCGGTATTTGAGGATGATCAAGATAACGTTGTAGGAATATTATCGGTTAAAGATATCATAGGGAAAATACCTAGCAGTTCCTCTCCAGCAGAACAAATTGTAACGAAGTTAATGAGAAAACCTTTTTTTATACCTGAAACTAAGCAGTTAGACGATCTATTCGAAGAAATGCAAAAGTTTGGTCACAAAATAGCATTAGTCATAGATGAATTTGGCGGTATTTCAGGTTTAATTACCCAAAGCAGATTAGTAGAAAAAATTGTTGGAAAATCTAGCGAAGAAGGCGAAAGAATAGAGAAAGATTATATTTCAATAAACGAAAATACATTTGTTGTTGATGGAAGCATAAATATTGATGATATTAATGATGAGTTAGAAATAGAAATACCTGAAGGCGACTATGAAACATTAGCTGGATTTTTTCTTGAAAATGCTCAAATAATCCCAAAACTTGGCGCAAAAATAAGCTTTAATAATCTTAGAATGGAAATCAATGAAATGGATGACTCAAAGATTACAAGCATAAGAATCACCAAAATTTCAGAAGCAACTGTAAACTCACCAAAAATTAACTAAATATGAATGCTAATTCAAATTTCTTTAATATATTTTCAAAAATTCTTGAAAATTATATTGATAACATTGGTGGAAATGTTTTAGTAGGTTTTTCCGGAGGGCCAGACTCAACTGCATTATTATTGGGTCTGAAATTTTTTTTTAAAAATAAATCTAAAAGAATAATTGCTTTACACCTTAATCATTTAATAGAAAAAAATTCTGATTTTTACGAAGAAGAATCTAGAAAAATATGCAAAGATCTTTCTGTGGATTTTTTCTCTCATAAAATTGATATTCCCAAAATAGCAAAGAAAGAAAAGATTTCAATAGAGTTAGCAGGGAGGAATGCTAGATATGATTTTTTTCAATCAATGGCAAAAAAATACCATACAGATATTATACTTTTAGGACATACTATGGATGATCAAGCTGAAACAGTTATTCATAACTCAATAAGAGGGTCAGGTTTAGCTGGAATATCGGGGATGAAAATTTTATCAAAAAATCGTTTTCTAAAAGTCTTAAGACCCATGTTAGATATTAGAAAATTTGAATGCATAAAATATTGTGAAACAAACAATGTAAAACCTTTAATTGATCTTTCAAATCAGAAAAAAATATATACTCGTAATAAGATTAGATTAGGTATTATGCCAGAAATAAATAAAGTCTCGAGTAGAAGCATTGAAAACATTTCTAAACTCTCAAAAAATTTAAGTTCAGAAATCAAAATTTTAGATTGGATCACTGAAAAATATTATAAAAAAATTATCACTGATAAAAAAAATACCTACAAGAGAGATGTTCTTAATAAATTACCTATAGAACTTACTGCAAAAATTATGATGAAAATTTGGGCAACAAACTATAGCCACAAGGGAAGTTTAGACAAAAAACATATATTAAAGATTTCTAACCTGATATACAAAAACAGCGGGAAAAAAGTATACCTCCCAGGAAAAATCATTTTATATTTTGACAAAAAAACTTTTACATTTTTAGAGAATGGAAACAACTCAAAAATAAAAAAAATAATTACTAAAAAATATACAAAACTTAATTACCTTAAATCAGAAGAAACTATCACTACCAGTTTACCCAACACAAAATATTCCATAAGTGCTAAATTAGAAAAATGCCCAAGTAATTTCCCCCCCAGCAATAAACTAGTAATATATATTTCTACAAATGTATCATTAGATTCAATTAAACTACGAACTATCACAAGAAAAGATGTATTTAGACCTTTGGGAATGAAAGAAGAAATCAACGCATATAATTTCCTTAAAAAACAAAACATACCCGATAGACACAGAGAAGAAATTTTGGTGCTAGAAAATGAAAAAGGGATAATATGGATAGTAGGATTAAGGGTTGCAGAATGGGCAAAAGTAAAAAAATTTGATTCTAATGCAACAAAACTTAGTTTGAATTATTTAAAATAGTCTAATTAGTTTATTATTATCTGTTATTCCAGGTAGTCTACCTCGTTTTGAAATAGCTATAAAATTTTCCATTAACTGATCTACATCATCAATATTACTGTTATCAAATTTCACCTTATCTGATTGAATAGCCTTTAAATCTGCTGTAAAAGACAAAGGACTAGCTGCAGATATATAATTACCAACGCCAAAACCAATAACAGGAGCCCCACTATCAACAAATTCCTTTATTCTTTCAGGATTTAATCCGCCGCTGACATATATATCAACATTATCATATCCTTCATTTCTTAATCTTGACTGAATTTCAAAAACCATACTCGGAGTAACACCGCCTCTCTCTTTAGGGGTGTCAAGCCTAATTCCTCTTAATTTTCTCTTTAAAGACCTAGCTATTTCAACTGATTCTTGAGCTTCATCTCTGAATGTATCCACAAGCGCAACTCTAGGAACATCAGCAGCCATATGCTTATCAAAAGCTAATACTGCTCTCAATGTATCGCCAAATAACAGTATCATTGAATGCGGCATAGTTCCAGATGGGGTACCACCGTGTAAATCTGACCCAATAGCAGTAGATGTTGCAGCGCAACCACCTATCCTAGCTGAATAATCCATTATTCCAACAACTTGGGGATGTATATTTCTAGCACCCATACAGACAATAGGAATATCATTTGCAGCCTTCACACATTCTTTCGCTGCAGTGGCCCATCCAGAGGATGATGACAAAGAACCTAATATTGCAGTCTCATATAGGCCAAAAGATGCATACGGTCCAACGATTCTTACTACAACTTCTCCCTTATCAATATCGCTACCTTCTTGAACTGACCAAAGACCTCTAGAATTTTTTGGCAAAGAAAATAACCAATCTCTTAGCCACGTTTGAATCTCTGTAACTCCACACAAAACTCCATTAGATTCAGATGTAATTTCCATAACAACTAAAGGATTTATTCCCTCGTTTCTCAATATTGTCATTGATCTAGTTAATTCATTATCTGCTGTTGCACCCGTAACAACTGAATTATATGTTACAAAAGGAGATTGAAATTTATCTTGGTCATTTAATGATGTCATAATTATATTTTAAATTATAAAACGTTACCTATGATTTATCTAAAATTTAAGTCTCACTCTCAAAAGGCCCTTAATATCTTTTATGGCCGTAGAGATTACTTTTACTCTAGTATCTGGATCATCTTTCCAAATCACAGGTATTTCTGAAATTCTATACCCATATTTTTTTGATAACAATAATAATTCTGTATCAAAAAACCATTCATTATCTTTTATTTTATGTAATAGATTCTTTCTTATATTCTTAGAAATAGCCTTGAATCCACACTGGGCATCCTTAAATCCTGGAAAAGGAAAAATCATATGAATTAAGAGATTATAAGCTCTAGAAGTAAATTCTCTTACTAAAGTTCTATCATATACTTTTGATTTTCTATGCAATCTTGAGCCTATAGCTACATCATAATTATTTTTAATTATTTCATCTACCAATAAAGTAGTAAATTTCAAATCAGTAGATAAATCTACATCCATATACATGCTTACATCCGAGTGTGACGACAACCAAGCTTTTTTAAGAGCTCTACCTCTTCCTCTTTTAGATAAAGTAACAAGAGAAATATTCTTATATTGTTCTGCATATGAACTAGCGATTAAGTTTGTAGAATCCGTAGAGCCATTATCAGCAATAATAATATACCATTTATACTGTTTATTATCTTTTATAAAAAATAATATTTTTTCTAAACAAATTGGTAAAGACTTCTCTTCATTTAAAACAGGTATAACTATGTCGATACTTTTTTTACTCATATATTTTTTTACTCATATATAAAATTAATGTAGAAAATGTCTTGTATTCGTAAACATCATAATTATTCCAAGGTTATCAGCACATTCTATAACTTTTTCATCATTAATAGAACCTCCGGGCTGAATAATTATAGATGCACCATATTTATGAGCTAATTCTATGCCATCTGGAAAAGGGAAAAAAGCATCACTAGCCATAACAAAATTTTTGTTTTCTTTGTGGATCAAATTTTTTCCTGCAAGATAAACACTAATGGCTCTATTTGGTTGTCCCGCTCCCATTCCTTTGATCATTTGATCTCTTGCAAAGACAATTGCATTCGAATGAATATACTTACAAGCTTTCCAAGCAAACTCCATATCAAGGATATCTTTTTTAGAAGGCTTTTCTTTTGTCACACATTCCCATTTATTATAATTATCAAACTTATTGTCTTTTTCTTGAATAAGAACACCTCCTGATACATTCCTTATTTGTAAAGATTTGTTTACTGTTTTGGAGGCTTGTAAAACTCTTGTGCGTTTTCTTTGTTTCAATAATTCCAATGCAGGTTTTTCGTAGTCAGGAGCTACAATTACATCATATAGTATACCCTTCATTTCCAAAGCAGTTTCATATGTAACTGTTGAATTAAATCCTACAATTCCACCAAAAGCTGATATTGTGTCGCCAGAAAAAGCGTTTTTATAAGCTTTTGCTTGGTTTCTATTAGTAGATAAACCACATGGGTTTGCATGTTTTATTATAGCAACGCAATGTTCTGAGAATTCATTCACAATATCCCATGCAGCGTCTGCATCAAAATAATTTAGATAAGACATATCTAATCCATGAATAAGTTTTGAATTAACTATTCCATTTGTCTCATTTATATTTGAGTAGACTGCCGATTTTTGATGAGGGTTTTCACCGTATCTCGTTTCTGATATTTTTTTCCATGTCATAGATAATTCGTTTGAGTAAATTAATTTTTCACCTGAAAGAAAACTTGCAATATTAGCATCATAAGCAGCTGTATGTTGAAATGCTTTTGATGCAAGATATTTTCTATAATCTAAAGTAATATTTTCTTCTCTTATTTGCTCAATAAAATTTTTATAATCTTTTGGATCGACTACAACAAGAACGTCTTCAAAATTTTTTGCCGCAGCTCTTGTCATAGCCGGGCCACCGATATCTATATTTTCTAAGGCTTCATTAATACTTACATTTTTTTTTGAAATAGTTTTATTAAATGGATATAAATTATTTATTACAATATCAATTTTTTTTATAGAATACTCTTCGATTTGAGTGATGTGCTTTGGGTCTGAATTTTTAGCTAAAAGTCCTCCATGTATAAAAGGATTTAAGGTTTTAACTCTTCCATCTAATATTTCTGGAAACCCTGTAACTGTACTTACATCTACAACGCTTATACCTAATTCTCTTAGATAGTCTGCGGTACCTCCGGTACTAATTATTTCAATATCTAGATCAATAAATTCTTTAGCCAAAAATTCAAGATTAGATTTATCAGAAACAGAAATTAAAGCTCTCATTCACTCTCCTTATATAAGCCTACAAGCCTATTAATTTTACGTTATTTTTTTCATTTGAATTTTCTACTAATTTACCGATTAGAATTGAATTAGGCAGTTGTTTTTTTATCTCATCGTATTTATTTGGATCAATGATTACTGCCATACCTATCCCCATATTGAATACTCTAAACATTTCTTCTAAGTCGACATTACCTTCTTTCCTAATAAATTCATAAATTTCCGGAATTCTCCAGCTATTGATTTGAATTTCTGCTGATAGATTTTCATCAATTGATCTTGGGATATTTTTGTAAAAACCACCCCCAGTTATATGAGATAGCCCATTGATGTTATTTAATATTGAGGATAATTCATCAAGATAACTTTTGTGAGGTAATAATAGTATTTCTCCCAACTTTTTATTAGTTTTCGGTACTATCTCTTCCAATATGCTTGGGTTATTCTCAGTATCAAATATATTTCTTACTAATGAGTAACCATTAGTATGCAGACCATTAGATGGTAGCCCTAATATTAAGTCACCTATATTTGTTTTAGAAGGTGATAAATAATCTACTTTTTTTACTTTTCCTACAATAAATCCTACAAGATCATAATCTTCATCATTGTATGTATCAGGCATTGATGCTGTTTCTCCGCCTAGGAGAACACATTTAGACTGCTTGCAAGCATATGAAATACCTTGAACTATCTCTGTAACTTTTTTAGTATCAAATCCGTTTGCCCCTATATAATCTAAAAAAAATAAGGGTTTTGCTCCTGATGGTAAAATATCATTTATACAATGATTTACTATGCTCTCTCCAACTGTGAAATGATTGTTAAGTATATTTGCAATTCTTAATTTAGTTCCGACTCCGTCTGTACTTGAAACCAAGTAGTCTTCCCCTGAATCAGCAAGATTGAATACTCCTCCAAAGGCTCCAGGCCCCGAAATTACATTTTTATTGTAAGAAGATTCAGCAATGTCGCTAATTGATTCCTTTAGAATTTTAGCTTTAGTTAAATCTACACCTGATTCCAAATATGTTTTGGACTTTTTATTTTTCATGTTTTCATTTCTTTTTCTAAAGTTAATTTATCCATTTCTAATTGGACTGGTATAGGGTATTTACCTGTAAAGCATCCTTTACAATACTCAGATTTTTTGGATTTCGTAGCTTTTTGTAATCCCTCAACTGACAAATAAGCTAAACTATCGGCATTAATCATGTCTCTTATCTCGTCATTAGTTTTATTCGCAGCAATCAGTTGACTTAAGGTAGCCATATCAACCCCAAAGTGGCAGGTAGATTTTATAGGAGGAGATGCAACTCTGACATGAATTTCTTTTGCACCAGCTTTTCTTAACATTGATATTACTTTTTTTATGGTTGTACTCCTAACTATCGAATCATCAACAACAATCAATCGTTTACCATTTATAATTTCTTTCATTGGATTAAACTTATTAGCAACATTTGTATCTCTAGAACTTTGATCAGGATTTATAAATGTTCTACCAACATACCTATTTCTAATAATTGCATCAGAATAAGGTATTTTAGATGCAGCGGCTAAGCCTGCGGCATGAGGAGTTGAGGAATCTGGAATTCCCACAACAATATCCGCTTTTACAGGATGTTCTTTGAATAATTCAGATCCAAGCCTAAATCTAGTCTCATATGCCAATTCCCCATTCAAAATTGAATCGGGCCTAGCAAAATAAATGTGCTCAAATATACACATTTTATGGTTCTTACTAGAACCATTCCATATCTTAGATTTTACTCCTTCAGAATTTATAACTAAGGTCTCACCATTTTCTATCTCTCTTATGAACTGCGCTCCCAAATTATCAAGAGCTGAACTCTCTGATGCAACTACCCATCCATCATCAAGTTTTCCTAAGCATAATGGCCTAATCCCAAGTGGGTCTCTAACTGCAATTAATTCATCGTCATTCATAATTACTAAAGAATAAGCACCTTTTAGCCTTCTCATAACATATGAAGATATTTCAAACCAATTTTTTCCAGGGGCATTTGCAAACATCTCTAATATAACTTCAGTATCGGAAGATCTTTCAAACTTTGAACCAAATTCTATAGATAATTCTTCTCTTAATTCAGAAGCATTTATAACATTACCGTTATGCCCTATAGCAATTTCCCCCCTTATACCCGAAGCAATCAATGGTTGTGCATTATTTTTTTTACTCCCACCCATAGTTGAATACCTAGTATGACCAATACCAACACCTCCAGATAACTTAGATATATTTTCCTCATTAAATACTTGAGAAACTAAACCCATATTTGCTTGTAAGTTGATACCAAAGCCTGATGAAGTGGCTATTCCTGCACTCTCTTGACCTCTATGTTGTAATGAAAACAAACCAAAAAACAAATCTTTTGCTACATTTTTTTTTGGATTATATATTCCAACAATACCACATTCTTCATGAGGTTTATCTTGTCTATTAAAATAATTTAATTTAGTCAATTTGAATAATAATTAAAGAAAAAATTTTATGCACACTGTCACTCTAACTTTGAAATGAATTTTGGTCAAGAAAATATAGTAAGAATTATCAAAATTATTACTAATATTTTTTTAAATAAATCAAAAATTCGGTATTGATATTTTTTTTATCATGATTATATTTTGAAATATTTAATATCCTAAGTTTATTTTTTACCGCCCAATTTATAAATTTACCGATAACTGAAGAATAAACTGAAATATCCTCTATTATTCCTCCCCTTGGAACAAGCTTTTTATGAGTCTCAAATTGAGGTTTTAACAATACTAACAAACCAGCATTATTTTTTAGTAAGCTCAAATTTTTTTGAAGGACTATACTTAGCGAAGTAAATGAAACATCTGCTACTAAAAATTCAATTACATCCGGTATATTCAATCCAAAGGCTGCATTAGTTCTTTCTAAACTTATTACTTTTTTATTATTTCTTAAGTTATTGTGTAATTGTCCTCTGCCGACATCAACAGAATAAACTTTTTTAGCACCTTTTTTAATCAAACAATCTGTAAATCCACCGGTTGAAGATCCGATATCTAAGCATGTAAAATTCTCAACATATATTCTAAATTTTTCTAAGGCAAATTTCAACTTATGCCCCCCTTTAGATACAAAATTAGGTGAATCTAAAATTTTCATATGAATATTTTTGTCAACTAATAAGCCAGGAGTAGGATAAGTTTTACCATAATTTAATATCACCTTGCCAGACAAAATTAATGCCTCAGCATGCCTTAAGTCTTTCGCTATATTTTTCTCTTGTAAAAGAGCATTAAGTTTAATTTTTTCTTTTTTAAACATTGTTATTAGAAAACATTTTATATCATAACCTGATTATATTATTGTAAACTTTATAAGTTATGAAAAAATTAAAACAAATAATAGTTACCTCTAGACCGCAACAAATAACAAAAAACTTTCTTGTTTTAATTCCTCTTTTTTTCACTATTAATATTTGGTTTAATCAGGAAGATATTTCAGGAGTAATTTCAATAATTTTGAAGTCATTATTAGCATTTGGAATAGCAATACTAATTACTTCGGCTGTCTACTATCTGAATGATCTCTTAGATATCAACCAAGATAAAAACCATCCTTCAAAAAAAAATAGACCAATTGCCAAAGGAGATATTTCTGTTAAGCTCGCTATAATAATTACAATAATATTGATTACATCCAGTCTTACTCTTTCATACACAATCTCTTACCAAATGTTCTTGGCAACATTTACTTATTTAATAATTAATGTATTTTATAGTTTATATCTAAAAAATATAGTAATAATAGATATTTTGTGTATATCCGCAAGTTTTGTTATTAGAGCAATTATGGGTTCAATTGCAATCGATTATTCTATAATAACAATTGATGAAAATCAGATAGAATTAGACCTTACTATTTCACCTTGGCTTTATGTCGTCACTGGACTTGGTTCATTAATGTTAGCTATCGGCAAACGTAGATCAGAAATAAAAAATTTGAATCCATCAAGTAATTACAATCAAAGAATTGTACTTAGTAAGTACTCTGTACCCTTTCTTGATAGTATTTTAAATATTGTTTCTTCAGCAACTCTTATATGCTACACTCTTTACACTTTTAACTCAGAATCTAACTCTAATGTGCCAGAAAATAATTCTATGATGATAACAATACCTTTTGTCGCGTTTGGTATTATTCGGTATACATACTTACTTTATCATGATAATAAAGGAGAAACTCCAGAAAAAATTTTACTTTCTGATTTTCCAATAATAATTAATATAATTTTGTGGGTAATTGCTGGTTCTACTATACTCATGCTTGGAAAAATTTAGTTAATGAATAATTTTATCAACCATTATTCATTAATAATCTTTATCCCTATTTTGGTAGTTATTTTATTATTTATAATTTTTAAAATAACAAAAAACAAATTTTTATCATTATTTTTATTTTCTCTAAGTATTTTTGTAATTTTTATAATAATTAATTCACTCACACCAAAAGAATTAGATCAAAAAGTTGACTCATCTGACGTACTAAATTACGATAAAATTAAATTTATTCAAATATACTCAAAAACTTGTATAGGTTGCATAATCAATGAACCATTTATCAGAGAGCTTGAGCTTGAGCTAGTTAATAAATTTAGTTTAGATGTTATATTTTTAAAATTAGATGTAAGTAATAAAAATAACTTTGGGATAATAAAAGATTTAAATGCTTTTACTACCCCAAGTTACCTAATATTGTCTAATGAAAATAAAATACTATGGAAACAGTCAGGTGGGCTAATTAACAAAAAAGAAGTAACTAATCAAATTGATAATTATATGGTATCAATCAACTGATGAATTTCTCTATCAATCAATCTAAATTCTAATCCTTTATACTTAATAGATATTGCCGAGCATGCATTAGCAAATTGAGCTGATTCAATATGATTTTTGCCTTGAGAAATTGCTATGGTAAAGGAAGTAGCCCAGACATCTCCAGCACCATTAAGATCCTTATGTTTAACTTCAAATGCCGGCACTAAAATACTTTCATTATTTGTAAAAATTTCAACTCCTCGATTACCTTTTGTTACACAAAGATATTTAGAAATTTTACTTAGATCTGACAAACTAATGTTAGCAGATATTAATTCATCATTTGAAACAACTACTATATCCCACTTTCCTTTATGAATTTTTGAAATATTATTTTTTAGAAAAACACTTGAATTATTACGCTTTTCTCTTAACCAACCAGATGGAACTAAACACGAAATTTCATTGTTAAACCAATCATAGCAATCAGGAGAAATTTCATCAAATAAAGGTGCTACAAAAAGAATTTTTGTAGAAAGATTTTTTGGTAAATTGTTAGCAGTAATATGGGTAGAAAAATCAAATAATTTTTGCACTCGAGTTTGGCCAGAAAAATAGTTATAAAATACTGGAATCTTTGCTTTATTTTTTCTTATAAGATCTACTTGTTTTAAATATTTTTTTAGGGGATAATCATCACTGATTGAGGTAACCATACCTGTTCTTAGCCCTAAGTCCATAGAAGTTTTAGCTGAGTAGGCCGCTGCTCCACCAGCAACAGGACTATGATTGATAACATCGTCATATTTATTTCTGTCATATGAAAGGCTACCTACAGAAATAAAATCATACAAAAATTTATTTTTCATAAATAAAAATTATTTTGGTTTTACGACAACAAATCTGTCTCTACCTTTACCTTCTGACTCTGTAACTATTTTAGAATTTTTAGAAAGAGCAACATGTATTATTCTTCTATCTACGGGTGACATAGGCTCCAATGTTCTCTCTTCGCCTGATTCAATGACTTCTTTTGCTAAATTTCTTGCAATATTCCTGAGCGTCCTAACTCTTCTTCTTCTATAATCTTCAATGTCAATCTGTATATTTGATTTTCTACCTAATTGTTTACTAGTAATCATTCTAACTAAAAATTGTATTGACTGAAGTGTTTCTCCTCTTTTTCCGATAAGCAACGCTGAATCTTCGCCTTCTATTTCAAATGACACCCTTGAACTATTTGAATCTTCACGAATATACGTATCTGCCACTACTCCGATTGAACTTAAAAAATAATCTAAAAGTTCTGAAGACAATTGTTCAACTTCTTGGATGTTTTCAGAAGATTCACTTTTAGTGGATTCATCGTCCTTAGGAGTAAAATTTTTACTTTCTTTAGGTTTCACATCAGATTTTTTTTCTTTTTTATTTTTAGCCACTGATTTCTTTTGAGTTTTCGTAGTTTTTTTTGATTGCAAAAGCGTGACTGTAATTTCCGCTGGCTCACCTCCAAAGCCCATAATTCCAGATCTACCGGGATTATCTACCTTTATGTCTATTTCTTCTAGCTCGACGCCCATCTCTTTTAGCGCGATTTCGGTTGCTTCGTCTACTGTTTTTCCCGAGAATTTCTTCATCTTCGTCATTGCTACTTTCCTCCTTGTTATTGTTTTTTGTATTTGGATTAGATTCCATTTCTAAAAGTTGCTTTCTTTCCAAACGAGTTTGCTCTGTCCCAAGATATAAATTACCGAAAAGTTCTATCGGTTGTTTCCCACTTGCATAATATTGTATGATCACACCAACAATGTTTGAAAATAATATATATAGACCTAAACCTGCTGGAAATTGCCATGTAAAAAATCCAAACATTATTGGCATCATCCAAAGCATCATTTGATTAGTTTGTCTTTGCCTAGGGTCAGACGTAGGATTTGTTGTCATTTTTTGCTGTACAAACATTGATACCCCTACTAAAACAGGTAATAAATAATTCCATGGAAAATATGCGCTAGAAACTAAGTCAACTAGCAAAATACCAAGAAACTCGCTATCAAAAGGAACTACTGAAATAGCAGGATTCCATGAGTAAAATAGAGTTGATAATTTCGCCATTCCCTCTGGAGTTGAAGGCATTGTTTGAACAATTGCACGATATAAACCTATCCATAGTGGCATCTGAATTATCATTGGACCTAGACATCCTATAGGACTTACTCCAGCTTCTCTGTAAAGGCCCATTGTTTCAGATGACATTTTTCTTCTCGCATCGCCTGATTTACCTTTATATTTTTCCTGAATAGCCTTCATTTTAGGTTGTATAGATTGTAATTTTTTCATCTGACTAGTCTGCCTGATAGTAAGCGGGATCATTAATATTCGAATAAATATTGTAAAAACAATTATACTTAGTCCAAAATTAGAAAATAATATATAGTAAAGTATAGCCAAACTATTAATCATTGGCCTCATTATTATTTCTAACCACAAAGTTCCTAAAAATTCCATCTTGATACCCCAAATATCCTAACCATCACAGAAACCTCCTGAATCTAAATCAAAGCAACCTTCAAGATTAGTTGAAATGGTCGAAAACCACCTAAACTCATTATTGGTTTGTAGATAAATTCTTTCATCATGAAATATAGGACTTGAAACAACTGAGTCTTCAGTAATGAACATTCCAAGTTCCCTTCCATCTAATACAGAAATTATATAAACATTTTTCTCAGAAGAAGGAATAGCTAGAGATCGTTCTGTAATAGTTCCTCTGCTACGATTAAATAAAACAGGACTAGAAACTATTTGACCTTCTGGAATTTTCGTTTTCCAAATCGTTTCACCAGTATCATCTTTGAGAGAATAAATTTCTCCAGCCAATGAAAATACGAATAAATTATCATCTTCAATGATTGCTGGAGTACCTATCCAAGAATCTAATTTTTTACTCCATTCGCCTAATTTGGAATCTAATTGAGTAATATTATTTTTTTTATCACTAGAAATATTTATTTTGTAAAGTGTATTAGAGAAATCTCCAAAATATATGAAATCGCCGTTTATGTAAAGAGAACTATAAATTGCGCCTTTTGATTGAAAAGTCCAAAGAATTCTATCACTAGGATTCATGTAATTTTCATCCGACGACAAATCTATTGCGTACAACACTCCAGACATTGTTGGTACATATGCGATGGAATTATTTATGAGTACACCTCCCCAAGAGGCTCCAGATAAAGGTAATCTCCAAGATTCATATAAGTAATTATCATCTAAAATAAACTCAAAAAAATAGCCTGGATCAGAATTACTTGTATCAGATATTGATGAAGTAGAAACATATATCTTTTCATCAAGTTTAGCTATAGGACCAATTAATTTTGTCTTTAATTGATATCCATCTTCTCCCCATAATAATAGACCCGAATTTTTATTAATTTTATAAATCTGGCCTTCACAATCATCACCTCTACATGAATATGCTGTTCCAATAAAGTCATTGCCAACAGATATCGGACTTGAATATGTAGAACCTACACTAACATTATTTTTATAACCCCAGTTCCTATCAACCGTATTAGAGTTTAAATCGAACTGAACGAACTCACCTTTTTTCGTTGGGACAATAATTTTTTCATCATATATTAGAGGGTCCGCCCAGCCTCCTTGTGGAGAAAGATCATTCATACAGCCAGAGAAAAATATCGTAACTAGTATAAACAAAAAAATTGATAATTTACTTTTCTGAATCACTTTAATTTTTCTCCTGAATCTTTACAGGATCATATATAACTTTATTTGATGGACGACATTTAAGGATTCTAACTAAACTCATATACATCCCCTTGATTATGCCAAATTCACAAAAGGCCTCGTATGAATATTCGGAGCAAGTAGGATAATACCTACATTGACTAGGTAAGTATGGAGAGATTGAAAGTTTATAAAACTTCCATACTAATTTTACTATTCTATTTTTCATTTAAATTTTCGGAATTTGTAGTAGTTATTGGAATAACAGATAAGTATTGCAAAGAACTTATAAAAGTTTTTCTAAATAATTTAAAGTCTGTTTCTAGCGATTCTTTCTTTGGTATAACTACTATGTCCCAACCCTTTTGTATATTGTGTGTACTAATAAATAAACTTCTTAATCTTCTCTTAATTAAATTTCTTTTGTGTGCACTGCCAACCGATTTAGAAACAGATAGTCCCAATCTAGTAATGCCTAATGTATTAGATTTAACTGATACATCTATAAGTGGACTATTAAACCATTTTCCCAAATTATAAACTTCTGCAAATTCTTTAGTTTTAGTAATACGATATTTCCGAGAAAAGTCCAAGTTAACTATACTGTTAAGTGCAATCTGCCCTTGCTTCTACGTCTAGCCAATACGGAACGACCATTCTTGGAACTCATTCTTGAGCGAAATCCATGAACTCGCATTCTTCTTCTGTTTTTAGGCTGATAAGTACGTTTAGGCATAATTTCAAAAAAGTTATTTATTTTACTTATTAAGTTTAATAGCCTAAATAACGGAATGTCAATGGAAAAAATAACTAGTTGATTTGTCTTAATGAAGTTTCAGAATTATCATTAAAGGTGGTTTATGTTTAAATATCAAGTGGGAAAAATTAATTATGAGTGAAGAAATCACAAAAAACGGCGAATCTAAAGAAGAAATTTCAATAACTATCAATGATGCATTTCAAGAATATGTCCAGCAACTCCCCAAAAAAAATAAAAGAAACTCACAATCCGACGTTGCAAAATTTGTTAGATGGATTGGGGGAGAAAGATTCACATCTTCTATAGCACCATCAGAAATTGGTGAATATAATGAAAATTTTGGGCCAAAAAATACCTCTAGAGATCTTACCGATAGAATTACATCTACTAAAGAATTTTTGATCTTTATGAAAAAGAAAGAATATGTGAAGTTAAATCTAGCGACACACTTAAGGTTGCGCAAATCTAAAGTTTCTTCCAAAGGTAAATCTATGATTTCTAGTCCCACTATTAGACTAACGCAAAGTGGTTATAATGAGATGACTAAGCAGCTTGCATCCCTTCAAAAAGAACGAATTAAATTGACTGCTGAAATACAAAGAGCTGCAGCAGATGGTGATGTTAGAGAGAATGCCCCGCTTGAAGCAGCAAGGGAAAGTCAAGGGATGACGCTAGGAAAGATTAGAGAAATTGAAGCTACACTAAAGGCAGCAGTAGTTATAGATGGCTCAAAGAGTAATTCTAAAATTGTTCAAATAGGCTCTAAACTTGAATTAACAGATAAAACCTCAAAAACTTCAGGGAAGTATCAACTAGTTGAGGCTAATGAAGCAAATCCTTTAGATGGAAAAATCTCAACAGTTTCTCCACTTGGATCTGCAGTTCTTGGACAAAATGTTGGAGAAGAGGTAAATGTTAATACACCAAGAGGAAATCAAGTATATATAATAAGTAAAATATTATAATTTTTTTAAGCTAAAAATAGGATTTCGGAAAATATATTGGTAACTTTTTCACACTGGATAATTTTTAATATAGTTCTTGTCATTGCATTAATCATTGATCTATATGTTTCTCGTCAAACAAAAGAAGTATCAATGAAAGAGGCTGCTTACAGAACACTTTTTTGGACAGGAGTTGCTGCAGCAATTGGTGCATGGATCTTCATAGAGATCGGTTCAACAAAATTAGGGATAGAGTATACTACAGCATATGTGGCGGAAAGAGCCTTAAGCCTTGATAACTTATTTGTCTTTATTGTTATATTCAAATATTTTAAACTTCCTAAAAAATACGAAGCAAAAGGTCTCTTATACGGGATTCTTGGAGCTCTTATTTTTAGAGCATTATTTATAACAATTGGTGTTGCAGCTATAAATACCTTTTCATGGTTTTTACTTATATTAGGTGGATTCCTAATATACACAGCCTATAAATTAGCTTTTGCAGGTGATCATGAAGTTGACCCATCAAATAACCTTGCAGTGAAAGCTTTTAAAAAAATTATGCCTGTAACTAAAGAATATCATGGAACCAAATTTTTCACTAAAATAAAAAATGTCCGATATGCTACACCTTTCTTGATGGTAGTAATAGTACTCGAAACATCAGACATAATTTTTGCAATTGATTCAATCCCTACGGTTTTTGGAATTACTGATGACCCATTTATAGTATGGAGTTCTAACACTATGGCTATACTTGGCATGAGGCCATTATACTTCCTACTTGCTGGCATGGTAAACATCTTTAGATATCTCCAGTATGGATTGGCTTTAATTCTAGGCTTTATAGGCTTAAAAATGATAGTGGAATATTTATTTCATGGTTTTCATATAATTAGCGAATTAGGAGATGTATACCTTTCCTTAGCAATAATAATTTCTATTATAATGGGTAGTATAATATTTTCATTTGTTAAACCAGAAAAAACTCATAAATGATTGAATAATAATGGTAAGTACATTAAATAGAAAAATCAACTCCTCTTATACAGATCTAGAAAATGAACTGAAAAAAAATATTTCTGGTGAAGTTAGGTTTGATGAGATAACAAAACAAATGTACTCTACCGATGCTTCTATATACTCAATGGAGCCAATTGGAGTTGTATTACCGCGCACTAATGAAGATGTTTCAAACATAATTAAGATCGCATATAAAAATAATGTCAGTATTCTTCCAAGAGGTGGAGGAACCGGGCTTTCAGGTCAAACTGTAAATCACTCTATAGTTATAGATTTTTCAAAGTATATGCATAGAATAATCGATATAAACCCTGAAGAAAAATGGGTAAAAACCCAGCCTGGTATAACTATCGACCAACTGAACACTAACTTGAAAAAATATAACCTTTTTTTCACTCCTGACCCAAGTACAACATCACGAGCTAACGTTGGAGGAGCCCTCGGAAATAATTCATGCGGAGCTCATTCGGTAGTATATGGAAAAACTGTTGACCAAATAATTGATATGGAAGTGATCTTATCCGATGGATCTCTTGCTGATTTCAGAGAATTAGACTTTGAAGAAGTAATAATCAAATCTAAATCTAACTCTTTTGAAGGTAATATTTATAAAGATTTAATTAATATTGCAAAAAATTCATCTACTGAAGTCGAAAAAAGGTTTTCAAAAGTTCTTAGAAGAGTGGGTGGATATAATTTAGATCTCATACAAGGAACTAATAAATTAAATTTATCTAATATCATGGTGGGCTCAGAAGGCACACTAGCAGCAATAACAAAAGCTAAGGTAAAAATTGAAGAGATTCCTAAATTTAAGGCTCTTTCAGTATTACATTTCAATGATATAAATTCAGCCATGGAAGCCACAGTTGCAACTCTTGAAGAAAACCCTGCAGCAGTAGAGCATATTGGGGAAATGATTATACGCCAGGCTAGAGAATCTTTAGGATTTTCTAGAAACTTAACCTTTCTTAATGGTGAGCCAACAGACATATTAGTTGTTGAGATGACTGGAGATTCTGAAAAAGAGGTACAAAATAAACTTNAAAAACTAGATGAAAGAATGAAGAAAGACGGTAAGCCTTACGCTGCTACTAAACTATTCAATGGGTCTGAACAAAATCTAGTTTGGGGAATGAGGCAAGCTGGATTAGGGCTACTGATGAACATACCAGGAGATGCAAAACCTGTAGCATTTGTTGAAGACACAGCTGTATCGCCAGAAAAATTACCTGAGTATGTTAGACGTTTCGATGAAATTGTAAGGTCAAATAATACTGAAGCTGGATATTATGGACATGCCTCAGTTGGATGTTTACACATAAGGCCAGTTGTTAATTTGAAGGACAAAGAAGGTATAAAGACTATGGAAAAAATTTCTGCTGAAGTTTCAGACCTAGTTTTAGAATTCGGGGGCTCACTTAGTGGCGAGCATGGAGACGGAATAGTTCGTGGAGCTTGGGCAGAAAAAATGTTTGGTGCAGATTTAGTTAANCATTTTAGNGAGGTAAAATCAACTTTCGATCCCAAAGGAATAATGAATCCAAAAAAAATTTTTGATACAACACCATTAACTGAAAATTTAAGATATGGGCATAATTATAAAACTATTGATATCACNACAANATATGATTGGAGTAAAGAAGGAGGATTTGCATCAGCTATTGAAAACTGTACAGGAGTTGGAGCGTGTAGAAAGTTAAAAGCAGGAGCAATGTGTCCATCCTATCAAGCAACAAGGGAAGAAATGCATTCCACTAGAGGTAGGGCAAATGTGCTTCGAAGTATTATCACTGGAAAACTCCCTCATGAAAAATTTCAATCGAAAGAACTTTTTAATGTACTTAGCCTATGCGTTGAATGTAAGTCTTGTAAGTCTGAGTGCCCATCAAATGTCGATATGGCTAAAATTAAATCTGAGTTTTTATATAATTATAATAAAAAAAATGGGACACCAATCGCATCAAAAATCATAGGAAATATACATCTCTTAAATTCTTTGGGGTCAAAATTTTCATTTGTTACCAATCTAGTTTTCAAATCTTATTTNTTTAGACAAATCAACGAAAAATTTTTTGGTTTTGATAGCAGAAGACCGCTACCTGCACTAGCAAATTTCACCTTTGAAAAATGGTTCAAAAAGCATAAATCTAAATCATCAAAATCAAGAGGAAAAATAATTTTATTTCATGACACATACATGAATTTTAATCACCCTGAATCTGGTATAGCCGCAACTAAAATTTTAGAAAATTTAGGTTTTGAAATTGAAATCTTAGAAAGAAAATGTTGTGGAAGGCCAATGATTTCTAAAGGACTTTTAGACCAAGCGGCAAAAAATGCTAAATATAATGTAGACCTGTTATATGAATATGTCGAAAAGGGGTACAAAATTGTTGGGTCCGAATCTAGTTGTATGATGACCCTAAAAGATGAATATCCTGATTTACTTAACAAAAATAAAAAAGCCACAAAAGTAGCAGAGAATACATTTATGATTGAAGAAATAATAGCTAAAACACTAAATGACGGAAAAGAACAGATCAAATGGAATGAAAAAAAGTCAAATATTAACATCCAACTTCATTGCCATCAAAGAGCATTGGTAGGCCCTAATCCTACAGAATTAGTTTTAAATCTACCTAAAAATTTCAATGCTAAAATTATTGATGCTGGATGCTGTGGAATGGCTGGCTCTTTTGGGTTTGAAAAGAAAAATTATGATATATCAATTAAAATGGCTCAAGAGAGGTTATTCCCTGCTCTTGAAAAAAGTGATGATGATGATTCAGTAGTTATTACTGGTGTTTCATGTAAACAACAAATTATTGATGGAACTTCTAAAAATGCTAGATTTCTTCCAGAAGTTTTAGCTGAAGCTATAGATGATTAATATTTTTCAAGAATTTCAGTAAGTCTTTCAGCAATAATAATATCTTCTCCATCTTGAATATTTACCATAATTAGGCTTATTTCATTGATGTTTGGTTGCGTAGAAACAAAAATATTAGGTTTTCCATTTTCTAATTCAAATAAAATTTTTTCTAAAGATGGGCCCTTGTAATTTTCTCTAAATCTAATCACAACAGTCGGGCCTTGTCTTGTTTCCGCGTCATCCTCAATTGTAACTTTGATTCCTTTAATATTTTCAATATGATTTTTAATTCTTTTTGATTTATCTAACCAATCGCTCCATTCTTTCGACTCATCTGTATCGATAAACATTTCTAATGCTGTTACTAATCCAACTATATTTTCCTTGGATACTTTCATTGGCCTTCCTATAGCTGCAAGTTCGGCATGAAGATTAAGAGAGTTCATAAAAGCTGCATCAACTAAATCTTTTTTTCCGGCTAAAAACCCAGTTGACTGTGGGCCTTGAATTCCTTTTCCTCCACTAAATGCAACTAAATCAACACCCATCTCAATAAATCTGGACAAGTTAGCTCTTGGTGGCAGTTCAGCTGCTGCATCCATTATTATGGGTACCTCTTTTTCATGTGCTAACTCTATAGTTCTACTTAAACCTAAACCTCTACTTAACCAAGGAGCTAA
Source organism: Chloroflexota bacterium (assembly GCA_002714425.1). Lineage (GTDB taxonomy): Bacteria > Chloroflexota > Dehalococcoidia > Lucifugimonadales > Lucifugimonadaceae. The sequence goes on from PAXI01000012.1 coordinate 37,489, forward strand.
AACATAAGCAACGCACGCTGTTTTATTTGAAATTAATGATTTTAATTCCTCTTCTGATGTGAATTCAACGATTTTAGCTCCCGGCATCGTGAAGGATTTTTCATACCTGTTTCGTTGTTTTGAATGCAGTAATACTTCATTTTTCCCCAAACTAGAACTCGGCAAAAGATCTATTTTGCGTTCATCTTTACCAGTCATACAAGCAGACACCATAAGTACTTGAGCGGCAGCGCAGCCAGATGTTATCAAGCCTTTTTCCGCATTACAAATTTTTGCGATAAAATCTCCGGCAGATTTGTTTAATTTAATCATATCAACGAATACAGATGAAGCTTCATTCATAGCTGATAAAACTTCTGGCTTCATAATGGAACCACCTAAAACAGTAACCCAACTTTGTGCATTAATTACTGCTTCAATACCTAATTTTTTGTAAACATCTGGTGAATTCATTTTAATTTAGTCTGAATATTTGATGATTTATGAAAGATTATTTTACTAAAAAACTTAGGTACTTGATAGTACTCTTTCTCGTAATTGACCACATCCAGCATTTATATCAATACCTTTTTCTATACGTATTGTGGATGGAATCCCAAATCTTTTTAATACCCCTTGAAATAATCTATTAGCATTATCATCTGTCCTAGCATATATACCGTCGGTTGTAGGATTTACAGGAATTAAGTTTACATGACAATGCAAACCATTTAATAATTTTCCAAGTTTTTCAGCATTAGAAAGTGAATCATTTTGATCTTTTAATAGTACATACTCAAAAAAAATTCTTCTATTAGTTTTTTCAACATAATAGTGACATACATCTATAAGTTCTTCAATTGGAAACCTTTTATTAATTGGCATAGTTTCCGATCTTGTTTTATTATCTGGCGCATGCAAAGAAATAGCTAGATTTATTTGTAATTTTTCTTGTGCCAATTTTTTTATTTGAGGAATTAATCCCACAGTGGAAATAGTTATATGCCTAGAACCAATATTTATTCCTGTATTATCAATAATATTTCTTATAGACATAATGGTATTTTTGTAATTTGCCAAAGGCTCCCCCATACCCATATATACTATGTTGGTAATTCCTTGTATTTCTCCTTTTTTTCTTTTCCCATCTTTAACTTCTATAAAATCTTCTTCTAAAGCAATTTTTTGAAGCTGTAAAACCTGTTCAATGATTTCTCCAGATGTTAAATTTCTCCTAAAACCTTGCTGTCCTGTAGCGCAGAAAGTGCAACCTAAAGCACAACCTGCTTGGGTAGAAATACATGCTGTTTTTCTACCTTTTTTACCATAATCTGAGGTGTATCTCATAAGGACACTTTCGATNANCTCTCCATCATTTAANNCAAACAAAAGTTTNGTAGTAGANGANTCGNNAGAATTTANGTGAATTTTTTTTTCTAANGTACNTATTNTANATTTTNTTGANAANAANTNTCTNAAGNTTTTTGNNAATNTTGTAATNTCTGAAAAATCTAAGTTGCANTCNTTNTANATAGANCTCCATAGTTGTTCANCNCTNTAAGGTTTTTCACCTGATTNANCTNCTANTTTNTNNAGNTNTTCTTTTTCTANNNCTANTATAGAAGGNNTANTNNATTTTTCNGTNNANTGTAAATTTTCCATAACTTATATGTTATGATAAAGTCTACATATGAATCAAGAAACTAATTGATAGAGTTTTAATAAAAATTTAATTTTTTAGATATAAAATTACTTCTAGAGAAATAAAATAAAAGCGAAATGAAATAAATGGGAAAAATTGATAATGCAACCATAGCTTCATCAGGAAGCAATGAAAATATAATTAAATTTGATGTGTCAAATAATATTCTTCAGTGCGAGAACCTATCAGTAAATTATGGCGAAGTTGCTGCAATTGAAAACGTAAGTATGGGTATCCCAAAAAATAGCATCGTATCACTTATTGGACCTTCAGGTTGCGGGAAAAGCACCCTTTTGAGATGCTTCAATCGGATGAATGATCTTATACCTCAAGCTAGTGTAAAAGGTAGTGTGAGGTTTTTTCAAAATGAAATCTATTCTGATAATGTTGATCCAACTGAAATACGATTTAGAATAGGTATGGTTTTTCAAAGGCCAAATCCTTTTCCAAAAAGCATATACGAGAATATAGCGTTTGGTCCTAAAATTAATGGGTTAACAGATAATTTAGATGAAGTAGTTGAAAGTTCATTAAGAAGAGCTGCAGTTTGGGATGAAGTAAAGGATAGGCTTAATGAAAGCGCATTAAGTATTTCCGGTGGTCAACAGCAAAGAATTTGTATAGCTAGGGCATTAGCAGTTAATCCTGAAGTAATACTAATGGATGAGCCAGCATCAGCACTTGACCCAATATCGACACAATCTATAGAAGATTTGATAGTAGAGTTATCCTCTGAAGTTACTATTCTTATTGTTACACATAATATGCAACAGGCTACAAGAATTTCAGATTATGCTGCTTTTATGCTTGCAGGAGAAGAAAGAATTGGAAGACTTATAGAATATGGCACAAATGAACAGGTATTTGGGAATCCTAAGGATAGTAGAACTGAAGCTTATGTTACAGGAAGAATAGGTTGAATATGGATCAAAACAATGATTTAAATGTTGCACGTCAAGGATTCGAGGCAAGTCTAAACAAACTACAATCGGATATTTTGCTTCTAGGTGACTTAGTAATTCAAGCCATCAATAAATCTATACATTCTCTAAAGACAAGAAACATCGAAAAATCTCAAGAAGTTATAAAAGATGATGATAAAATCGATGATTTAGAAACAGAAATACAAGTTTTATGCGTAGAACTAATAAGAAAAGAAGCTCCACTTGCCTCAGATCTCAGAAGAATAGTGTCTGCGCTACAAATAGTAGATGAACTTGAAAGAATTGGTGATTATGCTGAAGGTATAGCAAAGATAAGTGTAACTATGGGAAAATTAGTCCCGATAAATGAATTAGTACTTATACCAAAAATGGCAGAAAGTTCAGTAAATATGCTATCTAAGTCTTTAGAATCTTACACGCTAAGAGATTTCTCAATCTGCAGTAGTATACTTGAAGAACTAAGATCTAAGGATAAAGAAATTAATGCTATGCATAAACAGGTTCAAAGTGAATTGTTAAACACCATTAAGTCTGACTCATCCAAAGGAGGAGAGCAAGCTACATATTTGATGTGGGCTGCTCATAACCTTGAAAGAATAGCAGATCGTTCAAAAAATATTGCTGAGAGATCGCTTTTTCAGGTAACTGGAGAAATAAGTTAAGCGTTTATTGGCGGGAATGGTTTTCTCGGTTTGATAATTACTTTCGCAATATTTTTAGTATCAATCAATTTATAATTCGTATTTTTCTTATTTAAACCTGTATCAATAATTCTACGAACTGTTCTAGTACTGAGATTAAACATATTAGAAATTTCTCTAATTGAAAATCCTTCATTTATTTTTAAATTAATTCTTTTATTTCTATCAATAATTTTATTTTTTTTATCATCATATTTACATTGCGAAAATTTACAATTAAGACATGATGGAGAAATATCACAACCATCATCAACATAATTATGATTATCTGGAAGAGCATGCAAACGGCTAACAGGATAATATTTTTGTTTTTTTAATAACATATAAAACAATTATAGAACAGATGTTCTAAACATTTCAAGTAATTTACTAAATTTTCTCAAATAAACCATTCTTCAAATATATATTTATAAATGCTAGACTAAATCTAAAGATTTATTATGCTTAATACAATGGATAAAATGTTATGAAAAGTAAAGCTGCTATACATATTGAATATAAAAAAAAACTAATTGTTGATGAAATCAGCATCCCAAGTCCAAGTGATGATCAAGTGATTATAAAGTTATTCTCAAGCGGTGTATGTCATTCTCAATTACACCAAATGAATAATATTGAAACCCAAACACCTACCTTATTAGGTCATGAAGGATTCGGTATAGTGTCTCATGTTGGCAAATCAGTTAGTCATCTCAAGGAAGGAGATGCAGCTATAGTTACATGGGTTCCAAGAGAACCTATGTCAGGGCGATGGTTCCCTCCTCCCGGTGGCGCGACGTGGAATGGGAAAAAACTAAGTGGTGCCACAGCAACATGGTCTGAGGATACAATCGTATGGGGTGGGTATGCAGTAAAAGTAACTGATAATGCACCAAAAGACGTTACATCAATAGTTGGATGCGCAGTCTTAACTGGAGCTGGAGCTGTGACACATACAGCAAAAGTACGACCCGAGGAATCGGTCGCAGTTTTTGGAGTTGGAGGAGTTGGGATTTCTGCTATTCAGATGGCTTCTATACTGGAAGCATATCCAATTATTGCTGTAGATTTAGATGATTCTAAATTAGATTTTGCAAAACAATTTGGAGCAACCCATGGAATAAATGCAAAAAAAGAGGACCCTGTAAAAAAAATAATTGAAATTACTAAAGGTGGTGCTGATTATTGCTTTGATGCAATAGGATTAAAAATTACAAATGAACAAATACTACCTGCAACCCGTGGTGGTGGGTCTGGTGCAGAAAATATTGGAGGAATGGCGGTATTAATAGGGATGCCTGGTAAAGAAATGACTGTTGATCCAGGACATTTTATGTACCATCAAAGACAATATAGAGGATCATTAGGGGCAACTTATCCAGATAAAGATTTTAATATGTACCTAAGATTAAATAAAGAAGGAAAGTTTCCTCTTGATAAACTTGTAACAAAAAGATACAAACTGGATGAGATTAATAATGCATGTGAAGATTTACATAATGGAAAAATTTTTGGTAGAGCAATACTAGAGTACTAGACTAAGTATTTTTCGTTTATTTCTCTTTGATAAATATCTTCTTTTCCAGAAATCACATCTTCAAGTTTGATCAATTTCCCCTTTAGACCCGATTCAATTAAACCATAGGCTAATCCTAGAGCTTCTATACCCTCATCGAAACCAACTTCAGGTTTTTTATTGTTAATAATTGATCTATAAAAATCTAAATATTGAAAGGCTAAAATTTTTGCATCTACAAGATGAAAGTCATGGCTATAATTTGATAATTTATCAACACCGTCCCATATTTTTGATGTATCATCGTCTAAACTAAAATTGGGGACTAATTCAAACAATTTATCACCACTTATTTCTTTGCCATTAGAAAAAACTATCTTCGGAGATTTTCCAGACCTACTTGAAGATCTATACAAAGTACCCTCGCTTCCAGTTATTGTACTTATCCCTAAATTTTGACCATGAGATGTATCAGAAAAAGAAATTTGACCTATGGCTCCTGAATTAAATCTTAATACACCAAAAGCTGAATCAACAGCATCTTGAACTATTTTATCTCCTTCCTTGTTGTTTTCCTTTCTGTGTGAATACATATGGGATAAAACTGGTGCGACATCCTCCATTTTTCTTAGTATTCGTTCTTTTTCAAAAATTGAAACTTGAGCAAAAATTGTTTCTACATTACCTAATAAATATAAAAGCATGTCTGCATTGTGTACTCCTGCATCAAGAACATTACCTCCAGCTTGATACTTTTTTGATCTCCAAACAGTACTATGCATTACAGACTTATTTGAGCTAGAAAGATTTAAGTCAAGAGTGAAATAAATATCACCAATTTTATTTGAGTCAATCAATGCCTTTGTAAGCCTGTTAATAGGATCTCTTCTATAATTTTCTGCAACAGATAATACTTTTTTGGTAATAACAGAAATATTTTTCATTTTATTTGCAGCTTTAATTGTTATGGCAATTGGTTTTTCTGTAATTACGTGAAGTCCATTTTGCATTGCATCGATAGCAATCACATGATGCATAGGTGTACTAGTTGCAATATCCACAGCATCTAAGTTTTTTAGAGAGTATATTTTTTCTATATCGGTTATTACATCTGGTCTCTTACCTTCAGTATTATATATATAATCAGCAACCGACTCTGCAACAGATTCATGAATATCACAAACAGCTACAATATTTAAATCAGAAAAATATTTTTTAAGTTCCAGATAGCCATTAGCATGCCTTTTCCCCATACCTCCAGCTCCAATTAATGCCATATTAATTGTCATAATTCTTCCTAAATATTCAGCATTTTAATTAGAGGTTCTAAATGTTTTTTATCACTATTAAAATTAATTCCTAAACCCTTAATTATTTCAACGATTTTGTCATTAAATGGTGTTTCAATTCCAACTTTTTTACCCATCTTAGATACATATCCATTGAGAAAATCAATCTCATTCCTTCTTCCTTTCTTAACATCTTGAGCAAATGAAGGATAACCTAAAGAGCCGGCTCTTTTTCCAGATTCTGCTAATGAGTTTTCCAATTCTTCTACATTTTTTCCATCAGCAGCATCGATTAATGCTTCAGGTGAAACACCTCCAACAGAATATATATTATGACCTAATGCTTTAGCAACTTTTGCTACTTCTGATCCTAGTTGTATCCCAATTTTTCTAGGATATAACTCAGTTCTAACTTCTGCTGTTCCATATCCACTCAAACCAGCCAAAGCGTTAGCCATACAATTAGTAATTAGCTTTGACCATCTTTCTCCCCAAAGATCATTTGATAACTCTGTTTTCCCAACAAAATTCATTATTTCTACCAATTTTTTAGCTCTAATTGTTGTGGAGCCATCCTGTTCAGCTATCTTAAATGCAGGGGAATTATTATCTGTTCTAATTGCAATGCCAGGCTCATATGCAGCCGCACCTATAGTTATAATACACCCCAAAGACCTCTTAGCCCCAACTATATTAGCCATTCTTTCATCATTGACACCATTTTGAAAATTAACAAAAAAGCCCTCATTTTTTTCTATATAATTTTTCATCATCATAGATACCCACTCAGTGTCATATGATTTGACAGCTATAAAAATCATATCAAAAGCAATCTCTTGATTTTGTAATTCGCTTATGTGTATAACTTTCGGCTTGGATAAATGTTCACCATCTCTTGTTTTTACTATAAGTCCATCTTTTTTAATTTTTTCTAAATGCTCATGCCACTGATCAACCAAAGTTATATCATATCCACTTTTTGATAGCATTCCACCAACTACACCGCCTATACCACCAGCGCCTGCAATAGCTATTCTCATTAGTTACTCCATATCATTTCCTATTTAGTATGAATTTTAGTATATACTCGGAATTTAAAAAGTCTATCCTCTTTTAATTTTTTTTATCTGATATTTAATTTTTCTTTTTCTATTATTTCTATTTTTTGCTACTAAGGCTTCAATAGTTTTGATACCCTCTTCTGAAATCCTTACCCTACCAATTGTTGTTATATCAGCCAATCCTTTCTTAGAAAGAAATGCTAGTTTTGCACTAGCCGTAGTAATATGAATAGTCTTGTACCACTTTGATAGCATTATGTAACAAATTTCCATCGCAGACAACGAATCTGTTGAAGTCGCAAGAACAAATAAAACTCTATCAGTAGCATTATTCAATTTAGCGAAATCTGAAATGTTAAATAGCGTTCTTCTTGAATCCCATATTGAAATAATCCATTTTTTTTCAGAATCTGATAGTTTTTCCCATAATAACTTTCTTTTTTGCTCAAGATTATAAGACTGTCCTTTCCTATGAGGAATATATGATAATGATATTTGGTGGTTTAGTATTGCCATATCTAAAGTATAAAAAATAAATTAAAATAAATCTAAAACTAAATTAAACAACTTGATAGATTTATGAGTATAAACAAAAAAATAATTGCCGTGGATATAGGTGGCAGTAATATTAGAGTTGCTATAACAAATCCTGATGGAAAAATCTTTAAGAAAATATCTTTCGAGAATGATGGGAACAAAGACATATCAATTGCGACTGAAAAGATATTATACAATATTTTAAATATCAAAGAAAAAAACAATATACTAGGTATTGGGATATCCTCTGCTGGTCCAATTGATCCAAATACAGGAACATATAATCATTCGCCTAACCTTAGTTCTTGGCATGGAAAATCGATGAAAAAAACTTTAGAACAAGTAACTAATCTTCCAGTTTTTTTTGGTCATGACGCGACCTTAGCTGCACTTGCAGAAGTTACGCATGGTGAATTTAAAAATTCAGAAAACTTAATTTATATAACTATAAGTACAGGTATCGGTGGCGGAATTATAGCAAATAATAAGATGATTACTGGAAAAAGTGGATCTATAGAGTTGGGACACATGATTGTTAACCCTGGAGGAGAAAAATGCAATATTGGGTGTGTTGGCTGCCTAGAAGGATGTGCATCAGGTCCAGCTATAGTTAATATTACAAAAAAACTTTATGACAATTACAGCGATGAAGACGCCCTAAAAAAAATGACTAATTTAGATAAAAAAAATCTAACTACAAAAATAATTTTTGATGCTGAAAAAATGGGTAGTGATCTAAGTAGAAAAATTGTACAAGATACATTAAAACATATTTCTACTGGAATTATAAATTTATTAAATATTTTTGATCCTGAAGTGATAATTCTAGGTGGTGGTGTAATAAATAGCCTTAGTAGTTACTGGTCAGAATTACAAAACATGTCTAATAAGAGAGCTTTACCGGGACATAGAAAAACCCCGATTAAAATTACATCATTAGAAGAGGATGTTTGCCTTTTGGGTGCAAGTGTTTTAGTTACCAAAGAGACGACTTAATTATTCTTCATCATAATCGAATAAATCTTCTGGCAATAAGTCTATATCAAAGGGATCACCTCTATCCAACCCAAGTTCTTCTGCTTCTTCAGTTATACCCGTACCAAAATCATTACTCTCGCTAAAGGCCGTATTGATCTCATCAAAATTGATTTCTAGAGGGTCATAACCTTCTAAATCTATGCCTGGCTGAATATCCGAAGAGCCATACAAATTTTGCGCCATCTCTGGTGTAACGACAAGATCCAGATTTTGCTCTTCTTTAATAATTTTAATAGATAATTTTGATTGTTCAACAACTAAAGGTTCAGGACTAAGTAAAGACTGCTCTAGAAGTTTCAAGGCCTTTTCACCACCTATACTTTGTATAGAAATTATAGCTGACAATTGCACATCCAAGTCTTCATCTTCTAGCAATTTTTCTAGGTGGAATAATTCACTTTCTGTACCAATAATTCCTAAAGACGTTGATGCCTCGCATCTTATTTTTGAGTCTTCATGACTTAAATCTTCAACAATATAATTCATCCATTTTGTATCTCCAGATAAGCCCATACAAATAACAGACGATTTTTTCGAGTAAAATTCAGCAGAATTCCATGCAGATAAAATATATTCATCAACAGCCTCATGATTAAAAATGGATACAGATTCAAGTGCATTCATTCTTATACTATTAGGCTCGCTAATATTAGAAATTATTCCAAATAAAGAATCAAAAATAAGTTTAGAATCACTAATAATTAATTTTTTTTCAAAAGCCATTATAGAAAAGCCAGACAATGCTTTAGCAGCTTTACCTCTAAGTTCTATTGATTCCCCTTCAAGCATTTCTTTTACAAAAATCTTAATTAGTTTTCTATCCTCGGATTCAATCAATCCTTCCAAACATGATATTTTAATTTTATCATTTGGATAACTCAAAAATTTCTTAAAAATTGATTCGTATTCTAAGTATGATTCTTGATCATTAATTTGAACTAATTTATTAATTATTTCTAATATTTCAAGTAAGGGAAACTTAGAAATATATTCAAAGAAATTTGAAGCCTCATCATCACTTAAGTTTGTAAGACTTTCCAAATCTTTGTACTTTATTTCATTGAAATTTTTATTTAGTAAATTTTCAAGAGATATATTTTTTGACATGGTTCACTTATCTAACAGGTAATAATATAATTATAGACAAATAAAATAATATTGGCATTAGTAAATGATAAATAAAATTTTTGAAAAATCTCTAACAAAAATTTTTTCTTTGGCAGATTTTGAAAGGAAAGAGAACTCTGTAAAGTATAAAGATTTTCATTTATTAAAAGTTAATCGATTATTAGATTACATAGGTAATCCACAAAAAAATCAAAATTTCATTCATGTCGCTGGAAGTAAGGGCAAGGGAAGTACCTCAAAAATAATCTCAGCCTGTTTGGTAGAAAGTAAAATCAAAACAGGCTTATTTATATCACCTTCAATACATAAATTTACGGAAAGAATATCAATAAATGGAAGAAATATATTAGAAAAAGAATTTGTGAATTTAGTAGAAGATTTATGGCCATACGTATTAAGAATTAATAATGAAAAAGATTTGGGATCTATAACGGTTTTTGAGTTTCTTACAGTTATGTCATTTGAGTATTTTAAGAGAAAAAAAACTGAACTAAATGTTATAGAAGTTGGATTGGGAGGGAGATTTGATTCAACAAATGTAATAGAACCAATGATATCAGTAATTACACCAATCAGCTTAGATCATGTAGGAGTTCTAGGAAACACAATTTCAAAAATTGCATACCAAAAAGCTGGAATTATCAAAAAGGAGACCCCAATAGTTATTTCAAAACAAGATGCTAATGCTAAAAAAATAATTAATTTAGAGGCAAAGAAAAAAAAATCAAAAATTTACGAATCTAGTAAAGAAATTAAAGTAATCGAAAAAATAGACGAGGGGCTCAAAGGAGTAAAATTAAAGCTTCATAACAAAATTTTAAAACAAAACCACAACACTCAACTAAGTTTATTAGGAGAACATCAAATTGAAAACCTAAAAACTGCGTTAACTGTGCTATCCATCATAAAAAAATCTGGAGTAAAAATTGACCTAGATACTTCCTGTAAAAAAATACAAAATATCACATGGCCAGCAAGGAATCATTTAGTTTCTAAGAATCCATATATATTTGCAGATGGAGCACACAATGATCATTCTGCACAATTATTATCAAGAAGTATCAATGATTTATTCCCAAAATTAGAGGATTTGATAATAATTTTTGGCTGCAATATTGGACATCAACCTATAGATATAATAGAAACATTTAAGAATTACAGCCCAAAAATTATAGTTACTCAATCTAGGCATCCAAAATCTTTCGATATTAAGAAAATGAAAAATCTACTGGTTAATAGTAAAATTAAAGTAATAGAGTATACAGAAAATACAAATTTAGCTTTGAATAAAGCTAAAAAGCTTGCTAAATCAAATGATTTAATATTAGCAACTGGATCTTTATTTATCGCTGCTGAAATAATTGAAATCGAAAAAAAAATCCAGCCTGAAATATATAAAATGTAGAAAAAATTTATGAAAGAAAATGAAAAAATAGTTGTTACTGGATTGGGTGTAGTCTCGTGTTTAGGAGATAGTGTAGATGATTTTTGGTCTTCCTTAAAAAATGGTAAATCCGGTATAAATGAAATCAGTTTGGTAAGCCCTGATGGCTTTCCTTGTAAGGTATCAGGTGAAGTTAAGGACTTCGATCCTACAAATTACATAGATAAAAAAGAATTAAAAAGAATGGGTAGATTTTCACATCTAGCTCTTGCAGCAGCCAAAAATGCAATAGATGATGCAAGCTTAAATATAAGTAATGAAAACTCTGACAGAATTGGAGTACTAATTGGAAGTGGTTCAGGCGGATTACCAGAAACAGACCAGCAAGCAGAAGTTAAGGTGAAAAGAGGCGCGTCAAGAATGAGCCCGTTCTATATTCCTATGATGTTAGTTAATATGGCTTCAGCAAATATATCTAGAACATTTGGAATAACCGGTTACACTAATACATGTATAACTGCTTGCGCAGCTAGTACACAAGCGATTGGAGAAGCAACTGAGATCATCAAAAGAGGTGATGCTGACGTAGTTATAACCGGTGGTACAGAAGCTGGTATTTGCGAAATCGGAATGGGTGGATTTAGTACTATGCAAGCTTTATCTACCTGGGATGGAGATCCAAAATTAGCAAGTAAGCCATTCGATATAAAACGTGATGGGTTCGTACCCTCTGAAGGTAGCGGAATAATAATTTTAGAAAGTTATAGTCACGCAAAAAAAAGAAATGCAAAAATTTATGGTGAAATTGCAGGTTGGGGAGTATCATCAGATGCTTATCATTTAGTACAACCTCATCCGGACGGTATAGGTGCAGCAAAAGCGATACAATTAGCATTAAGATCAGCTAAGGTTAATCTAGAAGATATAAGTTACATAAATGCTCACGGAACATCAACTCCAATCAACGACAAGGCTGAAACTAACGCAATAAAAAAAGTCTTTAAAGATATAGCTTATAAAATACCAATAAGTTCTACTAAATCAATGATTGGACACAGTTTAGGAGCATCTGGCTCGCTTGAAGCAATTGCATGTATCAAATCTATTGAAGAAAATATAATACATCCAACAATAAACCTGGAAGATAAAGATCCTGAATGCGACCTTGATTATGTTCCAAACAATGCTATAGAGAAAAAATTAAACGTAGTTTTGTCTAACAGCTTTGGGTTTGGAGGACAAAATGCATGTTTAGTAATAAAAAAATTACACGATTAATTTTTGTATACTATAACTGATCGATTTTTATTTAAGATTATCTGCACCTTTGAGTCTACTGCAATATTTTCGTAATTATTCATTCTTGAATGAATAATTTCTCCTTTTTCAGATAATATCTCATATTCGTCATACTCGCCTCTATATTCTCTAGAAATTACCCTATTTGAAAAATTTTCACTGCCTTCATTAATTAAATGTACATCAGATGGCCTAATTAGAACTTTGACATTTTGATGATCCTCTATTTTTTCTGTAGATTTAGCCCTAAATTTTCCAAATGAAGTTTCAACAGAATTGTTTTTGTATTCACCCTCAATAAAATCGCAAGGACCTACTAAACTTGCGACATCTGGTGTTAAAGGATTATTGTAAATATACTCAGGTGTATCTATTTGTAATAATTTTCTATTGGAAACAACAGCAACTCTATCTGATATAGCTAAAGCTTCTTCACGATCATGTGTTACTAAAATGGTAGTAGTTTCAGTATTGGTTACTATTTTCTTAATATCTTTTCTCAATTCTCTTGCCAATATTCTATCTAGATTACTAAATGGCTCGTCTAGAAGCAGTGCAATTGGATTAGTTGCCACAGCCCTTGCAATGGCTACCCTTTGTTGTTGTCCCCCAGATAATTCATGCACATATTTATTTTCATATCCATGCATGCCAACCATGGACAAAATATTATTTATTTTGTCTGTTTTGTCAACTATCTTGCTGTCCATACCAAACTCAATATTTTTATATACAGTCATATGAGGAAAAAGTGCATAATCTTGAAAAACTACACCTAAATTTCTGTGATTTGGTGGAGCATGTAAAAAGTTAGATCCAACTAATTGTCCTCCAATTCTCAAATATCCTGATGAAATTTTTTCAAAACCTGCGATCATTCTAAGAGTTGTTGTCTTTCCAGCACCGCTCTCACCTAGTATGCTTATAAATTCCCCATGTTTTACAAGTAAATTCAAATTTTCAATAGTTGGAAAATTATCATTCGAATAAAAATGAGTTACTGAATCTAAATGAATCACACCTGTTTCATTAGAACTCATTTCTGATTTTAATTTTCTTTCTTTAACTTTAGAGAAATTCTTAATTTTATTGAGAATTAATTTCATTTGATCACTTTTGTATGTTGTATCTTGTGCTTTTTAGAGTCATGAATGCCATTGGAATTCCTGCAATAAGAATAAGTATGAGAGAAGCTCCACCAGTTCTAGTAAAAAATGCTTCCGTTGCAGCTCCCCATATTGTTGTTGAAAGAGTATCGTATCCTATAGGCGACAATATAAGTGTAGCAGGAAGTTCTTTTAATGTAAGTAAAAAAACAATTATCCCACCGGATAAAATGCCAGGCATAATTAAGGGGAGAGTAACTCTTAATATCACCATAATAGGTGTTTTTCCTAAGGAATATGCCGCATCTTCTAGTCTTGGATTAACTTGTAAAACCGATGCTCTGATCGATCCAATACTGGCTGGTATAAATAAAACAATATATGAAAAAATTAATAGCCATATTGACTGATATAGCGGGAAGAATAAATTTATACTCAAAAATACTAATGACAATGCCACTACTATACCTGGAAGCCCAAAACCAATGTAAGAAGCAAATTCGATAAAATTATTTAGTTTATGTTTATATCTAGTAATAAAAATTGCTACTGGCAATGCAGTCAGAACAGTAAAAAAACTAGCTAAAAAAGCAACATATAATGAATTTAAAACGGGATTCAACAGAGGTAGAAGATCATTTCCATTAATAAGCCCTCTGATCAACCAATAAAATAGTACACCTATTGGTGTTATCAATGACAATAAAATAATTAGGAATAAAATTAACACTAATGCCCACTTCAGGGCACCGGTTTCTAATGGTTTAGCAATTTTTTCAGATCCAGATGTACTCCTGTGAAAAACCCCCTTACCTCTGGTAAAGTATTCAATGAAAATAAAAAATAATGCAAAAAAAACTAGTAATAGGGATAATATTGAGGGAAGAGATCGATTAATAGAAGCATCATACAATGTCATAATATTTACAGTGAAAGTATTATACCTAAGTAGTGCCATTCCTCCATAATCACTCAAAGTATATAAAGCTGCTAAGAGTGTCCCCGCTGCAATTGCTGGTCTAAGTAATGGAATGGTTATAAAGAAAAAAGTCTTATATGAACCATACCCTAGCGATCTTGAAGCTTCTAATAATTGTGGATCAAGTCTTCTTAAAGCTCCCCTGACTATTAAAAAAACGTAGGGATAGGTCATAATTACAAGTACAAATGTAGCTCCTGGGAGGCCGTAAATTTCTGGCAATCTATCAACTCCAAATATTGATAAAAATTTCTGCAATTGTCCCCGAGGAGAATATAACTCTACAACCGTTGTCGCTAATATAAAACTAGGTATAACTAGAGGTAAAATTAACCCTAGAGTAAGAACTTTTTTGAATGGAATATCAGTTTTCTCTATAACCCAAGCGGAAAATACAGCAACAATACATGAAACTACTGAAACCAGAAAAATTATTGAAATAGTACGAAAAAAAACTAAGAATACATTTTTAGTCAGAATTATGCTTACTAAATTACCTCCAGCAATTTCAAATGATCGAAAAAGTAAATATAGGGCTGGAGTTATACACAATAAAGCTATGATTAAAGTTAGTATAATTAAAAAAATGGGAGGCTTGTTCTTATTATATAATATGTTTTTATTAAAATTATTTTGATTCATGAAATTAAATTTTACTAAATTCATTACCAAAATTATACACAATGATAAATCTAAAAAATAATAAAGTAATTTATTTGATTATTATATTGATAATAGTATTCATAATATTGATATTTATTGATGACAATAAAGAAACTAAAGATAATTATATTCCTACAGCATTTCCTACAATTACACCTGAGCCAATAAAAACCCCTATATCAAGCTCAGAAAACAAACCAGCAATTATTCCAACAATAATAGTAACCCCAACTATCATAAAAATTGAACCAACACCTATGCCACCTAGATCTTATGTTGAAGAAATGGGAAGATTAATTTATGAAAAAGGTATTAGTGCTGAAACTTTATTTTTAAAGTCGGTATCTACAAATGAATGGGAAGATGAATCACTTGGATGTCCAAAATTAGGTGAATACTATTCCGATAATAATAAACCTTATAAAGGATACATATACATACTTAGCGACGGCGAAAACGAATGGGAATATCATACGGACTTAAATGATACATATACGGTAATTTGTGATGAAATTTTTAAAAATAGTCATGAATTAATTAATATTAACTCAGAGTTAAACTTAAATCAGACTGAAAAAATAAAATTATATCGGTGGAATTTTGATGAAAATGAATTTTTATTCCTAGAATCATTAGAGGAAAAAGACTTGCTAGAGGTTATCAAGATACTAAAAACAGATTTAATTTTATCAGAACTGGAATCATGTCGGAGTTTATTCATGATTGAATTTCATAGAGCAAACCAAATTGATCAACTAGAATTTATATGTCCTGAAAACAAAGATTTTTTGTTTGGCAATCAAAAATTTTGGAATCAAATGCAGGCAACAGCCCCAAAAGAATTAGGAAAGATTATTGGGTCATACCTAACAGGTCAACCAATTCCATCATTGCCTGAATAATGATAAAATTATAATAACTTGATAAATGACAACAACTAAAGTAGATAATATATATAAAGAACTATTTCAAATAGTTAGTAAATACCTGCCCGATAAAGAAGTCGCATCAATAAAAAAAGCTTTAGATTTTGCACTTAATTCTCATCAAAATCAAAAAAGAATGTCAGGAGAACCTTACATAATTCATCCTGTGTACACTGCTATACATTTAGCTAAGATGAAACTCGATAGTGAGACTATTCAAGCTGCATTACTTCATGATGTGATAGAAGATTGTGGAGTATCTCACAAAGAATTATCCCAAAAATTCAACAAGAGTATTGCCAATCTAGTTGACGGTGTAACCAAATTAAAGAAATTAGATATGATTTCAACAAATTCAAAAATGGTAAAACAGTATACTAAGCCAGAGGCCTCTAGATCAGCATCATTGAGAAAAATGCTTGTAGCAATGGCTGAAGATATCAGGGTAGTTTTAATCAAGTTGGCAGATAGATTACACAATATGGAAACCTTGGAGCATTTGTCAATAGCAAAGAGAAAAAGAATTTCACGAGAAACATTAGATATTTATTCACCAATAGCTCACAGGCTAGGAATGAATGAGATGAAATGGAAACTTGAAGATTTTGCTTTTAGATATTTAAATCCTGATTCATACAAGGTTACTTCAAAGTTAGTAAATAGAAAGAGAGCTGAAAGAGAAAAATATACTTCCGCAGCTATAAAATCAATTGAAAAACCTCTTAATGACAACGGCATACATTGCTATATAGATGGCCGAGTAAAAAATTTATACAGTACATACAACAAACTGGAAAAATATAAAAATCTTGGAAAGAAATTTGATGAGATTTATGACCTAATAGCTCTAAGAGTAATCTGTAAAAGCGAAAAAGATTGCTACACAGCATTAGGTATAGTACATTCAAAATGGCGACCTGTCCCAGGCCAATTTGATGATTATATATCAACCCCAAAAGAAAATATGTATCAAGCACTTCATACGTCAGTTAGAGGCCCTGGAAATTATCCTATAGAAGTTCAAATAAAAACACAAGATATGCATATCATCGCAGAAGAAGGGGTAGCTTCACATTGGGTATATAAGGAAGCCAAAGATTCTCAAATAAATATAGATGAATTCGAAAAAAAAATGTCTTGGTTGAGAAGGCTTCTTGATTGGCATAATGAAATGTCTGGAGATGAAGAATACCTTAATAATGTCAAAACTGATATTCTAAAAGATCAAGTTTTTGTTTATACTCCTAAAGGTGATGTTAAGGACTTACCAACAGGGGCAACTCCACTAGATTTTGCGTATAGAATACATACTGATTTAGGGCATGATGCAGTAGCAGCAATAATTAACGGAAAAATATCACCATTAAATACACCATTATCTAATGGAGATGTAATTGAAATTAAAAAGTCAAAATCAAATAGAGGTCCCAGTTTAGATTGGCTAAATAAAGACTTAAGGTACTTAATAACAGGAAGTGCTCAAACTAAAGTACGACAGTGGTTTAGAAGACAAGAAAAAGAAGCAAATATCGAGCGTGGCAAAGATATAATAAAAAGAGAAATCAAACGACTTGATATAAGAAACTTCCCTGAATCAAAAATAAGCAAAGATCTAGAATTTGAAAATTTTGAAGAATTGTCAGAGGCTGTTGGAGTTGGTCAAATATCAATCCAGGCTATAACTGAAATGATAAATCCAGTTAACCAAAATAATTTTTCCAATTATGCTGACGAAGAAAATAATATAAATAGAAACAATGAAAACATTTTTATAATGGGAGATAATGAGTTTTCGATTGATATATCAAAGTGTTGCAATCCAATTTATGGTGAAGAAATTATTGGCTACCAAACTAAGAGTAAACTTGTTACAGTTTGTAGCCAAACTTGTAGAGCGATTACACAAGACCCAGAAAAAATTATACCTGTAGCTTGGAGGCATTCTGAATCTGCATTCCCATCAAGAATTGAGATACATGCATATGACCGCTTAGGCTTAATAAGAGATATTACAGACATAGTTTCATCTGAAAATATAAACATACATTCATTAGTTTCGCAAGAACACCCAAAAAATAACATTTCTAATGTCTACTTAACAGTGTACACTACAGGAGTAGAACAATTAAGCAGGCTATTCTCACGTATTGAAACAATACCTGGAGTAAATAACGTATTTAGAGTGTATGAAAAATAAATATATATATATAAGAAGGAAAATTAATGCCCCCAAAGAAAACTTTACGTTCACAAAAAAATAAAGCAGTTAGAAATAGAGCAGTCAAATCATTTACTAAAAGTAGAGTAAAAAACGCTATAGATGCTCTTGAGGATAGTACCCCTGAAAATAATCAAGAACTATTAAATCAGGCCTTCTCAGCCCTAGATAAAGCAGCTTCCAAGGGAGTTATCCATAAAAATAATGCTTCTAGGAAAAAGTCTAGATTATCTAAGAAAATTGAAGCTAAGTAATTCATAAATGGATGATTTAGATTCACAGCACGAAAATCACAATAACCATAAAATAAACTCAACAAAAACTAATACTCTTTATAATTGGAGAATTTACCATCCTTATGAAGATGTTGAGGAAAGGGTTTGCGTTGAAGTTAATGCTTGGAGAGGTTTATTGTATCGTTGGCGATTTATAATACCCCATGACTATAAAGGCATAGTAAAATGGGGAGTAGGTAAATCTGGAACAGGCATATTAAATGATTCTATAAAAAGCAAGATACAAAATGGTCCTGTAAAAATGATTAATGGTCCAACTGTATTATGGTTTGGCGGGAATGAATCATTAAGTACAGAACTTTCAGCGTACTTAGTTTTTGAGGGTGAGCCTCCTGATTATATTTCATTTGGTCAAGCTAGGGAAGTAGACGGGCCACCTTATGAAATGGAAGGTATAACCATGGGTAATAATACTCATCACCACCCCTAATTGACAATATTGTTTAGTATATGATCACCAGTAATGATATTTTAGAACATTTGTGCTATGATTAAAAATGAAAGGATTATAAACATGAAATCTATTTCAGAGCGACAAAAAATAATATTAGAATTTATTCAAGACTTCATAGAAGTCAATGACTATCCACCAACTATTAGAGATATTCAAGCTGGTTGCAATATCAGTTCTACATCAGTGGTATCTTATAACTTAGATAAATTAAAAGAAACTGGTTATTTAGATAGAAATTCTGAGGTATCTAGAGGTCTCAAACTAACAAAAAATAATAGTGATTTTAGCGTCCCGTTATTAGGAACTATTGCTGCAGGATCTCCATTCCCATTACCAGATAATGATACTTGGTCTGATGTGAATGGGCAAGAGATAATTGAAATACCTCATTCTATGATTAATTCTCCAGATGGTGTTTATGCATTGAAAGTTAAGGGAGAATCTATGATTGATGCTTTTATTTCAGATGGAGACCTAGTTATCATGGAGCAAACCAGCAATGTCAGAAATGGTCAAATGGCAGCTGTTAGAATTATATCTGATGATTCTACAACACTTAAACATGTATATTCTGATGGAGAATATACAAAACTTGAACCTGCAAACAAACAGATGAAAGCAATGACATTTGAATCTAATAATATTCAAATACTAAGTAAAGTAATTGGCGTTTGGAGATACTTAGGATAGAATTATACTAAAACCAATAATCGTTAGGAAAAAATAATGCAAAATCTTGGAATAGCACAAATACTACTAATTTTAGTTATAGTTCTACTTCTATTTGGTGTGGGGAAGCTACCACAAGTTGGAAAAGGACTTGGTCAAGCCTTAAATGAATTTCGTGGAGCAGTAAATAAAGATGAAGAGAAAAAAAAGAATAAAAAATAAATTCTATTTTTCTCCAATTTTCACCAAAAACATACCAATTTCAAAAAGAAGCATAACAGGTATAGCTACAATTATCTGTGAAATAGGGTCTGTTGGAGTTATCAGAGCTCCAAAAATAAAAGCAAGCAAGATCATCCATCTTCTAAATCTTCTTAAAGAATCATAATTTATAAGTCTAATTTTTGCTAGTAAAAACATTATTATTGGTAATTCGAAAACTAATCCAAGCCAAAAAATAAAAGTTACAACTTGAGAGACTAATGGGCCAACCATTATTACTGGCTCTCCAATATCCTTTGATAATTTGATCAAAAAATTTACTAACCTAGGTATAACTACGATATATGCAAATAAAGCACCAGTGCCAAAAGATATGAGAGAAAAAGGAATAAGGATAAATATATATTTTTTTTCATTTTGCTTTAAGCCAGGTTTAAAAAACATTGATAACTCCCATAAAAAATATGGTAAAGTCAACATCACACCAAAAGTTATAGCTAACTTTGCTGCTACTACCCATCCTTCGGTTATCCTTTGAATTGCTATAACTCCACCATTATCTTGAATAATAGATTCTATATTAACAATAAAAAAGTCGAAAATTTGCTTGTAAAAAAATAACGAAATTATTGATAGAACTAGAGCTAATAAAAAAACCCTAATCATCCTTTTTTTCAATTCATCAAGGTGCTCCATTATTGACATCATCTTATCGTTCAAGATTGTTTTTCCTTATTGTTTTTATCAAATGGATCATTAACTTCATCAATTATTTGATCTAATTTTGTAGATGATTCAATTTTTTTTAAATCATTTTTAATGTCATCTACAGGATCCAATTTTTTTAATTCTTCTATCTCAACAGCTTCTGTCACAATTGATATCAATTCATCTCTCTGCTTTTTCAATTGGGTATAGAATAATCTCATCTTTCTTAGACCAAAAATTAAGTTTTTGGGTCCTAAAAAAAATAAAGCAATAAATATTATCAATAAAAATTCAAATCCACCAACACCAAAAAAATTCATTTATACATTTCCCTCAAAACTTATGTATGCTTATCACATAGTATATTATTATAGATCTTAAATTTCATTTTATTTAACAATTTTATCAATTTACAAACTGGCAAACCCACTACATTATTGTAGCAACCAACATAACTTTTTACTAAGTTAAATTCTTTATCTTGAATTCCATAAGAGCCTGACTTAGATAATACATCATTATGTTTTATATAGTCATTTAAGTAATTATCACTATAATTTTTCATTAAAACCGCGGTTGTTTGAAAGTCGACCTCATAATGCTCTCTTTTCCTAAGGCAAATTGCTGTAGAAACATAATGAGAATTATTTTTTAATTTTTTGAGCATTGTTTTTGCTTCATCTAAATTATTAGGTTTAGGGAAAAAAAAATTTGAATTCCAAACAAGAGTATCTGCTGTCAGCAAAAAATAATTTTTATCATTATTATCTAAATTAGTATAAATATACTCGTTTTTTGCTATTGCAATAGATTTAGCAACTTCTTCAAATGAATTACTTTTTTTTATCAATTTATGCTCATTAATATGATGTTGATATTTTTTTATTTTTAAGCCTAAATCCAATAAAATTGTCTCACGCCTTGGAGATTCAGAGCCCAATATAAGTACATTGTTTTTCATAGATCCTTCTCGTTTAGAGATAAGTATGCGATTATTTCGGTATGTTTTGTTTGAGGAAACATATCTAAAGGTACAATTTTTTCTACATTAAATAAATTATTTTTGCATAATATAGATAAGTCTCTAGCAAAAAATTTAGGTTCACAGGATAAAATTATAGTTTTTCTTGGTTTTAGTTTACGAACAGCCTCTAGTACGTTTTTGTGACATCCTATTCTTGGGGGGTCGAGTAATAAATAGTCAATATCTTTATTCCAATTTAATAAAACATCTTCTGTTTTACCCATTATAAATTCTATATTTTTTATATTCTTTGCATTGTATTTTGCGTCTTCTATAGCCGAGTATGATTCTTCAATACCATATACATGCTTAACATAAGATGAAAGTAGAATACTAAATACTCCTACCCCAGAGTATGCATCAACAATAATTTCATCACCTGACAATTGTAAAAATTCCTTTATCTCATCAACTGCATTAGATAACTGTTCAACGTTTACCTGAAAAAAGGAGGCTCCTGCGACTCTAAAATTTGTATTTCTTATTTTTTCGTCATAATATTTTTGACCAGAAAAAATACCTGATGAATCTAAATCTAGTTTTGGCTGAATTATATAAGAATCATTATTTATAGCAGTTCTTATACTTACTTGAGTCACATCAGAAAGTTTATTTTGAATATTACCAAGAAAATTATTAATTTTTCCATTCATTATCATACATTTGTCGATTTTTACAAATTTTCTTGAATACATGTTCACGTAACCTAAATTTGTATTATTATCTTCTCTAAAAGCTGTGAATCTGGCATGGTTCCTGTAATTAAACTCCTTGTTACTTGGAATAGTCTCGCTAATATCTACATGAGAAATATTTTTATAATTTTTTATTTCATTTTCCAACCTAATTTTTTTTAATTTTAGTTGGAATTTATAATCAATGTGCTGCCATTGGCAACCAGTACATTTTCCAAAATATTCACACTCAGGCAATTTTCTGTAATTACTAGCAGATAATATTTCTTCTATTGAACAAATAAATTTTTCAGGATATTTTCTTAAGACCTTAACCCTTAACTTTTCTCCTTCAATAGCTCCCAATATAAGTATAGGAATATTATTATTTATATATGCAATTCCTTCTCCAGATTCAGTAATTTTATCAACGGTTAGTTCAAATATATCTCCAGGATATAATTCAACATCGGAGGTAAGATCAGGTCCATTATAATATTTTCTTCGTTTTCTTTTACCCATATCTAATTTCAATTTTACTATATTGTTGTTTCATTATAGGAAAATAAATTATAAAATATTAAATAATGATACCTGAACCTAAAGAAAAAAATAAATCTTCTGACATAAGAAGGTTACCCGAATGGTTTAAGGTGAAAGCACCTGGATCAGAAAATTATCTTTCAATAAAGAAAAAAATCCAAAACTTTAAACTCAACACTGTGTGTGAAGAAGCTGCATGTCCTAATATAGGTGAATGTTGGGATAGAGGAACAGCGACTTTTATGATTCTAGGAGATACCTGTACACGAGCTTGTTCTTACTGTAATGTAAAAACTGGTTGGCCTATTACAGTTGATAAGTCAGAACCAATAAGAGTGTCTCAAACAATAAAAAATATGGATTTAAAATATGCAGTAATTACTTCTGTCGATAGAGACGATTTAGAAGACTACGGATCAGATATATTTAGAGATACAATCTTAAATTCAAAAAAAATCAACCCGGAATGTAAAATCGAAGTTTTGATACCGGATTTTGAAGGAGATTTTATCTCTCTCAAAAAAGTTGTAAATGCTAAACCTGATGTTTTAAATCATAATATAGAAACTACTAGAAGAGTATTTAGAAAAGTCAGACCTAGAGGAAACTATGACCTATCGTTGAAATTATTAAGTAATGTGAAAAAAATTAATGAATATATGCCAACAAAATCAGGTATGATGGTCGGATTAGGCGAGACAATGCCAGAAATCATAGAAACAATGAATGACTTAAGATCGGTTAATTGTGACCTACTTACTATAGGTCAATATCTTCGACCCTCTAAAAATCATCATCCATTAATAAAATTTTATACACCTAAGGAATTTAAAGAGTTAGAAAAAATCGGTCTAGATTTAGGATTTAATCATGTAGCCTCTGGCCCTTTAGTAAGAAGTTCATATCATGCTGATGAACAACATGATGCAGCAATAGAAAACCTGTTAAATCTTTCAAAATAAAAATATGTCAAACCTATATATTGTTGCAACCCCTATTGGCAATTTAGATGACATTACTTTAAGGGCAAAAAAAATACTACAAAATATAGAAATTGTAATTGCTGAAAATACCTATAACAGTAAAAAATTATTAAAAAAGATTAATTCAAATGCAAGAATTATTCAGTATAACGATCACTCAAAAGAAAAAGATATAGAGTATATTCTAGATATATTGAGCAGGAACGATATAGCACTCATTACAGATGCGGGGACACCAGGAGTATGTGACCCAGGAGCACTGATAGTAAAAATTTCAAAAAAATATAACCATAAAATTATTCCAATACCTGGACCGTCATCCATAGTTGCTGCATTCTCTGTTTCAGGAATTTCTAGCAATGAATTTCAATTTATTGGATTTCTTCCAAAAAAACAAAAAGCAAGACAAGATAAAATCTTAGAAATCAAAAATAGTACTATACCTACAGTAATGTTTGAATCACCACATAGATTCAATCAAACAATTATAGATATTGAAAAAATTATGCCGGAGAGAGAAATATTTATAGCAAAAGAAATTACAAAAATTTTTGAAACATTAATTCATGGTAATGCAGAAAAAATTCAAAGCATATTTTCAAAAGAAAATATTAAGGGTGAATTTGTAATTATTATAAATGGTGATAAAAAGAAAAAAAATAATACTACCAAAAATAATGATATAGAGAAAATATTAAAAACTATGAAAAGAGAAAACATATCAGGAAAAGTAGCTTCTAAAATAGTTTCAGAAAATTTCAATATATCAAAAAGTTCAGCATATAAATTATTTTTAGATTTACCATAAAAGTATTATTCTTAAAATAAGTTTATAATAAATAATAAAAATTTATAAGGAATGAAATTGAGAAGGAAAATCCTAGTAGGTGTAGCGTGGCCATATGTTAATGGAGAACCTCATCTAGGTCACATAGCTGGCATGAATATGTCAGCAGATATCTTTGCTAGATTTCACAGAATCTCTGGTAATGATGTAGTTATGGTTTCTGGCTCAGACATGCATGGAACACCAACTGCCTTAAAAGCTATTGATGAAAATACAACTCCTGAGAAAATTGCTACAAAATATCATAAAATTTGGGAACAGGCATTAAATGACATGGGGTTTTCATATGATTTATATACTAATACTCATACTCAAGAACATCAAGATGTAGTTCATGATATATTTCTAAAATTAGAAAAAAAAGACCTCTTATATGAACAAACCCAATCAATGCCTTTTTCTGAAAAAGAAAAACTTTTTTTATCGGACAGATTTGTATATGGTGAATGCCCTTACTGTGATGAAAATAAAGCTAGAGGAGATCAATGTGAAAAATGTGGAAAAACATTAGATCCAATTGACCTAAAAAATATCAAAAGTATACGTGATAATTCAACACCGGTATTTAAGGAAACTACTCATAAATTTATTAAGTTGAGTTTTTTTGAAGAAAAATTAAGAAGTTGGATTGAAAGCAGATCTGATTGGAGGCAAAATGTAGTTAATCAATCATTAGGAATGATAAAAGAAGGCTTGCATGATAGGGCTATTACTAGAGATATTGAATGGGGAATTCCTGTACCAGTTAGCGATGAAAAATATTCCTCAAAAAGCATATATGTTTGGTTCGAGGCAGTCATAGGATATTTGTCTGCAACAAAAAGCTGGGCAAAAAAACAAGGTGATAAAAATCTATGGAAAAAATGGTGGATCGATCCTGATGGTGAAACATATTATTTTCAAGGTAAAGATAACATCCCATTTCACACCATTATATGGCCAGCTATACTCTTAGGTTACGAGGAACTAAATTTACCAACAGATGTGGTTGCTAATGAATACTTAAACCTTGGTGGATTAGACTTTTCAAAGAGTAAGGGGCATGCTGTTTGGGTTAGAGAATTTTTAAAAAGTTATGAATCTGAACCTTTAAGATATTACCTTACTAAAATCATGCCTGAAACATCTGACTCTGAGTTTACATGGAAGGGTTTTGTAGAAAGTAACAATAATGAATTAGTTGCAACTCTTGGAAATTTTGTTCACAGGATATTTAATATCATAAATAAGAATTATGACGGAATTATACCTGATCCTCAATCTATTGAAAAAGAAGATGAAAAAATACTTGATCAATGTAAAAAAACATTAATTGATATATCAAGCTGCATAGACTCTAGGAAATTTCGTAACGCGTTAAATCATTTGATGCAACTTGCCAGGGACGGGAATAAATATATTGACAAAAAAGAACCATGGAAAATGGTAAAAATTGATAAAAAATTGAGCTCTACTAGCCTTTGGGTAGGATGTAATATAATTTCTGCGCTAAGAACAGCTATGTATCCATTTTTGCCAAAAACATCAGATAAAATTCATAATATGATTTTTGATGATAGCGACACATTAAGAGATGGTTGGAGCGTGAGGGAAATACCACCAGAAACAAAACTTAAGAACGTAAAAACTTTATTTATAAAATTAGATGAATCTGTGATTGACTTCGAAAACGGAAAATTTAAGGACTAGATATTGGATCCTGATGTAATATATAAACCTGTTAAGAAAGAACTTGATTTAGTTTTTGAAAAAATTGTTAATGTTTCTTCAAAATATGACAAAGATAAAAAAAATCAACAAGTTTTTGAACAGTTATCACATGTTCTTTCAGTGCCAGGAAAGAGAATACGTCCATCAATAACTTTATTAGTATCTAATCTCTGGGGTGAATCTGATATTGACAAAACAATATTAATGGCAACAGGGGTTGAGCTTCTACACATAGCTACATTAGTACACGACGATACTGTTGATCATGCAAACTTAAGACGAGGACATAAAACTGCGAGTAGTTTATGGGGGAGAAATGCTGCTGTTTTAATAGGAGATTATATATTTGCCACATCAGCAATATTTGTTTGTGAAACAAACAATGTGAGACTTATAAAAAGGTTTGCAGAAACAATAACAGAATTATCTAGGGGAGAATTAAATGAAATTAATGACTCTTGGAAACCTATTATATCTGAGGATAAGTACTATCAAAGAATTTACGATAAAACTGCATCTTTATTTTGCACCGCTACTGAAAGTGGAGCTTTGTTAGGAAAATCTACTGAAAAAAACTCCAACGATCTAAAAAATTTTGGTTACTTTTTAGGCATGGCATATCAAATAATAGATGATTTATTAGATTATAAATATTCAACAGATGATATTGGCAAACCTTCAACAAATGATCTCCGAGAAGGAATAATGACACTCCCTTCAATTTATGCTTATAATAATGGTTTAGAAAAAGAAATTAATAATTATATGAATTCATCTGAGGAAAAAAGATTATCTGCTTTACCTAAACTTGTTGATAAAATCAGAAATTCTGGAGGCATAGAATATTCAGAGAAAAAATCAAAAGATTTATTAGATAGTGGAAAAAAAATACTTAATAATTTGCCAAATTCTACTTACAAAAATTCTCTAGAAATAATTGTAGAGTATCTTGGATCAAGAAAAAAATAAACTCTTAGGGATAACTATAGTTGCTAAAAAAAGAACGAGCAGCATACGTAATGAAAAAATTAGATGAAGTTTTTCCGAAAACTCCTATCCCATTAGTACATTCTAATAAATTCGAGCTATTAATTGCAGTTTTACTAAGCGCTCAGTGCACTGATGAAAGAGTTAATAAAGTATCATCTAAACTTTTTTCTTTGGCAAATAATCCAAAAGAAATGTCAAAAATCTCCGTTGAAACAATATATTCTTTAATTAAACCATGTGGCTTAGGACCAAAAAAATCTAAAAATATAGTTAGTATTTCAAAAATACTAACTGAAAGGTATGGAGGAAAGGTTCCGTCAACTTATAAGGAATTAGAAAAATTACCAGGTATTGGGCATAAAACTGCAAGTGTTGTTATGTCTCAGGGTTTTGGTCATCCTGCCTTTCCAGTTGATACACATATACATAGATTAGCTCAAAGATGGGGGCTGTCTAAAGGGAAAAATGTTTCTCAAACTGAAAAAGACCTGAAAAGTTTATTTCCAAAAAGTAAATGGAATAAATTGCACCTACAAATTATTTTTTACGGTAGATCATTTTGTAGCGCAAGAGGGTGTGATGGTAGAAAATGTGAAATTTGTGTAACCTGCTTTCCCAAGCGGATAAAACCTTTTATAGCAAACAAAGCATAAAAAAAAAGCCTACTTTTTTCATTTCGATAAAATATTACATTTTAGTTACAAAAAATTAAGTATTTTTTTTAGTAAAATATATAATATTGTAATTATGGGGCCATCGTCCAGCGGCCTAGGACACCACCCTTTCAAGGTGGAGACCGGAGTTCGAGTCTCCGTGGCCCTACCAAAATATATTTTACATAGTGATATGTACTTTTATTGATCCAGATTTTTTATCTGATGCAATATCAAAACCTTTTTGAATGTTTTCTAAATTAAATCGGTGTGTAACTATATCTTTATATGGAAATCTATTTGAATCAAGTAAATCTATTGCTATCTCATAATCATGAATTCCATTTGATTCAGAATAACACATTACTGATTCTATTCTAATCTCTCTTAATGAAGCATCGATTAAGTCTAATTCCATAGGGATTTTCATGCCTCCTAGATAAACCATTTTACCCTGACTCTTAGTAGCTCTAATTGATTGGTGGAATGTTTCAGATTGATGACCTCCAATCGACTCAACGACAATATCAGCTCCTATACCACCTGAAGCATCAAAGCATGCATCTTCGAATTCTCCACTTTTTGAGCTTACAACCACATCAGCACCCATTTTTTTTGCTGCTTCTACTTGTTGTGGATATCTAGCTGAAGCAATTACTTTCTTTGCTCCAAAAGTTTTTGCTACAACAATAGATGACAGACCAATAGTTGATGAACCAACAACTCCAACAATATCCCCTTTTTGCATTTGAGAATACCTTAATGCATGGACACTCACAGCCATAGGCTCTACTAATGCTCCATTTGTCCAATCTAAAGAATCGGGTAATTTAAATAAGCCTGATGGTAATCGAGTAATATATTCTCCAAATCCACCTCCAGTATCTTCTATCCTATGAATACAATGTCTCATCTGCCCATTTTTACAATATATACAATTTAGGCACGCTCTTCCTGCACCTATCATTTCTACTGCAACTCTATCGCCTGGAACTAAATTTTTATTATTATTACCTATTTCAATAATTTCTCCGGCTACTTCATGCCCTGAAGGTAAAATTTGTGATTCATTTCGCTCTGTTGTCAAGTGAATATCCGAACCGCAAATACCTGATTGAATAACCTTAATTAGTGCAGAGTTTTTAAATCTTTTTGGAAAAGGAACTTTTTGAACAAGGTAATCACCTTGGCCATTATCTAAGGCTGCTTTCATGAGTTTTTCACCCATTAATTATTCCTTTTAAAATTTGTAAAATAAAACATTATTATAAACAATGGAACACTGACCATTAAAATAATTAATATCATAATCATTGTAAATGCTGAAAAACCTGTAACATTCATTATTTTATCTATTATTGCTTCAATTAATTCAGGATCAACTGATTCTGAATGATGTAATAAATAATTATAAGGCATTATTAGTTACACCTGTTTCTTTTATATATCTAATTGATTTAGATTTTTCAGGTAGAGATAACGAAACAAATCCTGCAAATAGTAAAGTTATTACTCCAAGTAAGAATGCATAGTCATAAGTTCCCCATTTAGTAAATGACCAACCAAAAAATATAACAGCTCCAGCCCCTCCAATTTGATGAGACATGCTTGATATTCCAAAAAGAGTACCCATATTTTTCAAACCATAAATATCAGAGGTGAGAGAAGCAGTTAATGGTACAGTTGCTAGCCATGACGCCCCACCAATAATAGCAAAAGACCATATAGCATAATTTGAAGGTAAAATTATTATAGATGCAAAAGCTAAGCCTCTTACCAAATAAACTATTCCTAGTAAGTTTTTTCTCTGAAACTTATCTGATAAAAGTCCAATAAATATTACTCCAATAGCATTTATAATACTCAGAATACCAAAAGCTAAAGCAGCAGTGCCTGTTCCAATGTCTTCACTTAAAGCCCAACGAATAAAATGAACAGAAATTGAGCCAGTTGTTATTCCACATACAAAATATGAGAGAGATAGATTCCACATAGGTTTCGTTTTGAGTGATGAAATCCAACTAGAAAAAAAGTAAGGACCGATAATTTGTTTTTCACTTAATGTTTTTTTATTAGCTTTTATTTCTCCATCAGGTAGCATACTTAATTCTTCTGGTTTATTTTTTACAAATAACAACATAAGTGGAACGCCAATAAGTAGTGAAAACACACCAAGAATCATCCATGAATACCTCCAACCAAATTCAATTAATGAAAAACTTAAAAAAGGAACAATTACTAAACTACCCACTGAACCACCTGACATAACTATAGCCATAGCTGTACCTCTTTTTTTTACAAACCATTTTGATACTATTACACCAACTGTTGCAGGAGAAACTCCTCCTGAAAAAAATGCTGTTATAAACCCATATAAAATTAACAACCCAAATACACTATTAATTAGTGAAATTAATGCAGTTGATATGGACATTATTGTCAAGGATATTACGATAACTATCCTTGCACCATATAAATCTGCTAATCTGCCGAGTAAAGGTTGAGAAAATCCATTTACCAACCATCCCATTGACGCAGCAAATGAAATAGCAGCTGTAGTTACTTGCCAATCATCTTCCCAAGTCTTGACAAAAACACCAAAACCTTGTCTGCTTCCTATAGTCAAAAAACTTGTAAAAAATAATGATAAAACTATCAGCCAACCATAAAAAAAATTTTTATTCGAGAGTTTTTTCATAATCATAAAACACTAGTCAATCATTAATATTTCACACGAATCACGATTAATTATTCCATTAATAGATTCTTCTGGTATAGTTGGCAAGTGATGGTCTTTAGCAAATTTAGGAAGATTTAAAAGACTATCAATATTATCCTGCGGTTTAGTTACAGGCCAATCTGAACCAAACAAAATTTTATCTATTGCTCCCCATTCATAAAACAACCTCATCCCCTGCCAAAAAGAATAAGGTCTATAAAATTGGGCAGACATATCAGCCCATACATTTGGATGCTTTCTAACAACTGATAAACAATCTGTCTGCCATGGATGCCCTAGATGAGCTAGAATCATTGTTAGCTTAGGAAATGCCATAGCAATTTTGTCAGTAGTTAATAATGGGTGAGCGTAAGTCAAGGGCGCTTCAGTCATAGGTGAAGTACCTTGATGAAATATTATAGGAATTTTATCTTTTTCTAATCTTGCAAATAAACGAAATGCTTCTTCGGATAGAGGGTCGAAATCTTGATAATTTGGTCCAAGTTTTATACCTTGACAATTTAAATCACCAATGCATCTTTCATATTCTTCCTCCCAATTAGGGTCTAAAGGATGAAGAGTCATAAATGGGATAATTTTTTCAGGATTTTTTAGAGAAGTTTGGTAAGCTACGTCATTCTGATTAAGATTTTTTGGCCAACCCGATACTTTTAGAACTCTTTCATTAGGCTTCCATGGTCTAGGAGCAATGCCAAAAATAAAAGACTTATCAACAATTTTCATATCCTTAATATAATCATCAATCGAATTTGTCAATTGAACTTTATCTCCAGATCTCATAGCTGTTTCATAAGCCATTTCATCCTCGGGAACTGTGTCCATGTGACTAGGCAAATGTGTATGTACATCAATTATCATATTTTCTCCTTGCTTAAATATTTTATATGAGATTTCGGTTGCCATCCAAGATATTGTTTTGCTTTTGTAAGATTATGCTCCTCCTCATTTTCATCTCCAGCTATAAAGATAGGATCAAATCTACCATGACCTTTATTAATTTTATCTAAAGATAAAATGTACGCGTTAGCTAAATCTTCCTCGTCTGTTACATATAAATCTGTTATTGGTGCTAATCTTTCCTTTGCGTGTCTTATTTTTATATATTCGTTTCTTTTTCTTGGGCCTGTTATTCTTAGAGCAATAATATTCATATCAAACCAACTAGAAAAATATTGACATATTTTTTCTCCAAAGCCTTTGCTTAGACCATATACGCTAGGTGTATCTAGAGACATATTTTCAGTTGGAAAATATTTTCTTTCTCTGTAATGAACACTCATAGAACTTGTGTAAATTCCTTTACTTATGCCTTTTTCTTGAGCAAGCCATAGAAATGTATGTAAGCCTAAACAATTGGTAAAGTAGTTTTCTTGTATTATTTTTACATCTTGCTGAGTATTAGATCCCCCTTGAGGACTCTGCATTGCAAGCCATATAAATGCATCTGTATCTTTTACTGCTTGATTAATTGCATTAGGGTCATCTATTGAGCCATTAATCCATTCGATATCTATTTTTGGCTTTTTTATATCAAGAACTTTTAGAGTAAAATTTTTTTCGATTAGGTATGGAGTAATAAATGACCCCACCATACCAGATCCTCCTACAAGTAATACTTTCATAAAATCTTATCCTTCCTATCTATTATTTTTTCAGTCTAGAGTGTAATTAAGTCTACATGAAGCTTCATTTAATTCTTTTATAATTTCTAAAGGTAATTTAATTGTCATTGCATCAGCAGCTTCAGAAATTTGCTCTGAATTATCAGCTCCGGATATTGCTAAAGTAACTTCTGGATGAGATAAAACCCACGAAATCGCTAACTGTGACATTTCTATTCCTAATGTTTTTGAAATTTCATCTACTTTATTTATGAACAAGCCAGTCTCACCACTTAAGAATTTTTCATAATCATTTTTTCTTTTTGAACCCCAAAGAGTATTTTTTTGAGGTTTCTCTCCTGGCTTATATGTGCCACTCAATAAACCCACTCCGAGAGGACTATACGCCATAAAGCCTAACCCAATATCCCTAATCATTGGAAACATTTCACTCTCAGCCTCTCTATTTAATAATGAATACGGATTTTGAACACATAACAAAGGATGAGCGTTTATAGAATCTTGCACTCTTAAGGCTTGAACAACTTGCCAAGACTTAAAGTTGCTTACGCCAACATATAATATTTTTCCTTGATTCTTTAATATTTCCATGGCTCTAAATTGTTCTTCAAATGAACTAATTGATTCAAAAACATGAAATATATATATATCAATTCTATCCGTTGAGAGCCTTTGTAGAGATTTTTCAACTTGATTAATTATGTGATAAGCTGAAACACCTTTATCGTTGGGACCATTACCCATAGGGGAGGCAACTTTTGATGTTATTACCAGATCATTCCTTTTATTTTTGATTATTTTACTAAGTAATTTTTCTGAAGAACCAATATTTTTTCTGTCATCCATATAACCATATACATTTGCACAGTCTATTAAATTTATTCCTTTATCAATAGCTGTATTAATTGTTTTGGTTGCTTCTTTTTCATCATTTTGACCACGAAAACCTAATCCTAATGCAACTTTTGAAACTTTAAGGCTAGAAGTACCGAAATTAACATATTGGTCGGACATGAAATTCTCCAATCAACAAATATATTTGTTAATATTAAACTATAAAAATAAAATTATTTATAAATATGAACCAAAGCATAGTAATAGTCAATAATCTTTCAAAAAAATACAATGAGGTTTACGCTGTTAATGATATTTCGTTTAAGGTAAATAAAGGAGAAATATTTGGGCTTCTTGGTCCAAATGGGGCAGGTAAAACAACTACTGTTGAAATTTTAGAAGGACTAATCAGTCCAGATAGTGGAGAAGCAATAATTGACGGTATTGATGCTATAAAAAATACAAAAAAAATCCGATCAATCATAGGAATACAACTACAACAAAATGCATTTTTTGAAAATCTAAATTTGTATGAAATTATTGATGTTTATTCTAAATTATATAGTTCAAATAACGATCCTAATATAATCTTAGAAAAAGTTGACTTAGTATCCAAAAAAGATGCATCATATAATGAATTATCTGGAGGGCAGAAACAAAGACTTGCAATTGGAATAGCATTAGTAAATGATCCAGTTGTAATTTTTCTTGATGAACCTACCACTGGCCTTGATCCTCAAGCAAGAAGAAATCTATGGGAGCTGATTAATAATCTTAAAGGCCAGGGAAAAACCATTTTATTAACCACCCATTATATGGAAGAAGCTGAGGAATTATGCGATAGAGTTGCAATAATTGAAAATGGAAAAATTATTGCTCTTAATTCGCCTCAAAAATTAATTTCTGAGCTTATTTCTAGTGGATTTAAAGCACAAAAAAAAATCAATGAAGCAACATTAGATGATGTTTTCTTAAACTTAACTGGAAAAAAATTAATCTAACTTAATAATGAAACTATTCTTCGCACTAACCATAATCAATATAAAAATGTATTTTAGAAATAAACAGGGTATATTTTGGACACTGTTTTTTCCCGGATTTATAATGATTATTTTTGGCTTCCAGTCCGTTTTTTCTGTTTCAGAAAACCCTCAAATCAGTGTATTTATAAGTGAAAACCCATCTAATAATTCTCAACAAAAATTGACTGAAAAAGAAGAAATTTTACTGAATAATATTTCTAATGATATAAAAAATATTTTGGGGATAAAAACCATTTACAGGCTAACTAATATAACCAAAAATCAAAACTACGAAGAAGATAGTATAATTAGAGTAAATATATCTAGAGATATTATCAATAATACTTCCTTATGTGAAAAAATATCTGATAGTTGCAAGGTTATATTTACGTATGATGAATCATTTAAAAAGGATTCATTGACTAGTAAAATAATCATAGAAAAAAATCTACAAAAAATTATCCTTGAAAATTATCCTGAACTAGGTTCAAATAATGCTACTAAATATATTAATTCAATTAATTATATTTTGAATGATGAGAAATCAAAAAATAATTATAAAAATTGGATAGTTCCAGGAATAGCTGCTATGGCAATTATGCAAACAGGCATTTTTTCTGTAGGTTTTACATTGGTTAGATTAAAAAGAACTGGTACCTTACGAAGAATAAAAGCTACTCCAGCTGGAGCGTCTCATTTTTTAGCAGCACAAATAGCCACAAGAGGGATAGTAATTTTATTACAAACATACTTACTCTTATTATTAGGTAAAGTTTTTTTAGGCGCAGATATTAACATTTCTAATTTTATTTTTTGGGTAAATATCACTATAATTTCATTAATTGGAGGAGCTGTTTTTATTGGACTAGGATTAGCAATTTCTGGTAAATCCAGAAGCGAGGATACATTAGCGCCCGTTGCAAACCTTATAGTGTTTCCAATGATGATACTTTCCGGAATATTTTTTCCTGTTTCTTCATTACCAAACTGGCTCTCAAATTTTACACAATTTTTTCCCTTATCATTTCTTGCAAATTTGATGAGATCCACTACAATGGATGAACTACAAATCTTATCTTCAGGTATACAAACAATAGGTTTAATAGTCTGGTTTGTTATAATTTTCTTGATTGCTATTAAACTTTTTGAGTGGGAATAATTATGTCTGAAAAAAAAACTTTTTCTATCGGTGAATTATCAGAAATGAGTAATCTCTCCACTGCAACTATTAATTATTATGTAAAAATAGGTGTCCTTGCTCCTCCAAAAAAAATTAATAAAACAAGAGCAATATATTCTGAAAATCACATAAAGATTCTAAAAAAAATAAAAAACCTTAAGAAGAAAAAAATAAATCTGAATGGTATTAAAGAAATAATAAACAATTCAGATTACTCAAATATAATTAATAATAAAATAAAAAATGAGAAAATTAGTATTAATCAATTAATTGTTAATAGCAATATTTCTCAAGATATATATGAAAAACTTATTGACGCTAGAATAATTAAATTTCCAAAAACATCTGATCAAGGTATCCCGTACCACACATTAAATGATTTTGCTCTTTCTCAAGCTATTGGAGAAATAATAAATCATGGTGTTAATATTGAACAAATCTTAAAAAATAAAGACCATTCTATTCTCTCAAAATCAGAATCAATGCTATTGGCTGAGTATATAAAATCAATAGAAGGTGAAAAAAATAGAAAAAATATTTCTAGCATTATTCAATCTTTTGACACTATAAGAAAATATTTGAGAAGATTAGAATTAGAAAAAATTTTATATAGAAAATAATTTAATTTCTTCTTTTTGTCTTAACATAGTCCAGTATTGCCATCAGTCCATCTTCATTCGCACCCAGTGATTTCGCTTTCTTGAAATCCTTTGATGAATTTTCATCTTCTCCAATAGCATAATAAGCTACACATCTGTTACCATATGCATCAACTAGCTTATTATCAAGTAATATAGCATTTGAGAGATTTATGATTGCTTGCTCAAAGTTTCCTAAACTTAGGTGAGCAGTTCCCAAATTAAACTGTATTTTTGGGTTTTTAGGATCTAGCCAAGCTGCTTCTTCAAACATCTTAGAAGCATCATTTGGATTACCAAGTTGTGCTAATTTTAATCCTTTATCAAATAATATTTTTGATTTTTTTATATCTTCATTTACTTTCATATCAATTAATATCTAATAAAAATTTTCTCATCAATAAATTAACTTTTTTACTTTTTTCAACTAATGGAATATGCCCGCTATTCTTAACTAATTCTAATGAAGAATTTTCAACTAATTTTTTTATCCTATATCCATGTCTCAATGGAAATATTTTATCATTTTCACCCCAAATAATTAAAATATTTTTTTGTATAGAAGATAGCTCTTTATCATTAAATATCATTTTTTGACCAAAAATATTTGTAACTGCATATAAACTTTTTCTCAAAGCTTCCGAATGATTATCAACTTTTGTTACTTTAAATGCATAATCTTTATATACATCGAATCCAGGAAATCTCGTTGACTGAACTTCTAAATTTTTTATTAACATATCGTTAGATCTGTTATTATTTTTATTTATTAAAAATTTTCCTAAAATAGGCACAGTGGCTAATCTAAATACCAAAGGAAACTCTTTTCCAAGCCCTGCAGAATCCATTAATATTACTCTTAAGAATCTTTCTGGAAATTTTAGTAAACAAGCAATTAGTCCCTGTCCACCCATTGATAATCCAACAACATTCGTTTTTACCAAACCTAGATTATCCATAAATGAGATTATATAATTTCTCAATGAATCATTTAATGGTTTATTGTATGGTGTCCTATCAGATAAACCGAAACATGGATGATCAGGAACTATAACTCTATAAAATCTAGAAAAAAATCTTATCTGATTAAAGAAAATTCCTGAACCAGCTCCTCCTCCATGTAATAATAGTAGTGGTTCACCTTTACCATATTCTAAATAGTGTATATTTATTCCATTAATATTTGTATAGTGACCCTGATAACCCAATCCAACGAACTCTAGTAATGAACAAAGTGACTTATATACATTTTCTTGACTTTTAGTAAAATTGATAATATTTTTGTCCATAATTGGTTAAAATTTCTTATGTTTTAAGGTTATGTTAAATGGAATATAATTAAAATAACAATTAATGATAGATCAAATATGAAAAATTATAAACATCCCAATGATAGAGGATATACCAATCCTGAATTGTTTGTAACTACTGATTGGCTAGAAGATAATATAAATAAACCTAATCTTCAGATAGTTGATGTAGATTCTCCTGAAGAGTATCGCCTTGGTCATATCCCTGGAGCATCTAATCCAATAGATAATTTTTATAAGACTTCTCTTGAAGATAGAACACATCTTCAAGCCCCTGAAATATTTTCTGAAACAATGTCTAAACTAGGTATTGATAACTCAACACAAGTCATATGTTATGATCGTTCTGCAGGATTGTATTCATTCAGACTTATTTGGGCCCTATATTATCACGGGCACAAAAATGTAAAATTTTTGGATGGAGGATACCCTAAATGGATTCACGAAAATCGCGAAGTTACAAAAAATGAAACCATGACAGAAAATAAAATATTTAATACAAAAATTGACAAAAATATTTTTGCTGATAAAGATTTTTTACAAAAAAGCTTAGATGATAAATCAATTATAATTCTTGATGTTCGGAGTGACGATGAACGTAACGGGGTCAACTTAAGAGGAGGCTCTAGAGGAGGCAGAATACCTAGCTCAGTGCATATTGAATGGAAGAATTTCCATACAACAGGAAATATACCTATATTAAAGAGTGCAGAAGAAATAAGAAGAATACTTTCTGAAAATAGTATTACCAAAGATAAAAATATAATTACTTACTGTCAAGGTGGAATTCGTGCAGCACATACTTTTTGGGCATTGAAATTGTCTGGATTTAATAATGTAAAAAATTATGATGGATCTTGGAGAGAATGGGCTGAAGATTTTTCATGCCCAATAGAAAATTAATTATTTCAATTAACTAAAAATCAGAATAAAATGAAAATGAATAACACAAATTTAAACAATTCTATGGACATTAAAAAAATCTTAGTCCCTTTAGATGGGTCTTCTAAATCTGAAAAGATTTTACCTTATGCATGGCTTTTTTCAGAATGGTTTTCTAGTGAGTTGAATTTGTTCCATTCATTACCACCAAAACACCC
Organism: Chloroflexota bacterium; assembly: GCA_002714425.1. Classification (GTDB taxonomy): domain Bacteria; phylum Chloroflexota; class Dehalococcoidia; order Lucifugimonadales; family Lucifugimonadaceae. Next base: position 76,157 of record PAXI01000012.1, read on the forward strand.
ATTGGCAAACTTAAAAAACAACTACTCATTCGTCCCAGATAATAATAATGATCGAGGGCTATTGTTAGCAGGTCTTTATATGAAAGAAGTACAGGAACATTTAGGTAAGCATAACATAAATTCAAAATGGGGAATAGCATCCGGGCAGATTGCATCCATGATTGTATCTAGAGCAGTTACAAGTTCTATAGAATTAATTGCAATGATAGCAAATCCAACAAATAAAATAAAAAGAATTTTTTTTCCAAAATCTATTGATTATTTGTGGAAAACTACATCCTGTCCAATACTTATCGTAAAAAATAATAGCTTCAATAGTAACTCGACAAATTCTATTACCCCCTCTGAAATCATAACTTCAAAAGAGATAATTACAAATCCAGTGCTATCAAAGTTAATTACCTCTATATCATTAGCGACCAATGTACCATTATTAATCTTTTTAGATAAAGAAGAAACTGAATTAGATGAGAAAATATCTAAATTACTTGATGATTATAAAATTAAATATAATATACTTTATTCTCAAAAAAATATTACCGAATCCATTAAAAAAGCTGCAATGAATAGTCCTCGTGCATGGATCGTTATAAACTCAAAATTACGATACGGAATAAATAGAGCAATCAATGGAAGTAATGCTGATGCTATTTTCAGAAGTACTGACAACCCTATAATTATCGTACCTGATAAGCATATAGTTAACCAAAGATCTAATCAGGTTCATAAAAATACGCAAAACTTAGAGATAAACAATTAAGTTTTTTCCTGATTTTTTCTTATTATGTAACTTATCAAAGCACCTATAGTACTACCAAACCAGGTATATGGAATTAATACTAACAAGATAACAATAAAAATATCTGATGTTATTCCAAAAACCTCATTAATACCAAATATAACTCTAAATAATATAAATATCAATCCTGGAATAGACATCAGAAGTGACATGAATAATCCAAACCTTATAGTAGTTTTTTCATCAGTTTTTGCAATCCCTCCTCCAATAAATCCTGCAACAAAAGGGCTTATTGGCACAGCTATAAAGTGAACTATTGGTATCGGTATCGAAACCAACATTATCAAAAAACCAACTAGAACACCATTAATCAACTTATCATCTTCTTATAAGTTTTCTGGAATTTCTAACTCAGAACAAATATTCTTAAACCACTCAATTACTTCTGGGTGTAAGGGTATACCTTTTTTTCTTCTCTCTATTCTTACTTCATGCTCAGGAAGCCCAGGATAAAAAACTCTATCATGACCAGGCATAGGTTTTGTTGTCTTAAAACCTTTCATCATTTCATCCATATTATTCTTAAATTCATGGATATCACCAAATGCATCAACTGAATATGCTGCTACAAAATGCCCTCTTCTATTATCTGATAAGTTTGCAAATCCTTCTGCAAAAGAAAGTTGTCCACATAAAATATCAACCATAATTCCTAAACCATATCCTTTGTGAGAACCAAGTTCTCTTGTAGAACCTAACGGTAATTGCCTTCTAACAGAATTAGCCGCAAAATCTGCAGAATTCCCACCTCGCATATCAGGAGTACCATCTTCATTAGCTACCCATCCTGGTTCCATCCCTTTTCCCATTCGGTTAGCCAAACCTATTTTATTTCCTGCTATAGAAGTCATTGCTGCATCAAACATAAAATGTGGCTGGTTATTACATGGCGCAGCAAAAGCTATAGGATTTGTACCTAGTTTAGGTTCTGCACCAAAAGTTGGTATCATTGCATTACCTCCCCCGGTCATACACCAACCAATCATATCTTTCTCTGCAGCAATCATAGCATGGTATCCAGCTGCGCCCAAATGCCCAGAATTTCTTATAGAAACAACTCCTATACCAACTTCTTTAGCTTTTTTTATTGCAATTTCCATGGCTTTTGGCGCAATTATAATTCCAAGCCCTTTATCACCATCTATGGTTGCAGTAGAAGGAGTTTCTTTTACAATATCAAGTTTTGGTGTGGGATTGAGAACTTTTGAATTATATAAATCAACATAAGATCTTAGCATATTGGAAACGCCATGAGTATCAATCCCACTCTCATCAGCAAAAATTAATACATCTGCACCTAACACAGCTTCATCTTTTGGTACTCCACACTTAATAAAAATCTCTTCAACTAATCCTCTAAGTTTCTTTACATCTATTCTTACAGCGATATCATCTGGTACTTGGAAATGTTTTAACAAATGCTTACTCCTCAAGTTACAATTATTAATAATTTATATCTGAATCATACAAAATTTTATTATATTTAGTTATTAAAATAACTAACTATTTGATTTTTTCTATATGAAAAAATTTTTACTAAATCTTTTTTTACATAAAAATAATTAATTGCTCTACCTAAAAATCCAAAAGGAATTCTATAGTCCACTATGTCTTCCACAACTGTCTCTTTATCTGAGAGTCTAATAATTTTATGTAAATGTCTCCAATGATTATATGGCCCAATCAATTGTTTATCAACAAAAGAATTTGGTGGGTCCCATAATTCAATTAAACTTCTCCATCTTACACTAATCATATGAAGTTTTAATTTATAGTCTATTATAGTATTTTTCTTCATTGTTATAGGCCGAGGAGTTTCAATATTAAATCTCAACCAAGGAGGGGTTATAAAATTCAAGTTATCAGCACTTGAAAAAAAATTAAATGTATCATCTACAGATGCATTAACTATAGTCTTGTCATGAAGTCTATATAAGTTATTTTTTTTTCTTGTAATTTCTATGTTCAACTGGGTAGTTTAAATTGAATTGTTCAGTCTTTTCATTCTATCGTCGTAATCATTAGCAAATTTAGATACAGCTTCTAATATTGAACTTTCATCTAATTTTGCTTCTTTGATAACATCGTCTTCGGTACCTCCAGTTAACCATTGATCGTCAAAATCTGAGGTAAGGGAATATTCCTCAGTTAATTGGCCTAACCCACTAACAGGCCAAACTCTTTTTGTTCCTGTAGTTATAACCATACAATTGTTCTTATCTTTATTTGATAAAACCTTCTCTTTATATTCATCTGTCTGATGATTAAATAATTCTTCACTAATTGCTGAAATAATTTTTACATTTATTCCATTTTGTTCAATCTTATCCATTACATTTACAAGATTAACTGTTGAACTAGATCCTTGAACTAATACCACTCCATGTTTTGGTTTTGATTCATCATAATCTCTAATCATATACATACCTTTAGAAGCTGCATTTATATCTTTATCTGAAAATTTTGATCTATCAGCTACAGGAAAGTCTGGTCTTGCGACTTCTAAAACTATGATTCCTACTTTTGGATCACGTGCTGCAATTTCTGCTGCAGCAAAGTAACCTGGTGCAACATCATTATAATCCCAAAAACTTAATATAATAACCTGCCCTTTTGGAAATAATTTCCATACTTGTGGTGCAAAAATACCAAAATGAGTTCTTGCATCAGCTGCTGTTTCTGGACCTGAATGACCAGCCAAAATATGGGCTACACCCATTCTAAATGGTGAGTCTTGATTTTGCTGACTCCAAACACGTAAAGGTAAATACATTAATGGTGTAAATGCTCCGTATGTCCCTGAAATAGCCCAAACACCGGAGTGAATACTTGGGTCTTTTGATAAACTTTGGCTAGTAAAACCTACAACTGTTGATGCATTCCCTGCTTCTTGAATACCAGCTTTTAAACGATTTCCAACTATATTATCTACAGGATCATAATGCCCCCATAAAGATCCACCGTCGACATTAATTGATTCAGCTAAATCTGCAGCAGCTATTACAAACCTATTATCAGTTACATAGTTTGCCCATTTTATTATTTCTGAGATTGCTCTTCTAGTACCTTTATTGGCTCCAGGTTTCTCAAATAATGTAATCTTGATATCTTTTTTCTCGCCTGTAACAGGGTTTTTCACTGAAATATCTTTAGATTCTGAAGGTAAATTTTTTACTAATAATCGTTCATCTTGGAAAGGATCTTTTTGTGTATCTACTCTTAATGACAAATTATCATTAACTTTGTCTCCAATTTCGACGAGTTTATTTGCTAACCATTTACCAATACCTTTTTTCTCCAAAACTGACATGATTATATCTATATTAGTTTTTAATTGAATAAATTTTTCTCCAGTATTACTCACTGGTCCATCATAAATGCCATCAAATTTTACACCATATTTATTTTCAAAAGATTTTGCCAAAGCCTGAAAGTATTCACCATTCATTGGCATTCCATAAGCGTGACTTGCATGGTCTTTTACCTGATTTATATCACCAGGTAGTTTTCCGTCAACTGCACCTGGCCAATATCCTTTTAAGGTTTTCCCTATGACAATCATTGGTCTACGATCAGAGATGTCCCAATCTTCCATAACTTTTAAAGATGCAACTACTTGATCGTAATCAGTTGCATCATCCAACTTAAGAACATTCCATCCGTATGAAGACCACTGATCTTCTATTTTGTAAGTATCTTCTTTGACTATGCTTCCTATTAGCTCATCATCAATGCCCGCATTATTATAGGACATTAATACCCTAAGCCTTTTACCAACTCGCTGAGCTACCGCTTGTGTTTTAAATTCTTGTGAATGTCCAGAAGTTAAGGCAAATTCCCCCTCAATAGCAATAATTTTTAATGACGGATCAGCACCCATCATATCCCAAAATGCAGCCTTACCTGCCGCAGTAGCAATTCCTATTCCTGAAGGGCCACCATTAACATCATTAGTCAAGTCTGTCGATTCAGAATGCTCTGAAAGAGCTTTTATACCCCTAATTTTTGCTTGAGCCATGGAAGGATGGTCCGCAATATTATTATCTTCTAAAATAGTTGATAGAGCACCTGCTCCTCTTCTGAAACCAAGAGAATCTATTGATAACATTGATGTTTTTGGGTCTATTTTATATTTTTCATCTTTTGTACTATCGTATTCTCTAATTAGTGATTCTCCCATAATCATCCATAAAGCATATGTTGCTGGGGCATTATGCCCACCTGCTAGCAAAAATTTATCTGCAAATGGATGCTTAGGATTTCTGTAGTCAAAAGTCATTCCACCATTCTCAGGCCCAGCTAGATGGGAAGCTACTACATAGGGAGTATAAGCTGTAGGCCCCCCAAAATGACCTGTCTGATGATAATTACACATCATTACAAAAGTCATAGTGGTCATAAATCCGATATCTTCTAGCATTTCTTTATCATAATTAGGTAAATTTACAGTATTATTTTTTTCACTAGAACTATTAATAGATGAAACTACGTTTATGTTTTTACTCATTTTAAACATTCTCCCTATGTTTTAAATTCTCCTAAGCAATTATAGTTCGTTATTAATAAATTATCTATCTTATTTTATTTAAATAGAATAGATTACATATTGTTTTTTCATATAACCCAATTCGGTAAAGAATCTAAACTGAAAAGTTTCTTAATATTCTTTTTATTTATAACATTCTTAGACAAACCTGAATATATTATCGAACCAGAAGATAACATAACACATTCAGATATGTTATACCTCACGAAATCTATATCATGAGACGTAATAATTATATTTGTATCGAATTCCTTAATAGTATTTAATATTTGAGTCACTAATAATTTATTGGATAAATCTAAATTCGAGGTAGGTTCATCAAGTAGTAAATATTTAGGCTCTTGAACTAAAGCTCTGGCGAATCTCACTTTTTGCCTTTCGCCAGATGATAAATCATCTGTCCTATTTTTCCTAATCGATTCCAAATTTAGTAATTCAATTGTCTGATTAATGATTTTTCTGTCACTTTTACTTTGAAATCCCCAAAAAGACAAGTATGGATATCTACCCATTTCAATTATTTCCTCAACAGAAAATCCATAAGTTGGCTCATATTCTTGGGAGACAATTGCAAACATTTTCGCAAGTTGCTGAGGAGAAAAATTCAAAATATTACTATTATCTATGAAAATCTCTCCTCTGTTACTTTTTAATAAACCCGAGATAATTTTTAATAGTGTTGTNTTNCCNGANCCATTAGGACCTAAGATNCCAATTGAATCNGATGANAAATNTATTGAAATATCATCTATTATCAATTTNTCTCTATATNCAAAACTTATNTTTTTAACACTAATCATTNATCTACCTNANTTANAAGTCTCCNAAANCTTCAAANNTNNCTTCNCNNTNNATAATTTTTGCAAGNTCNNGTGAACCTTTTATNTTCCAATAGGAAAGAGTTGTCCACCAATTTGAATTCACAAGATATACTTCTGAATTATTAATNGCANTAATTGAANNTAATGAAGNATCNCNTATNAGTTGNTGNTAAAAATCTTCTCCTCCCCATTCTGGTGATTGAGTTATAACAATAATNTCNGGATTGATAGACATNAANTGTTCTTTATCTATNGTTGTATTTGATTNAATTCCANCTTNNGATGCNGCATTTATNCCTCCNCCNAAAGTAATAACAGAATCTTCNGTAGAACCANNNCCTGCAGTCCAATATGCATCCCACCAAGANAGNGCNAAGACNGTTTTANTTGATTTTTNANCTTNATTGGATANAGAAGTTAATATATTTANTTTATTTTCTATATCCNCNGCAAGAATTTCTGCATTATCAAGATTNCCAGTTGCATAAGCCATTANCCAAAGATCATTATATCTANCNTCAATAGAATTACNTAATTGAGTTTGAANAACNATNATCCCNAAATCTTCTAAAGCATCTATAAGGTCTACTGAAGCATAAGGGTCAGCAAAAACTATATCAGGGTTCAAAGCAATGACATTTTCAGGATCGCTAGTAATTATTGGCAATCCTTGAGCCTTTGAATAAATATTACTATTGGGATCTTGAGCAAAACTTGTTGTAGCAACAATTTGGCTTTTATCAGTTATTCCAAATAATACTTCATCGTGACCCAAAGAAATCGTAGCTACTTTATTAGGTTTTTCCTCAATATAGATATATTTACCATTGATTTCTAAAACCCTTGGCCATGAAATGTTTTTTGGATCCGATATATAACTTATTTTCGACAATTCATCTTCAAAGTTATTTACTGGAATCGCTGTACTAGCAGGCAAAGCTGGCATTGCTTTACTTGCAGGTTCAGCAGGCAACGGTGTAGACGGTAATTTAGNAATTTGATTTGTATCATTATTCTGATTTTGACCACCGCATGCAAAAAGAAAAATTGCAATAGTTAATAATAAAAATTTAATTTTCATGATAAAAAATTCCTCCTTAAGAAATTATTTTTAATTAGTAAAAACAAAAAAAATGGGCCTCCAATAAGGCTCATTATTACACCAACTCTAAGTTCAGATGATGTAAAAAAAATTCTAGTAATAAAATCCATAGATAAAACAAAAAAACCACCTGCTAAAGCAGATATAGGCAAAAGCAACCTGTTATCATGACCTATTATAAGTCTAATCAGATGAGGGACTACAAGCCCAACAAAAGCTAAAATTCCACTAACAGAAACAGCTGCTGATGTAGCTAGCGTAGCAAAAAATAATGATGATAGTACAACTCTGTTTTTTTGGACACCAACAGACGAAGCATATTCATCTCCAATCATTATTAAATTTATTTCCTTTGATCTGTATATGAGAAAAATCAACGATACGATAATTAAAGGGATAGAAATATTTATATGCTCCCATCTTGTCGATTCAAAACCACCTATTAACCAATAAAATATTGCTCTCATTTGAAAAGGACTATCACTTAAGTAAACTGATAAAGTAATTAAAGAATTCAAGAATGCTCCAATTGCTATACCCGATAAAAGTAATATTGAATTAGATTTGTGCGACATAAAAATATATATAGTAAATACCAAAAAAGCAGCAAACAACCCACCTAATAAAGAAAATATTGGGATAATCAATATACTAGTTGTATGTATTGCAAGCGATATAGGGATAACGGCTCCCAANGCAGCTCCAGCAGAAACACCCAAAATAGAAGGGTCTGCAAGTGGATTTCTAAATAATCCTTGAAGAACTACNCCAGAAATTGATAAGGCTAAGCCTACGAAAAAAGATAGTATTATCCTTGGAAGTCTTATATCCCATATCACTGAATCGTTTACTAAATTACCTGAATTATTTTGAAAAAGTATNCTTAAGACTTCTGAAATAGAAATATTTATATACCCAGAAGATAAAGAAATAAAAGAAACTACAAAAGAAAGAAAAATAAATAAAATAGAAAAAATTATTAATGTTTGATATTTCTGATTTTTAATTATTATATTTTTCATTACCATACCTTACTCTCATAAAATAAGGTATAAGAAATATAAAATCTAATACCCTTTTATCGCGAAGAGTTAGATAAAAAATACTTGGGCAGGTCTCCTGACTTATGAATTATCAATTACAGTGGCGCGACCGTGATGGACTTTCACCATCTTCCCTATTCTCTCTGATGAGCACCTAAGAATTATTTACTAAAAGTAATCATACTTAAAATTAAAAAGTATGTAAATAGATAAAATTGGAAATTTTTTAATTTAAGTTATTTTGTATCATTAAGATAATATATGCCCCTGTAGCTCAGTGGATAGAGCAATGGTTTCCTAAACCATGTGTCGCGTGTTCGATTCACGCCAGGGGTACCACAAACTAATGATCTTAGATAGAATCTTCTGATATGGCTGTTGGAGTTTCAAGAGGGGTTTCAAAAACCTCATTTCCTCTTAAAAGATTATCTGCAAATATACCTATGCCTATGAAACAAGGTATCACAAAAAATATAGTAACTAACCATGCAATGAAAATTCCTAATCTTTCTCCTCTANAAATTATTATAAAAATAAATGGAACTAATAAAATAGTAATTATTGCAATAAAAGATATTGGACCACCTAAATCTTGAAATTCATACAAAATAAAACTATCGACCACAAACAATACTAAAGCTATAAAATCTAATTTTGCTACTTTTAATAAGCCTTTCTTAAAACCATCATTTTTATCTATATATAATTTTTTTTTTATAGAAATGCTGCCATCATTTTTAGGTAATTTAATACCGCACTTACCACAAAAAGAAATATTTGCTTCCAAAAGAATTCCACACATAGAACAATTCATTATTGCTAATCCTTTAGGATAAATTCCTTAATTCTATCTTCATATTTCTGATACATAAAACCACCTATAATTAATAAAATTCCCAAAAAAACATATGAAATTATTCTATAAATTTGCTCTAAATTAAATGTGTCATATACGAATAGTTTTGCTACGGTTATAGCAAGTAAAAATATCGCTGCAGATCTAATCTGATAGGACCTTTTAGAAATACCAATAATAAGTAAAATACCAGCATATATTCCCCAAACAATTGTCAGGCCTAGGGCTTTTGCATAAGATTTTGTATCATTATCAAAATCAAAAATATTACTATCAAAAACTGATGTAATTTCAAAACTTATGGACCAAACTATGAAAAAGTTAGCCGCTACTATTGTAAATATAAATAAGTTTCTTATTGATAAATTTTCTCTTATGGAATCAAGGTTTTTATTAGTAATTTTAAAAAATAAATTTCTTGTATATAATTTTTTCCCCTTTTTTTTCATTTCTAAAAAATAAAAATAAGAGCTAGCTGACAGACATAATATTGCCACAAAAAACACCAGGAACCTTTCATTGAAAACTATTTGATAACTAGCCAGATCAAAGTTTTCAAAATCAATAAATAATAATCTAAAAATAACAACTAAAAATATACCCGATGAAAAAGCCTGCATCTCCCAAGACTTAAATCTTATTGACAGCCAAATGAAAACTAAAGCCTGAATGGAAAATAATATTGTAACAATCGTTCCCGATAATTGAACAGGAATTGCAGCAATAATGCAAATTATACCTACTCCTGCAAGCATTGAAGATAAAGTGATTTCATAGTTACTACGAATGTAAGATATGTATGCAAATATAAAGTACAATAATCCAACCGAGATTATAATAGATCCTAATAAAGAACTATTATCTCCACTTAATAAATCATTAGAAATAATTATAAAAATTAATGGATTGAGAGAAATTGTAGAATATTCCCAAATATTAGGTATAATATTTTTTCTAACAAAATAGGCGATAGTTATCAAAAACTGCATTAGGAAATTTATTGAAAGAAAAATAAGCGCGTTAATAGTTGACGTATCATCTTTATATAAGTCGTTCCATGTACCTAATAATTGATAAGATCCTAAAATAGAAAGAACTTTGAAAAATCTCCAGTCCTTAAATAACGAAATAACTAAAACAGATAAATTGAGAATTAAAAGATAATAAACTAGTAAATTTTTGTCTTCAGGTTCAGAAAAAGTTTTAGTTGATACCTCCCTTACTACTTCACTATCATAAATTAGCAATGGAGCTAACAAAGCTCCAATTAATCCAAGTATTGCAAGAGTCTGCGAGTTTCTCAAAAATGCTAATCTTATAGAAATTCCACTTGTCAAAACGAGCATAAGCATTGAAACCCAAGATAGATTTATTATTTCATAAATGGTAGATCCTATAAATATAGTAAGATACAGTATAGCTATACCACCTCCTGATAAAGCAAAAGAATATATAGGGTATCTTTTCGAGAAAAAATCTCCAAAAAAGATTAGCACAAATGATATTAATATTCCTGTTGCTATTTGACTTTGTTGATTGATCCAATTATTTGAAAAAGCATGTTGTAGAAAAAAACCTACTCCCAAAATTAGAGCAAAAACTCCTACTCTTACTAACCAATTTCCTCCTAAATATTCTTCGATATTTGGCAATCTAAAGTTTTTTCGATTTTTATCTTTACCTAAAGATGAAATTACGGAATTAGGATATTTATTTTTTGATTTAGATCCGCTAATAATTGAAATTTTTTCTTTTATCTCTTTTAAATCGTCCTGAATATTTCTATATTGGACATTTAATTCCTCAATTGTAAGATCTTCTTCTTTCATTTGAACACCACAATAAGAACAAAACTTATCACTATTAGAAACAATTTTGTTACACTTAATGCACTTCATCGGAATTGCTACTTTTTCTTACTGTTTTTTTTCTTCCATTCTTCATACTCTGGCCTAGCTTCATCAGAAAGAGGATAATAGCGGCGCAGATCTCCACCTTTTTCTAACTGAATTCTACTAAATTCTTCCCACTCATGATATTCACCAATAGACCCTGAAAATTCTTCTATATGTTGCTGAGGAATAACTGCTGCGCCATCATCATCTGCAACAATCAAATCTCCAGGTGCAACAAAAGTGTCGCCACAAGCAATTGGCACATTTACAGCAAAGGGGAAAATTTCTGTCTGAGTATGGTAATTGGGAGTAACACCTTTCAACCATAAACCTAAACCAATATCCTTACTCTCTCCAAAGTCTCTAATACAACCATCAATTATTGCTCCCAGTCCTCCTGCCCCATAAAAATATGTAAGCATCATATTTCCAAAAACTCCACTTTTCATACTACCTCTAGCGTCAACTACAATTATATCTCCAGGTTTAGTGTGATACAAAGCATGCCTATGTAGTTGTTTTTCCGGTTCAACATACTCACCTTCTGGATAAACATCTTCTCTCTTTGGCATAAATTGCAGTGTCAAAGCTGGACCGACAACCCTCTTACCAGGAGTAAAAGTTCTTGGACCTTGAATAAAAGGATCTTTGATGCCAAATCCATGGGATAGTTTTCCTGCGACAGAAGCAGAGCCTATATCTTTAAATTTATCAATAATATTTTTTGACGGCCTTTTTATTTCATCACCGTGAATTATTCTTTTATCTGCCATTAAACTATCCTTTTTAGTAAAATTATTTATATAATTCCAAGCATTATATAGCCTTTTTGTAAGAAATTATATAATCTCTATGTATATTATCTATATATATATTGACCATAAATAATATTACTGAAAATATTAATGNAANNAATATNAATGAAAGAAATANAATGAAAATAACCGATATTAAACCTTTCCCTGTNTGGGTAGGAACTCGAAACCAAATGCTTGTNAAGGTAGAAACANATGAAGGAATTTACGGATGGGGTGAATCAGGTTTATCTAGNAGAGANCTTGGNGTAAAAGGAATAGTTGANCATTACAGAGAATTTCTNATTGGNAAAGATCCTATGAAAAGAGGTGCTTTNTGGCAAGANATGTANAGNAGTCAGTATTTTGAAGGNGGNAGAACATTAACTGGTGCTATATCNGCAATAGATATGGCNTTATATGANNTAGCAGGAAAAAAATTAGGNGTNCCTGTTTACGAATTACTNGGAGGAANGCATAGAAATTGGGTGCCAACTTTTGCANCTGGCGGAGGNTCTTCACCTGAAGAAATGGTACANGTTGCAAAAAAAATAATTTCAGAAGGATTTAATTGCTTTAGGATTCACAGAGGATTTGACGAAGAAAAAGAAAATATTTATGANCCAAGAGAGCANATAGCTCAAGTCGCTGAAGGNCTTATAAAAGTCAGAGAAGNTGTTGGNAATCTTCCTACTATAGGAACAGATATTCACCANAGACTTAATGTTGCAGAGGCNGCGTCATTTTGTCAGATGATGCCNGCNCATACACTTGATTTTCTNGANGAACCAATAAGAGANGAGACNCCTGAAGCATATGAAGTTCTNAGAAAAATGACTAATATCCCATTTGCAATAGGAGAAGAATTTGCNTCAAAATGGCAATTTGTCCCATATATTGAAAGAGGAATANCAAATTATNTAAGAATTGANGTNTGNAATGTTGGTGGAATAACTGAATCAATGAAAGTTGCAGGTTGGGCTGAAGCTCANTATATAGATCTTATGCCTCANAATCCACTTGGTCCAATATGTGTTGCTGCTACAGCTCATGTAGCAATGGCAACACCTAATTTTTCATGGCTTGAAATAAGAGAATCTNCTGGAGAAGATAATGGATTTTATTCAAAAGAAGTATTCCCTGTTCAAGCTGAAATTNTCCCAGGAAAAGTAATACCACTTGATAAACCTGGNCTAGGTGTAGANGTAGATGAATCNTCATTNACTGANCCNTTCAGGCACNCAGAAATGCCTCATNTAACNAGAAGAGACGGATCACATACAAACTGGTAAATAAAAATAAATTTAGGAGANAATATAATGAAAATAACAGAAGTAAAGCCCTTTGCAGTATGGGTCGGTAGAAGGAATCAAATGCTGGTAAAAATAGAAACAGATGAAGGCATATATGGTTGGGGTGAATCTGGTTTTTCTGGTAGAGAACTTGGAGTAAAAGGAATAATAGAACACTACAGAGAATTTCTGATAGGCAAAGATCCCATGAGCAGGGGTGCTTTATGGCAAGAAATGTACAGAAGTCAGTATTTTGAAGGTGGAAGAACTCTAACTGCCGCAATATCTGCTATTGATATAGCACTTTATGATATNGCTGGGAAGAAATTAGGTGTTCCAGTTTATGAACTTCTCGGAGGTAAACATAGAAATAAAGTTCCTGTATTTGCAACGACAGCAGGACCATANGGTCAGGATATGATTGACCAGGCTAAAGAATTTATGAAAATGGGAATTAATGCATTCAGACTTTCTTATGACAATATGGATATACAAAATGGAGGTTTATTTGAACCAAGAGTTTCAATAGCTAATTCTGCAGAATGGCTAGTTAAAGCAAGAGAACAATTAGGGAATCAAGCTATTATTGGAGTAGATTATCACCATAGACTCAATGTTGCTGAAACTGCATCCTTTTGCCAAATGATGCCATCTCACACCTTAGACTTCCTTGAGGAACCAATTAGAGATGAAACACCTGAGGCATACGAGGTATTACGTACACTCACAGATGTGCCATTTGCAATAGGAGAAGAATTTGCTTCTAAATGGCAATTTTTGCCATATATAGAAAGAGGGATTACTAATTATGCGAGAGTTGANATATGTAATGTAGGTGGGTTTACTGAATCTATGAAGGTTGCGGGTTGGGCTGAAGCTCACTATATAGATCTAATGCCTCATAATCCATTAGGACCAATTTGTACCGCTGCCTCCGTCCATTTGGGAGCTGCTGTACCTAATTTTGCATGGNTAGAAGTCGCAATGGCAAGGGCATCAAAAGATTATGGAGATGGGCCAGATTTTGATATTTTCCCTGAACAAGTTTTACTTAATGGAAATGGATATGAAGTGACAGATAAACCTGGTCTAGGAGTAGAAGTCAATGAAGATAAATTAACAGAACCATTTAAGTTTTGGGAAGCACCGCATCCACATAAAGAAGATGGATCTCATACAAACTGGTAAAAAATAAAAGGAGAAATTAATGGCTTTTTCAATAGATCTTAAGGGTAAAAAAGGAGTAGTATTCGGAGTTGCAAACCATAGAAGTATCGCTTGGGGAATATCTAAATTACTAGCAGATNCAGGTGCAGAATTATGTTTTACTTACCTTAACGAGAGGCTTAAGAAACCTGTAGAAAAGACTGTTTCTGAAATTGGTAATCCATTATTACTAGAATGTGATGCAACGGATGAAAAACAAATTGAAAAAGTATACAAAACTGTAAAAAATAAATACGGAAGCATAGATTTTATAGTACATTGTATCGCCTATGCAGAAAGGGAAGATTTAGGAGGAAATTTTTCAGATACTAACCTAAATGGTTTTAGAACAGCTTTAGAAACCAGTGCTTATACACTAATTCCAGTAGTTGGTAAATCAGTAAACTTGTTTGGAGAAAAAGGAGGGTCTGTTATTACTTTAACTTTTGATGCATCACAAAGGGTATATCCAGGTTACAACATTATGGGCACAGCAAAAGCAGCACTAGAGAATGAAGTTAGGCAATTGGCTGTAGAATTTGGAGAAAAAAATATTAGAATAAATTCAATTTCAGCAGGACCACTTCCCACACTAGCAGCAAGAAGTATACCGGGGTTTAGTGAAATGAATAAAGCGCACAGAGAAAGATCGCCTTTAAAAAGAAATATTAACCATAATGAAGTAGCTATGACCGCTCTTTTTTTGTTAAGTGATATGTCTTCAGGTATAACTGGAGCTAATATCCCTGTAGATGCTGGTTATGGAATAATTGCATTATAAAATTTTATTCCGGTAGTTGTGGAATAGGCTTTCCTGTAAGATAATTTCCAATTATGGATCCTAATTCTGAAGGAGCGTTCGTTTTTTTTGATTCAAATACAGACTGTAAACCTGTTATTACATTTTTATCATTGGCACACAAATAATCTATGGAACTTATAGAATCAATTGTGTAAAAATCTATCCTAAAAATAGTTGTACATCCATCATAGTCACTTATTGGAATATCTAAGTTTAATATAGAAAGAAGTTTCTCTGTATCTTCAATAGTCATGTGATCTATTTCGTCGNACTTAAAATTAACAAAATTTCGAGTAAGTAAAACTATGCTTTGAGTTTTTTCAAGATTAAGTTCTTTATATAAATTAATTGTTGGCCCATCTAAAACTTCAATTTCATCGCATCTAAAAACAATTGTATCGTCAATATCAACATGGTATTCCCATGTTTTATCGCCATCAGACAAAAAATACTTATANCCTGGATATTCTCCAAGAGTGTCTTCATAATATACTCCAGGAGAAGGACAGCCGTATGAAGAATCAGACCATTTATATGGGTAAAATTCTTCTAAATAAAGTTTACTTGGATCGATATTTTTTTCATAAATAAGCCTGGCCATTTCCTGAACGTAAGAATTTGGGGGAGAAATTTTTGACGCTTCATCTGGAACAGGTAGAGCAGTAGGAATAATTGCAGTAGGAAATGGTTCAATAGTTGTAGGTAATTCAACATTAGGTTGCTGGGGGAAAGGAGGAACAATATTTTCTTTATCAGAAACTGTAGGAATGGGGGTTGAAGTAGGGGTTACTTCGATAATTTTCGGGATAGTAGTAGGAGTTATTGTATTAATCGCTACTGTTGGCTTTAAAACTATATTATCGCTGGAAATCCTTGGCTTACTTTGAACACAAGAGCTAGAAAAAAAAAGAATCATAAATAAAAAAATCAATGATAAATGGCTTGTTATTACTCTATTAGAAAGAAACATATTACTTAGATCTGTTATCTAAAGGAAGCCTTAATATAAAAGTTGTACCTTTATCCTCGCTAGTTTTAGAAAAATTTGACTTGACATCTAAAGTACCTCCACAAAAAGTAGTCAATGAGTCTGCTATAAATAACCCAATACCAGAGCTTTGCTTTTCACTTCTTGCTGCTAACTCTGGAGTCCAGCCTCTATTAAATATATGAGGTAAATGTGATTTTTCTATTCCTTTTCCATCATCCCATACTTTTACAAAATAATAATTTTCATCTTTAACTAGTGAAATTTCAATTTGTTTATTTGCAAATTTAGTAGCATTGTCAACTATGTTAGTAACTATGTGGTCTAGTGCAGATGCATCTCCAAAAACTATTCCAAAATCACTGGGATCAGACCACCATACGAGATCCACCCCTTTTTCCTTGCCAACATAAAAATATCTGTCAGTTATATTTCTAATTACAGAAGCTGGCTCTACCGGCTCAGTGGAAGGTTTAGCATTAGGATTTTCAAGATCTACCAAAACTCTTACATTTTCAATCATTAATCTAAAATTTGGTGATTGTTGTTCAATTTCATCGATTAACTCCGTAACCATTCTTGGAACTTTACTTTCTGTCTCATTGATAACAGCTCTAACTTCTCTTTCTTTGCCTAAAATTCTTCTGAGAGGCCTACCCATGTCGTGAGCAAAAGTATCAAAATAATCTTGAGTAACTTTACTCCAGCTTTTTATATTTTTATTATCTTCAATTTTTTTATCGTAAAAATAATTAACAAGATAAAGAATTATGCAACCTATAATAAATATAGAACCTCCTAGATAGGCAATAGGCTCAATCCACCACAAAGAATTAGGAGAAAAATCATCTCCTATAACAGGAGACGAAATAATCATAATTACTCCTATAAAAAGGAAAATTATAATAACTTTTTTTATTAGTGCTAAAATATCTATTTTCATAATTATTCTGGATGTATCAACCTATATCCTCTATTTCTAACATTAATTATTAGTTCATTAGCACTAAATTCTCTTCCTACAGATTTTCCTAAAGAAATCTTAAGTTCTCTTATCCTTACTCTCAATGAAGCTCTTGAATCTTCTCCAAATGAAAACCTTTCAAGTTTAGAAAAAGGAACTAACTCTCCTTCACTTCTGTATAGCGCTGCTGCTAGTTCTTTTAATATTTCTAATTTCATTCCCTGAACATCTTTTACAATTTCTTTTTTTCCATCAACAATTGCATAAACAGCAGAGTTATCAGAATCAATTTCGAAAAGATCTCCTATCATAACTTTCTCAGGGGCACTACCAATTAACCTACGCAATCGAAGAACAACTTCTTCAGGACTAGCTAATTTATCTATGAAATCCACATTAGCATCAACGCTCAAAGTTGCTGTAACAGCGGTATCTCTATATGGCCCTTGAGCATACTGAGTGAACATCAAAACAGGTATTTTATTATTTCTTTCAACTATTTTTTTTAATATTGATAACCCCTTAAATCTATCAGTATCATACTCTCCAAATCTAACATCTAGAAGTATGGCGTCCGGATGATGCTCCTCTAAAGCAAAAAGAGTTTGGATTTCATATTCATCACCTGTACCCATTTTGCCTTTTGGCTCTACAACAATAGTTTTAAAACCATCTATTTCTAGCCTTCTCAAGACTGACCTCATCAAGTCTGACATATGTTCATCATCAACTACAAGTATTTTTTGATTATTATTTTTTTCGCTTAAATTATTCATATTAATTACTATTATATAATTTTATTAAAAACTAAGTGGTATATATAAAAAAACTATAAAATACTCCAAATTGTATTTTTTTAACTAAAAAGAGCAATTATATTATTAAAAATAAAATATAATTTCATTAATCATTATTTTACCTAAATAGATATTAAAAAAAGAAAATAAGCTTGAAAAATTTTGTTCATTTACATAATCATTCTGAATTTTCTCTACTAGATGGATTTAGTAGAGTACCTGAAATGGTTAGAAGAACAAAAGAGCTGGGGCAACCTGGTTTAGCAATCACTGATCATGGAAATCTTCATGCTGCAATAGATTTTTATAAGGAATCAAAAAATGAGGGAATAAAACCTATAATAGGCTTAGAAGGGTATGTTGCTCTTCAAAAAAAAGAAGAAAGAAACCCTAGTGAAAGATCTCCCTATCATATAACTCTTTTGGCACAAAATAAGATTGGATATAAAAATCTAATTAGTCTAGCATCAGAATCACACTTATATGGTTTTTACTACAGGCCCAGAATGGATAGAGATTTATTAGCAAAGTATTCTGAAGGTATTATTGTTTTGTCTGGATGTCCATCAGGAGAATTAGCAAAAAAAATTATTGAAGATTCTGAAGAAGAGGCATTAGAGACAATTGAATGGTACTCAAATGTTTTTAAAGATAATTATTATCTTGAAATCATGAATCATAATTTTGTACCAAATCAAGAGAAAATAAATAAAAAACTATTAGAGTTTAGCAAAAAAACAGGAATACCTATGGTTGTGACAAATGACTCTCATTACGTCTCAAAAGATCAACATGAGGCTCAAGATATATTGACTTGTATACAAACAAATTCAAATATAAATGATCCAAAAAGATTCCATATGGAAGATCATTCATATTACTTAAAAAGTACTGAAGAAATGTATGAAGAATGGAACCATCTTCCTGAAGCATTAGAAAATACTGTTAATATATTAGAATCTGTTGACTTAAATCTTGAATTTGGTCTTAATCATCTACCAAAATTTCCAACTCCAAAAAATAAGTCCTCATTCGAATATTTAAAGGACCTTAGTTATAGAGGATTAAGAAAAAGGTATACAAACCCCGAAAACAAATTAATAGAAAGACTTAATTATGAACTTGGAATAATCGAAGAAACAAATTTTGCAGATTATTTTTTAGTTTGTTGGGATATTTTTAATTTTGTAAATGAGAAAAAAATACTATCTGCTGTAAGAGGTTCAGCTGCATCAAGTTTAGTTCTTTATTGCTTAGAAGTAACTCAAATAGATCCAATGAAATATGATTTATTTTTTGAAAGATTTCTTAACCTTGAAAGAAGAGAAATGCCCGATATAGACATGGACTTTGCCGATGATAAAAGAGAAGAAGTAATCAAATATTGCATTGACCATTATGGTAGGGATCATGTCGCGCAAATTATTACCTTTGGAACCTTAGGTGCAAAAGCAGCTATCAGGGATACAGCTAGAGCAATGGGGTTACCCTTAAGTCTTTCAGACAAAATGGCCAAAATGGTACCTTTGACTTTAGGTATTAACTTAGAAGAAGCTGTAAACGAATCAAAAGAACTAAAGTCTGAAATCGACGGCAACGTTGATGCAAAAAATTTGTATAATATGGCCAAAAGAGTTGAAGGCTCCGTAAGGCATGCAAGTACCCATGCAGCTGCTATAGTTATATCGGAAGAAGCCTTAACAAACTTTGTACCTTTGCAAAGATCTACTAGAGACAAAAATCAAGAAAATTCTACCCCAACAACTCAATATTCTATGAATCCTGTTGCTGAAGTAGGGTTACTAAAAATGGACTTCTTAGGTTTGGCTAACCTTTCAATCATAGATAAATGCGTGAATCAAATTCATAAAAATACTGGAGAAAAAATTAACGTCTACTCCTTGCCCCTTGATAATGATAAAGCATTCAATATTCTGGGTGAGGGTAATACATTTGGTATTTTTCAACTAGAATCTCAAGGAATGAGAAAAAATATAAAAGAGTTAAAACCTAAATCAATAAACGATATTGCAGCTATGATTGCATTGTATAGGCCTGGCCCAATGGATGAAATAGATACATTCATTGATGCAAAGCACGGAAAAGCAAAAATCACATATCCACATGAAGATCTTAAAGATTTACTTGAGTCTACTTATGGAGTGATAGTTTATCAGGATCAAGTGATGTTAATTGCACAAGCTTTCGGAGGATATACACTTGGCGAAGCAGATATTTTACGAAAAGCAATGGGTAAAAAAATTCCTGAAGTTATGGAAAAAGAAAAAGAAAAATTTATTAATGGCGCTCTAGAAAAAAATTATTCAGATGAACAAGCAAATAAAGTTTTTGACTTAATAACACCATTTGCTGGGTACGGCTTTAATAAAGCTCATGCTATTTCTTATGCTTACATAGCTTACTGGACGGCTTATCTTAAGTCTAACTATCCAACCGAGTATATGACAGCGATCCTCGATTCTTCTATCGGTAACCCGGATAAAGTAGGACAAGCAGTGAGAGAAGCTAATAAACTAGGCATTGATATTTTACCACCAGATATAAATTTTTCGTACTCTAAATTTTCAATAGAAAAAAATAGCCAAGGTAATACCTGTATTAGATTTGGGCTTTCTGCTGTAAAAAATGTAGGCAACATAGCTGTAGAATCCATGGTAGAAGTTAGAGACTCCGAAGGAAAATTTTTTACTTTCGACGACATATGCAAAAGAATAGATTCGAAATTTATGAATAGAAGAGTATTAGAAAGCTTGGTAAAAGTTGGTGCATTTGATGCTTTTGGTGATCGAACAAATATACTTAATTCGATAAGCAAAATAATTTCCATAAATCAAACACAAACAAAACTTAAAGAAAGCGGTCAAACATCCATGTTTGATATGCTTGGGCAATCAGTTCCAACCCCTACAGCTAATATTGACATAGAAAACATTGCAAAAACAGATGATCAAGAAAAAGTTTTATGGGAAAGAGAATTACTTGGAATAGAAATGACAGAAAGTCCTTTTTCTAAAGAGATGAAAACGCAACCAGAAAATGTCTTAGTTTATGCATCTGACTTAACTAACGATATGATTAACCAAAAAAAAGCAA
Organism: Chloroflexota bacterium; assembly: GCA_002714425.1. Lineage (GTDB taxonomy): Bacteria > Chloroflexota > Dehalococcoidia > Lucifugimonadales > Lucifugimonadaceae. The sequence goes on from PAXI01000012.1 coordinate 97,176, forward strand.
TTATTGGACAAGTAAATGAAATAAGAGAATTATTCAAAAAAAATAATGAGAAATTTTTGTCTGTAGATTTATCTCTTCTTGATGGAAATATTGAGCTAATTGTATGGCCAAATATTCTAGAGAAAAATCCTGAAGCTTGGGTTAAAGGGAATTTTATCTCTATAACTGGAGTAATAAAAGATAGATTTAACCAACTTACAATACATGTAGACAAGTATAATATTTATGAGTTAAATAAAATTGAAAAAAATGAAGGCACTATTTTGAAAAAAGAGAATACTACAAATTTCAATTCCTACAATGAACCAAAACCAACTATTAATGATCAAGTAGGGAATATTAATAAAGAAAACATTAATCAAGATACCGCTTTCGATAAATTAGAATTAGAAGATATTCATATCAAAATAAAAGATACAGGAAATAAATCATATGATGAAAAAAATATTGAAGAAATATTTGATGTATGCGCTTTTTCACCTGGTAATCGAAAAGTGATTTTAGAAATTGCATCTCAAAACAGTAATGAAAATCCAGTTCAACTAGAGATCCCTCATCTTGTAGATGGATCAAGTATTTTCTTTGAAAGAATTAAATCTTTAACTGGGCAAGAATCTAGGAAATAGTATTATTTTTTTCCAGATCAATCAATTTCTTTTTCATAATATTTCCCCCTTGAAAGCCACCTATATTTCCATCTGAACTAATCACTCTGTGACATGGAATAAATAATGGGAGAGGATTTCTAGACATGGATAATCCTGCGTATCTATATGCTTTAGGTTTTTTTGAATTATGTGCCAACCATTTATAACTTCTTGTTTCTCCAAATGGAATTTTTCTACAAGTTTTCCAAAAGTTTATAAAGCTTTCAGTCGCATGGTAGTCTATTTGTATATTTGATAAATTGATTTTTATTCCACCCAAATATTGAATAACTATTTTAGATAATTCATCTAATTTTTCTGTCTTATTTACCCTAAATTCCTGAATCTTTATAAATTCCATAACTTCGTAAAAATTTTTCTTAGGCAAGCATGATTTTACTAGCCCTTTGGAGCTTGAAATAATTCCCACCCAGCCAAATGAAGTCTCAAAAATTTTATATCCATACATCTTATTGTATAGGTGAAAACTTTGCTGCCAGCATTATCATATTTTGCATACTTACAGGAGAAACAGATGAATCTGGAGGCCATCCAATGGATTGAAATTGTTTTCTTGCTTCAATCCTATGCTCAAAACTTTCATAAGCCCACATATGTGCCCACTGATTAACTCCACCAAGCTCTGAGTACCATATGCCAACAGGAGGACACAATGTCATCCTAGATTCTATTTTTTTACTCCAAGCATCAATAACCAAAGGTATGGTTCCTGGAGGATATTTATAAAGTCTGAGTTCAAATATTGGACCAATATTACGATTTCTCTCAAACTTAGGCATAAAAGGAGCCGGGAAAAATATATCAACCTGTTGATTAACTAAAATAGGACTATTTGGTGGAGGCCATATTCCATCTTTAACCACTTGAGATCTAATTTTAGATCTATGATTAAGATCTTCATACTCCCATATATGTAAAACTCTATTTAGAGGTCCTATTTCGGTATGAAAGTATCCAACTAGTGGCGAATACTCTAATCTCTTTTCTATCATTGCACCCGTAGAATCATAATATTTTTCTAATTCTCCAGGCTTGATATCATATATACGAAACTCATGAATCATTAGCTTACCTTAATTTTAATTATTAATTATTTAAAAGAATAATATAACAAATTATTTACCCATGAAGATATAATTAAGTGTATGAAGAAAGAAAAAAAAAGTTTTAAAACGTGTATAGACAATGAAAGAAATTTCTTAATCTCAGTAGTCAGGGAATTATCTGAGAACGAATGGAATAAAGAAAGTTTGTGTGCTGGTTGGTCTGTTGGTGAAGTAGTAAATCATGTTATGCTACTTGACAGACTACCTATATCTTTGGGCTGGAAATCAATCCCAAAATTAATATTAGAACTTTTTTTTGAACGAAGACTTATTACTTCTTCAATGATTAATTGGCAAAAACGAATGACATCTTTAGGTGTAGATGACGCTATAAAGAGATTATCAAAAAAAAGAAAACCTGTTAGATCTATATTCGGAATTACGGGAATAAAGTTTAACATAATAGAAGAAGTTATTCATACAGAAGATATTATAAGGCCATTAGGAATAAATCGAACTGTTAATCATGACAATTACATACTTTGGGAATGTGTAAAATTATTATCTTCTTTTCAGAATAAAAAATTAAAACACTTGAAAAATATAGAAGTAATTTTTAATGATGAATATAATATGACATTGTCCAAAGGCTTTTATGGGAAAAAAATTAATAAAAACTTAAATAGTGATTCAAAAATTATTGGTAAACCAATAGAATTATTACTTTTTTTCTCTGGCAGACCTTCAAATGTAAAAATTACTAATAATAATATTACAAATGAAAATCTTAAGTATTAAACTATACTAAATATTTAATGCTGAGTTTACTAATATTTGTAATTCACGACGAATTGGGTACTTATCCGAGGGATATAATTGTGTCATAAATACAACAACAATTTTTTCGATAGGATCCACCCAAAAAGCTGTATTAAGTGCTCCACCCCATGCATAAGTGCCATTAGAACCCGGAACTTGATGACTAATAGTATCCATAACGACTGAAAATCCTAAACCAAACCCTACCCCATCAAAAGTTGTCTCAGTCCATTTACCAGATAATGCCATATCTGATAGAAATTGCCCTTTACTAAGATGATTAGATGTCATAAATTCTACCGTTTTTCTACTTAGCAATCTTTCTTTCTTAAATTTTCCTCCATCTAGCAACATTTGAGAAAAGTTAAAATAATCTAATGAAGTTGATACTAATCCTGCTCCTCCTAAACATATATATTGTTCTTGGGTAAAATTACTTTTTTCGCTATCTTCCCATAATAAAAATTTATTACTAATATCTGCTCTATATGAAGATGCAAATCTTGTAATTTTTTCACCTAAAACAGAAAAAGAAGTATCCTTCATTTCTAAAGGTCCAAAAATATTTTCACTCAAATATTTTTCAAACCTTTTACCTGAAATAACTTCAACTAAGTATCCGCATAAATCTGTCGAATAAGAGTAATTCCATCTCTCCCCAGGAGAATATAATAAAGGAAATTCAGATAATTTTTTGGAAAAATCAGACAAATTCGGCTTATACTCTATATTTCTATCCTTATTTTTTGAACTGAATAATGAAGAAGCAACAGATCGAAATGGACCTAAATACTCTGGTTTTATTTCTCTTTGGTATAGTAAATCTACCGGATCACTTTGATCTCGTCCATAAGATAACCCTGCTTGATGGGAAAGTAAATCTCGAAATGTAATTTCTCTTTTCGCAGGTTTAGTTTCTATATTGGGATAGTTTCCATTATCATAAACTCTTGGTTCAGACCATTCTGGAATAAAATTGCTAATTGGTTCATTGAGTTGAAACTTACCTTGCTCGTATAACATCATCAAAGCAACACTTGTTATCGGTTTTGTCATAGAAGCTATACGAAATATCGAATCTTTTTCTATGGGTTTATCCTTAGCAACATCAATAAGTCCAAGGTTAGAAAAATGCTCAATCTTTCCATTCTTTGCTATAAGTATTTGAGCTCCGGGAATTTTTCCTGTGTCTATATAATTTTCCTGTAAAAATAAATCAATTCTAGTTAATCTTTTTTTTAAAAATTCTGAAGTCATTCAATTCTCCTTATTTTCATTACGATATATTCTAACCATCAAAAAATCGAGCAAATTTACCTCTATTTTTCGCGAAAATTAAATATGTAGGTTGAAGCAAATAGCTAAAAATATTAGTTGCAAGCAATTTTGAAATAATGCCTACAAATCCTCCAGTTTTTGATAATGTTAGAAATATTGCCCTTGAACCTTTGTAAACCTTATTTTCGTCTATGCAGATTATTGTGTTAATTGGAAACTCAAAATTTATTTTTATTTTATTATTTTTAACCGATTCAAAATCATTTGGTATGAACCTCAAGACATTTTTTTTATCTCTTCTAATTACCCAATTTTTGAAAGATCTGCATACAACGCAGTTATTATCGAACAAAATAATCATAAAATTAATAATTTCTTAACAGCATTTTTTATAATTATTGTATAAAATTTAAGAACTTTATATTTTAATCTAGGAGAAAAAATGAAAAATTTTACTAGTTTTACATGGCTATATATGGTTTCTGCATTTTTATCTTTTTTGATTTCTGTAGCACTTTGGTTTTTTGCTGATGATGCCAAATTAGAAGCAATATTTGTAGGAATTTGGGTTCCATCTATTATAAGCCTTGGAAGTGCACTAGAAAGAAAATTAGATGAGTAATGCTTTAACAGTAACAGTTTTATTCTTCATTGTGACAATATTAATGTCCGGTGCTGCATACTCATATATAGAACTTAGTAAAAGCAACAAAAAAAAATAAATATACTAACTACATTCGTTAATAAATGCAATAAATAGAACTAATAAACTTATTGTAGATATTATCCATGGGAAAACAGTTTTAGATGTATACTTTGAATCTCTGTTTTTCCTAATAAGAAAATTAACTGATGATAATATAATCAGACTAAATAAAGATATAATTATTATTCTTATGATCATAAAAATAAATTATACATTATAATTGTGTAAACAATAAATCTGCGGAGTACCGATTGACCGAAATAAAAAACTTAAAAGAAAAAATTCGCAATAATTCTATTATTATAGGAGTACGAATTCCTTGGAATGCAGACATAAATCAAATTGATGAAATACTAACTTATGATAAGTATGACTTTATGTCTATAGATTCTCAACATAGCCCTTTTGAAGAATCTAGATTAGCTAAAATTTGTGAGTATGCACATGATTTACCAATACCCGTACATTTTAGAATCAAACATTCAAAAATTACTTATTTAATTGGAAATTTGTTGGACTTAGGTCCATCAATAATTGAAATTCCCCAAACAGAAGAAATAACTACAGTCAAAGATGCTGTTGATAATTTTTATTATCCACCAGAAGGAAAAAGAAGTTGGGGAGGAGAATTTAGAGTAGGAGTGGAGGAAAAACATCTTGTTTTTCCTGCGGACTTAGACGTAAGAAATGAATATATGAAATGGTGGAATGAATTTGGTGTTCTTATGCTTCAAATCGAATCAATAAATGCAATAGAAAATATTAAAAATTTTTCTATAAAAGGAGTTGATTGTGTCTCATGGGGTCCAAATGATTTAGAAGTAGATAGACAAGCAAATAAAGATCACCCTCTTTCCATATCAAATGAAAAAGCTTTAGAATATGCACTGAACGAATGTTATAAATCTGGAATAAAACTTATGGTAAGAAATTCCAAAAAGGAAAGAAACAAATACCTCGATATGGGTATAAATATTTTTTTAGAGTCACCAGGAAATTAGTATGATTAAATTCAAATATAGAATGATTATATGGGCAATATTAGTATTAGCAATATTAATATATAGAAATGCTAGTTAGTAAATAAATCAACAACAGTACCTAGTTTGCCAGTTTTTCGTTTATATAATTCAGTATAACCGCATTTAGCACAGCTAACGGTTATAAAAAGATTATTTTGTAAGTTTAAAAATCTAGATATGCCTGAACCAGTAGCCCTAATTTTACCTTCAACAAATTTTACAGAATCACATTTTATACATTTATAACTCATAATTTCTCCCGAAATCTTATTTTGATTATCTAATAATGATACAAAAAAATTATTTCAAATGTAGAATAGTCTTTATGGAAAATTTCTATCAATTTGGGGCATTAATATCTGCAATAACTTTTTCGGGTGCAGGAATTTTTATAAAGAAAATTAATACTAGAAATTTCTTCTCTATTCCTTTCTATGAAGGTTTATTTTCTATAATGATTATGTTATTAATCATTAGTTTACTTTATAATTGGCAAGATACACTATCAGGTAATTCAAGTTCTATAATAATAAATTTTATTCTTGCTGCTACTCTCAGCTCAACTGGAACAATGATCTATATTTTTTCTTTATCAAAAACTTCTATGGGAATTGCCTTGACCGTTTGTGCAGCCGTTAACGTACTAACTGCATCTAGTTATGATTACCTGGTCAATTCTATATCATTTGATATATTATTTTTTATAGGTGCTAGCCTAATAATAATTAGTATTTTCATACTAAATATTAAAAGTTTTTTTGCTAAAAGTAAAATTAATCTACTAGGAGTTTTTGGAGCAATTCTTACAGGAATTTTATGGGGAAGCGCTGTATTTTTTAATGATAAAGCATTATTTGAAAGTAATATATTTACTGCTTCAATTATTAGAAGTCTGACAGCTATGATTGTAATGTTTACAGCATCAATAGTTATTAATAAAAAAAATAAATATAATAGATGATTTTAAAATATATAAACTTTTCTTANTAACAGTAATATTATTATTTTTATCAAATATTATATGGTTNGTTTCATTAGAATACACAACTGGTTCCTTAACAACAATTTTTGGGAGTAGNGCTCCAATTTTTGGAATAATTCTTGGNTATATTTTCCTAAAGGAAAAAATTGGTAAANTTGAGTTATTAAGTATAATTGTTGCTCTATGTGGAATAGCAGTTATGATCTCTTTATAAGTAGAAAAATTCATATCTCTTAGTATATGGTACAATCAATCAAATGCTTTTTAAAAATATATTTAGGAGATTGATATGAACGAAAGCACAAAAAAATTTGTTGGATGGACATTAGCGGTACTCCCCATATTAATAACTCTTTTTTGGGTAATTATTTATGGGACAGATCCAGTAAATGACTACACAACATCTCTAGCAGACATGGCTAGTAATGAATTAAATGGCATACTTATGGCTGTGGCTTTAGTATTTTTTATGCTTATTATAATAGCTTATGTTATATTTGCTAGGAGTTTAATTGAAGATAGCAATAACCCTGTATTTGGGACAGTTGCTTCAATGATAATAATGATATTTGGAGCAATCCAACTAACATGTGGAATGCTATTATTAGCAGCGATATCATTATATGATGCTGGAGATACCAGCAATGGTACATTATTGTTTATGATAAATCATGAAGCCAATTTAGTATCCGGTATAATTCTAGGAGCAGGACTAATTCCACTTGGAAGAGCAGTTAGAGAAGCGAAAAATAAACTTCAACCAAATCTAACATTAAATATTGTAAGTTTTGGATTATTGCTTGCAGGAATATTAAATGTTGCTGCTACATTTGTGGCGCAAGAGGACCTAGGTTTCTTTGGATGGATAATTTGGGTAATAGTTTCGATAATCATTGGAATAAATTTAATTCGTAATAAATAGTAATTAAGTAATAAATATATAAAAGAACCTTTAATTTTAGAGGTTCTTTTATATTAAATAACNCACANAANTGGGATGGTTAATAATATTCAATATTGTTAACTTAANACTTGGNCGAGCAATATTAAAANGCAATTCTTAATTGAAATCTTTATGTAATNATATGTAACTAGCCTCTTGTTTCTAGTGGGAGGTTAGGATTATTTCCCCATTCTATCCAAGAGCCATCATATACTTTTACATCCTCNTAGCCTAAAAGCTCTGATAGAACAAACCATGTATGGGTAGCTCTAACTGCAGTTTGGCATAAGGTATANATTCCTTTATCGGTTTTTATTCCTTTATTTTCATAAATTTGCCTTAAGGTTTTAGCATCTAAAAATTCTCCTGAATCATTAACTGCATTAACCCAATTAACATTAGATGAATTTGGAATGTGACCACCTCTATCTGCACGAACATCTTTTCCAATGTATTCATCTGGACTTCTGGTATCACAAACTATCTTAGAAGGATCATCGACNGATTCTAATATCTCTTCCCAGTCAGCTATCAAATCTTTATTTGGTTCTTTTGAAAATTTATAACTCGAAATTGAAACAGATTCTATNTTCGTCGAAATAGGATAATCATTTTGAGACCAATAATTCCAGGAACCATCAAGAAGTCTTACATCTTCGTGNCCGTATACTTCCAAGGCCCACAATCCTCTTGAAGCCCAAAGATTACTCATAGAATCATAAAAAATGACTGTATCATCTTGTTGGATTCCAATTGATGATAATGCATTACTAATATGATTTGAAGATGGCAACATTCCTTTTANACCATTCGAATCTTCCCACTGAAAGGCCTCACTAGGTGTCANTCTTTGAGCACCAGGTATATGACCTTTTTCATAATCATCTTGACTTCTAACATCAATAATTTTTATATTTTCATTATCTAAATTTTCATTTAGCCATTCAGAAGAAACAAGTTTAGACACACTATGATATCCCCTAGAACTTAAGCTACTATCTTTGTCTGCGGCTGTCGTACAAGATATAATACTTAGTAATAAAAATACAGTTAAAATTAAATTTTTTTTCATGATAATCTCCTTAATTATTTACTTAATATAATTTTCCATTCACTCGAATCAATTTCTGATATTTCAACCTCGTAACCTCTCTTAATTGCTTGGGGAGGTATAGTTGACAAAGCTGGCGAATGATCAGTTATGACTTCGAGAATTTTAACGGAAACGTTCTTATCCAAATATTCATTAGTTTTTAGCATAGGATAGGGACAAATTTCTCCTCTCAAATCTAAAACAACATTATTTTCTGACATAAATTATCCTTTTTTTATTAATTTTATTTTCCAAGTTTCATCAGACATAGAAATCTTAATACTAATATTTTTTTTTAATNCTTTTGTAGGTAGATATTTAATTAAAATTTCTTCATTTGTATAAATTTCTAAGTTGTCCCCATCTAATATAAAAGATTCAAGTATTTGATCTACTTTCAAAATCTGATCTTTAACTGGTAGGTTAACTAAATTTATTTTATTCAATACATTCATTACTTAACCAAATCTCCTTATAATTTTTGTGCCAATAAATGAGCCTAAAAGTAAACTAAATCCAAAGACCCATCCGGACAGAGAAAGAGAAGGAATTGCTGAGAAAAACGCACCAATTGTGCATCCAATACCAAGGCTAGCAGAGTAACCCATCAAGACACCTCCAGATAAAGATTGNTAATACCTCTTAAATTCTTTTGGTTTACGAATTTTAAATTCTCTAGAAAATAGAGCTGATATTAAAGCACCAAAAAATACACCCACCGTGCTAACAAAAGTATGTGAAATTATTCCACTAGAACCAATTGAACCCAAACATCCACTCAATGAACCTATACCNCTTAATACTCCATCACTCAAATTGATAACTTTTGATATGTTTAAGGACAACTTCATTATTTCTCCTGTGACACCTGGAGGAGAATGAAATAAAAAATAAACTATAGATAAAAATCCAACCGATAAACCCCCAAGTTTTATTGACCAACTTTTCACAAAAAAAGATTGGGAAACAACTAATAATTTAGACTTAAGATCTTGAGAATTATTATCTTGAATTTCATTGACTTTATACTCAACAATTCCAGATTTAGATTCAATAAATAAAACTAAAATATATATTAGAAATAATCCTATTAATGTTATTAATAGGCTNAAACCATAGCCTAAAGAAAATGTAGAAGGCAAAAATATTTTTGATTCTTTGCTAATTAAATTTACCCACCAAAAGTCCCAAGATGCTATCAATAAAACTGCACCAATGATTACACCTAACATAGTTATAATTGACGCAACATATCCTTCAGCTATTCTATAAATTGTGCCAGATATACATCCTCCTGAAACAACCATTCCTACACCAAATACTATTCCAGCTATTATCGTTGATAAGCCAACTGGCAGGACATGTGCTGAACTAGGNAATTCTCCNGGTANTGGATTNGGNAGTATCCAGNTNANNATTCCTATAAANCCAATAGANGANACTGCTAAAGCAATCAATATACCTTTCATATTCTGACCTGATCCAAATAAAAATAGNTCTCTAAATGATGAAGCAAAACAAAATCTAGATTTCTGCAAAGTAAAACCNAAAGCGCATGCAACAAGCCATATAGCTGCATCTGAAGTATTAATTGAAGAAACATAAAAACTAAACATTAATCCTAGAATAACTAAGAAAATGCCAATTATTAACTGTCTACTATTTTTTGATTTGTTTAGGCTATTTACCATTTAATTTTTCCACAAAAAAAACCCCACATAATTTGGGGTTCCTATTCAATAAATTTATAACTAATTTTTGGCTAAACTGAAGAAACCCTCATGATTTTACAAGAGCAACAGCAGTTAAGGTTTTTATTAGTATTATTTATATTCATAAGACTTATTGTAACAATTTTTCAACTTAATTCAATACTACATTAAGATAATCGAAATTATATTTAAAAAAAATTACTCTTAACTTTATCGAAAATTCTATCGGCTTCAATATAATCAAAATCATCCATAAAAGACTTAATTGGGTATCTCACAGTATAATTTTTTATAATTCCTCTCTTCCAAAAAAAATACTTATAAGCACTATAACTAAAGTTTAATTCAAAGAGTAGGCTTTCTAACATTAAGTTCCAAGTATTAATTGCATCATTATTTATTTGATTGTTTTTAGACATTTTTAATTCATTCCATAGTTTTAGGTGTGCTTCTATCATATGACCTGATGGCATTAGACCATCAGAGCCCCTTCTATATTCATCAATGATTCTTCTACCTCCACCACCCCCCATAATAGATTTAATTTTATTTGCACATTTATCCTTTATTAACTGATGCATATGACCTGAGTCGTTTGTTTCCTCTTTAAGAAAATCGACCTTGTCAATCTCATTAATAATCTTAATCAAAATATCAGGCGGAATAGGATTCCCGTCAGGAGACCTATTATTTTGCACCCAAATATTTACATTAGTCGCACGTGAGATTTCTGAATAAAAATCATAGAACTCACTATCATTCTTGAAGCTCAGGAGTGGAGTCATTAATACAGATTCAATTCCTAAACCTTCTGCATATTTTGCATTCTCAATAATACTATTAACATTATTTGCTGATACTCCAGCGATTATAGGTATCTCTTCTTTCACTACTTGGGTTGCAGTCTTAAGAATAGCTTTTTTTTCATTGTCACTTAATTTAGAAACTTCTGAAACATTTGCAGGTATAAGCATTCCATGAGAACCTTTATCAACTAAAAACTCGAAACATTTTTCTAAAGATTTTTGATCAATAGAAAGGTCTAAATTAAAAGGTGTCACAGGTATTGAAAAAATGCCACTATATATATTTTTCATAAAACACCTCCCCCTAAATAAATTATTTAATCTGAATTAAGACACAAATGAGCCATTTTATTTATTGTATTCCAATGATTAATTGCTAAGTTCAAACTACCTCTGGATCCAATTTTTCTTCCTTTGGGTTCTATTTCTATAGCATAACCAGAAAAATTATCATGCAAACTTTGTACTCTTATATCTCCTATTTCAAAAGCCAATTTATTAATCTCATTATCATTTGTAAAAATTTCAGCTAATGATTTTCCAAAACTATTAGGCTTCCAAATAATTTCTTTTACTTTACCAAAAATAGGAAAATTTTTTTTTCTAGTAGTTTGAATATCTAGGAGATCTTTCTTAGATCTAATTTTTTCTGAGGGCACTGCAAAATAATGCCACCATCTGGGTGGGTGATCTTTACCACCATCTTTTTTAAGAATATTAATATACTTTATCGGAGTATTTTCATTAATTTCTATTATTCCTAAACTTCTTTGATACCACGAATTAAATAGTTTTTCTTCGACTATATTTCTCTTTGCTAATTTACAATCAATCCCTAAATTAATTAGATTGTTATATAAATTATCTCTTGTTTTATCTCTAAATTTATCCATAATATTATTGAATTAACATAATTTATTTATTAGATTATAACTTAGTTATGAAATTATTGTCTTGGAATGTTAATGGAA
>PAXI01000013.1 GCA_002714425.1 Chloroflexota bacterium
TATGACCTGATGGCATTAGACCATCAGACCCCCTTCTATATTCATCAATGATTCTTCTACCTCCACCACCCCCCATAATAGATTTAATTTTATTTACACATTTATCCTTTATTAACTGATGCATATGACCTGAATCATTTGTTTCCTCTTTGAGAAAATCTACCTTATCAATCTCATTGATAATATTAATCAAAATGTTAGATGGAATAGGGTTACCATCGGGGGATCTATTATTTTGCACCCAAATATTTGCATTAGTCGACCGTGAGATTTCTGAATAAAAATCATAAAACTCACTATCATGCTTGAAGCTCAGAAGTGGAGTCATTAATACAGATTCTATTCCTAAACCTTCTGCATATTTTGCATTCTCAATAATACTATCAACATTATTTGCTGATACTCCAGCGATTATAGGTATCTCTTCTTTCACTACTTGGGTTGCAGTCTTAAGAATAGCTTTTTTTTCATTGTCACTTAATTTAGAAACTTCTGAAACATTTGCAGGTATAAGCATTCCATGAGAACCTTTATCAACTAAAAACTCGAAACATTTTTCTAAAGATTTTTGATCAATAGAAAGGTCTAAATTAAAAGGTGTCACAGGTATTGAAAAAATGCCACTATATATATTTTTCATAAAACACCTCCCCTAAATAAATTACTTAATCTGAATTAAGACATAAATGAGCCATTTTATTTATTGTATTCCAATGATTAATTGTTAAGTTCAAACTACCTCTGGATCCAATTTTTCTTCCTTTGGGTTCTATTTCTATAGCATAACCAGAAAAATTATCATGTAAACTTTGTACTCTTATATCTCCTATTTCAAAAGCCAATTTATTAATCTCATTATCATTTGTAAAAATTTCAGCTAATGATTTTCCAAAACTATTAGGCTTCCAAATAATTTCTTTTACTTTACCAAAAATAGGAAAATTTTTTTTTCTAGTAGTTTGAATATCTAGGAGATCTTTCTTAGATCTAATTTTTTCTGAGGGCACTGCAAAATAATGCCACCATCTGGGTGGGTGATCTTTACCACCATCTTTTTTAAGAATATTAATATACTTTATCGGAGTATTTTCATTAATTTCTATTATTCCTAAACTTCTTTGATACCACGAATTAAATAGTTTTTCTTCGACTATATTTCTCTTTGCTAATTTACAATCAATCCCTAAATTAATTAGATTGTTATATAAATTATCTCTTGTTTTATCTCTAAATTTATCCATAATATTATTGAATTAACATAATTTATTTATTAGATTATAACTTAGTTATGAAATTATTGTCTTGGAATGTTAATGGAATTAGAGCCTGTCTAAAGAAAGGTTTCATGGATTTTTTTAATGATATGGATGCTGACATATTTTCTATACAAGAGACTAAAGCTAACCCCGATCAGGTACATATTGAAACGCCTAGCCATAATCAGTTTTGGAATAGTGCAGAAAAAAAAGGTTACTCAGGCACATTAGTTTTTTCAAAAGAAAAACCCGTAAGCATTTTTAATGGGATAGGTATGGAAGAACACGATAAAGAAGGTAGAGTAATAACTTCAGAATATGAAAAATTTTATCTTGTAAATGTTTATACTCCAAACTCTAAACGAGAATTAGAAAGATTAGATTACAGAGAAAAGGAATGGGATGTTGAATTCCTAAAATATCTAAAGAATCTAGAAAATTCAAAACCAGTGATTTTTTGCGGTGATCTAAATGTAGCTCATAAAGAAATTGACTTGAAAAACCCAAAATCAAATGAAAGAAATGCTGGATTTACAATCGAGGAAAGAAGAGGATTTGATAACATTGTGAATGGTGGATTTATTGATACTTTTAGATATTTTAATACTGAAGGTGACAACTATACTTGGTGGAGTTATATGGGTGGTGCAAGATTTAGAAATGTTGGATGGAGAATTGATTACTTTTGCATATCTNAAATTTTAGAAAAAAATCTTCTTAGCGCTANTATACATCCCGAAATAATGGGCTCAGATCATTGCCCTGTNAGCATAGAAATCNATATATAACTTAATTTGAATAGATTAAAAANAGAAAAATCAGAATACCTACTTCAACATTCAAATAATCCTGTTGATTGGTTCCCTTGGTGTGATGAAGCATTTGAAAAAGCAAAAGAAGAAGACAANCCTATATTTTTATCCATAGGCTACTCAAGTTGNCATTGGTGCCATGTAATGGAAAAAGAATCTTTTGAAAACAAAGAAACTGCAAAATTACTNAATGAAAATTTTATTTCTATAAANGTAGATAGAGAGGAAAGACCCGATATAGATAGTCTTTACATGTACTCAGTTCAAATGATAAANGGAAATGGTGGTTGGCCAGCATCAATTTTTATGGATTACGAAGGNAANCCTTTTTTTGCAGGCACATACTTTCCTCCTAAAGATCATCATAATATCCCTGCATTTAATACAATCTTAGGTAAAATTATTGATCTTTATAAAAATCATAGAAANAGTATAGATGAAAATATTAATTTAGTTTTTGAAAATTTGAATGGACATTTTTCTCATGATAAAAAAATTGTTAAAATAAATAATTCCAATTTATACTCATTAATAGAGGNTCAAATTAAACAATCTTTTGATTTTGATAATGGTGGCTTCGGTGATTTTCCAAAATTTCCTGAAACTTCTAAATTATTTNCACTTATGTTACTAGAAAAAAAATATAATAACGAATATGGAAATAAGTTATTATCNATAACATTAAGNTCTATGATTCATGGTGGNATTTTTGATCAACTAGGTGGNGGNTTCTCAAGATATTCAACAGATAAAAAATGGATCGTNCCACATTTTGAAAAAATGTTATATGANAATGGATTANTACTTTCNACTATTTCAAAAGCATGTAAATTAAATCATCAACAACTNTATATANATACAATTGAAAAATTGATNGATTTTCTTANNAATGAAATGAAAAGTNCAAANGATCTTTTTTACTCTAGTCAAGATGCAGATTCAGGAGGAGTTGAAGGCTCATATTATACTTGGAGTTATGAAGAACTTAATAATCAACTTGNAAAAGATGATTTTAATTTCATAAAAAATTATTGGAATATTTCAAAAGATGGAGATTTAGATGGTAAAAACATTCTNAATGTAAATNAAANAAATCAANTCAAATCAAATAATTTAGANAAAATTAANAATCATTTACTNAATATAAGAAATAAAAGAGAAAAACCAAATACAGATAAAAAAATTATAACTTCNTGGAATTCNTTAGTCATTTCAGGCCTTTGTGATTCATATAATNTAACTNAAAATAAANANTANCTTAANCANGCAATAAAAACTGCAAATTCAATTTTAGATAATNTTTCAAAGNATAATAACCTTTANCATACNCAAAATANNAATAAAGGCTTTTTAGAAGATTATTCATATTTCACAAAATCATTATTTGATTTATATAATTCATCTCAAATNTCTAAATGGNTGATACTAGCNTNTAAATTTAACTCTATAACTTTGAAAAAATTTTGGGACNNAGAAAAANANCTTTTTTTCGATAACGAATTAANTGATGAACTTNTNATAAGAACCCATAATTTATTTGATCCAATGATACCTAATTCNGCGGCTATCGCATCAANTAATTGCTATANANCATTTAAATATACNGGNAAAAAACAATATTTAGANATAGCTATANAAAGTTTNAATANNGCNTCAGAATTATTATCAAANCATCCANTAGAAGTACCTAATTGGTTTAATNTATTTTATTTGATTAATGAAGAAAATATAGAAATNTTTATTTCTGGTGATNGAAAAAGCNANTTCTATAATCAANCAAAAGATTATATTCAANNAAAGTTACTNCCNACNNNNATATTAGTCTCNCAAGAAGAAAACGATTTCATAANTAANCTTCCTATTAGTATNGGNAGAAATAACGATAAACAAACAAAAATATATATTTGCAAAAATTATGTTTGTGATTTACCGATAGATAATATTGATGACTTAATGTTGAAATTATAAGAAAACAGTGTATAAATATGGAAGTAACTTTAATATTACCAAATCAACTTTTTTATAATAATCCATCTATTAAAAAAGATAGGAAAATATATTTATTAAAACATCCTAATTTTTTTTCAAAAAAATATTTTAATTTTCATAAGCAAAAATTATTACTTCATTACCTAAGCATAAATTATTTTTANAAACACNTGAANGATGAAGGATATNNTNTTTCAATANTTGAAGANGATAANTATNAAAAATTTATGACTATTGAAGNTCATAAATTTAATAAAATTCATACTTGTGAACTTGCAGANNTANANATTATGGAAGAATTTANNAAANTAAAAAGTAATATTATTTATTATAATTCTCCNATGTTCATTGAATCAAATAAGAATAATGAANATTATTTNNTTGGGAAAAAAAAGTTCCTNTTGAATAATTTTTANAAAAAANTAAGGATAAAGCATAANATATTAGTTGATAATAAAAATTTACCTATTGGAAATAAATGGACATTCGATNCTGAAAACAGAAAANNNNTACCTAAAAAAATTTTANTNCCAANAAATATTAAATTCGCATACGATNANCAAGTTTTGAATTTTTCAAAANAAATTATTAATAATAAATATAAAAATAATATAGGAGAAATTAATTCATTTAATTTCGCTATCTCCCACAAACAAGCTAATGAAAACTTAGAGAATTTTCTAGAAGAAAAATTCTTAAATTTTGGAAATTATCAAGATGCAATTATTGATAATAATACTTTTTTATTTCATAGTAATATTTCCTCATCTCTTAATATAGGATTACTAACTCCTAATGATGTAATTTCTAAGGCAATAGATTTTAGTAAAAACAACAATGTTCCAATAAACTCACTTGAGGGCTTTATAAGACAAATATTAGGCTGGAGAGAATTTATTAAGGGCATATACCTCTATCAAGGAGAAAAACAAATCAGTAGTAATTATTGGGAAGCTAAGAATAAATTAAGTGAAAAACTTTATGATGGAACTACAGGAATATTACCTGTAGATGATTCTATAAAAAAATCACTTGAATTTTCTTATGTTCATCACATAGAAAGATTAATGATTTTAGGAAATATTATGTTACTTTTAGAAATAAATCCTGTTGAGATTTATAAGTGGTTTAGTGAAATGTATATTGATGCTTATCCTTGGGTAATGGTGCCAAATGTTTTTGGAATGAGTCAATACGCTGATGGGGGTTTGATGTCAACAAAACCTTATATTAGTTCAAGTAATTACATAATAAAAATGAGTAACTACAAAAAAGAACAGTGGTCAAATGTGTGGGATGCACTCTTTTGGGATTTTATAGAAAAAAATTCAGATAAAATCAAAAGCAATATTAGAATGAGAATGATGATCAGTATACTAAATAAGAAAAATACTAAGGAGAAAAAAGAAATAAGAAAAATTTCAAATAATTTCAAAGAAAGTTTTTTTAGCTAACTTTCAAGGTATATTTTGTCTCCAACTTTAATACTTCCGCCTTCTGAAATAAGTTTTAATTTTATACCAAATGAAGGATTACTTACGTGATTAATTATTGGTAATAATTTCAAAATATTATTATCATATCGAGCAGTTTCAGGGTTACAATTTATTGCATTACATCTAGTAATCTTCTTAACTACCTCAAACTTCATTTTACCAATAATTAAATTTTTACCTACAAAATTAAATTCTTCAAAAAAATCACAATTATCAATAACTATATTACTTCTGAATATCTTTGGATCTAAGGAACCAGCAATTTTAGATACTTTATCTATACTTTCCTTCGAGTGAAGGCTTAAGTATCCTTCTTCAGAATCATGAAAAGAATTTGATAATTTTGAAGATACGAAATAAGATATACCTTTCCTTAGAGTAGCATCATTTAAAAATTTACTTATATAAATTTTCATTTCTTCATTATCATTTATATTAATACTTAATTTTTCATCTTCAAAATATACAGAAGTTAATTTAGAATTAAAAGTACACTTTATTCTAATTAATTCAGGTGCATGCATGAGTGATAAATAATTATTTTTTGGAAACCATTCCCCATTATAGGTTAAATTATCTCCTATCCTGAAAGCTGCAATTCTATCTCCATGAATTCTTCCGAAATTATTTACTCTTATAGATGTTTTCTTTTCACCGGGCAAAGATTTTATTGGATACCTAAACAAACTATCGACTATCATAATTATTTTACCTCTAACTAAACAAATCTTAATTTGATACTACAATACTTCTCTTAAAGAAATTTTTATCATTAATTATTTTAAAAATAAACCTTGCAAGACTTTTTCTGCTAATAATTAATCTAAATTTTGGATGGGATTTATTATAAATTTTCACTTTTTCAGTAAAACCAAAATTTGTTAATGCTACAGGCCTTATTATTGTCCAATTCAATCCTGAATTTTGAATTATTTTCTCTTGTTTTTCATGATCTTTATATGGATATCTTAGATTAGAATACTTAATTAGTGATCTAAAACCAAACTTTAATTCTTTCCTTGTTTCATTTGCACCCCATGCTGAAATAACTATTATTCTTGATATTTTTTTTTGATTACAAACCTCTACTAAATTTTTAGCACTTTCAGATATGCTTGTTTTCGAGTTTGTTAATTTTGACCAAGGAAATATGTTTTTTCTCATAACATTAATACTATTAATTACTACTGATGAATTTTCAATATTTTTTTCAATATCTATCTTCGATGTTGCATCTCCCTGAATGTAAGTTATATCACTTATTTGATCATTATTTTTATTAGTTCTACTCATGGAAATAATTTTATAATCATGATTCATTGATTCGGATAATATACTTTTACCCAATCCTCTATTGCCTCCGATCAAAAAAATCTTAGACAAAATAATTCTCCTTCTTAGAATTAAATAACTTAATAAATTTACTTACACTTGAACCACAGGAAGCTAAATCTTGATAAGTAATTAATATTTCATACGAGTTTTCTTTTTTTACTAATATACATGGTGTTTTATTATTGGTAATTTTTTTCATTGTAGAACTCTGATCATTAAGATGTAAAACCTGCAAGTCGCATCCTAATAACTTTTCAAATTCTTTCCAAGATTTCTTTTTCCATGCAAGTATATGAGTAATATCACATAGTTCACAATGCTTATCTTTAAATATTTTACCTAGGAAATATCGAATTTCGCCAAGTATTCCGCCGTTAGCATTATATATAGCAATAAATTTTTTACTCATATTTAATTTTCAATATCATTAATTATATTTTTTGCAGTCTCAGGCCAATCTACAGTTGTTCCAGAGCTACCAGAATTATAAGCTTGTACTAAATCTTCTTTATTTTTTACACCCCAATTTCTAATTTCCAAGTTTTTTGATCTAGCTATTGAGACCATATCTTCTTTGGAAAATTCAGCTTTTGGACAAATCATATTAATACCTTCTTCATTTGAAATTTTTATATTATTATGTGTAAGTTTATCCACTAACCAAGCAGTTCTTATCTTTGAATTAAGTCTTCTCATATTAATTAACTGATTCAAATTAAAGCTACTTATCGTAATACCGCCTTTTTTAAATAATTTTGAATTCTCATAATCATAACCATTTTTTATTAGCTCACCTAATACTATTTTTGACAATTCTTTTTCATTTGATTTCAATTCTAAATGCATATCTGATTTATTTTTATATCTAATTAATAGATCACTTAATAATGGAATATCGTAAACGTTTTCTTTTAAATTAAAATTGTTTTTTGCTTGGATTTCACTTATTTCAGAATATTTGGCTTGTTTAATTATTCTTTTATATCCTGTTGTCCTAAATGTATCATCATCATGAATTACTACTGGCATTTTATCTTTTGTCAATTGGACATCAAATTCTATACTTATAAACCCATTATCCAAAGCTAGGTCAAACGAAGGGATAGTGTTTTCTGGAGCAATTTCAGAAAAACCTCTATGAGCAATTAGGTTAAAGTTGACTTTCATAGCAACTCTTATAACTTAAGTAATTTTTTTGAATTTTCGTAAAATATCAAATCTAGATATCTTTCGGGAACATTTAAGTCTCTTAGATCTCTAACTTGATCTAAAAAATATCTTTCGGAAAAACCTCTAGGAAACCAATTAGAATCGGTTCCAAAAACTATTCGTTCTGGTCCTGCTGTTTCGATAAATTTTTTTAACAATGACTGTACACTCATTTCTTCTGGCATCCATCTTATCCATTGATTGGATCCAGATGTATCAACATGCACATTAGGGCAAGCCCACATAAGTTGTAATAACTCTCTTGGATAACCGCAACCAAGATGTGGTATTACAAATTGAACAGAAGCAAAATCTTTTGCAACATCATGTAATATTAATGGAGACATATTTACATGTTCAGCAATTCCTCCACCTCCACCAAGAGTTCCAAAATGAATGAGTATTGGTATGTCTAATTCAGCTGCCGCTTCCCATGTTTTGTATGCTGAATAGTCATTAATTGGCTTATCAAGAGCGGGAGCTATTATTTTATATCCCTTAAGTGATTGTTGATTAACAGCTTTTCTTAGTAATACATCTGCCCCTATCTCATGTGGATTATGATGTGCAAATCCAATAAATTTGTCTGGGAACATCGAAACAACTTTTGATAATCTTTCGTTTCCTCCTCCTGTTAGAAAAATAATTTTTTCTATATTATGTTTATCAACCTCTTTCTTCCACATTTTTGCTAATACTTCATCTGATAATTTTTCTGAAATAGGCTTTTCAAACCCATGAGATAGCCTCCATTCAGATCTTAACTTTTCTGCATATGCTTTATTTATCTTTTCTGATTCTACTTTTCTTTCATGAGATATATTTTCATTTGGAGGTTCTTCTATTTTTATTTGTCTACCACTGAAATCTGTCTTAACAGGAAAATGTGCATGGAAATCTATTATCTTAAAACTTTGTTTCATATAACTACTATAATATTGATATGAATTAATTTCTAGGTATTTATCAAAAATTTGACTACTTTTTTCAAACAAGTCTCTGCATCAGAAATTACACCTATAGAAGTATTGAAACCATGAATAGCCCCATCATAGTTTTCCAGTATTGAATCAGATTTATTACTAATTTTTTTGTGATAAAGCTCAGCCTCTGTTTTCAAAACATCGCAACCGGCTGTAATAATGTATGTTTTAGGAATATCCTTATCATCATCATCTCTAAGAGGAGCAAAATATTTATGCCTGTCTAAAGGATAATTCTGTGGTGACATCCCTAAATATTGTTCCCAAAAGAAAAGCATGTTTGCTTTTTCTAATCCATAACCCGTCTCATATTTCTGGTATGAAGCTGTATTAAAGTCATAGTCTAACACTGGTGTAAATAATATTTGCTTTTTTAGATTTATCTCTTGAATATTTCTAAACTTTAATGATACCGCTGCTGCTAAATTACCTCCTGCTGAAGTACCACAAAGTGATATGTTTTCAGGATTTATTTGAAATTCTTGATGGTACTTATGAATGTATTTTACAGCCTCATAGCAATCATTTAACCCATCTGGAAATCTATTTTCTGGTGCCAATCTATAATCAACTGATACAACCTTAAATCCAGAATTTTTTGATATATATCTACACATATCGTCATCAGTATCTAGGTCGCCTTGAAACCATCCACCACCATGAAAATTTACTAATAAAGGTTGTATAGAATTTTCTTTATCAGTAAATATTCTAATATTTATTTCTGTATTATTTATAAATATTTTTTTGTCTTTTACGCTAACTAAATCGATTTTTTCTAAATCTTTGTGAGCTATATAATTCATTTTTTTAAATTGCTTTCTAGCATCAGAATAAGATAATTCTGAGATGGGACGAATATTTAATTTTGCTCTTTTTTCTAGTAATAATTTTGATTCTTCATTTAACATTTTTTTATTCCTAAAACCTAAGTAGATAATATATTTATTATCTCTCCTTCATCGTTTAAATCAATATCAAAAGCATTGGGGGAACTAGGTAGCCCAGGTAATGTTATGATATCACCAGCTAAAGTTACTATTTGTTTAGCACCACCCAGAACTTTAACTTCTTTAATTGGCAGCGTGTGTCCAGTAGGAGCTCCACGAAGTTTTGGATTTGCTGATACTGAAAGATGTGTTTTAGCCATACAAATAGGAAAGTTCCAGTTCTGAGATTCAAATAACTTAAGTGTAGTTCTAGTTCTTGGTCCCCAATCAATATTTGATGCAGAGTAAATCTCTTTTGCTAATTTTTCTACTTTACTAACTGAGCTTATAGAATCTTCATATAGTAACTTGACTCCTTTTTTATCAACTTGTAAATCGGATATGTATTCTGCTAACTCTATCATTCCCTCCCCACCTTCAGAAAATCCATTGGATTCAATACCAACAGAATTATTTTCCTTACAGATTTTTTTAACTAAATTAATTTCTTCTTTTGAGTCCTCAGGAAAAATATTTATAGCTACAACGTGTTTCAAACCATACTTTGAAACAATTCTCATAGCATTAATTAGATTTTCAGATCCCTTTATTATTGCATCATTATTTTTTTGATTAAGATTTTTTATTTCTACTCCGCCATGCCATTTTAAGCCTCGAATTGTACAAACAATAACAGCGCAAAAAGGTTCTGGCCCACCTTGCCTAACCTTTATATCCATAAATTTTTCAAACCCCAAATCAGCACCAAAACCTGCCTCTGTAATAACATAATCTGCAAATGATGAAGCAAGTTGATCAGCCAAAATTGATGAGCACCCATGAGCTATATTTCCAAATGGACCCATATGAACAATTGCTGGCTGACCTTCCACTGTTTGTGCAAGGTTTGGCTTAATAGCATCGCGCAATAAAGCCATCATAGAACCAACTGCATTTATATCCTTAGCTAAGACTGGAGTTTTATCTTTTTTCCAGCCAACTACAATATTATCTAATCTTTCTCTAAGATCTTTATAAGAATCAGTTAATGCTAGTATAGCCATTATTTCTGATGCTGCCGATATATCAAAACCTGTAGTACGAACAGGTGCATTTGCTGAGCCTCCTACACCAGAAACAATTGATCTTAATGATCTATCCTCAGCATCTGTAACTCGCCTCCATGAAATATTTTCAGGATAAAAATTATTTATAACACCTCTGTAAACACTATTGTCAACCATTGCAGCTAGAAAATTGTGAGCAGATTCCATAGCATGAAAATCTCCATTAAAATGAAGATTAATATCCACTGCGGGCTCTACTGTAGCTTTTCCTCCTCCAGTTCCTCCACCTTTGTGCCCAAAAACAGGACCTAATGACGGTTGCCTAATAGTTAGAGCAACATTCTTATTTATTTTCCCAAATCCTTGAGTCAATCCTATTGCTGTAGTAGACTTACCTTCACCTAATGGTGTTGGAGTAATAGCCGTAACAACAATTAACTTAGATTTATTATTTTTAATATTTTCTAATGGAATTTTGGCCTTATATTTACCATAAAATTCAAGGGAATCCTTACCTATTCCAAACTCTTCTGCAATTTGTTCTATCGGTTTAATTATTTTCATCTAAATTACCACAAAATTCTTTTATATTATTAATGGTCTCATTGTTAGCCATTAATCCATGACCTGCTCCAGGGATCGTTATAAATTTTGAACCCTTTATTCCTTTAGCTAATTCAACTCCAAGAGAATACGGGACTTGAACATCTGCATCACCATGTATAACTAAAGTATCTACAATTATTTCATTGAGCCTAGAAGCGTAGTCTAAGTCTACATATGCAAATTGATTTCTTAGTTCTCCCATATAGTACTTCATAGTATCTTCGATAGATAATTCATTTGATAATTTTTTTGCCTCTTCCTTAGAATAGTATGAAACTTTTTTATCTATATCATCTTGCGACATATAAAATGTTATGAAAGCTGGCTCATTCATTAAAATATCATAAGCTTTTTTTATTCCATATTTTTCTAAAATTTCATGTCTCCTTATTAATTCTTGTGAAGCTCTAATTCTTGATGGATTTTTCCACATTCGATAACTAGTATTAACCAAGATTAATTTTTTGATATTTTTTTGAAATTCAAATGCATATCTTAAGGCTATTAGCCCACCTGCAGATGACCCTATTACAATTGGATTTTTTAACTCAAGATAATTAATTAATTCACTTAAATCTGATGCTAAAATATCTATTGAATGTACCTCATCGGGATAGGAAGATCTTCCAGCAGATCGTCTATCATAAGTAATAACGGTATGTGAGCCCTTAAGTTTATCAACCCAGTCATTTTTTCTAGGAGTAACAGAAGAATCTATACCACCATAAGCGCCATGAATAAAAATTATAGGCGAACCATTTCCAAATTTTTCATAATAGATTTTTATACCGTTAATTGGTGCTATAGACATAGACTAATTCTAACTTAAAGAGGACTGAAAAAAATTTAAATTTTCCTTTAAACTTCGTCAAAATGACTATTTTCAAGTTGCTCTTGAATTTGAAAAATTGTATTTTTGCCCTCTGGTGGAGGTTCAGCAATTCTTACAGGAGCATTATTAAATCTTGGAATATTTCCTCCTACTCCTCTGAGCATATTAGACTGCCACAAATTCCAGTCACCATATCCAGAAATAGGAAAAGCATCAGCAGCCGAGTAACCCATTAATAATAATCTTCTAGATTTTGAAGAACGATTTGGTTCTGATCCATGTAACGCCCTTACATGATGTAATGATATATCTCCTTCTTCAAGAATAATACTTGCTGCTGAATCTAAATCTACGTCTGAAATATTTACTGCACCAACAAAAACACCATTTTCATGATGATCGTATGCAGGACCCTTATGAGAACCCGGAACAACCATCAATGCTCCATTTTCTAAAGTCATAGGATCAATTGCAACTCCCACTTCAAGAATGTCATCATTGGTATGAGGATAAAAACCCCAGTCTGTATGCCATTCTACCTGAGCACCACCTCCAGGAGCTTTATTATTTAATTTAGTATGATGATACCTAATATTTGGTCCTATCAACTGCTCAATTATATCTAGTAATTTAGGATTTTTATTTGCACGATCATAAACGGGATGATGCTTATCAGGACTCATAATTCGTCTTAATTTTGGAGTAGTAGAGGAATGCCCAGCTTTTAAGTCTATATCAAAATCATCATTACTTTCTTTTAAATTTCTTGATCGATCAACAAATTCATCTGTTACATCTTGCAGGTCTTTAACTTCTGAGGAAGTAAAAACATTTTTAACAGCTAAAAAACCATTTTTGTTATATTCTTCTACTTGAGTATTTGTTAGAATTTTTGCCATACTTAAACTCCTAAACTAAATGTTTTTTTCAAGATTATCATAGAGAACAATTGCTATCAAGTTTTACCTCTTTTTTTTATAAAATATCTGATATCTAAATAAAAATATTCCATAAAAAATAACTAATATAAAAAGAAATATTATTACATAAAATATTTCTCTACCTGATTGATTTTGTTGAGTAATGTTAGGTTCATCTGATAATAAATCTCCTTTTTTATACCATATTTGTTGACTATTTTGATCGAATGGATTTGTATCGCCATATGCATATCTTTTTGAAAATATCTCTTTATATCCAACCGAAAAAACATAACGCATTGGAGATTTAGAAACAATCTTTACAACGGCATTATTATTAACAAATTTATCCTCTTTGTACTCAAATATTCTAATCAAGTTCATCCGACTAAAAGGTTCATAAAAATCACTTCTTATATCAGGCAAAAATGACTGCTCAGTTGAATCAGCAATTAAATGAATTATCGGAAAAAGATCTTCTGAACTTAAGTTTTCTGGATTTTTATCAGGAATTAATATACTTATGTCTAAAGGATTACCATTCAAGTTATCTAAATTAAATATTACTTCCTGATTTTTTGAAGAAAATTCTCCATAAAAAGCATGAGAAACTGTTGCATCTGAAAGATCAATTGATGTTTCATTAATTTGATCTGGAATTATCTCAAAAGGTTGATGAGCGCTTACAAAATGGATATTAAATAGGGGTAATAAAAAGATTATAACGTATATTATTTTTTCTTTATTAATTAAAACCATAATGATTTAGATGTTTTATATAGTATAGAATTTTTTTCATAATTTGAAAGACCTAATTCCTCAGTAAACAAGCTTAAATTTTCTTTATACGTTGTTCCTTTTGACCACAATTTATTTGGAAAATTAGAGCCCCATAAGCATCTTTCAGGCGAAAAAAAATCTATTACTTTTTTTAAGGGATCATGCATATCTTCATGAGGAAAAATTCTTGGAGATCCATGTGTACCAGAAGTTAATTTAGCATAAATATTGGGTAACTTTGACAATTTTTTTAATTCATTAAGTGTATTTTCAGTTTTCCTAAAAGTATTAAGCATTAGACAATGATCAATAACAATTCTTAGTGTGCTAAATTTATTTGCTAAATAAATTATTTCATTTACAAGATCAAGATCATCCATCACCATACAATTGACTGTTATCTCTAAAGNTTCTGCTTTACGCCANAGATTTATCACATTAGANTCTCTTAGTTTNCNANTTTTATTAGGTATTCCTCTTAATCCTTTTACATTNAAATTCTTTACTGCATTTTCGAGAATATCTGTACTAGTTTTATCATCTGGACTTAGAGTTACAACTCCTGTTGCCCATTCAGAAAATTTCTTTGATGAGTCCATTATGTATTTATTATCAAAACCATAATAAGTACCAGTTTGTATAAATACAGCCTTCTGNATATTATTTTTTTTCATCNTAGNTAATAGATCTTCAGCAGTAGCTGGTTCTCCNGGATTCCATGGATCTGAAATTGANGGATATTTNACTAAATNATTTGAATATATATGNGGATGAGCATCAATNATTTTCATTAAAANACTCTATATTTTANNTAAGCTTCTTTNGGATCTACTCCTGANAGTATTTCTTTTCTAAGTGCACTNTCNGTATTAATATATTCCTCTGTTTCNNTAATAACTTCATTTGCTATTTCTTTTGGNATAATAATTACTCCNTCTATGTCACCNANNACAAAATCNCCAGATTTTATATNTACTCCACCNATATTTATTGTTTCNCCCAATGTAGATATCTTCCANCTTTCAACAACATCNGAAGGNGTNAAATATTTACAAAATACAGGAAATTCTAAATTTAATATAAAATCTACATCTCGGCATCCACCATCAACAATATATCCNTTNACACCTTTATACTTTAATGTTTCTGCNGACAACTCTCCCATATGAGCTATAGTTCCATCATTGGGTTGACATATNACAACTGAGTTTGATGGAGCCTNACTAAGCATGTTTGTCCAACTTAGCATTGAAGCATCTTTATCTAATGTTTCATCAATNTCTCCGCTGCATGTCCATATTACACCAGCTAACTTTTTTGAAGGGTCTATAGATTTTATACTATGAGGCAATATAGTATTCTTTATACCCCTTTCCCTTAAGACATCATAAATTGCACCTGTGTAGCAATTTTTTAATCTTTCTACTAATTGATTATTTTCCATATATTTTTTTCCTAAGCAATATTTATTTTGTTAATTTTAGAATATAGTTATTATAAACCTATAATATTAACGATGNTAAATTTCCAAAATATCCTAAGNTTTCCCTTTATAAAACTATTTCTATATAAAGAATATAGGTTATTTTGGATTGCNGCATTTTTTTCTAATATTGGAATGTGGGCTTTAATTTATGGAAGACTTTGGCTAATGAGATTAATGAGTGACTCAGAAATATTATTAGGTTTAATTTCTACCGCAAATCTTACACCAGTCTTGCTCCTTAGTTTTTTTGGNGGAGTNTTAGCGGATAAATATAACAGGCTTAATATAATAAGAATTACAAGACTACTATTTTGTTTGATNACTTTACTTACTGGTTTTCTAATATATATAAATGTAATAAACCCACCAATACTAATTGTTATTTCAATAATCACAGGAATACTTTTAGCTATTGATATTCCTTCAAGATCGTCTATGATCGCAAAATTAGTTTCTAAAAAATATTTAGCTGTAGGCATTTCCATGTACTCAATAGTTTTTGGTGTATCTGCAATTATTGGAGGATCTATTTTTCATCCAATAGTTGAATTAATCGGACTAGAAGGTTTGTTTTTCATTATTGGTTTTTCATATTTCTTAACTTTTCTAACATTAAATAAAATGAATAAATATCTGCATCAGCCAACTAATCAAAATAATGAAAATTTTATTGGAGATTTATTATCTGGTTTTAAGTATCTTTCTAGAACTCCTATACTTTTAATTATTACTATTGTNGGATTTTTTGTTGGTNTAACATCAGGCTCATATGATGTATTAATACCCGCTGTAACTACAGAGTTACTTTTTGGAAATTCAGATACCTATGGAAGAATACTTTTGGTCGGCGGTATNTCTGGCTTGTTATCTACNACTTTTCTTATTTTTTTTGGNCAAAAACTCAACCAATTTTTATCATATTTTATCTTTGGATTAGTCTCCTCTGTATGCCTTTATCTTATAGGTTNTAGTTTTGGAATAAATAATATATATATAATATTTGCAATAATATCTTTTTCAAAGGTAATTTTTAATACTATGGGTTCAACAATTGTGCAATCAAATGTGAAAGAAGAATATAGAGGAAGAATGATGAGTATAAATCAATTAAGTTGGGGATCTGCTGCTATTGGCTCTTTATTACTTGGTTCAATTGCTGAAAAAATTTCTATTCCATTTGCTTTCACTTTTGTAGGATCTACAAGCTTCATAATTATTTTATTTGGAGCAATATTAATGTATCAAAAGAAAATAAGGAATTCTAAAACCAGCTAATTGGTTTTTTATTATTTTTTATTAAGTATTTATTAGTTTGTGAAAAAGGCTTACTGCCAAAAAAGCCTCTATAAGCAGATAAGGGTGAAGGATGAGCAGACTTAAGTATTAGATGTTTATCACTATCTATAAGTAATGCCTTTGAATGAGCGTGACTTCCCCACAAAATAAAAACTATATTTTCTCTATAAATATTTATTTTTTTTATTACCTCATCTGTAAAATTATTCCAGCCAATTTTACTATGTGATAAAGGCTTATTCTTTTCTACTGTCAAAGTTGTATTTAGTAGAAAAACCCCTTGTTTTGCCCAATGTTCTAAATTCCCATTATTAAAATTAACTTTATTTCCAATATCTTCTTCTAACTCTTTATATATATTAACTAATGAAGGTGGCGGTGAGACATTATCTAAAACTGAAAAACTTAAGCCATGGGCTTGATTGGGTCCATGGTATGGATCTTGGCCAAGTATAACAACTTTAACATCCTTGAAATCACAATAATTGAATGCATTAAAAATTTTGGACTTTTCGGGATATATTGTTTTACCTAATGCATATTGACTAGTCAGAAAGTTTTTTATTTCAAACATATATTTTTTTTGAAATTCATGGCTTAGATTTTCTAGCCATCCTGGTGGGAGCTGAATTTTTCTTTTTTCTTTCAATGTGTTTCAAAGTCCTTAAGTTATATTATTAATTATATATATTTCTAAGTAACCATAAATTATATATATATCTGATAGTATTATTTTAATTATGTCTAAAATTTCAGAATTTAAGAATGGCTGCATACAAGAGTTTCCTTTACAAATAGGAGTTTTTCCTTTTGGCATAGCATTTGGAATTTTGGGTATCGAATGCGGACTAACTAATCTTCAAACTTTCTTACTTTCATCAATAGTTTTTGCAGGTGTTAGTCAAATTGTTTTTGCTCAACTCATTTCAACATTAACACCTGGATTTATAATTATAGGTACAGTAGGAGTCGTGAATTTAAGACATATTTTATATGGTATCTCTCTATCTGAATACTTAAAAAAATTATCCCTTAAATGGAGAATATTATTAGCTTACTTAATTACTGATGAAGCATATGCAATCTCCTATAAGAGATTTTCGGAAAAGACGGAAAGTAAAAATATGCATTACCATCTTTTAGGTAGCGGAATTACTTTATGGACTTCTTGGCAAATATCTACTTTTTTAGGAATTTTTATAGGACATTTTATTCCTGAGTCACTTAATTTAGAATTTGCTATACCGTTATCATTTATAGCAATTGTAGCCGTATCAATTAAAGACAAACCTAAATTATTAGTTTTTGCTATTAGTGCTATATTTTCAATAATTTTAAAAGACTTACCATGGAATTTATGGATTATAGTTTCTGCAATAATAGCAATTATGTGTGGAATATTTATATCTAATTATAAAGAGAGAAAACAATGATTTGGACAGCAATTATTTTTTCTGGAATTATAACCTATGCAACTAGGTTTCTGCCGCTTTCAAATTTCATGCCTAAGAAATCACCAAGATTTATTCAACAAGGTTTACAATATGTATCAATTGCAGTGCTAACTCCAATAATAATTAATTCTGTGCTTATTGATAATGATAGTTTAATAATAGATAACAACCCAAAAATTTATGCTGCAATTGTGGCCCTTATAGTAGCTTTAGTAACTAAATCTATACCTCTTACACTTATATTAGGCTTAGCTATAATTTGGATTTTTGAATTTATAATTTAGTTCTTTGATTTTCTATTATCTATAAAAATTTTTGTATAAGATAATAAAGCTATCAAGGAAGTTGAAAGCATTATAATTACTCTAAGTAAACTCAAGTCACCGGCATCAATTGATTTAGATAGCCTAGTACTAATCAATGAAAAAAATATTAATATGGTGAGTAATAAAACGACATGAACAAAAATCTTTTTTTTCTCTGGAATTTTAATGCTTAGGTAGTAAGCAACTAATATTCCAATACCAAAAATTACAGGTATAAGTGCAGTTGGGGATGTGACTTCAATATACCCCCACAATCCAACAAAAATTAGGGATAAAGAATTGATCAAGCTGGAGTTTTTAAATTTCAACATATTTAAATTATAATATATTAAGCTACTCAACGGTCACTGATTTTGCTAAGTTTCTTGGCTTATCTATATCTAGGTTTCGTGCTAAAGCTAAATTTACAGCGAAAATCTGTATACTAACTGAAGATAAAAATGGTGATAATAAATCTTCTGTTTTCTCAAAAATTATAATATCATCATACCATGATTTATCTAATTTTTCCGAACAATTTGTTAATACTATAACTTTACCATTTCGAGATTTTACTTCCCTAATATTTGAAATCATTTTATCCCTATGACTTCCTTCAGTAATTATACAAAACACTGGCATTTTGGAATCAATTAATGATATTGGGCCATGCTTCATTTCGCCTGCTGGATAACCTTCTGCGTGAACATAACTAAGTTCTTTTAATTTCAAGGCAGCTTCCATAGCAACAGGATAATTATAACCTCTACCCAAAAATAAAAAATTATCATATTTAGAATAGAGTTTTGCCAAGTCTACAATATGTTTAGTATTATCTAAAATTCTTTCAATCTGAGATGGCATGCTTTTAAGTTCTTGAAATATTTTTGTTTTTGGATAACCAGGATTTCTTTTTTGAGCAAGATACATAGCAAATAATAAAAATATTTCCAGTGTAGCTGTAAAAGTCTTTGTTGATGCAACACCTATCTCTGTTTTCGCTCCTATATTAATACAATTTTTTGTAACTTTTTCTAGCTCAGAGTTATTAGTATTTGTTATAGCAATTTGAGGAATTTTCATTTCTTTTATTAAATTTGCAGCTGATAAAGTATCTGCTGTTTCTCCGGATTGAGAAACAGATATGGCTAATGTATTTTCTTCTACTAAAGGATTTCTATAAGTAAATTCAGAGGCATTATGACATTGTGTAGGAATTTTAGAAATTTGTTCTA
Source organism: Chloroflexota bacterium (assembly GCA_002714425.1). GTDB lineage: Bacteria > Chloroflexota > Dehalococcoidia > Lucifugimonadales > Lucifugimonadaceae. Next base: position 19,991 of record PAXI01000013.1, read on the forward strand.
GCCAATAGGATGCCAATAAACACGCGTAATAACTTGTTCCCATTCCAAAAAGATTAATTCTTTTAATTTCATCTAAATTTAAACCTTTTAATTCTTTTGAGAAATCTATTTCCTTTGAGCTAAAGTTTACCCTATTTTGAAAATTACTTAAGAAAACTTCGGGCTGTTCATGAATTTCTTTTTCAATAAAAAAGTCAAAATTATTTTTTGATATAGTTTCAGATTTTTCATCAATAGAAATCCATTCTTTTTCAATTTTTTTATCTTTACTAATAACTAATACATCTTCTAATGTTGCTACAAATATCTCTTTGTTATCTATAGAGATATATTTTTCTGATGTAGATTTTATAGTTTCGAGATCACTAGCTATGGAAATTTTATTACTACTCAAACCAATTCTTAATGAGCCAGCTAATCCTTTCTTAAAGCCAAAAATTTTACCTGGATCTTCCTTACTGATAATTGCAACAACTGCGTGACCTTTAATTTTTTGAAAAGTAAGTTTTATAGATCTTAATGTATCTTTATTTTTATTTTTATAATAACTAATTAAATTAGATATACACTCTGTGTCAGTATCTGTTTTAAATTTAAATCCCTCATCGATAAGTTCTTTTTTTATATCTAAATAATTTTCTATTATCCCATTATGAACAAGTGCTATAGTTTCATTTTGGTCAAAAATTGGATGCGAATTATTATCTGAAGGGACTCCGTGAGTAGCCCATCTTGTATGACCAATACCTAAATGGCCATCTGAAGTATCATTCTTGTATTTTGAAATAAAGTCTTTGATTTGCCCAGAGTTTTTTAGTACTTTTATATTTTGATTAACATCAAATAAGGCTATACCAACACTATCATATCCACGATATTCTAATTTTTTTAAGCCTTTAATTAGGTCTGATTTAACACAATGATTACTAATATATCCGACTATTCCGCACATAATTTTGAACCCACATTACTAATTAGTATCAATAATATCAGTTAACTAAACCTTGAGATCTATTATAGAAATCTACAGTGAAGTTCAAGACTAAAATTACAATTATTAAAAATATTATTAAACCTGAAAATACTTTCATATTATCTTAATTATACTATTAAGATTATTCATAGTATGCTTTTTCTGTTTCTTTATGAATTTTTAGAAGAATGCTAATCCTTGAGTTGTATTTATTATAATGATCTGATTTTATGAAAATCAATCCAATCTTCATCAAGGCATATACCTAGGCCTGACTTTTGTGGAAGATTTAATTTACCATTAGAGTTAATTTTAATTTCATTTTCAACGCCCCATTGATGTATATGTTCTGGTCTCCAATATTCATAAAATGAATTATTATTAACAGAAGCTATCACATGTAGATTAGCAGCATTCATTAGAGAATTACCTGCTAAGCCAATTTCACAATTAATTCCAAAAGCATCTGCCATCGCAGATAATTTTTTTAATCCTGTTATACCTAATTTTCTAACAGTTCCTCTAACCATACCTATAAGATCATTTCCTAAAAATTTTGCTGCCTCTTTTATTAAGAAATCAGGAGAATCGCTCATATTAATAGGTGTATTTAACTTATCATGTAGTATCTTAATATCTTTAATGTTCTTTGGATTTATTGGATCTTCAAACCAATAAAAATTATTTGAATCTAAAGCCTGACCAACTGTTAATGCTTGATCAAGATTATATCCGTGATTTCTATCAAACATTAAGGTCATTTTATCCCCAACAGATTCTCTAACACCATCAATAACCTTTATTGCATCACCGACATCTAAATTTCCAGGATGTATTTTGTATGCAGAAAATCCTTCTTCAAGTAATTGTTCTGCCTCTCTAATAAATCCGGCTGGATTATCGTGCCTTGGAGGATAGGTTGCATAAAGTTCTATTTCATCATTTTTACCACCTAATAAAGAATATATAGGCTTATTTAATCGCTTACCTTCTAGATCCCAAAGTGCAACATCAATAGCTGACCAAGATTGGTAAATATTCTCACCTGGAATACTTTCTAATTCCGACCACAACCACTCTCTGTGAGTTATATCCATGTTCATTATTTTAGGTCTTAAAATCTGATCTATTACTGTTATTCTTTGATCTGAAGGCTGTGCTTGATCAGCAATAAATGCATTTCCTTCTATACCTTCATCAGTAAATAATCTTAATACTCCTTGAGTTATTTTCCCTCCTATACCTGACCTTTCGTCTTTAACTTTTAGGAGTCCAGTATCTCGCTCTATAACATCAATTTGAACTTTAGATATTTTCATTTATCAAGGCCTCTAATCATTCCTCTTATATAAGATACTTGTCCTAAATGTTGAGATAGTTCTGTCATCAACCTGCCTATTACAAAATAACCCTTTACTTGTCTAGTACCAAAAGTATAATCTAATGACAAATCTTCATCCTCAATATTTGTTATGAACTTAATGGTTCCTTCTCTTAAAATATTATGGTAATTCATTAGCCAATCAATATCCACTATAGGAAATTGATCTAGTTTTTCTTGATTGAAAGCAAATCCTGTTTCGTTTCTTAGTTCAGGAAAATCCTTATAATAATTTTCTGTAATCCAAACTCTCTCTTTACCTAATAAAACTTTATTAATTAAATTATCTTCTACCAAAGCCATATGCCAAATTAAGAAAATAATATTATTAGAATGTGGGTTTGGTTTCCAAAGAATTTCTTCTTCCGAAAGAGAATCTAAACTTCTTTTCAAAATTACATAATACTCATTAAGTCCACTCAAAATTGATTGCCTAAAATAGTTCATAATTTTCCCATTTCTATCAATATCATTTATAAAATTATCGATGATATTTTCTTGATTTAGATCTACTTTTCTTTCTTTTTCTATAGCGTTTTTTCACAGATTTATTATCTGAATTATTTTCTATTTTTTCATATTTTTTTTGTTTTGTATCTTCATGTTTATTTTTTTTATCTGGCTTTTTGAGCTGATCTAAAAGCTTTTCAATAGATTTCCACATCTTTGATTCATTTTTAGTAACAAAACTTAGTGCTTCTCCAATTGAACCCGATCTAGCTGTCCTACCAATTCTGTGTACAAAATCTTCTGGTACTTGTGGAAGGTCATAATTTATCACATGCTCTATATGAGGAATATCTAGTCCTCTGGATGCAATGTCAGTTGCAATTAAAATTCTAAATCTTTCTTTCCTAAAATTATCTAAAATTCTATCTCTTTTATTCTGTCTCAAATCTCCGTGCATTGCTGAACTTTTTATCTTATCTTTTATAAGTCTTTTTTTAAGTTTTTCAGTTGCATATTTAGTTCTTACAAAAATTAAAATTGAGCCATTTCTTACTGAAATTTCATCAAGCAATTTACTATATTTTTCTTCAGTTTTAGTATTAATAATTTTTTGTTTGATTTGAGATTTAATTACATTGTTTTCCTCAATGTCTACTCTTTTTGGATTGGTTAAATACTTTTTAGATAATTGTATTATTTCTTTTGGAAGAGTAGCTGAAAATAATAATGTTTGTCTTGATTTAGGTAAGTCAAGAACAATTTGATCCACTTGTATTCCAAATCCCATATCAAGCATTCTATCGGCTTCATCAAGAACAAAAAAATTGAAATTCTTTAAACTTAAGGATCCTCTAGATATAAGATCGTTTATTCTTCCTGGAGTTCCAACAATAATTTTGGGGCGCTTTTTTAATTGATTAAGTTGAATGTTCATACTCGATCCACCAACCAAAAGTGCTATATTAATCCCACTTTTATAACCAACTAAAAGTTTTGCCACATCTGCCACCTGTTGAGCTAATTCTCTTGTTGGTGTAAGAATAATTCCAAAAACATTTTGCTTCGTTTTAATTTGTTGAATTAGAGGTATTAGATACGCAGCTGTTTTTCCTGAGCCAGTTTCAGCACTTGCTAATATATCTTGTTTAGAAATAGCAAAGGGTATTGTTTTTGACTGAACTTCTGTAGGTTTAGTAAATCTTAAATTTTTAAGAGATTTCTTTATGTCACTAGACAAATTTAATTTGTCGAAATTTTCCATGTAATTTTTTGAATTTATGTTTCTGCTTTTAATCTTAATACTCTGAATTTAATTTTAGTGAATAAATTATATTAAAATTTTATATTTTTCGTACTTATTAAAAAATTATTATTATATTTAGTTATGATATGGGATAATATTATTTTTCATCATGAAACTGTGTAAATGACATTACTTGAGGTACTGATACATTTTCTAAATTTTCATTCCAAATATCTTGATATACTTTATCCCACAACTCTCTCATACCTTCATAATATGCAATTCTTCGCCTTGCATAAAACTTATACATTACAGCTTGACCAGGGGTAGAGAGTAACATTTTTGCAGCAGATATTGAGTTTGAATCTTCATAATTTCTCAGCTTGTCACGATTATTCCATCTAAAAATCAGCATATTTAATTGTTGATTATATAATGATCTATATCTAAATTTTTCAATTTTACCCTTTAGATTATTCCAGTCCTCAGAACCCCTTAAATAAAGTTCTGCTAAAACAGGATCTTTCATCATTTCAATAAAAAAATCACCCAGAGTTTGATTCTCTTGAAAATTAAACTCTCTCATAGAATCTTGGTGTTGAAGATCTAATTCGTGGTTTTGTTTTCTTAGTTGTAACAAAAGAACAATAGCAACTACTAATGTTGCTATTCCAGTTACTAATTGAGCAATTACTTCTAATTCCATATTTGATCTCCACCTTTATTTTTATAAATATTATGAAGGATATTTTTATCTTTTGCAAACAGAATAAATTATCTCAAGCTAAATTTTTCGATAGCATATCATTAACTATAAATTCAGCATCCTCAGCAACGCCAATAAACTGAGCAGATTTAGAAGAATGCATCCATTGAAGACCCATAAAATAAAATCCTGAGTATTTAGTTATACCTCTTTTTTGTTGTGGTTGATTATTATTATCACTAATATCAAGATCTATCCAATCATAGTTATACCTAAAACCTGTAGACCAAATAATACTATCCTTAGATTCATTTAATGCTAATTCATCAATTGAAATTAATTTACTTTTAACTATTCTTTTATCTGGATTTATTTTTTCAATATTTGTATTAATTTTTTTTTCGGTTATAAATTTATCCACTCCTTTGGCCCAATTAATAGCATGCTCATCAGAGTATTTAATATTGTTATATAAATTGTCATTAATTATTAATTTATTTTTTTGACAATCATTTATTGATCCGGATAAATTTAATCCTTTTTCAGCTAAATCTAAAAGATTAATATCATGTCCTCCCATACTTCCAGAAGTATGAGGACTACATTTCCATCTATTCTCAAAAGGTACTTCATCGACTGTTTTATCAAAAGAACCCATATTGTAATTCCACCATGAAGAATCTTTACCTCTATAACTCCTAGGCCTTCTTCCACATTTACTGACAGCTAACCATACATTTTTACCAGATAAAAGTAAGTCTTCAGCTATTTGAGAGCCAGATTGTCCAGAACCTACAACTACAACTTTTCCTTCTGGTAACTGGGTAGGATTTCTATATTCTGATGAATGAATTTGAAATATTTTCCTGTCTAAACTTTTACTAATTTCAGGAGTATATGGATCTCCAAATGCCCCGTTTGCAAGAACAACTATTTTGGACAAAATTATCTGTTTATTAGTTGTAATTTTATACCCTATTTCTTCTTTAGTTATTT
>PAXI01000014.1 GCA_002714425.1 Chloroflexota bacterium
TCAACAACTATTCCATTCGATTGGCCACATGGTTCTACTGAAACCAGTATTACTCGTGGTGGATTCGGTTGTGGTATTGAAATTCCAAAGATAGCTGAAACTTTTGATAAAGTATCAGCAGAATCTGATGCTGCAAAACGATTCGAATACAACGAAGAAATGGTTGACTACTTGTACGATCAGATGATTTTTGCTGGTACTGTACAGGTTCCAACATTGGTGGTTTACAACCCTAATTCAATCTCAGGTTGGTTAGGAACACCTTCAATGTTCGCAACAATGAATGAGTTTGAACACATCGAACTTGCTCGATAGAGAATAATTATATTTGGGGAGAAGATAATTTCTCCCCAAATATTTAAGAATATAAATTATTTAGAATAAGAATAAAAATTTTACAGGCAACAAAAAATTGAGAAAATATCTTATACAAAGATTTTCATTTGGAATTTTATCCTTAATAGCTGCAACGCTAATTGTTTTTGTTTTATCAAGAGCAACTGGCGATCCTCTACTTCTTTATGCAAAACCTGGAGGCTATGGAATGTCACCAGAACAAATAGCAGCACTGACAGAAAAACTTGCATTAGACAAACCACTGATAGTCCAGTATCTTATCTGGTTGGGTAGAACTGTTACTGGAGATTTAGGTAATACATTACTTGCTGAACAACCTGTACTAGATGTGATAAAAATGAAGATAGGAGCAACTTTTCAATTAGGCTTAGTTGCTTGGATTGTTGCCACAGCCGTAGGAATTCCCCTTGGAGTATTGTCTGCTGTAAAAAGAGGAAGTGTTTGGGATTATATTGGACGAATATTTGCATTATTTGGCCAGGCCACCCCTGTATTTTTCATAGGGATACTTGGTATTTTATTTTTTGCCGTTAATCTTGGATGGCTTGATGCAGCAGGAAGACCAACCCAAGAACCATTTTTCCCTGCTCAGTTTAAATCATTAATAATGCCTACTGTGGCTTTAGCTTGGTTGCCGGCAGCGTCGTATCTTAGAATAACAAGATCAGCGATGTTAGAAGTTTTAGATTCTGAATATATTAAATTAGCGAGAGCTAAAGGAGTTTCCCAAAGAGCCGTAATTTGGAGACATGCACTTAGAAATGCCTTGATTCCACCTATAACTGTTTCTGCATTAATATTGGTAGGATTCCTAGAAGGTTCAGTGGTTGTTGAAGCTGTTTATGCATGGCCAGGGATAGGAAGAATGGCCGTAGAATCTATTCATAATAATGACTTCCCCTTATTAACTGGTATCATTCTTATGTTTGCAGTTCTTTACGTCTTAGGTAGTTTCCTTGCAGATATAGCCTATACGATTGTTGATCCAAGGATAAGGTACTAATATGAATTCGAATATTAATGTAACTAATAGCCCTGCTCTAGTTGAAGTGAGTTTAAGAAGTAAAATTTTTTATGTCATAAGAAGATGGCCAGTTATACCAATTTTAATACTATCCATAATGGTATTTATAGCTGTTTTTGCGCCTTTAATATCTCCTATGGGACCTAAGGAAATAAATCTTAGAGGACGCGCCGCCCCACCTATATGGGAGAAAGAATGGTATGACGCAAACCCAAAAAATGAAATAACATATTTATTAGGTGCAGATCATGTTGGTAGAGATGTACTTACTCGTATGTTCTATGGCGCAAGAATATCTCTAGCTGTAGCCGTTATATCCCTCACCGCAGGAGTTGTAATTGGTTCAGCAATTGGACTAGTTGCAGGTTATTATGGTGGTTTTATTGATGAATTTTCTATGCGTGCAGTAGATGTATGGAATGCATTGCCTTTCTTGTTAATTGCTATACTAGCAGCTGTAACTTTCGGACAAGAAGTTTGGATAGTAATGGTACTGCTGGCTCTAGTTGCTTGGGCTGGAAATGTTAGAAATGTTAGAGCTGAGGTTCTAACTCTAAAAACTAGGGATTATGTATCTCTTGCAAAAATTGCAGGCGCTTCTGATTTCAGGATCCTAATGAGGCATATTTTCCCAGGGGTAGTCAATACAATAGTTGTCTTGGCAACATTAAGAGTTGGAGGTCTAATTCTTGCTGAAGCATCGCTCAGTTTTTTAGGCGCAGGAATTCCAGCTCAAACTCCTACATGGGGTAATATGATTTCTGAGGGAAGAGAATGGCTAAGCACTGCATGGTGGATAGCTATGTTCCCTGGGATTGCTATACTACTGGTAGTTATGAGTGTTAACTTTTTCGGCGACTGGTTGAGAGATAGATGGGATCCAAGATTAAGGCAATTGAGTTAAATTTTTAATTTATCTACTTTTTTTGCCATAACAAAATCAGAATCTACTACACCACCTTCACTGTGGCTCCACCAGGTAATATTCACTCTACCCCATTCTAAAACTATTCTTGGATGATGATCATGCTTTTCAGATAAAGTTCCAACCTTATTAGTAAATTTTAGGGCTTGTTCAAAATCTTCAAAATTAAACATTTTTTGTAATTTATACATGGAATCTTCAAAAATTAATTGCCAACTTGGTAAAGTTGACAACTTAGAAACTATTTGTTTTTTTTCAAGTTTGCTCATAGTACTCCTTTTTCATCATATAAGTTTATAATAAATTTGTTAATATTGTTAATTAATAGTATGCCGAAGTGGCGGAATGGCAGACGCGAAGGTCTCAAACACCTTTGGGATTAAACCCGTGTGGGTTCGACTCCCACCTTCGGCACCATTTAAAGAATTATCCTTTGATAAAGATATAATAAAAATCAAACTAAGAAAAAATCATGAGAGTAAACCTTGAGTCAAAAAATAGTAAAAGTTGGCATCATTTCCTAAGGCAAAGAGATTTTTTACAGATAATAAGTAATCTAGATTATGGTAAAAATATAAAAGTTTTAGAAGTTGGAGCTGGGGATGGCTCTCAAACTATGCTCTTAAAAAAATATTTTTCTCATGTTGTTTCAATAGATATAGCTCCTACAACTGATACAAAAGATATAATTATCGCTAATGTTTGTGACTTACCTTTCGAAGATAAAGAGTTTGACATCGTTTTCAGTTCAAATGTCTTAGAACATGTAGATGATATCAATAAAGCGTTTTCAGAGATGAAAAGAGTGTTAAAAGATGATGGAAAAATGATTCATTCAATGCCAAGTCACATATGGAAAATATTACAACTATCATTAGGCTGGGTACACTCATTTAAAAAAATTATATATAAATTATTAAGTATAAAATTATCAAGTAGAGCACATCCCGATGATTTCGTTCATTTACATGGGAAAAAATCAAAAAATAGATATTTTGTAAATAAGTTACTAGGTTTAATAATTCCAACTATACATGGCACATCAGGTAATCATATAAGTGAATTTTTAAGATTTAGACCGGCCTTCTGGGAAAAAAAATTTAAGGAAAACAATCTTATTTACATAAAAAAACACAACCTTTTTTTGCACACTCCTTATGAGTTTCTACCATTTAAATTTTTAAGTTTACGAGATTTTATAAGTAGGCATGGATTCGCATCAGTATATGCGTATGAATTAAGAAAATCTAGATAAACTTTCTATAACAAAATCAACTTCTGAATCTAATAACTCAGGATAGATAGGCAAAGATAACAATTCGTTAGTTAGTTTCTCAGTTACAGGGAATTGACTTCTATCTACTTTATAAATATCAAATATAGGCTCTGAATATAAAGGTTTTATGTAATGAATCATGGTTTGAATACCTAAATCTAAAAGTTTATTTTTTATTTCATCTCTATTAATAGAGGTACATCTAATGGCATACTTATGGTAAACATGAGTTGTGTTATTATTCTCTTTTGGAGCTATTATGCCACTTAAAATATGAGATTTATACTTTCGAGCTATCTCAATTCTTTTTTTTGTCCATTCTGTCATTTTTTTTATCTTAAATTCAATTATTGCTGCCTGTATAGATGACATCTGTGAATTATATCCTAGATTTACATAAACTCTATTTTCATCCCTACCGTGATATCTTAACCTAATTATTTTTTGTTTGACAATATCAGAATTTGTAATTACCGCTCCCCCACTGCCATATGCACCAGCAATTTTCATGGGATCAAAACTTAATGTAGCAGCATCAGAATTATCACCTAAAATATAATCACCATTCACAGCTCCTAGAGCTTGCGCCCCATCTTCAATCAATATGACATCATTTTTCTTACACTCTTCATAAAGATATGATAAATCAACTAATTCTCCATATAAATGGACAAATACAACACACTTAATATCTTCTGTCCTAATTATTTTTATAATTTGGTCAACATCTGAATGATATTGAAATGTAGAATCAACAAAAACTGGTATTGCTCCAATTCTCTCTATTGGTGAAGCTGATGCAATAAAAGATAATGACGGAACTATTACTTTATCTTTAGGCAATATACCGAGGGATAGAAGTGCAAAATAAAGGGCGTCTGTACCGGAGTTTACTGCAACAGAATGTTTTGATCTATGAATTTCTGACAACTTATTTTCTAAGCTATCAACTTCTTTTCCCTGCAAAACTCTACCATGAGAAAAAACATTATCACAAATAGATAAAATTTCATCTTTATGTAATGCATATTGGCGATCTAATCGCATAAATGGAATTTTCATTTTAAATAGGATTGTTTTTCAGATGATCAATATATACTTTTACACCCTTATCAAGGTCGTAATTTGGCATAAATCCAACTAATTTTTTTGCCTTAGATATATCAAGAGTACCTCTCTTGGGCATATAACTTGGAACCTCTCTATACTCGACTTTTACTCCATCTATATTATTACTTATTATGTCTATGGCTGAGGATAATGTTTCAGAATTACCCCTAGCTATATTAAATATTTCGCCAGAAATACCTTCTTTTGTAGAAACTCTATATATACCTTGGGCTGTATCATCAACAAATGTAAAATCTAAAGCCATACTGCCATCACCATCAACTAGCAATTTTTCACCTTTAAGTGCGCGAGTAATAAACTTGTAAAGAACCCTCTGATTACCATCATATGGACCATAGACAGCCGTTGGCCTAACTACTCGTACATCAATACCATATCTTTTCATATACCCCATACTAATTATCTCACCAGCTAATTTGATGGAACCATAAATTTCTTTAGGATCTTTATTGGAATCTTCTGAAACAGTATTTGAATCAAAATCACCATATACCATACTAGATGAAGTGTACAAGAATTTACAATTGTGATCAAAATCCCTAATTATCTCTAGAATATTTATTGTACTAGAAAGAATTGAATCGTAAGCCTCTTCAGTTTGTTCTATTGCAATACTGGCCAATGGAAGTGCTGCCATATGTACTATTACATCTGGCTTTACATTCAGAATTGACCTTCTTAAGAAATCTTTATTTAAGGTATCGCCTGTAATGATTGATACATTATTTATAACTTTTCTTAACCTGTTGAGTAAGTTTACAGGACGTGCTTCTAGATCTGGTAAAAGATATTGTTTGAAAGAATCAAATACCGTAACTTCATAACCTGCATCAAGAAATTCTCTCACCACTCTTGAACCAATAAAACCTGCACCGCCAGTAATAAAAACTTTTTTCATAGGAATTTAAATATAATTTTTTATAGTTTTGTTCGCTTGTTACTATTATACTTTGAAATAATCTTACCAGAGTATTAATATTCTTAAAAAAAGATAAAAGAATTGTTTAATTATGAAAAATAAATACAAAGTTGCCGTTGTAGGTTGCGGTTCAATTGCTAATGCACACCTAGAGGGCTACAAAAAATTATCAAAAGTTGAAGTTAAAGCCGTAGTTGATACAAATCTTTCAGCTAGAGAAATGTATATGAAAGAATATCAAATTCCAAATGGGTATGAAAATCTTGAAAGTATGTTAAGTGAAACCAATCCTGATATTGTAAGTATATGTGTATGGCATAAATTGCATGATGTTATGACCGAAAAAGTAGCAAACTATCCATCTGTAAAAGGCATAATTTGTGAAAAACCAATGGCAATAGGCCTTGGAAATGCAGAAAAAATGATAGAGGTCTGTAAAAAAAATAATGTGAAATTAATTATCTCTCATCAAAGAAGGTTTACTCCTGGGTGGATGAAAGCAAAAGATATAATTCAATCAGGTTTAATAGGGGTGCCTACAAGAGGAGAGATAAGAGTTAAAGATGGATTACTTAATTGGGGGACTCATTCTATTGATGGTGTGAGATATGTTTTAGGAGAGCCAGAAGCTAAATGGGTATTTGGTGCATTACAAAGATCTACAAATAAATTTGAAAGAGATACAGCAATTGAAGACTGCTGTATGGGGCTAGTCCAATTTGAGGGCAACCTTCAATTTTTTATTCAATCTGATCTATTAGATAATAACTGTGACGCAGGTAGATTTAATGTTATTGGAACTAATGGAATGATCTATATAGAAGAAACAAAAGTAAAATTATTTAATGAACACTCTAATGGCTGGAAAGATATAAAATTGAATCTAGATAAAGATGATAAAGCCATTGGAGGAAATACTAATGCTTTGCAAGCAAATGAACTTATTGAATGGATAGAAAAAGATAAAGAAAGTAGATCATCTGCAAGAATTGCAATAAAAACACAAGAAATAATGATGGCAATATATGAATCGGCTAGAAAAAATATGATTGTCAAACTTCCATTAAGAGAAAAAAAATACCCATTAGACTTAATGATTGGTGAAAATAAACTTCATCTTTTTGATGAAAAAAAATATGATATAAGAGAATTCTTAAATAGAGATAATATTGATGAAAATATCTACTCAAAACTAAAACAAAAGGGTTTTGGTCATAACGAAATAATGCAAAAGTTAAATCTTAATAAATAATATCATTGATTTTGATGTTTTTCAGTTAAGAAAAGTTTTTCTCAATAGCGGTCAAATGAACCTATATTAGTGATTGAATTGGTAGCAGGCTAGTAAAAAATTATTTTGAAATAAATTCATCTAATATAGAGATTCTAAGAGCTAAATTATTCCATGAAAATTCATTCTTTTTATCCCAAATACAATTTATTTCTTCGTCATTGATTCCTGGTATATTTACAGGTTTCTTTTTACCTTCTAAGTAATTATTTATAGGGTAATTAAACCCTTGCTTAGGTGTAGAAAAATCATAATCTGGGAAAAAACGCGATAATATAATTTTCTGTATAGATTTAGGGCCTTTATTTATAAATAAATAAGGATGAATGTTAGTAGTTTTTTCAAAAAGTTTTCTACTCAAAAATGGAGTTCTAACTTCAAGACTAGCTTTCATACTAGATCTTTCAATTGCGGGAATAAATGAACAAGGCATAGTATGATTCAAGTCTAATAACCTCGCATTAGAAATTATATTTTTTGAGTCATATTCTATAAACCGATCAACAGTTTCATCAAAATTTCTTAATTTTTTCATCCAAGACCAAGCACGATAATTTCTAATACTATGAAAAAGTAATCTTGAGTCTTCATTAATTAATGTTGATATAGCAGAATTACTCTTAATCAACTTAATTGGAACATTCAAGAAATTAAAAAATTTCTTATTTACACTCAATAATGTTCTCCATTTATATAAATTTGCATATCTGTTATAACCAAAAAATATTTCATCGCCTCCTATACCTGATATAGCAACTTTTGCATATTTTCTAGCAATTGTTGACATCTGAAATGATGGTATAGCTGTTAGATTTGCAATTGGTTCTCCATAAATATCAATTAAGGAAATATTTTTATCATCTATAATATTTTGATTTGAATTTATTGTTATGTGCTGTAGATTCAATTTTTTTGCTATATATTTAGATTTGTCCGATTCATCATTAACAAAATTATTATTAAAACCTACTGTGAGCGATAAAATATCATCCTTGATCTCTTTAGAAATTATGGATGCAACTAATGAAGAATCAACACCCGAAGATAAAAATAAAACTTTCGGTACATCTGAACGTAATCTAAATTTAATAGAGTCAATTAGAATGTTTGTAATATCATCCAAATCATTATTTGATAAAGATTTTTTTAAGTCTGATTCCTTAACAATTTTTTCAGTTTTCCAATATTTATTCTTAATTATTTTAAAGTTTTTGCCTGATGAAACATGAGTAGCTGGAGGTATTTTTATCAAACCTTCATATCCAGTATCTTCATGATCTAAATGACCTAATATCATAAATTTTAAAACCTGATCATTAGTAATAATTTTTCTTAGATTTAGCATATCAGCTAGCGGCTTAGGTTCTGATGAAAAATACAATCCATCATTAGTTTTAATGTAATATAAAGGCTTTTCTCCAAATGGGTCTGTAATTAAGTTAATTCGATTATTTGAAAATAATGCAAAAGAGTACATTCCATCTAATTTATCAAGAGATTTTATTCCCCATTTTTTCCAAGATCTTAATAAAATTTCTGTATCTCCATCAGATGAAAATTTTTCACCAGATTTCAATAACTCTTTTTTTATTTCAATATAATTATAAATTTCACCATTATAGGCTATAGTTTCATTTCCAATCTGCATAGGTTGATTAGATTTATCTGTCACATCAATTATTGATAGTCTTTTGTGTCCTATAAACAACCCAATATCTTTTTGTATAAAAAAACCTGTATTGTCTGGACCTCTATGACTCAGTAAATCTAAATACTTTTTACCGTTTTTAACGTCAATATCACTTAATCTTCTATTTAGATAAAAACCAAAAATTCCACACATAACTTAATTAACTTCTTTCATTACTAAAAAATTTGTCTAAACTGATTAGAAAAGTTATAAAAGAACCAGCACTGTTATTAGGATTATCGATGAATAATTTTATATCCTTAGATAAAAGATCCATATCGAATAAGTCTAAAGATGATAAAAAATTTGAATCTATCAGATTCAAAGCAGCTTTTCTTAAACCTTTATGATGTAAATACATCCTATTTCTATCAGGCCAAGTCCTCTCTTCAGCATGCGGCTCAATACCAGAGAGATAACTAGAGTTCAGCTTTCTTCCTATATATCTTTTTAATCGTGTAATATCTTTGAGTAAAGGACTCATGTATGGCATAAAGTTATTATTTGCAACAGGAACCTTTGACAACATAGGGTTTATTTTTGAAAGTATTTTTTTTGCAATCCTGCCATCTAGGCGATATTTATTATTCATAGAAAGATAGAAATCAAAAACATCATTATCAAAGGTGATAGTTCTTTGCTCTGCAATAGTTCCAATACTCAATAGATTTGTATATGGATAGTGCCTACATAATGCATGAATAAGCATGTATTCTAAATAATCATCACTACTCTGACAAAATTTTTCTGCTTTTGAGCAAACCTGCTCAACAGAATCTATAAGAGAATCATACATGCTTGATCTTAATGGTTTAGGTATATAATCAAATAATTTAACACCTCTTAATCTGTGAGAAATTCTATCTAAATATTCAGCACTAAATTTACCCTTTATCTCCAATAATCTCTTGAATGAAGTTTTCTTACCTAAAAATTTTATATTATCACTTAACAAATACATCCCTTGAAACATATAATCCATACCATGACCGTGAAAAAAAACATCTGGGGGACTGGATATTCTATCACTTAATCCATAAAAAATTGAATGATCAAAAGCGTGCATACCCCCACTTAACTGTGATACCTCATCTAAGGAATCGGAGTAAGGGTCGTCTTTCAAATTAATAAATGAATGTTTTGAATTATTAATTTTTGCTATTTTTTCTGCAACCTGAACTTCATTATTACGACTAACACCAATCGTATAACTATCTATTTTGGAGGGAAAAAGAGATAATATTATTCTTGAATCGATACCCCCACTCAAAAATATACCAAGATTTTTTTTAGAGTCCGTTGTTTTTTTTAATATCGATTGGAATAATAAGTCCTTGAGTATATCTGCAGAATCATTAATAGATAAATTAGATTTCTTAAATGAAGGATTCCAATATGAATATGTGTTTATCTTATCGGCACAAAAAATTAAATGTGTTGCAGACATTAGACATTTTGAATAACTGTCGTAAGTTTTTTCTCCAATCAATCGTTGTAACCATAAAAACTCAAAAACTGCTTCTTTGCTAATCTTTAGATCATTATTTTTTTCTAAGAAATTCTTAATCTCCTTATAAAAAACTGAACCTATAAATTTATTACGATATTTTAAATAAAAAAGTGGTATTGAAGTAAATCTATCATTATAAATATTTATTGATTTATTTTTTTTATCATGGTGAATAATTAAGAATTCCCCATCAATATTTTTTATAGTTTCATAACTAATTTTCTTATTTATTTTTTCCCATATAAATTTATGATTTATCGTTTTATTAATTATCGGATTACCAACTATGTACAATAAATGTTGACGATTTTCAAATTTATTTAAAGTAACATTAAAGTCAGAAAATTCAAAAATCAAAATATTTTGATTAGAGTCAAATGTAAAGAATAGTCTAGGTAATTTATTCATTAATCTCCCTAAATAAAATTCAAAATTTAAAATAAATAAAGTCACTAGTAGAATTAGATCTGAGTATTAGTATACCTAAATATAAAAACATTACTATAACCGACTTTAGATACATATTTTCTAAAAAATCAAGTCTAAATAAAATATTTTTTTTATTTCTAATAACCTGATATGCTCCATATACATATAATGGCAAAGAAAAAATCAATACCTGCATAAACAAATATATAAAATTTTCAAAATGAATATTCATATCTGAAGAACTAGAGAAAATCGAATAAAAGTTTTCAGATCGAAATATAAACCAACCTATATGAATAAAGCAAAATGTCAGTATGAAACCCAAAGTATTAATTCTAAAATTTGTGTTTCTCAAATATATTCTAGTTATGATTACTATTATTCCATTATATAAACCCCAAAAAACAAAATTCCAAGCTGCACCATGCCAAAGTCCTGTTAATATAAACGTGAGTATAATATTCAAATAAGTTCTTACATTCGATCTTCTAGATCCTCCTAATGGTATGTATACATAATCTCTAAACCAAATTGAAAGAGTGATATGCCATCTTCTCCAGAATTCAATCATAGATCTTGAAAAATATGGATTATTAAAATTACTTGAAAGATTTATGCCAAAAAGTTTAGCGCAACCTCGAGCAATATCAGTATAACCAGAAAAATCAGCAAAAATTTGCACTCCAAATGCTAAAGAACCTAAAATTAAGAGAGAAAAATGAGGATCTTCAAGAAGAAAAATCTTATCGGAAATAATTGCCACATTATCGGCTATTACTAACTTTTTAAAAAATCCCCAAATGATTAAAAATATTCCATCATTAAAATCTTGGATCTTAAACCTTTTTTTAGTCTCTATTTGAGATAAAAGTGAATTTGCTCTTTCTATTGGACCCGCAATTAATTGTGGAAAGAAACCTATGAATAATGCTACATCAATTAAATTATTTCTAGCTTTTGTCTTACCTTTATAAACATCAAACACATAACTTATTGTCTGAAAAGTATAAAAAGAAATTCCAACAGGTAAAAATATTTGCAGAGCAATCTTTGAGTTTAAGAAACCAAAATTTGCTAATAAATTAGTAATATTTTCAATAAAGAAACCAAAATACTTAAATACTACTAAAACGAATAAACCTGAAAAAATTGCTAACATCAAAAAAGACTTCTTCTTTTTTTGATTTATAGCTTTTTGTATTTTTAATGCTGCAAAATAATTAACTAATGTATAACCTGATAAGAGAAAAATAAGCCATGGATTTAAATAGCCATAAAAAAGATAACTAGCAGTCAAAAGAATAATATTTTGTAATTTTCTTGATAAAAACCAAAAGATCATTACCGTAAAAATTAGGAGTGAAATATATTCATAGCTTTGAAAAATCAATTTTCACCACCAAAATAAATTATATTTTGTCTATAAAAATATTCAGTAAATTCTTCAATATTTTCTGGATTAATATGATCTCCATCAAGATAATAATCAAGACCAAATCCTTTTCCTTCTAGGTCTATAAAATTTATCTCATGAGACATTAAAAATTTCTTTAATTTATCTATATATTCGTCAAGATTAAGATCAGAATTTTTCGAATTAGCACTATTTGGTCTTTTTTGAACTCTAACAAAAGTTAATTCAATTTCATAATTATTGCTAACATTTACCATCAAATTTAAAAAAGAGTTCGACTTCATAAATTCAGATGGATTTTCATCAGAGTCAAAAATTTCTGTTGATCTAAAATTTTTCCTACTAAATAAATCATTAGTAGAGTTTTGTATTTTTTTATACTCTCTAAGCACAGGTATATAATCAGAATCATCTAGACCTAGTGTGACCCTTAGGAATGTAAAAGGAATAATTTTAGGAATATAAAGACTTACTGCCGCACGATTAATTAGATCCCTTGCTTTATTATTTTTTGCTTGCACAGGATATATTTCATCAAATATTCTTGATAACTTATCTCCAATTTTACTATTAGAANTTATTATCATATCAAANTCCANTTCTTCTGATCGAGATAATAAATCTAGTTTCTTGGAATACTCTCCTTGTGTTCGATATAAAGGTTTTGTAAGTTCATAATCTCNGAAAAAAACAAAAACATTTTTAGGNTTGATATNTGCCTCAGCTACAAAATTTTTCAAATATAANTACCAAGAAGATGACATACCACCAGGCATTGTAAGTAAAANNACATCCTNATTATCNCCTAAAATTTCTTCAAGATAAACTTCATCNATTCTTGTTTCNAACATAGAGTTACCAATAAAAACATANTCTGGNGATGAAGNANNNATTTCNTCGTATAATNTTTGATCAAAATTATTTNCTTCNCTACGNAAAAATANTAANGCNGGTATAAAAAAAATAATAACTANAGGTATAATAAATCTTAGAAAATTTTTCAGNAGNCACCTCTAATAGATATNATTTTTCACATTGACCAGTAATTAATTTCCTGGTTTTGGAACTTNGAATTNTCAAGNACTCCAGTTATATCAAAAACATAACCATTTTTTTCAATTTTTCNTNTTAAATTACTAAATTNACTNATATAATTTTTGTGAGGAACAGCTAATACTATTGCCAAAAANTTTATTTTATTATCTTCAATATTATCTATATANTTAGCATCNTNTAGAAAAGGATAATTATTCTTAATATCATTAATAAAAATGTTGTAGTTTGAACTAANGAGAAGNTTACAAAGTTCAATAGATTTACTATTTCTAAGATCAGCTACATCTGGCTTNAAGGTTTGNCCTAAAACTAAAATATTATTTGANTTATGTTTNTCTACATTACTTAAAGTTTTTATGATTTTTTCAAATAAAAACTTTGGTACAGATTCATTTACTGCTCTACCAGANAGTATAGTCTTAGGAGTAAANCCAAATTCTTGAGCTTTATANGTTAGNTAATATGGNTCNACTGGAACACAATGTCCNCCAACTAGNCCTGGGCTATAATTATTAAAGTTCCATTTNGTTGATGCTGCCTTAAATACTTCANANGAAGGAATATTCATTCTATCAAAAATCATGCAAAGTTCGTTGAAAAGNGCAATATTTAAATCTCTTTGAATATTTTCTATAACTTTAGANGATTCAGCAATTCTAATACTTTTTGCCTTATGNACNCCNTCCTTAGCAACATGGCTGTATAAANTACTAATTATTTCAAGAATTTCATCATTTTGACCAGANACGACCTTAANAATGTTACTTATACTGTGNTCNTTATCACCAAAATTTGTTCTTTCTGGTGAATAACCNAAGTAAAANTCCTTNCCNGANATTAATCCTGATTCTTTNTCAATTANCGGAGCGCAATAATCTTCAGTACATCCAGGGTATGTTGTTGATTCAAATATAATTATAGGCTTATNATNTTTGTTTTTTCTTAGGGCAATTTTTTCTCCTATTAACTTACTNGCATTCATCAATAATGATAGATCTGGTNGATAATCATCNGTAATAGGTGTGGGGACTGTAACGATAATTATATTAGAATCTGTAATACATTCTGGATTAGATGTNATTTTTAACTTAGAAGATAATATNTCCATCTTATCGATCTCTTCGTTTTTATCGATACCTTCTGACAATTGCTTGATTCTTANCAAATCTGAATCATANCCATANGTAGATATGTTNTTTTTAGCAAATTCTAAGGCTAANGGTANNCCAACNTANCCNAAGCCTAAAATTACTATATCTTTATTAATGTATTCTTTAGANAACATAGCTTANTTTGTTCCNAAAANATCATACTCAATAGAATATTTTTTTAATTCATCAATATTCACAATTCCTCTAGTGTCAATTATGTAAGTTTTTGGNGAAATAATNGACCANTCAATTTGNGAGTAAATTTTTTCTGAATTTANGATTATTANAATTTCCGCNTGATTTAANACATCATTCAAATTATCAGAAACGATTAATTTATCTTCNATTTNAGCAGCTTCTTTNGCTGCTAAAATATCATGACCAGNAACTATTGCTCCTTGTTCAATTAANAATTTTGCTANTCTNATTGANAGGGAGTGCCTNACATCATTTGTGCCTTCTTTGAANGCTAATCCTAATATNGATATNTTATGTTTATATAGNCTACTTCCTAAAACAANATTTATTTTATTTATGACTTCCTGAAGNTGTAGATCATTTCTTCGCAGAACTCCATTTAACATTACAGAATCAAAATAATTTTCTTCGGATAGAGTTATTAACGCTCTCAAATCCTTATCTAAACAAGGACCACCAAATCCTATNCCNGGTTTNAANTAATCAGAGCCTATCCTTGGNTCNANNCCNATACCATAAATTATGTCTGATATNTTCCCTCCAACTTTTTCAGATATACCCGCTATTTCATTTATATAAGAAATNCGNGTAGCCAAAAATGCATTTGANGCATACTTTATCATNTGNGCTGATACNGGATCAGTTAANAAAATTTCTATAATTTGATTCTTTATNCTAAANGGATTACTGACTTTATAATCTCTCTGAATAAGAGGTTGATATATTTCCTTCAAAGNNTTTCTCGCAAAATCTGTATTNGANCCTATTATAATTCTACTAGGATTATAAAAATCAACTAAACCANTACCTTCTCTAAGAAACTCAGGATTAGAAACTACGTCAAAATCTTCTNNAATTNTTAATNTCTCNGATAATATATCTTGNATTATCTCNATAGCTCCNACTGGAACAGTACTTTTTACCACNACAATAGTATGATGATCAATTAGATCTCTTAATTTTTCAGCAACTGAAATTATCTGAGACATATCTGCCCTTCCATCTGNTAATGAAGGNGTNCCCACTGCTACAAAAATCACATCCGANTGACTTATAGTTTGCTCTATGTTATNNGTAAAATTAATAAGCTTTNNAGNAATTAAATCTGAAAGAATATTTTCTAANCCTTCCTCATATACTTCAGATTTACCANTTTTTANTAAATTAATTCTANTTAANTTTAAATCTTGAGATAAAACATTNTGTCCAATTGAGGCTAATCCAACNGAAGTTACTAAACCTACATANCCAGCACCCCCAATCACTCCAATTTTATAAGATTTATGTTTTGTCATGNATAATTTCCTTTAGAAATATAAATTTATCTTACTCGCAATTTTTTCNTTATCTAAATACCAATTTATTACAGATTCTATACCCTCATTNGTACTAATTTCTGGCTTCCAGTCNAGTAATTCTTTNGCTTTTTCAATATTTGCCCATGTTTTTTTTATATCNGTTGGGTGGAANGGATGATTTTTTATCTTTGCTTTTTTATTTANTATATTTTCTATAATTGATATTATAGAGTTTATTTTTACAGGTCGATCAGAACCTAAATTAATTGTTTGGAAACCATTACTTAGACTNAGAGATTTTATTATGGCCCTAGAAATATCACTTACATGTGTAAAGTCTCTACTTTGATTTCCATCACCATTAAGTTGAATTTCTTCATTTTCTATAATCCATTTTACAAAACGAAACATACTCATATCTGGCCTTCCTGCAGGACCATAAACGGTAAAAAATCTAAGAACTACAATGTCGATACCGAAGAGATGATTATAAACCCGACACATCTCTTCAGCAGATTTTTTTGAGGAAGCATAAGGAGACAATGCAAAACCATCATAATCATCCTCATTAAAAGGTAACTTGCTATTTCCATAAATACTAGATGTGGATGCTAGAATATATTTATTTATATCTAATTCTTTAGAGATCTCTAATAAGTTTAGGTTTCCTATAAGATTGGTCTCATAGTAAGCTATAGGATTATCAATCGATTGCCTCACCCCTGCTCTAGCAGCAAGATTAATTATTGCTTGTGGTTTAAATTCCTTAATAATATTTTTTGTATACTTAAAATCACATATATCTCCTTTTACCCATGGAATATCATTTTTATCCAGTATATTTTCTATCCTCCAGTTTTTTATACTAGGATCATAACTATCACTTATATTATCTAATCCTAAAATTTCATAGTTATGTTTTTTGAGCATATAAGATAGACTTGATCCGATAAAACCAGCACATCCAGTAATTAAGATTTTCAATTTTTCACCAATTATTTTATTCTTTATTAAATTCTAAATAAAAATCATTAATAACGTATAACTAAAAAAATTCCAAGTTTATGATAATTAGTATATTTACGTAACAGTGTAAAATGTATATTACATAAATGAAATAAGAAAACTAAGTTATGAACATTAAACATAAGTTACGAATAAAATCATCCGATATTTCTGATAAAAAAAGACTTTTAATTGCCAGCCTAATTCAATTATTTATTCCTTATGTATCATTATTTTCTGCATTTTTATTAAGATTAGACTTAAATTTTGAGTTACTACCTATAGAAAAGATTTTTTTATGGGGAAGCATTCTTGCGTTGTTGAGACTTGCTTTTTTAGTGTTTTTTTCAGCTCATAGAGGTTTATGGAGATACGTATCAATTACTGATTTAATTGGAGTGATAAAATCCTCAAGTATTTCGTCGATAGTATTTATCTTTGTTATTTATTTTATAAATAATTTTGATGGGTTTCCAAGAAGTGTTTTTATTTTAGAATGGGGAATATACATATTTTATTCCGGAGGAATTAGAATCATAATTAGAATGATGAGAGAAAATCTAAGAAAAAGAGGTTATAAAGAAGATTTTAAAAACGTAGCAATTATTGGTGCCGGCGATGCTGGGGCTGCGTTTTGTTCTCAAGTAAAATCGATATCAAATTACGGAATCAAGCCTATAATTTTCTTCGATGATGATTCAGAAAAAATAGGTATGACTATTATGGGAATCAAGGTAGTGGGATCTATAGATGAGATAAATGATTTTGCAAATTTCTACAATATTGAATTAATAGTTATTGCAATACCTTCTGCTACAAGTAAAGAAAAATCTCGTATTATTGAAATATGCAGAAAAAGTAATATTGAATTTAGAATTTTAC
Source organism: Chloroflexota bacterium (assembly GCA_002714425.1). Classification (GTDB taxonomy): domain Bacteria; phylum Chloroflexota; class Dehalococcoidia; order Lucifugimonadales; family Lucifugimonadaceae. The sequence continues at coordinate 17,557 of PAXI01000014.1, forward strand.
CTGGAACAAATGAACTATTAGAAGGTAATGTTTCTGTATCTAAATTAAGAAAATTAGAAGTTGAAGATTTATTGGGTAGAGATGAAACAAATCTTGATGAAATATCACTAAATAAATTTTTTAATAATAAATCTATACTTATCACAGGAGCAGCAGGAACAATTGGCTCTGAGTTGGTAAGGAGAGTGATAAAGTTTTCTCCATCAAAAATTATACTTGTAGATCGAGCCGAGAACAATTTAGTCATGCTAGAGCACGAAATAAATAGCATGTTTTTAGATCAAAAAGAAAATATAGATATCATCACTTTAATCGTTGATATATCAAACAATAAGTCCGTATCACGTTTGATACAAAATTATAAGCCTCAAATAATACTTCACGCTGCAGCTCATAAACATGTTAATCTTATGGAGAAAACTCCTATTGAAGCAGTAAGAAATAATATTGGAGGAATTTTAAATCTTACAAAAAATTCAATAAAAGAAAATGTAGATAAATTTGTACTCGTTTCATCCGATAAAGCAGTAGAGCCTACCAATGTTATGGGTGCAACAAAAAGAATTTCTGAAATGATAATTTCTCAGATGAAAGATACTAAAAATACAAAATTTACTTCTGTAAGATTTGGTAACGTACTTGGCAGTGATGGAAGTGTAGTTCCAATATTCCAAAAGCAAATAGAACAAGGTGGGCCTGTAACAGTAACAGATCCTAAAGTAAATAGGTTTTTTATGACAGCCCATGAAGCAGCAGGTTTAATTTTGAGTGCTGCCGAATTTGGTAATAATAAAGAAATTTTTTTACTTGATATGGGTAAACCGATAAATATCAGTTTCTTAGCGAAAACGATGATCGAATTATCTGGATTTATTCCAAATAAAGATATTGAAATTGTTTACACAGGATTAAAACCAGGAGAAAAAATATCTGAAGATCTATCCTATAAAAACGAAAAGATCACAAAAACAAAGCACGAGAAAATTTTTTCCGTAGAAAATAATAATCAAGAAATCAACGTAGAGGAAATTGAAGAATTTTTAGAAAATTTGGAAAATTTCAGTGAAGAAGAAGTAAAGACAAAATTAAAAAATTTCATCTAAATTAGTATATGTAAAATTTAGTTCTTTTGAGGAAAATGACCCATCAAATGAGGAATCTATTTTTATATTTTCATAAGAAACACTAGAAATTAGTGAACCAAAAAGATTCATTTTATTTAGCAATCTTACAAAAAATACAATTATCTTTCTACTTATAGGAATCATCATTTTTTTACTACCTATACGAGTCTTTATTATATTAACAAATTGACCTGTTGACATAGGTTTATTAGCTACAACATATATCTTACCCTTATATCCAAGATTAATAGAGTTAATTATTGCTTCAACGAGATCATGAGCCCAAATAGGACTTATAATTCTTTCTGGGGCAGGTAATAAAGGTAATTTACTTCTAATAATTTTTTCAATTAATGTACCAGAATAATTTTTTTCAGTACCAAAAACAGTACCTGGTCTAATAACTAAAGCATCTAATCCGGTTTTTGTCGCCTCTAAGACTTCTTTTTCAGACAAGGCTTTAGTTTTTGCATATGAAGAAAATAATTTCCCATCATAAAAATGTTGAACATTTACTGTAGAAATATGTATTAATCTAATTTTTCTGTTTTGAGAAAATTTTATAATATTTTTTGTTCCATTAATATTTACATTTTTAATTTTCTCAAGTTTATCTTTTGGGTTATGTACATGACTCGCTAAATGAATAACAGTATCAATATCATTCGGCAGTAAAGTTAATTTTTTATAGTCTAAAATATCGGTATGTATATAATTTACATTTTTTATTGCTATATAATTAGTAATATTTCTTGAAATAACAGTAACTTTTAAATCTAAGTTTGATAGGTAATTGCATAAATAGAAACCAATCATGCCTGTTCCACCGGTAACAAGTATGTGTCTTCTCAATATATTTATATTTTTTTTCATGTCTATTAAATTATAAAATGAATATTATGAATAAAGGTATCATATGATAAAAAGAATTTTCGACATATTTTCAAGTCTTTTAGCTATTTTAGTTTTACTACCTTTATATTTTATAGTTGGAATACTTGTTTATTATTCACTTGGATGGCCGATAATTTATAGAGCCAAAAGAGCAGGTAAAAATAACAAAGAATTCACTTTAATAAAGTTTAGAAGTATGAAAAATACTACAAATCATGTATCACATCACTCTGGTGACGATGATCCAAGAATTACAAAATTAGGTAAATTTATCAGACAAACTAAATTAGATGAATTACCACAGTTAATTAATGTTTTATTTGGAAAAATGAGTATTGTTGGGCCTAGACCTGAAACACCCGAGTATATAAAGTTATATAGTGAAGAGCAAATGAAAATACTTAATTTAAGACCAGGTATAACAGACTATGCATCAATAGAATTTTCTAACCTTGGAGATATACTTAAAGGTGATGACCCAGATAAATTATACTTTGAAAAAGTATGGGATAAAAAAATGAAACTTCGTATGAAGTATACACAAGAAAATAATTTTTTTATTGACATGAAAATTATTTTCTTAACAATAATGACAATTTTCAAGAAATGACGAGAAGAATTAATAAAATTGTACTAATAATAACTAGTTTTACTCTGTTTATTATACCCTTGATATTTAGTTATTATGATTTTGTAGCAGTCTTTGAGGATCCTAGGCTATTTACATTGCATCTATCAGCAATACTAATAATCATCTTATCTCTATGGAAGTTGTATTATATCTCCTTGAAAGATAAAACATTGTTTACAAGGATAAAAACCTGGGATTTGTTTACATGGGGTAGAAAAGAACTTCATAATTGGATGATTGTAATAATAGTTTTGTACTCAATAATTTATCTATTTTCTGCAATATTATCGCCCATAACACACGTAAGCATATTTGGGGGTGATGATGCGAGATCTGGTAATAATCTTTATGATTATTTGTCATTTTTAACAATATTATTTACAGTAATTTTTTATTTTAATAAGTTTGATAAATTATTAGTTTTATTATACGTATTGGTGACAAGCGCTATCATTGCAGCAACATACGGGATTGCTCAGTATTTTGGTTGGGATCCAATAGGGAAGAATACAGATCAAATAAGAATTTTAGCCAGCTTCGGAAATACATTGAATTTTAGTGGTTATATGGTAATGGCAATTCCAGCAACTATAGTTTTGGCTAATATGCTATTTGAAAAAAATAAATATTTATCGATTTTATTTATTATAGGACTAGGTTTAGAAATATCTGGATTATGGCTTTCAGCAGGAAGAGGGCCATGGGTAGGTGCATTGTTTGGAATGATAATATTTTTTACTGTTTGTTCTTTTACAGTATCTAAAAAAAATATATTAAGATATTTTATTTTTATGATCATAGGGATATTAATTACTGTCATAATTTCGTCAATTCCAACAGATAGAAGTGATGTTTCAGGTAGAAGAATTCTAGGAATAACAGAACAAATACAATTCCCAACTGGATCACAAAATTCAACTGATAGTACAGATATTGAAGGTGGTATTTCAGGAAGACTATCTATATGGAATTCTTCAATAAAAATAATAACTCAGGCAAAAACTCCGGCTCAAGAACCCAATTATATGTCATTGCTCAGAGTTTTATTTGGAGTAGGACCAGATATGTATGTTTACTCTTATCCACTTACCTCCTCACCATCATCAAAATTATCCATGGTAGATCATGCTCATAATTATTTATTACAAACAATGGTTGAAGTAGGATTGCTTGGATTATTGGCAATCTTAACTTTGGGATTACTGATTTTTATAACTTCTATACAACTAATAGCAAAAATTAAAAATCATTTTTATAATTCTAGAATTGCTTTTATATCTTTAGGTATAATATCTGCCTTAGGAGGCAAGCTAGTAGATATACAAGCTGGAGTACCCAGAATATCAGATACTACAATGATGTTTGCTTTAATTGGAGCAATTATTTGTATAAATAGGTTGCTAGTAATAAAAACTAACAATGAAACTGAAATCCGAGATAAAATAATCCCAAATAAATCAGAATCAGAGTACTTCAGTTTTGGAATCTTATTATCATCAATAACAATAACAATATTATTAATAAATCTTTTCTTTTCTTGGGACATAAGAAGAATTTCTGCTAGTTATTATCTAGCCTCAGTAGTTACTGATTCTAGTTCAACTCAATTAGATAAAGCTGTTGCTTGGGAAACAGCTCAAGAAATGGCACCGGAGAGAGATTCAATTATAGAGCCAGTTTTTGACGCACATGTTAATGTTTCACTAGAACAATACTCATTAGGAAATATCGATATAGCAATTAACCAAATGATTTATGGCAGAAGTTTGTTATTAGAATATGAAAAAAGAGACCCTTATGCCATTGATATACAAATAGGTTTAGCAAAAAGCGCAACTCGTTTAGTTGAATGGGGGCTAACAGAATATACTGATGAAATGGTATATAGATACGATAAATTAGCAAGAAACTTTCCTGGGTATCCATCTTTGTTAGGATCGGCTGCTACAGCTCTAGCAAGTGTTGGATTATTTGAGGAAGCGATAATTTATGCTGATATGGCCATTGAAACTGAAAAAACTACAAAGCCTTGGTCAAAAGCATGGTATGCTAAAGGTGCTTCCTTAGCTTCAATTGGAAAAATCAATGAAGGCATAGAAGCTCTTAATACTGCCACAATTAAGGAACCAAATGATGACGGAGCTATTTTAGCCCACCAAACTTTATCTGAAATATATGCATACTTAGGCGAATATGATAAATCAGAAAAACATGCAAAACTAGGAGATAAATCCTTATTTGGAGGATGGTAACTACTCTTAATTGAAATAATTTTGTAAAATATTCTTAATAGAGCGGGGGTAGCTCAGTTGGTAGAGCATCTGCCTTCCAAGCAGAATGTCGCGAGTTCGAACCTCGTCTCCCGCTCCAGCTTGGATAAATCTAATGAGAAAACATGCAATCATAAATAATCGAAAAATTGGTAAAAATCACCCTTGTTTCTTAATCGGTGAAATAGGTATTAATCATAACGGAGACATAGAAAATGTTTTCAAGTTAATTGATGCAGCAGTAGACGCAAAATTTGATGCAGTAAAATTTCAAAAGAGAACTCCAAGAGAGTGTGTACCTGTCGACCAGTGGGAAATTATGAGGGAAACACCATGGGGTTTTATATCTTATATAGACTATAAAGAAAAAATTGAACTTAATTTTGATGACTATAAAAAAATAATTGATTATGCTAATCAAAGAAATATAACATGGTTTGCTTCTTGCTGGGATGAATCATCTGTTGACTTTATGGAAGAACTTAATATTCCTTGCTATAAAATAGCCTCAGCTTCAATCACAAATCTAGATCTTCTAAAAAAAATTTCTAGAACAAAAAGACCAGTTATGATGTCAACTGGTATGTCAACAATGAACGAAATACAAACTGCTATAGAAATCTTAGACTGTGATAATTTTCTTCTAGCTCACGCTACTAGTAGTTATCCAGCTAGCTATGATGAGTTAAACCTAAATATGATAAAAACCCTAGATAAAATTTATGACTGCCCAATAGGATATTCTGGGCATGAAGTTGGTCTTTCAACAACTATATCTACCATTGCTTTAGGTGCTACTTTCATTGAGAGACATATAACTCTTAGCAGAGCTATGTGGGGTACTGATCATTCTGCATCAGTAGAGCCTCAAGGTATGATTAAACTTGCAAGGGATATTAGATTAGTCGAATCTGCCATGGGTGATGGAGTAAAAAAGGTATATGATAGTGAAAAGCCTATCATTGCGAAGCTTAGAGGTAATTCTTGAAAAAAATTAATATTATTAGATATTAGGTATTTTAATCTCGTAATTCAAATAACGAAAATAAAGCATATCATATAAGAGTAATTATGTAGTACTCAATTGACAAATTCAACCTCAAAATATGCCTAAAAATAAAATTACAAATAATAAGCTTAACATAGCTATTGCCATATCTTCATTTTTCCCAAGTATTGGAGGAGCTCAAGTTACTGCTCATAACCTAGCATCATATTTGCATGAAAAAAATCATAACGTAACTATGATTATCTCTTGGAAAAACTGGAGAAAGATTAAAAATGAAGATTTTTCATATCGAATAATTCCTATGCTTCCTGGACACCAAAGTCTAATTGGTAAAAAAATTATAGGTGGAATTTACAGCTTGATTTTGAATAAATATTTATATTTTTTAACAAAAAAATATAAATTTAATGTATGGCAATCCTTTGGAACATATCCAATGGGAATTTCAATTAGTAAATTTCTTGAGAATAAGAATACAACTCATATTATTAGAACTGTTGGATATGACATACAAAAAAATAAAGATGTTAATTATGGCTATAGATTTGATCAAATAAAAGAAAAATTAATCATAAAATGGGCTAAAAAATGTACTAAGGCAATTGCATTGAGCGAATCTGTAATTAATGATCTCTTAGATATCGGTGTAAAAAAAAACCAAATAGAAATAATACCTTGTGGAGTAGACTTAAGTAGATTCAATTCAATAAATCCAAATGTTAAACAAATCAGAGAGAAATATGGTTTACCCAAAAATAAATTTTTATACATATGTGTTGGTAGAAATCATGAAAAAAAAGGCTTTAATTACCTTGTAGATGCATTTAATATACTAAGTCAAAAAAAAATATTAGATAATAAACATTTAGTAATTATTGGTGATAAAGTAAACAAACTAAAAAAACAAATAAATGAACTTAATCTTTCCTCTCACATTACACTAATTGAAGAGCTAGGAATTGATGATAACGATGATTATTATGTACCTAGTAAATCTTTGATTGAATTGTATAAAAGTTCAGATGCATGTGTATTTCCATCACTCATTGAAACTTTTGCAATGATTAATATAGAAGCTATGGCATCTTCTATACCTGTTATTTCTACAAATGCGCCTGGTTGCAAGGAAAGTATTATTGATAATTATGACGGTTTGTTATCTGAGCCTGGTAATGCTAAAGATCTTGCAGAAAAAATAGACCAAATTTATTCTTCTATTGATCTAAGAAAACAATTAATTGTAAATGGTAAAAATACTATTTCATCTAAATATGATTGGAAAATTATAGGTAAAAAGTTTGAAAATTTATACTACACAGAAATATCTAATAAAGGAGAATAATTTTTGAACAACATCGAAGACACATTAAAACATGAAAGATTGTCAGCTATAAATGAAAATAGGTTTAGTAGCTTATTTATGCAAATTAAATCTGTTACCAACCTAAGCAATATAAAAAATATACTGGAGATTGGGCCTGGTAATCAATTTTTTTCAACCATTATTAAGATGTTAGGATATGAAATTAAGACTAATGATATTAAAAAGAGAACAAATCCTAATTATTTGGGAGATATAAGAGAAATCAAAATTGAAGAGAAATTTGATTTAGTTGTAGCATTTGAAGTTTTACAACATATACCCTTCAATGAACTTAAGTCTACATTAATAAAACTTGGAAATATTTCTGACAAATACATCTTGATATCATTGCCTTATCAAGTTCATTCATTCAATTTTAGTATTAAATTCCCTAGTATTTTATTCCCTAGAAAGTTAAAGTTAGGTTTTTTTAGAAAAAAACTTAATCTAAATTTTTTTTGGGAGACACCCAAAAAAAAAGATACGCCATATGATCAATTAATAAAAAGAAAAGATTTTTGGAATCCGCATTACTGGGAAATAGGTAGAAAAAGTTTTCCCAGATCAAAAGTCATAAATGAAATAAAATTATCAGGATTAAGTGTTGTATGGGAAAAACATAATAAAGACTTCCCAATGCATTACTTTATTCTACTTAGTAAATAATAGAATGAGAGTAGTTTATTGAAAGTACTAATCGTATCAAGTAAATATTTACCTGAATATTCTGGTTCTGGGTTAAGAGCACATAATACCTATAAAAGATTATCTAAAAAATTTGATATAAAATTTGAGGTAATTACAAGTAGTACTGGTAATTATGAATCAAAAAAATATCAAATAGATGGAATAAATGTACAAAGAATAACCTCTAAAAAATTTAGAATACTAAACAAAATATTTGGAAAGATTATATTAAAAAGAATAATGAACGCTTTTCTTACAATTGTTGAATATAGGATTGTAAGAAAAGAAATAAAAAAAAAGAAGTTTGATTTGATTCATACTTTTGGTATATCACCTGCTACTATTTCAGCAGTAAACTTTAGCAGAAAAAACAAAATACCATTAATTATGGAAATAGTTAATCCTATTAAAACACCATATCAATTTCTTCCACTACAAAGATTTTTTGGTCGATATGATCTAAAAACAAACTGTGTAATCACTGCAATAAGTAAAAGTATTGGAAAAATGTGTATTAAGTATAATCTAAAAAATAATGTTTGGATCAGACCAAATCCAGTCGATGAAAATAAATTTAAAGTGCCTTCAAAAAATATTAAGAATAAACTAAGAAAAGAATTATCTGGTTTTAGTTCTGATGATATAGTATTAGTTTATGTGGCAAAATACTTAAAACGAAAAAACCATAGTTTTCTACTAGATGTATTAAGTCAATTACCAGAAAAATATAAGCTCATACTTGGAGGTCCTTTACTAGAAAAAAATGATTTACTTGAAGGTTACAAAATTGACAATTTTTACAAATTTGAACAAAAAGCAAAAAAGTTAGGAATTGAAAATAGAGTGAAAATTTCTCATGGATTTTTGAATATGGTAGATTATATTTCATGTGCAGATATTTCATGTTTCCCTTCTTACAATGAAGCTATGGGAACTCCTTTACTAGAAAGTATTGCATGCGGTGTTCCAGTTATAGCTAATAAAGACGAAGACAGTTTTAATGAATGGATAATAAATAACGAAAATGGTTACCTAGAAATTNTAGACTCTGAAAAATGGGCATTAAGAATAAAAAATTTATCTGAAATAATCACAAAAGAAAAACAAATAATTATGTCAAAAAACATAATAGAATTATCATCATCTAAAAAAATAGATCAAAATTACNATAAATTATTAAACGAATTATCCTATGCAAAAAACAAAAATATCAATATAGTAGAAATATTAAACAATGATTAGATATATAAAAAAATATTATGAGGTTTTAGGTAATAAAATCATTATTTTATTAATAATAATGCAAACTGCTGCGTTAATTGAAGGCTTTGGAATAAGTCTAATTTTACCTATTATTCAAAATGAAGAGTTAGAGAATAATAGATTACTTCAGTTTTTTGATTGGATGTTTAATTTAATTAATTTAGATCAGTCTCTAATAAATATGCTCATTGTTTTAATTATTTTTTTTATTCTTAGAGCAATAATTCTGGTATTTCAGTCTTGGTTTCAGGCAGAAATAATTTCAAATAATCTAATTAATATGAGAAAAAACTTAGTTTTATCGTTGATACATTCAGATTATAAATTTATAAATACACAAAGTAGAGGAACTATAAGTAATGTTCTCAACAATGAGATAGAAAGAGTAAACTTTGCATTAGATCAACTTTTAGCTTTTATTGTATCTTTTATAACAGCAATGGTATATTTACTAGTAGCATTAATCATATCTCCAGTTGTAACAATTTTCCTTGCTATTCTTTCAATTCCCATCGGATTAATAATGTTAAGACTAAATAAAATGACATCGAAATCTTCTAAAGCATTAACAGACGGATCAAATAAACAGCAAAACTTCGTTTTAGAAATAATAGAAAATATCAAATACCTAAAATCAACTGGTCAATATCCAGGTATATCAAAAAAAATGAGTACTGAAATAGTCAATGTAGGAAAAGCATATAGAAAATTAAAATTTATTCAAAGTAGCTCAACCTTCTTATTTGAGCCCTTAATTGTGGTCATTATGGCTATATTAATTTATTTTTTTACCGAGGTTAGAAAATCAAATATTATTGAAATTTTGTTCCTTTTATTCATATTTCGTCAAGCTGCTATTAATTTGGTAGCAACTCAAGCACCATATAGAAAATTCATATCATCCGTTGGAAGCATGGAAATATACTTTAAGCTACAGAGAAAATTAGATGACAATCTAGAAAACTTAAATCCAAATGGAGACGATCCAAATTTNAATACNGTATTAAGGCTAAAAAATATAAATTATATCTATAAAAATCAAAAAGCACTAAATAATATTTCTTTAGAAATTAAACCAAAAACTACTGTAGCATTTGTAGGATCATCTGGCTCAGGAAAATCGACTACTGCTAATATAATTTCATCATTGCTCAAACCAGAAACTGGAAATTTTATGATGGGAGAAAAAGCTATTAGTGATATAAATCTAAGTAAATATAGAGAAAAAATTGGATATGTAACTCAAGAGTCTGTAGTTTTCAATACAAGTATCCAAGAAAACATTTCATTATGGAGAAAAAAATTAAATTTTAAAAAGTTAGAGAATATTATAGATCAAACAGGCTTAAGCCAGTTATTTGAAAATAATAAAAATGTTAATGATTCTGGTAACAATTTATCAGGTGGAGAAAGACAAAGACTTTCTTTAGCTAGAGAATTATATAGGGATTCAGAACTTCTAATACTGGATGAAGCAACTAGTTCTGTAGACAGTATTTTAGAATCTCAAATAGAGACTATTATTTCTAAGCAAAAAAATGATAAGACAATCATTATCATTGCTCATAGACTTTCTACTATAAAATCAGCAGACATGATATATGTTTTCGATAATGGACAAATTGTTGAATCAGGTANATTTGATGAACTAATACAATATAATGGAATTTTTACAAATTTGGCNAAAAAGCAAAATTTTAACTAATAATATGAAAATCCTTTTTGCAGTTAGATCACTNAATATTGGNGGAACAGAGCGNCAAATAATCAGTATGTCAAACATGTTGATAAATTATGGNCANGANGTTGATATTGCCAGAATTTATNCAAATGGAGANCTAGAAAAANATACNAANGCTAATCTACANACTTTATCAAAAAATATTTTTTNTCGNGCCATAGATTTTCATANNCTATATAGACATAAAAANTACGATGTTGNTTATAGCTTTTTACCAAATATGAACATTTTTTCATTNCTTATTTCTAAACTATTTAAAAAATCTAAANGACCAAAAATTGTATGGGGAATCAGATCATCATACTTGGANCCTNAAGATTATTCAANAAAAGTTAATCTAGTNTATAAATTAGAAAANATNTTATCTNGNTTACCTGATCTAATAATTACNAANTCGGATGCTGCACTTAATGAATATAAAAAATACGGCTTTCCAAGANAAAAAATTTTTTCTATACCAAATATTATTGATCANGATNACTTCAAGAATCTTTCATCAAAAAAANCAGTATACAAAGAGTTTGGTATTTCAAATAATATGAANTTAATNGGTATTTTTGCACGTATTCACCCAATGAAAGATCATATGAATATACTTCAAGCAATAAAAATAATAAATGAGACTAGTAAAAAATATCAAAATAAAATATATCTAATTTGTGTGGGTGGGATTGCACAAAAAGAAGAAAAAAATAATTACTACAAAAATTTGCTCAAATTAAGTAACCATAATATTAAATGGCTAGGATCAAGAGAAGATATACCTAAGCTTATGTCAGCTTGTGATCTAACTGTTTTGTGCTCGGATAGTGGAGAAGGTTTTCCAAACTCAATAGCTGAATCTATGAGTTGTAAAACACCAATAATAGCGACTAATATTGGTGATTCAAAAAAAATTATTAAGAATTATGGGAAAATTGTACCAGTTAAAGATTCAGAATCCCTTGCAAGTTCAATTATAGAAATTTTAGAAATGGATAAAATTATGACTAAAAATATTTCTATTGAAGCAAGAAAATCAATAATTAATAGATTTTCCGAAAAAATTATTTACAAGAAATTTATGAGTATAATAACTAAAAATACTAATTAACTTACTTATTTATAAAATTAACGTATAAAACTATGTGTGGAATCTGCGGAAAAGTAAATTTTAACGAATCTCCTCCATTACCCATGGATGAGCTTAGCTATATGTGTGAAAAAATAGCTCACAGAGGTCCAGATGGCACAAAAAAAATGATTCGTGAAAAAATAGCCTTCGGTCACACAAGACTATCTATTATTGATATTGAATCAGGATGGCAACCCATATCAAACAATAAAGAAAATATTTTTACAATTTTTAATGGAGAAATATATAACTATCAAGCCTTAAGAGACATGTTGATTAAATTAGGATATAAATTTAAAACCCAATCTGATACAGAAACCATAGTTCATCTGTACGAAGAATATGGAGAAGACTTCATCCAATACATTGATGGAATGTTTGCTATCGCATTATGGGATGAAAAGAAGGAGAAACTTTTATTATATAGAGATAGATTTGGGAAAAAACCATTATTTTACTACTTTGATAACAACGAGTTATATTTCTCTTCTGAAATAAAAAGTTTTCCGAAAAAAATTATACATTCAACAAAAATTAATATAAAAGCCGTTTTTGAATACTTAAATTTAGGTTATATACCAAATTCTATGAGCATATACGAAAAAATACATAAATTAGAACCTGCTCATTATTTGGTGTTTGAAAAAAACAATATCAAAGTTATTAGATATTGGAATTTTGATCCTAAAATTAACAATAGTTTAAAATCTGAAGAAATTCAAGAAACAGTAACTAATTTACTTGATAAATCTGTAAAATCTAGACTAATCAGTGATGTGCCCCTAGGATTTTTTCTCAGTGGAGGGCTAGACTCATCAGCAATTGTAGCGACTGCTAGTAAATTTACAAATAAAATAAATACATACTCTATTGGATTTGAGGATAAATCATATAACGAGCTAAGTTATGCTCACATGGTATCAAAAAAATTTCATACAAATCATGAAGAATTCATAGTAACACCCAATATTATTAATGATATTGAAAAAATTATTTGGTACGCAGATGAGCCTTTTTCAGACGCATCAATGTTACCCTTTTATTATCTTTCTAAGATGACTAGAAAACATGTTACTGTAAGTTTAAGTGGTGATGGCGCAGATGAAATTTTTGGTGGATATGAAAGATATATTGGAAAAAGAATTGCTGAAAATTTTTATAAATTACCTTATATTTTGAGAAAAAGTTTTGCAAAATTGACTAAAAATATAAATGAGAATTTTGAAAAAAATAATAAATTCAGAAAAATTAAAAGACTGTCTTATCCTGCATATAAAAATCATGAAGAATGGTATCTATCATTCCTTAAGCAATTCAATATTAATAGTCAAAATATCCATAAAAATAAATTTCTTACAAAAGATTTTATCAATTTGTTTAATAATGAAACAAAGGATGAAAATGATTACCTAATTGAAACTCTAAATGAGATAAAAAGTAGAAATAATAATAATGAAATACAACTTTTAGATATATTGACATATCTACCAGGTGATATTTTATTCAAATCTGATAGGATGTCTATGGCGAATGGGTTAGAAGTAAGATCTCCATTTTTAGATAAAGATTTGGTTGAATATGCAATGTCAATCCCACAACACTTTCTATTTGAGAAAAACAAAGGTAAACAACCATTAAGAAAAATTTTCGAAAATAAACTTCCTCCAGAAATCTTGTTAAGAAATAAAGAAGGATTTTCAGTACCGATTGCAAAATGGATAAAGAATGACTTAAGAGAAATGTTCTCTGATAAATTGCTATCAAATGATGCAAGAATACATAGTATAGTTAATAATCAAGAAATTAAATCAATGCTAGAACAGCATTATAATAACAATGTAGATTTTTCGGTTAAATTATGGAATTTATTTTGCTTAGAATTATGGGCAGAAGGAAATAATGCAAATATCTTATAAAAAAACAAAAATTTTGCATCTGATTACAAGTTTAGAAGTTGGCGGGGTGCAACATGGGTTATTACTTGGGTTGCCAGAAATTGATAAAAAAAGATATGAGCATGCTATCTGCTCCATAACGAATAAAATGCCAATGGCAAATGAATTTAAGAAAAAAAATATTAATCTATTTACATTAAACATAAATACCAAAACAGAATTTTTATACTCAATTCGTTTAAGAAATATAATAAAAACCTATAAACCAGATATTATTCACACATACCTGATTCATGCTAATATTTTAGGACGTATCATAGGTAAGACATCTAATATCAAAGCTATAATTTGTTCGGAAAGAACTATAGGGCAAGCTAATTGGTACGAACGTTTTCTAACAAAAATAACTAATCCATTAGTAAACATAGTAGAAGTTAATTCAAAGAAAGGAAAAGATTCTATTCATAAAAATTTGAAAGTACCAAATGAAAAAATAAAAGTTATTTACTCTGGAATTGATGTGAAAAAATATCAAATCATAAAATCAAAAACTGAGATAAAAAAATCACTTAATATAAATGGTTCAAAAAAAATTATACTTTGCGTAGGTCGTCTCAGAAAAGTTAAAGGTATAAACTTCGGAATTGAAACATTTTACGAAATTCAAAAGACTATGAAAAATACTATATTTCTAATAGCCGGTGAAGGTGAAGAAAAAAAACAACTGGAAGAACAAGCTAAAATGTTAAGTTTAGGTAAGCAAGTAAAATTTATTGGAGCGAGAAAAGATTTACCAGAAATATTTTCTATTTCTGATGTAATAATTATGCCTTCGATAACTGAAGGTTTCCCAAGAATAGCAATTGAAAGTATGGCTGCAGGAAAACCTATTGTTGCTAACAATGTTGGAGGGACCTCGGAGGCTATCAAACATAAATATAATGGTATATTAGTCCCTAGCAAAAAACCTAAAATTATGGCTAAGTGGGTAATTAAAATATTAAAAGATAAAAAGTTAGCTAATAAACTCGGAGGAAATGGGAAAAAATTAGTTTCAGAAAAATTTACACTCGAAAAATATATAAAAAAAGTTGAGATGATGTATAGTAAATATGCGAATAAAGAAAGACTTTCATGATATTGAATTCATTAAGAGTTTTATTTTCTCTTCGATTAAAAAAAACTATCCAAATAATTAAATTCTTTCATAATCCAAAACTTGCATACTCATGGTTTATTGAGTTTATAGATGACAAAGTAATTACCAAAAGGCATCAAAAGTACACTAATTTCAATGATAGTTCTCTTATTGATTACAAAAAAGCAATAAATTTTACAACAAAAACTAACTTAGTTGAAATTAACAAAATTGAAAATAAATTTCCAGATTTTTTATCCTCAAAAAATAAAAATATTCCAAATTATTCATGGGCTGCAACAAATGAATTAGCAAAAATTACCTACATAATAACCAAGTTAATAAAACCTAAAATTGTTGTAGAAACTGGTGTTGGTCCAGGGATGACATCATGGAGTATATTGAAAGCAATGAGTGAAAATAAGAAAGGACATTTGTATAGTATAGATTTACCTACCCCAAATACGAAAAACATGCCTGAAGTTGGTTACTTAATTCCTAATTCACTAAAAAATAGATGGAATTTATTGATCGGACCATCAAAAAAAATATTGCCGAATCTACTTAGTGAACTTTCTAATATTGATATTTTTATCCATGATTCACGACACTCTTTTTCGAACCAGCTGTACGAGTATGAAACTTCATGGTCAAGTATAAAAAATCAAGGTTTTCTCATATCAGATGATATAAGTAATGATGCGTTTATTAACTTCTCTAAAAAAAATGGTAAAGATCATATATTAATCAAACAAAATAAAAAATTCCCTATAGGGATTATTAAGAAATAAAAAATGAGTAAATCTAGGAAAAAAATTGTCCTGATAGCAAATCAAAATGAAATTTTTTTTCGTCTACGAATGCCGTGGGTTAAGTTATTGATAAAAAATAATTTTGAAGTTTTTGCTGTAACCCCTAAAGGAGAATGGACTAAAAGTATTGAGTCGTACGGAGCTAAACATATAGCTTGGGAAATTAATCGAAGTAGTCTTAACCCATTTGGAGCTATTTTATCTATATTAAGTCTGTATAAAATTCTTAAGACAATCAAGCCAGATATAACACAAAATTTTCATACTAAACCAAATATTTTAGCTCCAATCGCTGGTAAATTAGCTGGAGTAAAAATAAATGTTTCAACCATCACAGGACTGGGTTATGCTTTTGTTGATAGAAATAATATTAATGGAAAATTTATAGAATATATAGCAACAAAGTTATACAAATTTGCTAACAGGATTTCAGATAAAATATTTTTTCAAAATCTAGATGATTTCAATGTACTTAATATCAAAAAAGCAATCAACCCCAAAAAAGCAATTTTTATTGAAGGAGGTTCTGGTATAGATTTAAATGATTATTTTCCGAATTATAAGAAACTAAATAGATTAAGTTATGAATCATTTAGAAAAGAGTTAGGCATACCTGAAAAAAATTTTGTTTCAATTTTTGTAGGAAGATTACAATACGATAAAGGAATAGAAGAATTTATTGAAGCTGCAAAAAATTTAAAAAATAAAAATAACTTATCTTTTATAGTTGTTGGATCACTTGATCAAGGGAATAAAAGATCTGTCGATGAATTAAAACTTAAAGAATGGGAAAAAGAAAAAAATATTATCTTCACGGGGAAAAGAGAAGATGTACCTAAACTACTTTCAATAGCTGATGTGTTTGTTTCTCCTTCTTACTACCGTGAAGGAGTTCCTAGGACTCTTCTAGAGGCATCAGCAACTGGTTTACCTTTAATTGGTACAAATATGCCCGGGATAAAGGATGTAGTATTAAATAATAAAAATGGTATAACTATAGATATAAAAAATAAAAATGATATCTCAAATGCTATATTGAAATTATCTAAAAATAAAAAAACATGTGAAGATTTTGGATTAAAATCATTAGAGTTTGCAAAAAAAAAGTATGACTATAAAATAGTAGTAAATGAGTATATTAAATTTTATAATTCCTTAATAGTAAATAAAAATAATGACTGAAATTTTAGCAATTATACCCGCAAGAGGCGGAAGTAAAGGTATTCCTAAGAAAAACATAAGAATGGTTGACGGCCATCCATTAATTTCTTACAGTATTCAAGCGGCACTAGAATCCAAAAGCATAAATAGGATAATTTGTTCAACTGATTCAAAAAATATTAGAAATATAGCACAAAAATATGGAGCCGAAGTTCCATCTTTGCGACCATTAGAACTTGCTCAAGATAACACATCAGATTTAGACACTTTTTATTGGCTTTTGAATGAATTGAAAGATAAAGAAAACTACAAACCTGAAATAATTGTACAACTGAGGCCTACTAGCCCAATAAGGTTAAGGGGGCAAATAGACGAAGCAATAGAACTTCTCATCAACAATCAAGCTGTAGACAGTGTAAGATCTGTAACCCCTGCTAAAGCTACTCCATACAAAATGTGGAAAATTAAAGATAAGATTTTATATCCATTATTAGAAAATAATAAACTTAAAGAACCTTATAATATGCCTAGACAACAATTACCTGAAGTTTGGTGGCAAACAGGAACAATTGATATCACCAGAGCTAAAAATATCTTTTCTGGAACAATGACAGGAAAAATTATCAAACCATATATTATAGATGCTGAGCATGCAGTTGATATTGATCAAATTGAATCACTAGATGAAGCAGAGAGAATAATTAAGTCCATTAATTGTATAAAACCATAAATACAAATTTATTTTTTTTCTGATAAATTTTAAAAATGAACAATTTATTTTCACTAAAAAATCAAACTATACTTGTAACTGGGTCACTAGGCTTGATAGGTAAAGAGATAACTAAATCACTTTATGATTTTGGATCCAACTTAATACTTACTGATATTCATGATGAAGACTTTTATAATAAAAATTATGAAAAAACATTAATAAATATAACGGCAAATAATAATCAAAAAATTTTGTATAAACAAGCTGATATTACTAGTTCAGACTCAATATTAGAACTTATAGATTTTTCAGAAAAAAAATTCAATAGAATAGATACCCTAATCAACCTCGCAGGTACAGACGCAAAAATAGAAGACGAACTCAATATTAATTTAGGTTCATTTGAAGATTTTCCAATTGAATTATGGGAGAAATCTATAAATGTAAATGTAAACGGCGTTTTTAATATTACTCAATCAGTTGGAAAGCATATGAAAAAACATAAATCTGGAAATATTATACTTACAGCATCAACATATTCTTTAGTATCACCAAATCCTAATCTTTATAACGATACTAATTCTAATAACAGAATTAATAAGCCAATTGATTATGTAGCCTCAAAATCTATAATTCCTAACTATACAAGATATCTTGCAACACACCTAAGTAAATATGGAATAAGAGCTAATTATGTAGTGCCACACGGAATTGAAAACAAAAATCCTCAATGGTTCAAGGATAACTTTGAAAAGTTATCTCCATTAAGTAGAATGTGTAATGTTAATGAATTATGCGGTCCGTATGTTTTTCTTGCTTCAAAAGCATCATCTTATATGAATGGGGCATCATTAGTAGTTGATGGAGGGTGGACTGCATGGTAGAAAAAAATTATCTCGATGTAGTATATGAAAATTTGGGTTTGAAATCTGGTGACTATACTCATTTACTAGCAAAATATATAGTAAAAGACATCATTAAATTAAATAATAATCTTGGAAAAAGTGCCAGTCTACTTGATGTAGGTGCTGGTAAAGGTATTCAGGCAGCTGTATTCTCAAAGTATTTCAAAATATCTACATTAGACCAACATGATGATGCAAAAATAACATTCGAAGAATTAGGCATAGATTGTGAAGTTAAGTCTGGTAATTTAGAAAATACATCGTTCCCTTTTGATGACAACACCTTCGATTATGTTTTTACAAAATCTGTAATAGAACATGTCAAGAACTGGGAACATTTTTTATCAGAAATAAGAAGAATATTAAAACCAAATGGAGTAATAATTGTTATGACACCTGATTGGCATTCTCAACAGAAAAATTTTTATGATGACCCAACTCATTTAGTTCCTTATTCATATAGAACTTTAGACAGAGTACTTAGAATGACCAATTTTTCAGAAATTAATATTGAAAAAATTTATCAGTTACCTTTTACCTGGGAAAATAAAATCCTCAGAATTATACCTTGGTTTATAAGAAAACTACCAGATCGATTTAAGTGGAAAGATAAAAAACAAAGAAACCACAGGGTTTTAGTAAGATTTTCTAAAGAAATGATGCTCCTAGCTTCTGCAAAAAAATTAGACTAGGTGGAGTTTTGAATAAGTATTTAGTTGTAGATTATAGAATTGCTGCAAAATATAAATCTAATATTTTTGACAAAAATTTCAAATGGCCAGTAAGCCATTCATTTTATGATGATACATTTAGAATTTTTTACAATTGGATCTATGATTTACCATCAATTATTGGAAAAAATGAAAAATTAAAACTAATTTTCGAACTAGTCGAACTTAATTTATTAGAATACTTGGGTAATTTTTTTGGCTCTTTAGTTGATGTAAATATAAGTAAAAAAGAAAAACTAAAGTTAGCATATGATAAAAATCATTCTATATATAGCATGATTTTAAATGATAATTTCTATGAAAATCATGAAGATAAAGATTATAAAGAATATCTAAGGAACTTTACTGATAATTTTTTGTCAACAACTAATATTATTAAAAATAAAATAAGTGATTTTAGAATTAATAAGGAAGAAAATATATTTTTCATAAGAAAAAATGATTTACTATCGGAATTAATGAAAAATCAGGGTACTTATTTTAGAATACAAAAAAAGAGCCTGGAAAATTACAGAAGTAATAATAAAGTCGATAACGATATAAAAAATCTTGGATATCTCATAACTGAAAAATTTATTAATGTATGCAAAAGTAGAGAAATTCATGTCTCTAAAAATCTAAATTTATTCTTATCAAAAAAAATAAATAATATGCTAATTAATGCATATTCTGATTTTAATTATCAAGAAACTCTTACTCCTAATACAAATAGCATATTACTTACTGGTTCGGGAGGTGATTATATTACGAGGCTTGCATCATTGCATTTCTTTAAGAATGGAAATAAAGTAATCAGAATGACTCATGGTGGGGATTCAGTTTTTTTCAATGACCCAAGTTGGGCTACTATAGAATTACCATTTATTACAGAATATATTAGCTATGGTATTGAATCATCAAAAATTAATACTAAGAAAATTAATAATCACCTTAAAAAAAGAAATAATCCTAATAAAATTCAATCTTTTGCGGGGGGCTCTAAATTTCATGAAAAAATTCTAGATCAAATAACCTATGAACCAAATAAAGAGATAAAAAATATAACTATAATTAATGCCTCATTTGGTGATAAAAACAGAGCAATCCCAAATATAAAAATACATGATGTAATTTATTATGAATGGCAGTTAAGATTATCTAAGAGTTTAACTAACCTTGGATATAATACAATTGCTAAAAGGCACCCAAAAGGTCAATCAACCAATGATTATTTGTTCAAAGATATAGTATTAACTGAAAAACTTAGTGAAAATATGAGTGCTACAAATGTTTATACAGATGTATATATATTTGATATTTTTGGAGGAGCATTTATTGAAGCTTTATGTACATTGAAACCAATAATATTCATCGAAATGCCAAATAGATTACTAAATAAAAAAACTAAAGATATACTGAAAAAAAGCGTTAGAATAATCTCTGCGAGATATAACGATAATAATCTAATAGAAATTGATTTCAATGAATTATTCAATTCAATTAATAATTCTGTAAATATCAATGAAAGACTAAGGTTAGTTTCTGATTTTATTACTTCAAGAAACTATACAAAAAAATATTAGGCTTTATCAACAATGAACACGTCAGATTGATCATTTGATCCCTCTCCGACAATATTAATCAATGGTTTATAAAATTGTTCAGATATAATTTTTATTACATCTCCTGTTTCATATTTCCATTTCCTGGTACTAAAACTTAATTTACTTGTGCCAAAAAAATGTATATGGGCATCATCTGGAACTCGATGCAAAGGATATTTAAAATGGTGATCTTCGCAATTCGCTAGAGAATGCGACATATAATCTTCACCTGAAAAAATCTCGCCACTATCATAGATTATCTCTTCTTTTCTTTGAACAATACATTTAATTTTTATTGTCTCAAATTTTATATGAGTAATTAACTCGGGGCCTATGGAACAAGACCTTAATTTTGAAGGAGCAAGATAAAGATAATTTATTTTTTCAGTTTCATGATCTGACCACTCATTTCCTATACAAAATCCAACTCTTTTGGGGTTTCCATATCTATCAATAAAATAACATGCAGCTACTTCTGGTTCTTCTCCTCCGTCAAGTGCAAATTTAGGAATATCTAATTCCTCACCCGGAGATTTTAATATATTTCCATTACCTTTATAGAACCATTCAGGAGAAACTCCTCTTTTACCCTTCTCAGGTTTACCTCCCCTTAAGCCCATATTGAACATTTTAGCTGAGTCACTTTCATTATCATTAGTATGCATTTGATCTCTTGATTGCATGCTTCCAGTGTGAGTAAGACCAGTTCCAGAAATTAATAATTTATGTTTATCAGGATGGTCAAAGGGACTAATTAGGTATGGCTTTAGCCCTCCAATTTTTGCTTCTAAAAGTTGATTATAATCTAGCAATATTGCCTGTTTATTTGATTTATTATTTATTAGTGAGTCTATTGTTGCATTAAAATCTCTATCCCACTTTTGTGATAGTTTGAAAATTTCATATACAGAGTCAATTTCAGGATAAATTGAAGTTATGTCACAAACCTTATCATTATCAATTATTCCTACTCTTCTTCCAACTGATGGCATTATATATTGAATCACTCGCATAATTTTTTCCTCAAATTAAATTTTATTAGATTATCTGATAGAATTATTATTACATTTATGAGTTATGACTACAAGTAATTTTTTTTTCATACAGATGGCTGATCCACAGTTTGGTTTATTTTCTCACCTTAGCGGGAAAAATGAATTGGATATTAAAAATTTACAAAAGAGAGAAATTTTTATAAAAAAAACTCCTAAGATTTATGATCTGAATAACGAAATACAACTACTTAGAAGTGCAATCAAAATCACTAATAGACTCAATCCAAAATTTGTAGTCATATGTGGTGACATGATAAATAACCTAGATAATGAAGATCAAATAAGTACATTCAGTAAAGAAATATCAAAAATAAATAATCATATCAAAGTTTACTATGTTCCTGGGAATCACGATATTGCGTATGATTATAAACAGCCAACAATAGAATCAATTAAGAAATATAAAAATATTTTTGGAAAAGATTATTATAGTTTTGTGAATGATAAAATAAGGTTTATCACAATAAACTCAACTGTATTTAAGTCTGCAGATACTCTAAGAAGTTATTCATNAGANCAGTTGNNTTTTATCGANAANGAATCAAANNTGGCNAAAAAATATAATCAAAAAATTATANTTTTTAGCCATCACCCTTTATTCATCAATAATATTAATGAANAAGATAACGAATGGTCTATAAATAAAGACTTTAGAAAAAAAATTTTAGAATCAACTATNTCAAANGGNTTACTAGCAAATTTTGCNGGNCANATGCATAGAAACAACATNGCTTTTTTTNANGATTTAGAAATTATTACTACAGGNCCNGTAGGACTTTATCACGGNCCTTATGGNAAAGNNGTNTCNGGTATAAGAAAAGTTGATATAAATGACANTACTATTTCGCATTCTTATATAGAGATTTAAANTAATTTCTTATAAAATATGTACTAATTAAGTACACANTAAGAAAATGATAATTGAANTTATTGAAAAAAGACGAAACATAAAAGAATTNACCGAAGAAAAAATCTCTNAAGATTCTATAAAATATTTATTNAATGCNGCNATNTGGGCACCAAATCATCGNAAAACTGAACCATGGAGATTNATTGTAATNCCNAAGNATAGCAAAATGAGAATTAAGCTTGCTAACCATATANATGATTGGAATTATAAAAATGCTTCNTCAAAAGATGAAAATGCNAAAAAAGAAATTGCGAANAAAGAAAAANTAAAGATACTCAANGNTCCTGCTTTGATATATGTNTATTANNTTGAAGATTCTGANCCNGAAGTNGATAAAGAAAATTANTCNGCAGTTTCATGCGCNATACAAAATCTNATGCTTGCTGCNCANGAGATNGGNATTGGAGTAGGATGGTCAACAGGNAAGGTTTGTAAAGCTAAAGTNGAAACATTAATTGGTGCAGAACCTGACTGGGAAATTGCAGGNGCTTTATTTTTAGGAAAACCTAAAAATCAAACCNANGGTAAAAGAANANCAATAAACGAGTGTACTATNTGGCATTAATCCATTTTCATAGCAACTTTTATTATTCCATCTTCCCTATTTGCGTANAAATCGTAAGCCTTTTGAACATCTGANAAATCCATTGAATGAGTCNTAAGTANNCCTGGATCAAACCATCCTCTCTCTTTCAAAGCAACAGTTTCTCGTATTTCTAAAGTTGGTTGAGAAGTTGCNGCNACTTGGGTTGGNATAATTTTTGCTGCCTTGAACATAAATTCNTGATGAGGNAAAGATGACATTTTACCATCTTGNCCAGTCANNCTNAAACTAATAAAAGTTCCCCATCTATTTACAATGCTTANGCANGTAGCAAATCCTTCAGGNTCACCTGTNGCATCAACAACAACATCCACTCCTTTTCCNTCNGTAACCTCTTGTATAGCTTCTACTAAATCATCTTTTTGAGGATTAATTGTATTTGTAGCTCCNAGAGATAAAGCCTTATCAAGCCTATAATCTAAATTATCTATCCCNACTANCTGTTGNGCACCTTGTTTTTCAGCAATCATTGTAAATGAAAGCCCNATNCCACCTTGTCCTAANACNGCTATTCTTTTACCTGCNGCATTANCCCANTGNTTTGCAGAAAANAANACNGTTCCTGTATGCTGGCACATNACCCATTCATCNANNGNNCCCCANTNAGGAACAGGNATAACTCTNTCTGGTGNAAGAACNAANTATTCAGTTAANCCACCAATATANTTNCCAACNNTATCNCGTTGAGGAACTACAATTGCTCTNTGNCCTTCTTTAATATCATCNGTCTTGCTTTCAATNACNGTNCCAGCTACCTCATGACANGGAGCNCCNGGATGCATCGGATANTCTTCCTCNGGNCTATCTGCATGGAATGCNCCATGTATATCGCTACCACAAACAGANGTTGATTGTACNTTTACTTTNACTTTNCCATCTGTTGTATCTGGCTCTGGNATNTCNACAAATTCAAATTTACCNGGTGATGCAATNCGTGCAGCTTTCAATTTACTAACCTCNTATTATTAATTATTTATAATTTATACTAAATAAAAACTTTACACCTACACACAAAAACGTACAATACTAAAAATTGANAAAANANTAATTNATTTTATATTTTAAANTANTTTGGAANNAAAAAATGAAAANAATAGTAATAGGTGGATGNAGNCANGAAATATCNACATTTAATCCTGTCAGTTGCCAATATGAATACTTTANNTTTAAATATGGTAATGAAATAGATGTNGATTCAAGNGGNAAAAANTCNGCNTATGCTGGAGCAATTAATGAACTCAAAAAAGAATTTNANGANGANCTAGAACTAATNTTTACATATAGANGCNGAAGGNGGNGCNGCTGGNCCNTTAGATCANNANGCNTTTNTNANAATTTCAAAAGANTTTCTTGNNCCAATAAAAAANATNACNGGNAAAATTGANGCTATATATTTCTCNTTNCATGGNGCAATGGGAACAACTAANGAGAATGACCCTGAAGGTTTTTTACTTGAAGAAACNAGAAAAATTNTTGGAGATGANGTACCAATAATAATTTCTNTAGANTTACATGGAATNCTTACTGAAAAAATGTTAAAGAATGTTAATGGNGTGGCTACNTANCACACCTATCCNCACGTTGATTTTGAAGAAACAGGAAAAAGAGCTGCAAAAATCATAACNAATATTATNAANAATGGATCTAAGCCAGTTGCATCAAGNATTAANATNCCAGCCCTNGTTAGAGGNAATGANNTAATAACTGAATCTGGTATATTTGGAGAACAAGTTAGAGCAGCTATAGAATTAGAAAAGCACCCAANAGTTTTNTCTGCTGGNTTTCATATTTGNAANCCTTTTACTGANGTACCNGAACTATGNTCTCAAGGTTANGTATTTACAGANAATGANATCCCATTAGCAGAAGAAAGNGTAAAAAAACTTGTAGGAAATTTTTGGGATAATAGGCANAAAATGCAAGCAGATCTAATTTCTGTAGAAGANGCTNTAGAAGAAGCATCAAAACTTAAAGGTCCTGTTGCATTTACAGATGCAGCTGATGCTCCAAGCTCNGGAGCNTCTGGAGATAGTAANGAAATTATTCGATTCATGATTGAAAATAATTACCCNCATAGTGTNTTNACTTCCATNGTCGATCCAAATGCAGTNAGTAAAGCACACGAACTAGGTGTGGGTGAAACGATNAATATTGGNNTAGGNGGNNACCTAGANAAAAGATTTAAGCCAATAATNAAGGATTGGAAAATNAAATCCATATCTATCCAAGAAAATTTAGANATGGAAAANTGGAAATTTATACTNAATCCAGGAAAATGNGCTGTATTTGANNATAANAATATTACTGTTGTAGCAATGACAAATTCTATAATGATGGTNGATAGAACAATATTTTTTGCAAANGGACAANATCCTAAAAATTTTCATTCAANAATTGTAAAATCNCCNCATTGTGAGCCAGANTTNTATGATGAATGGGTCGAAAAAAACTTCAATGTTGATGCAATTGGNTCAACTTCTGCAAACTTANTTACACTNGGACATACAATATGTGANCGACCNATGTATCCCATGGAAAANGATACAGAATTTAANCNAANTATTGAAATATATAAATAAAAATTTTGNAAACANTAAGAAAAAGAGATATTGTAATNATTGGTTCNGGAGCTTCAGGTGGNGCAGTAATGTGGANNTTGGCAAAAAATAATTATGATGTNTTATGNTTAGAACAAGGTGATTGGGTTGATCCANNTACTTATGCAACAAACTCAAAAGACTGGCAATTTTTACAAAAAACTAAATGGTCTGTAAGTCCNAATATAAGAAAANTGCCTGTAGATTATCAAATAAANGAAGAAAATTCNGAAATTAGTGTACTTATGTANAATGCNGTTGGAGGNTCAACAATACACTGGACAGCTCATGCNCCTAGATTTCANCCTTCAGATTTTAGAGTCAAAACACTTGATGGAGTAGCTGATGATTGGCCTATAACATATTTTGATTTAGAAAAATATTANGACTTAAANGATATTATGATGGGNTGTTCAGGNATAAATGGTGACCCNGCCAATCCNCNAAGAANCCCNCGGCCNATGAAACCTTTACCNTTAGGNAANGATGGTGAATTNNTAGCAANNGCCTTTGACAANCTAGGATGGCACTGGTGGCCNTCAGATTCATATATAAATTCTGAAAATTATAATAATAGATCTGCTTGCAATAACTGTGGACCAACAGCTCTAAATTGNAGCAGAGGCGCTAGGGCTTCTACAGATATTACATATATACCTCAAGCTNAAAAACTAGGAGCAGAATTAAGAACTAATTGCACCGTAAATTCTGTGATTATTGATNATANAGGACGTGCAAAGGGGGTAAATTATTTTGATATAAATGGTAACNAATACTTTCAACCAGCAAATGCGGTAATTCTTGCATGTAATGGTATAGGNACTCCAAGAATTCTGCTTAACTCTAAANCTGGTGGGTTNGCAAATTCTTCAGGNTTAGTNGGAAAAAATTTAATGTTTCATCCTTATGCAGGAGTTCAAGGAGTCTTTCCTANCCTAAATAATAAAGCTTACATGGGGCCATTAGCAAATATAATTATGTCTCAAGAGTTTTATGAAACTAATAGCAAAAATGAATTTAAAAGAGGATATTCTTTTCAAATAAATAGGAGTAATGGNCCTGCATTAACTGCAATTAACTATACTAGNTGGGGTGAAAATCATCATAAAGATTTTGATAANAGATTTGGAAATATTTTAGGTCTAGGGATCATAGGAGATGATCTNCCAGAAAAAATAAATTGNGTAGAAATAGATAATAAAATTACTGATAAATTTGGTATTCCATCGGTTANGGTTAATTATAGNTTNTCTNAAAATTCAAAAAAATTACTTGCCCANGGTGTTAAATCTGCTAAAAAGCTACTNAAATCTGCAGGAGCAACTGAAATATTTGAAACTTCACATCTGAAAGAAGCAGGTTGGCATTTGATGGGGACTNCTAAAATGGGAAATAACCCAAAAAGTTCAGTTGTTAATAAATATGGCCAGACTCATGATATTGATAATTTATTTATAGTTGATGGTTCAGTATTTGTAACTGCAGGAGCCGTGAACCCTACACCNACCATACAAGCATTTGCATTATGGTCTTCTCAGTACATCATAAATAATCGACAGGATCTAAAATCATGAATCATCACATTGAAGAAATATTAAACATAATNTTACCACCTATTGAAAATCTTCCAGGTGCAGGAGATTTAGGTATAGCAAAAGAAATGNTTAGNATGTCAAATGAGCATGATCGTTATAGCGGAGTAATTAAAAATTCAATNGAANTAATAAACAAAATTTANCAACCTGAAATANCTGAAAAAATAAANATATTAGAATCTAATGAGCCTAANTTATTTTCTTTANTNCTAGAAATTATTTATATTGCATACTATTCAAATNTTGANGTACAGAAGAGAATTAAATGGCGACCNGGTCCTTTACAACCACAAGGTTTTGCAATTNAAAAATGGGACGAAAAAGTANTANATCAAATAAAAAAAAGAAAGGAATTTTGGAAAAAAATTTAATGCTTTCATCCTTTGTTTGGCCACCAACTTCTTTTACCTAAAATTGCTGCCATACTTGGAACTAGTAGAGCNCTTACAATAAAAGTGTCAATTAATACTCCTAGCATCACAGCAAAACCTAATTGAAACAATTCTCTCAACTCTAANGTCGTAAAAATTCCAAAAGTCCCAGCAAGAATTATACCTGCAGAAGTAACTACNCCACCTGTTCTTGATATTGCCTTTGATATTCCTTTCTTGATTCCTTCAAGATCTGTTGATTCNTTAATTCTAGACATCACAAAAATATTATAATCAGCACCTAATGCNACAAGGAAAATAAACATCCAAACTCCAGTCGCGTAAGCAACTCCTGAATGTTGAAAAATAACTTGAAAAGCAAAAATTGATAAACCAAAAGTTGCAGCAAAACTTACAANTACACTAAANANTAAATATAAAGGTGCAACTATAGATTTTAGNAGGATAATAAGTACTAACAAAATAGCTAATAATGAAACAGGAGCTAACCATAATATATCTGCATCTATGGAAGTTTTAGTATCAGATGCAACAGCAGTATCTCCCCCAACGTAAATCTCATAATCTTTGATATATAAGAATTCATTCGTTGCTGTTTCNTCAATAATTTTCCTTAANTNCTTAATTAGATTTAATGAATCAACTGACAAGTAATCGCCAGATATCACAGCATCTAATNTAGCAGTTGAATTATCGCTCGAAATATATCTACTACCTCCNTGATCAAGAATACCTTCTANTGTANATGATGGATCACCATATGGCCTTGTNGCACTGTATACTTTACTTATCCCCTCAGTATTACTGATTGCTGCTGAGAGGTACTCTATATCCATTAATCCNTCATTTATATTATTACCNNCAGTTTTAANAAATATTTGAGTTGGAGAGAGTTGTCCNCCTGGAAAGCCCTCATTTATCATTTTATAGCCTATTTTTGATTCNGAATCGTCAGGAAATCCGTCTACAAAACTAAAGCTTGGNTTCATACTAAATGAAGGAACTGTAGCAAATATAATACCAAGCATTGTCACTATAAATACTTGCTTTGGATTATNTACTACATACTCTCCAATCTTCTCCCATACNGAAACTTTTTTTATAGAGGATTTACTATTGTTAGAATTTTTTAAAATTTTTGTTTGAAAAAAGTTTTTTATGGGAGGATATGGAGTCCAAAAAGCAGATTTACCAAAAAGGACAATTACAGATGGAATAATAAATATACCACATANTAAAACAATAAACATCCCCATTGCCAACATTGGACCTAATGCTCTGAATGAACCATATGATGCAAAGGTCAATGCAGACATTGCTACTATNGTTGTTCCTGCTGAACCNGTTATAGATGGNGCAACTTTTGACATAGCATTAGTCATTGCTTGCCATTTATCTGGNTCCCCTGAGTANCGAGAAAGCTCTTCTTTGTATCGTGAGACAATAAATAGAACATAATTTGTTCCTGCNCCAATTACTAANATNGATAGTATTCCCGTTACTTGTCCATTAAGAGGNAGTTCAAATGTTTTAGCTAAAAGTGCTGCTAAAAAATTNGCAATACCTAATGCTGTAAATATTAATAATAANGGTATNATTGCTAAAACCGGGGATTTATATATCAAAAATAAAATAAATACTACAAAAGTTATACTGAGTATTAAGAGTTGTTGATCAATAGACTGAAAAACCTTAACTGCATCATTAAATATTCCTGCTGGNCCTGTAATAGCAATNTCAGAAAAGTATGATATACCCTGAAAATTTTCAAGATTTTTTGTCTCATTAGTTATCCAATCAACCGTTGAACCAAAATTTTCATCTTGTGGAGAACCAGAAATATTAACAATTATCATAGAAATATTATCNGATGACAATGATGGATCTTCAATGGGAGAAATAACCGATGAAATAGAATTTGGAGCCATATCTGATCGTAATAAGTTAACAAAATTCAATATACCCAAATTAGTTCTTTCTGTNTCAGGTTGATTTGTAGAAGAATNTATGTAAGATCTTAATGCTATTATTGCNGGTANNCCNTCTGNAGATGGNAACTTTTCNAATCTAACTTTCATAGCTGATACTGATTCNGAATCNGAGGGTAAAAAATCATCTTGATTATTNGTNGTTACTTCACTTAATTGAGGAGAAACCANAAATAATANATTCATNAATACAAACCANAAAACTATAAAAAATGTAGCATTTTTCCAATTTTTTACACTCANTGTAAATATATTTTTCATTTCTTTACCTTTTTATAAANTTATTCATAAATTTTACTTANGCATATANTCTAGGACTTCCAGGATATGTACCACCCGCATTTAATGCTAAATTTCCCCCATCCATTGGTAAAATAGCNCCTGTNACAAAACTAGAAGCATCAGATGCTAAAAAAATTGCNGGACCCTTTATTTCATGNGGTTCACCAAGTCTTCCCATAGGAATNCCTCCAATAAATGTTTCCTCCAATTCTGGCACTTTTTCAATTCTCTCCCTGAGACCAGAATTCCAAACTTGAGCAGGTAATATTGCATTGACTCTTACGCCTTTAGAAGCCCATTCAGTTGATAGTTCTCTAGTCATCTGAATTGTTGCCCCCATGGACATACCNTAAGCTGTGTGACCTCTACCTAATGAGCTCCAACCACCAATCGATCCAA
Organism: Chloroflexota bacterium; assembly: GCA_002714425.1. Taxonomy (GTDB): domain Bacteria; phylum Chloroflexota; class Dehalococcoidia; order Lucifugimonadales; family Lucifugimonadaceae. The sequence goes on from PAXI01000014.1 coordinate 48,412, forward strand.
AATTAATAATTGAACCTTTTCCATTTTTTATCATACGTTTACCGGCTTCTTGACATGAAACAAACCTACCAATAACCAATGCATTAACCACTTTTTCTAATTGAGAAATATCTAAGTCTNCAGGGGGTGCGGTTGGACCTCCTGGCCCAGCAACGTTAGCCACAATATCTATTTTATTAAATTTTTTATCTACTGTTTTGTATAGNTCTACAACCTGGTTNCTATCAGATACATCACACTTTACTACTAAACAATTTACNCCAAGTTTTGAAATATCATTAGCAGTGTCTTCTGCACCAATATTGTTTATATCTACTAAAATTACATCAGCACCAACCTCNGCAAAACCTATGGACATTTCTTTTCCCATACCTTGAGCTGCACCAGAGACTATAGCTACCTTACCTGATAGATCAAAAAGTTTNTGNCTCATATCTNTAGCNCCANATTATCTNCAATCATCAGGTAAATCATAACCTATTCTAGATTTTTTGTAACATTCAGATNTAATAGCCCAAGTTTTATAATGTTTTTCTTGAGCAGTATCTAACCACCATACTTTTCCACAGGATGTATTAATGCCTACCAATAAACATTCTTCAGGTGTTGAAGGGACTTTACCTGTAACNTCTAAATCCCATCTCTGATNAGTTAAACTGCATGAGACAGTAAGTAAACAAAATAAAACAAAGATTATCNCAAANTTTTTTTTCATTTTTATAATTCCATACTTAAATAAATAATCGCTATGTAAATTATAATATCATAGCGATTATTTGTAATTTCAATTTATCCTGCTTGTGCAGCTTCAGCTTCTTCAGCTGCTTTCTTTTCTTTAGCTGCTTCTGCTGCGGCTTTAGCTGCTTCTGCTGCTTCAGCTTCAGCTTNAGCTTTAGCTTCTNCTGCTTCNGCTGCNGCTGCTTCTGCTTGAGCAATTGCAGCTTTTGCTGCTTCAACGTCTCTTACTTCTGCTGCTTTTTCAGCATCAGCTTTAGCTTGTTCAGCATCTTGAGCAGCTGTTTCAGCNTCAATTAGAGCAGCGGCGGCATCANCAGAATCAGCTATAGCTTTNTCACTTGCTGCNTGAGCTAGTTCTAATTTCTCAAGTATAACTTGCTTTTCTTTTTCTNCAGCTGCATCAAACTCAGCTTGAAGTGTTGCTTCTTTAGCAGCTAATTCATCAGCTTCAGCCTTCGCTTTAGCTACAAGAGCTTCNGCGTCAACCTTNGCTGCTGCTGCTTTATCAGCTTCTTCTTTAGTCTTTTTTACTGCTTTNTTAAGTTCCTTTTTTACAACTTTCGCATCGTTAGCTTTTTCAACTGAATCAGAAGTATCAAAAAGATTCTCCATCGCAGCTAAAGCATTGTTCGCAGCAAAAGTTTCAAGATACTCAATCTCATCTGCAGAAAGTGCAATATCAACATCATCTTCTGCTCCCTCTGCTTCAAGAACAGGGAAACCAAGATCAGCTAATTCTGCATCTGTAAGTGGAGGACCACTCACAACTGTTGCTAAGGCATCAAAATCACCAACTCCTCCAAGTAGCATAGCTTCTTCTGGAACAATCGCTAACTTGACTTCAAGCGGGAATTCATCAAACTCAGGTACAACATCACCTATTCCTAATTTAGCTTCTGGAGCTAACGCAGTCATTTGCTCAGGAGCAAATCCTGCTATAGCGTCAATAGGCAATTCAATAACCTGCTCAGGCTTGAATCCAGCAACCGCCTCTGGATCAAAGTTTGCTATATGCTCTGGTGTTAATGCAGTCATAGCTAATGGATCAAAGTTTGCAATCTTTTCAGCATCAAGTGCTGTCATTAGAGTTGGATCAAAGTTTGCCATATGATCAGGACCAAATCCTGCCATCGCCATCGGATCAAACGCAGCCATTTTTTCAATATCAAAACTTTCAATTACTGTTGGATCAAAGTTTGCTATATGCTCAGGACCAAACCCTGCCATCGCCATTGGATCAAATGCAGCCATTTGATCAGGACCAAATCCTGCCATCGCAAATGGATCAAAGTTTGCAACTTTATCGGCATCAAATGCTGACATTAAAGCTGGAGCCATATTCATGATATGCTCGGGTTCAAATCCTGCCATCGCCATCGGATCAAATGCAGCCATGTGATCAGGTGTAAATCCTGCCATAGCCATTGGATCAAAGTTTGATACTTGGTCAGGGGCAAATCCTGCCATAGCCATTGGATCAAATGCAGCCATGTGATCAGGACCAAATCCGGCCATCGCAAATGGATCAAAGAATTCAACCTCAGTAGCATCAAATGCTGTCATAAGTGTTGGATCAAATGCAGCCATATGTTCTGGCATAAACCCTGATAATGCCATTGGATCAAATGCATCTAGATGCTCAGGTGTAAACCCTGCCATCGCCATTGGATCGAAGTTCATAACATGATCAGGTGCAAATCCTGCCATCGCCATTGGATCAAATGACGCCATGTGATCAGGACCAAATCCTGACATAGCAAAAGGATCAAAGAACTCTACTTCTGTAGCGTCAAATGCTGTCATTAATGTCGGATCAAATGCCTCCATGTGACTAGGTCTAAATCCCGTAAGATCATTTGGTTCAAAGGCCATCATATGATCCATAGACATACCAGCCATAGCCATTGGGTCCATGTGTAACAAATGATCAGGTTCAAATCCTGCCATAGCCATTGGATCAAAATTCATAAAGTGATCTGCGCCAAATCCATTCATAGCCATTGGATCGAAAAATTCTACTTCTGTAGCATCAAAAGCTGTCATAGCTGTCGGATCAAATGCAGCAAAGTGGTCCATTCCAAAACCACCTAGAGCATTTGGATCAAAGGCATCAAGCTTGCCAGCATCAAACGCTGTCATAGCCATTGGATCGAAGTTCTGTACTTGGTCCATTCCAAAACCACCAAAAGCTGAATCATCAAAATTCATAAAGTGATCTGCACCAAATCCAGACATTGCCATTGGATCA
>PAXI01000015.1 GCA_002714425.1 Chloroflexota bacterium
CAAACCAGCTACTCCAGCACCTATTACCAATACTTTTGATGGCGGTATGGTCCCAGCTGCAGTCATCATCATTGGCAGATATTTACCAAGATTATTTGCTGCGATCAATGCAGCTTTATAGCCAGCGATTGATGCTTGTGAAGATAAAACATCCATTTTTTGAGCTCTAGCTATACGAGGGACTAACTCCATAGCTAATAGTGTATTGTTATTATTTTTTAATTGATCAATAAGTTCTGTATTTTTGTTTGAATTGAATTGAGCGATTACTACAGTCTCTTTATTGAGATCATTAATAATATCTTTTTGTGGACAATTTAATAAAATTAATAATTGAATTTTTTTTAAATCATCATCTATACGTTTTGCGCCAGCATTTGTATATTCTTCATCAGGGAAGCCTGCATATTTTCCACAATTTGATTGAAAAAAAATTTCATGTCCATTTTTCGCAAGTAATTTTATGCTCTCAGGTACTACTGAAACTCTTTTTTCTACAGAATCGGTTTCATTTAAAATCCCGATTTTCATGGTTTCTCCTAAATAAAATATATATGATATTAGTTGTTTTAAGACTATCATATCTTATANATATTAAATATAAATTAATATATAAAAAATAGTTCTAATAAAGGAAAAAAAATGTATTTAGTAAGAAGAGTTTATAAAACTAAACCCGGTCAGGCTAGAAAGGTCGCAACTATTGTTCAGGAACAAGGTGATATGTATAATGCAGCAGGTCAACGTTCCGAAGTAAGGGTTTACTTTAATGGTGGTACTGTTCCTGGTGAAAATAATATAGTTTATCTAGAATGGATTGACGAAAAAATTGATAGTCCGTACAGAGAGGGAAATAAAATACCAAAAGAAATATTGGATAAAGGTAAAGAATTAAAAGGCTTAATTGAAGAGCAGTATATTCAATTTTACGAGTTAATGATACCTGCAAAGATGCAGAACAGTTAGTTATCATTGAATAAAGATTACTCACAATGTGTGCTTGTAATAGATATTGGTAGTTCATCTATCAAGACAAACTTATATTCAATGCAGGCACACTTACTATCTGAATTTTCTTCACAAATTTANCACTCTATTGATACCGATAAAAATGGAAAATNTATACAAAATCCAAGNGTATTGGTAAAAAAAATTATTCAGTCAATTGACTTAACTTTGGGTAAATCTAAGGGGAAAATAGGGAAAATTATGGCTGTTGGTGTTGACTGTATGTCGAGCACATTACTAGGAATCGATAAAAATCGCAACCCAGTAACTCCGGTATATTTATATTCAGATACTAGATCATTCAGGGAAGTTGAAGAAATTCAAAAAAATTTTGATCCTGACAAACTTTTTGATGATACTGGTGTTACTCAACATACATCATATATCCCTAGTAAAATCTTATGGATTAAGAAAAAGCTAAAATATAATGTGGATAAATTTATAGATTTTTCTACATTTTTTTATTCAGAAATTTTTGAAGATTTTCATTTTGATTCGAGTTTCTCTGTTGCTTCATGGAGTGGATTACTTGATAGAAAAAAATTAGCTTGGCATAAAGAATTATGCTCGTATCTACAAATAAATGAAAATAATTTACCTAATTTATATTCATATGATAAAAAATGCCTAGGATTAAAAAAGGAATATAAAAATAGGTGGACTAAATTACGTGATATTCCTTTTTTTCTAGCAGTTGGTGATGGTTTAGGCGCAAATATTGGATCTGGTGCTATTAAAAATAATCGAATTGGCTTGACTATAGGTTCAACTGGTGCAATACGCTTATTACTTCCTAAATCTAATAAAAAAATATTGCCAGGTCTTTGGGAATATCAATTTACAGACAAATACTCGCTATTAGGTGGATCTTTTTCTGAGGGNGGAAATATAATTTCTTGGGCAAAGAATAATCTAAANTTGTCAANNGTAAGCAATATAGATTCAATTTTATCAAATAAAAAACCAGCAGAGCATGGAATNTCAATTCTTCCTTTTTTTGGTGGNGAGAGATCAATTGGCTGGAATGATAATGCCAAAGCTGTAATTAGTGGATTAACTTTTTCCACTCAACCAGAAGATATTTTACAAGCAATGCTAGAGTCACTTGCTATAAGATTTTCTTTGGTATTAGATATGATTAAGAAATATTCTACTAAAGAGTTTAGTATTATTCTTTCTGGAGGAGTTTTTCGTAGATCAAACTGGTTTAAGCAAACTTTATCAGATATACTTACTCACCCCCTTGAAATTTCAGAAGAACCAGAAGAAACATCACGAGGTACTGCTATATTAGCTATCAAGGGAATTACAAACAATTTTGAATTTTCTAGTTTTAAAATTAAAAATACTTCAATAATAAATCCTTCAAAAAAAAATATAGATATTTATTCTGAGGAAAAAATAAAACATGTAGAATTATATAAAAAAATTAATAATATAGACTATGATTTATAAAATAGCAGTAATTGACGATTATCTAAACATAACNAAAGACCTGATTAATTGGTCAGAGATACCAAATACAAAAGTGGATTTTTATACTGATACACTTACTGATAAAAATGAATTTATTCAAAGACTTCTTCCTTACAATATCATTGTAATTATTAGGGAAAGAAGTAAGTTCTCAAAAGATATACTTGAAAATTTGCCAAATCTTTCATTGATAGCAGCAAGTGGNACNGGATTAGCTAATATAGACTTGCTGTCTGCTAAGAAAAACAATATACATATAACTACTACTAAAGGCATTAGAAGTAGTTCTGGAGAAAGTACAGCTGAGATAACTTGGTCATTAATTCTTGCTCTTTCCAAGCAATTGGTAGTTCATCATAATAATTTTTTACATGGTAAATGGCAAAGTGAAAAAATTGATGAGTTGCATGGTAAAAAAATCGGAATTTTAGGACTAGGTCGCATAGGATTAAAGATTGCAAAAATAGCTCAAGTTTTTGGAATGGAGACTATTGGTTGGAGTCGAACAATAGATCAAAAAAGAGCTGATATAAATAAAATTAAATTGGTTAGCAAAGACCACTTATTATCTGACTCAGATTATCTATCTNTACATTTAAAATTAACAGAAGAAACTGTAAATTTTATTCGATTAAAAGACTTGCAAAAAATGAAGAAATCAGCATTTATTGTGAATACTGCTAGAGGGCCAATCGTAAATGAAAATGATCTCATATATTCCTTAGAAAATAAAATTATATCTGGTGCAGGACTTGATGTTTTTGAAATTGAACCTCTTCCTAAAGAACATAAATTGGTTCACTTAGATAATGTGATTTTGAGCCCTCACCTTGGTTATGCTACCCTTACAAATATTAAGGAATATATGGAAATTTCAAAAATTAATATTATTTCATGGTTGAATAATCAGTAAATTATTCGGGAGTTCTTCCTTTTTCATCTGAATGTCTGTCAACTCTTTCATTTATAATTTCTCCCATAATTCTTCTTGCCTCGTCAATTATATCTATATGAGGAGCATTTTCATCATCTAACATTTCAGCTTCGTCTATCCATTCCCATATTTCTTCTTGGGCTTCTCTTAACTCCTTCGCAGTCATCAGATTAAGTTTTAAATTGTTAAGATGTACTGGGAAATTATCAAACTTATTATCCATTCTTTACTTCGTGGCCTCCAAAACCTTTTCTCATCGCTGACAAAACTTTACTGCTAATTGGATTAGCTTGTCTTGATCTGAATCTGGCAAATAACGCTGCGGTTATTACAGGAGTAGGAACTCCTAATTCAATAGATTCTTCAATAGTCCATCTTCCTTCTCCAGAATCATCAACATTTGAACTGAAATTATCAAGGTTTTTATCATTATTTAATTCATCAGAAATCAAATCAATTAACCATGATTTGATTACGCTACCTTCTTTCCAGTTATCTACTATTTCTGAAATATCTAGTTTGTATTCAGATTTGGTTTTTAATAACTCAATGCCCTCTGCAATAGCCTGCATCATTCCGTATTCAATACCATTATGTATCATTTTGACGTAGTGGCCAGAACCACTTTTTCCTACATACAAATTACCATTAGAATTTTTTGGTGTAAGTGAATTAAAAATAGGTCTTAATTTTTCGTATATATTTTTTTCTCCACCTATAGTTAGGCAATATCCATTTTTTAGCCCCCATATACCCCCACTAGTACCACAATCCACGAAATGAATATTTCGTATTTTTGCTTCACTAAATCTTTCTCTGGTTAATTTATAATTTGAGTTTCCTCCATCAATAATAATGTCTTCAGGGGATAAAATACTTAAAAGTTTAGTAAAAGTCTTTTGTGTAATTTTCCCAGCAGGGAGCATCATCCATACAATTTTAGGAGAAAGATCTAAAGAATTAATATCTTCAAGAGAATCAATTATTTTTGCTCCATATTTTTTTATGTTATTGCATTGGTTTTTATCAGAATCAAATCCTATAATATTGTGGTTATCTTTAAGTAATTTCTTTGCAATATTACCTCCCATTTTCCCAAGCCCAACAATAATTATATTCATTTGTTGATTCCTATAATAGTTCATAAATCTTGTTTGAATTTTCAAGATTATTATAAATATTTAGTATATCCATAGCTATTATATTACTGAATTCCTTTTCAGAAATTTTTTCATCTATGTAGTCTTTAAGTATCAATTCATAATTATAATCTGATATGACAACACCATTAATTCCGTAAGATTTCCCAAAAGTTTTAGGTTTGTTAGGTTTTTCGCTGTTATTAATAGAATTTCTTATTAGTATAGAATTTTTACGATCGTCTAAATGTATCATGGCGCTGGCAGTAGATATAAAATCTGAGTCGGTATTCTCACCGATAATCCATATATCAGGATTAACGCTGAAATTGTGTAAATTTTCCACAATATTAACTAACATGATTTTATCAACATCGTTTTCTTCACCGAAATTTTTCAAATCTTTTTCTGAGGGTTGTATAATTAATTCTAGTATAAACTTTGAACCGTTTTGTCTTATTTGGTCACAAACTAATTTTAGATCATAAAGTGGTTTGTAGCTTTTGTCTATTATTTTGCTAACATCTAATTTTATTATCTGGTATTCATAATCAATATTGGAAGGCTTACGATTGTTTTGGTTGATTCCAGTATAAATATTATTACTTTTGGCTCTCAATATACTTGATTCACTTATATGATCATCTCCCAAAAGTAAAAAACTTTCTTTACTAATAGATGCATTGGTTAACTCAATAATACTTTTTGTTATGATGTTATAAAAATCGGAAATTTTTTTATCAATTATTGAAGCTTGAATCAATTCAGTATTAAATACCTTCTGTCTTATTTTCAAGGGGTTGCTTATATCTACTAGAATATTATTAGCATTTTGTTGCTCTGACATAGTCATAATTATACTCTCAGTCTTAGAACTGTTTTCGCAATTTTTTTCATAATATCATACTCACTCAATGCTTGGGCATGGAGGATTTTAGATAATTCATAATATTTACTGTTTTCGTCCACAATATAACTGTTTTCAATAAAAATATACATGATATTTTTTATCCCTGATTTGAATAATTGTCCAATAGAATGAAGATATCTTGGAGCTTCCAAAACTATGCATGATTTTTCATGTTTATTATAAATTAGTCGTTGTATGTTTTTAATAAAATTTTGTGATTTTTCTGAATTGTCACTATAGTTTAATAAGACTACACAATTAATTTTTTTACCTACTTCTATCGCGTTAAGATCATCATACTCTGATTTATTCAGTTTTTCTTTGTCTAAGTATTTTTGTGTAAGATTCTTTGATTTTTCAACATTAGGTTGGTCAAAAGGGTTAATATTCATTAAATTTCCTAAAATACTAATTGCCATTTGCCACTTAAAAAATTCCCCAGACACCGAAAATTTATTTTTTGGGAAATTTATAATTTTTACAGGTATATTTTTGCTTAATAGTTCTTTTGCATATATTTGATTTTTTTCGTCAGGATCAATTATTAGAAAGATTCTATTCATTAGCTTAGAATTATCTAATTTTATAATTTCATTAACTATTGGTAGAAAACCTTGTTTTTTTTTCCCTAACGATTCTGATATAAGTTGCTCAAGCCATAAAGAAAAATTTATTGTTTTTTTACTACTAACTATATTGATTATATTTAATTTGTTTTTATAGCAACTCATTAGAAATGCTGCTAATTCTATGGCGGGGTTTGATAAATCATTGTTTAAACATTTTTGTTTCATCATAATTGCATATTTTTGAAATTCATCAATATCATACCCTGCGAGATAAGCAGGTAAAATTCCATATTCGCTTAGCGATGAATACCTTCCACCTATGTTATCTTCAGAATTTACATACAAAAAATATTTATTTTCATTTTTCGGTTTTATATCTGATATTTTTATAATATTTTTTGTTTTTATAAATAGTTTTTTTATAAAATAACTTTCTAATTTTTGGGTTTCAATTGTTTTACCAGATTTTGAACAAAAAATAAAAAGTGATTTTTCTCTATTTATTTTTTGCTCAAGTCTTTTGATATATGGAATTTTGATAGTATCTAAGCAAAATATGTCGATCATATCATTATTTTTACATAACCCCAATATTGTTTTTGCTGATTCAATACTTCCGCCCAAACCTATAAATATGATGTTCTGGATCTTTTCTTCAGATATTTTATTTTCTATAGTTATGAACTTTTTTTTTATATTGTTTATGTTATCTGGAAGATCTATCCATCCTAAATAATTTCTTATAGATCTATCCTCAATAAAATTTTTTATGACTTCATCATTAATGATTTTATTTTGAATTATATTTGAATTTTCATTAATTGTTTGTATTTTTTTCAACTTTTCAATTTTGATAATTTTTCATTTATTTTTTTTAGTAATGAATCATATGAGTCGCTAAATGCTTTTATCCCATCTTGTAATAATTGATTAGTAATATCATCAAATTTTATCCCTTGCTTTGATAGAAGATTAATATTTTCTTCGGCTTGATCAATGTTTTCTATCAATGAATTATTTGGTTTACCGGAAAGTGAAAAATTATTAAAAGTTTCCAAGGGGATTGTATTGATTGTTTCTTCTCCTACAAGGTTATTGAGGTACAAATTGTTGTCATAATCGGGATTTTTTACGCTAGTGGAGGCCCATAATGGCTTCTGCACCTTTGCGCCAGTACTATATAAAGGGAAAAAAGAGCCTTCCCCATAAAGATTTTTATCAAAGATTTTTTTATATTTGTCATATGCTATTTTGGCATTTGAAATACCAATTTTCCCTCTTAGTTGTGAATTTTCATCGAGTAAATTATCTACAGCTGTATCGATTCTGCTTATAAAAAAAGATGCTACTGAACACACTGAGCTAGTTGCTCCTAATCCCGATTTTGCAAACTCTGTAAGCCCATCTAAATAAGCATATGCCGTTTTTTCGTACTGATCAACGGAAAATAAAAGTGTAATATTAACATTAATTCCCTTTGATATTAGTGTTTTGACAGCAATAAATCCCTCATTAGTTCCAGGAACTTTAATCATTACGTTTGGCTTATTAATTTTATTCCATAGTCTCTCAGCTTGCTTTATTGTGGCTTCAGGATCATTAGCATGCTTAGGCGAAACTTCAATACTAACATAACCATCATTGAAATTAGAATATTGGTAAGTTTTACTTAGTAAATTTGCTGCATTTTTAATATCATCTATTGCTAATTTTTCAAAAATTTCTTCCGTGTTTTCAGAGGTTTTTGAGTATTCTATAAGTGCAGAATCGTAAACATTACTTTGTCCAATTGCTTTGTCAAAAATTGTTGGGTTAGAAGTTATTCCGGAAATCCCAGCATTAATTAGATTTTCAATTTCCCCAGAGTTTATCATTTCTCGGCTTATAGAATCAAGCCATAAAGATTGACCCATAGATTTTGTTATTTTAATTATATTATTCATTGTTTTCAATCTTTTTTACTTTGTTTAATCTGCGGATAAACCTATCCTCATTACTTTCTAATTCTGCTTGAATAAATGCGATTACTAATTCTTCTGCTAGGGCTGCTCCTACAACTCTAGCTCCTAAGCAAAGTATATTCATGTCATCATGTTTAACCCCTTGTGCAGCAGAATACGTATCATGGCATAAACCGGCTCTAACTCCCTTGAATTTGTTTGCAACTATATTTGCCCCAACGCCACTTCCACAAACAATTATTCCTTTTTTTGCAGTTTTATTTTGAACTGCTTTTGCTACTGGAGCTGCAAAGTCAGGAAAATCATCCTCTGGATCATTCTCATGGGCGCCCATATCTAAAATTTCGTGCCCCATGTGTTTTATTATTTTGATGATATCGTTTTTTAGTGGAAAACCACCGTGATCAAATCCTATCGCAATTTTCATATTTATTCTTTCCTTGTTTACTTTATCCAAAAAAGGTGAGAACCTTGAACTTTAGTTCTTATTTTATAAAGTGACGTGTCGCCACAAATATATAATGTTTTGCCTTCATTATCACCAAATACTAAATTAGCTGTAGCCTGTTCCGGTATAAGTATTTTTCCTAAAAGTTTACCAGATGAATCATAACAGTGAACTCCGTCTTTTGCACTCGTCCATATGTTTTCATTGATATCTAATCTAAAGCCATCAGGTATACCTGGCCTAACTTTAACAAATAATTTTTTATTACTTAATTTATTTTCATTAACATCGAATACAGATATTGTACCTGGCTTTCCTGAATCTGCAATATAAAGTTTAGTTTCATCATGTGAAAAAGCTAAACCATTTGGTCTGTCACACGTTTTATCAACAATTGATGTTTTATTGGAATTTGGTTCATAAATATATGTATAATTACCGCCAATTTCAGAATCTCTTTGATTTCCTTCTCTTTCAGAGATAATACCGTATGGTGGGTCTGTAAACCAAATCGTACCATCATTTTTTATAACTAAGTCATTAGGAGAGTTTAATTTTTTACCAGCATATTTACTTGTTAATTCTACTATTTCGTTATCCGAATTAGTTAAAGTTATTCTATTAGTTCTATGTTCGCAAGAAACTAGGTTCCCATCTATATTTCTGTAATTACCATTAGAATTGTTTGAAGGTTCTCTATGAACAAAAGTTTGTTGTTTGTTAATTTCGTATCTAAGCATCCTATTATTAGGAATGTCAGACCAGATCACAAAATTTCCCTCGGGGAAATAAACGGGTCCTTCTGCCCATTCACATCCTTTCCATAAATTCACAAGTTCTGATTTCGGCTCAATTAGTTGTAAGAATTTATCATCATGTATCTCAATAGGATTTATTTTTCTTTTTTCTAAGACTTCGTAGGAAGTTTCGTTTCTATGATTTTCCCAAATTTTACTTTTAGCTAGCATAATTACATCCTTAGTTAGATTAAATTTAATTTCCAAACGGAACTTGTTGCAGTTATAAACAAAGTTTTGTTATTTTTCATTCCAAAACACAAATTAGCACAAACCTCTGGTGTATTAATTTTACCTAATAAATTTTTATTTTCATCATATATTTGTACTCCACTGCCTGAAGATGTCCATAAATTATTATTATCATCAACTTTTATGCCATCGGGAACATAAGGCTCTACTTTAGCAAATATACTAGGATTTTGAACAGTATCTTTCATTAGATCAAAAACTACTATATTATGGTTTCTAAATTCTCCATGAGTTCTGCCTGTGTCACTAACAAATAGTTTATTTTCATTTTTCGAAAAACAAATACCATTAGGTTTATCAAAATCTTCACTAATAATTGTAATATCTTTACTTTTAGGTTCTATTCTATATACTCTATTTCGATTTTGTTCAGGGGCTTTACCATGGCCAAGTTCAGTTTCTAAAAAACCATAATCTGGATCAGTGAACCATATAGAATTATCCGATTTAACTACTACATCATTAGGCGAGGTTAGTCTTTTTCCATTATAGGAATCAGCAAGTATAGTTACATCTCCGTTATGTTCTAATCTTATAACTTTTCTTTCCGATGTAAGGCAAGATATAAGTCTTCCTTCATTGTCTATTGCGTTTCCGTTTGCGTGGCCACTAGGATTTCTTAATGTTATTGTTCCTTTGCTTTCGGACCATTCAAAAATTGTATTATTAGGTATATCGCTAAAGATTAATCTTTCATTCCTTTTATCCCAACATGGTCCCTCTGTGAAAGAAAAATTACCAGGTAATTTTTCTAATCTAGAGTTTATGTTTATAATTGAGTGAAATTTTTGATCAAAAATTTCAAAAATTTTATTTTTATCCATAATATAATCCTCAAAATAATATATTTTTTATTTTAACAGATAAAATAATTTTTACAGATTATATTTAAATATGTCACAGAATATCAATATAGAAATTAAAACATCAATCAAAGATGAGCAGTTTATGGCTGGTTCAGCTAAGTCAGTTATTACTCCTCCTGTATCTTTCCCAATTTTTAGTCCTGAATTCGAGAATCGTAAATCAGAAGGGATTTTGGATGACTTGCTATGTAGAGTAGTAGTGATTAATATTTTTGACAAAAAAATCATGTTTGTTAGTCTTGATATTTGGGGTATTTCAGATTACCTTCTAAAAAAAATTCGAAATCTGGTTTCGAAAAAAATAAAAATTAATCAACAAGACATTTTTATTTCAGCTACAGGGAATGCTACATCTCCTTCAATTGATGAAGATGAAAAAATATATCAAAATTATTATAATTATTTGCCCGAACAAATCCTCAGTGCTGCCTACTTGGCTATAGCAAACTTAGTTCCAGCATCGATAGGTTCTTTTGCAACGAAACTTCCTAATGTGTCTACTTTTTATGAAAAAGAAAATTATCCTGGTAATCCAGCACTTTTTGTTACAGAAATTATAGGAAAAACCAAAAATACTATTGCTAAAATATATAATTTTTCTTGCCCAGCAAATATTATGGGACAAGAAAATCATAGTTGGACAGCTGATTTCCCAGGCTATACATCTTGGGCCTTAGAACAAAAATACGGTGGCGTATCTATATTTTTACCTTCTCCATGTTCAGATATTCGTCCTTATAATTGGTGGAAAAATAATAGTAATTTATCTCATTCTTCTAGAGAACCAGCTGATGTGCATGCTATGGGATTATTATTAGCTACCCAAGTATCCAATTTTTCTGATGAAGTTTTTTACAAAAGAAATATTGTTGTAAAAACAATTGAAGATGATGACAATAAATTAAAAATATTAAAACTAGGAGAAATATATTTTGTCTTTTCAAATAAACCTCAAAATAATAAATTTGCTCGAAGAGTAAGAAAGAAATTTTTATTTTCAAAAATATTTGTTTATTCCAATAACAAAAATGTTAGGTTTGATGAAATAATAAGTTACGATCCTAAGTCAGTTAAGAAAGCTCAAAATATACTTCAAAAACTGGGGGCTAATTAGCCAGGCATATCTGATTTTGCTTTTGAAGTATGATGATCTTTTCTTTTATTGAATTTTCTTTTATGGAATTCTTGTCCCCATTTAATCAAATTATTTACTGATTCATCAAATAGCATTTTACCCTTATCTTTTGTTGCTAGTAATGGTTCTCCTGCAATCCCTGTATCAGAATTTTCACTTGTCCATGAAATCATTGATACTGGACCTTGACCAAAAAGATCAACCCATTCAAAATCTGATTCATGTTTATTCATTCCGTATACTTCATTTACAGCTTTATCCATCTGTATTAAATCTTCATCTAGGTGTAATGCCAAAGATGTTTCAGCTTCACCAGAATGTGCGCAACCACCTGGGAATTTAGACTCCCTCCATTTGTGCATAAATTCTTTATCTACAATAGTTAATCCCCACCAAGATGCAAGCGAAATATTAGCTGTACTTTCTAAATTTATTTTTCTGCATGCTAATTCTAATGGGATCATATTTGAACCGTGACCATTTATCACAATAATTTTTTCAAATCCGTGATATGTTAATGATTTGAGCACATCGCTAATATAATCTATAAATGTGTTGTAGTTGATAGTTACAGAACCAGGAAAATCCATAACATGAGTTGTAAATCCGTACGAAACAGGAGGCATGAATAATAATCTTTCAGGATTTTTCTTACAAGCCTCTTTTGCTATTTCTGTAGCCGTCCATTTATCCATTTTTATTGGCAGATGAGGCCCATGTTGTTCCATAGTACCAACAGGAAGTACAGGAATTAGTTTCATTTTAACTGCTTCATTAACTTCAGGCCATGTTAAGTCTTCATATTTCCATTTTCCATTTATACTCATAGGTTTTTATCCTCTATTTCTAAAATCAGGTGCAGATAAATATCTTTCTGTAACTACATTAGCGTCACTAAGTCTTGATACAATCGCATCTGAATATTTATTTGTAATTAAATTATTTTTATTTCCTATACTTTCTAGAGTTATTCTACTGGTAAAAACAGTTGGTAGTATTAAGTCATATCTATGAACAATAATTTGGTATAGTTTTTCTTCTGCCCAGGGAGTTGAAGCTTCTGTGCCTAAGTCATCTAAAATTAAAAGGTCTACATTTTTTACTTGATTAAAAACTTTATCAAAAGAATCATTGCCATTTGGCCCATATGATGTCCTCAAGTCATCAAGTAAATCTGGCAAAAACTTAAATAATACTGAAAAATTGTTATTTGTTGATTCGTTCATAATTGAAATAGCTAAGTGTGTTTTACCTACTCCAGTTGGCCCAGCTAAGTATAGCCATCCAGAAGGTTCTTCTGCAAATATTTTTGCTACTTCGTATGCCTCTTTAAGAGATCTTTTTTGGGTGTTTGATGATTTTTGTGCACCAGAGGTTGTGAAGTTTTCGAATGTCATTTTTTCTCTGATCTTTTTACTTAGTCCTGTGCCTAGTATCTGTTCTATGTTTCTCCCTGGCTGGATATTTATAATAGAAGAAAAATAAGGATCGCTAAGCCTAGTTCTAAACCTGTCATTTAGTTCATAAAAATATTTTGATGTTGTTACAATGGTTGGCATTCTTCTGTTATATCTATGAGTTAATATCTGATCTAATTTTTCCTCTGCCCAGCCACTGAGATTGTTTACTGACAAGTCATCTAATATTAATATCGGTGCTTCAATTGTTTGCTGAAAAGTATCATCATAGTTTGTCTCTGTTTCAGAACTAAGCGCAGATCTAAAGTGATCTAATAAATTTGGTATCGAGATAAATTTAACAGGGTCGCCTTGTTCTAATAATGCGTTTCCTATTGCTGCTGCTAAGTGTGTTTTCCCTGTTCCTGATGGTCCAGTTATTATCAGCCAACCTTCTTTATTTGCTACAAACTTTTGAGCCTCATGATATGCTTTTCTAAACGATGACGGTTCTGAAAATCTTTCATTTGTACCTAGTTCTATATTATCAAAAGTAAATCTTTCAAATGATTCTAATTGAGAATATTCCTTTAGTCGATTATTTGAGGAGTTGCTCCAAATTTTTTCTTGGCATTCACAAGCTATAATTTTTCTCTGAGAAGCAGGCGCATTTTCAAAAGGTTCTTCAACAAACCATCTTGTGTTGTTGCATATTTTGCAATCAAAAACTAGATTATTTTCTACCTCTTGATTTTTGTTTTCGGACGTATTCTTTGTAGAATTCATCCGATCGATTCTCTTCAGAATTTCGTCTAGTGGCTCCATTCCTTTCATTTATTTGCCCCCTTTCTTTTCCTTCAGAGGTCCATCTCTCAAGTATTGTTTTTATATACTTCCAATTTTTTACATTATTTTCTGTTGCTATTTTTATTGCTTCTAGTATATCTTTTTCATCATATTCTTTTAGGGCATTATGAATATTTTCATAAATAATTGGAGTTATATATCCAATGTTATTCTCATACAAATTTATTACAGGATTTTGGTTTTCTGATGTAAAATCAATTATGTTCGAATCCACTTTACTATGTGAAAAATCTTTTTCTATTCCTTCTCTGATAATATAACTTCTAACTTGTTCAGTATTTAGAAAAATTCTTTGTTCGTTTTCAATATCATTAATAAGTAAAATTATTCCTTTTTGTTCTAATTGACTTAAAGACTCATTGAGTTTTTTATTATTATTATCATTTTTATAAATTTTCAGTATTGCTGGATCAGAAAATAATTCATCGTAGTGCAAGAATGCTGGGAAGTCTTTTTTGAGATATAAACTGTGTATTATTTTCAATAAAACTTTTAGTTCCTCAAGGGATTCATATTTATCTAAATATGTAGAAAATAATGGCGCAGGTGTAGGTATATATTTAACCCCGAAAGGCAATCCTTTATTCAATTGATTGTTCTGCTCTTTGGTCATTATAATTAACTGTACTATTTATCATTGAAATTTCTTGAAATACACCTATAGAATCTTCGACCTGAAATTCTACCTCATCTGTTGGCCCATTTCTATGCTTTGCGATAATCACTGATGCACGATTTCTTGGATAAGGTGATGTTGGATTTGCCTTATTCCACTCTTCTAAACTTATTAGTTTGTCTTCTCTGTGTATGAACATAACAATATCTGCATCCTGTTCAATAGAACCTGATTCTCTTAGGTCAGATAGCATTGGTCTTTTTGATGTTCTTTGCTCAATAGCACGACTTAATTGAGATATTGCAAGTATGGGTATATTTAGGTCTCTTGCCAAAGATTTTATCTGCCTTGAAATTTCTGAAACTTCTTGTGCACGGTTTCCTTCTCTTCCTCTATTATTACCGTTAATCAACTGCATATAATCGATTATAAGAAAATCTAGACCATTTGAAATTTGTAGTCTTCTAGCCTTACCTCTCATTTCCATTACAGTTTGAAAAGGTGTATCATCAACAGAAATAGTAAGATCTGATAAAAGTCCTATAGAGTCAACAACCTGCTGTTGTTCTATAGTATTTTGTAAAGAAAAATTTCTTATTTTTTGCATGTTAACTTTTGATTGTGAAGCTAACAATCTTTGTGCTATTTGTTCCCTACCCATTTCTAGAGAAAATATTCCTACTTTAAAATCTGCTTTTGCTGCAGAGACAGCTAAATTTAGACCTAGCATTGATTTTCCAACTGATGGTCTTGCGGCAAGTACGACCATATCTGATCTTTGAAGACCTCCAACTAATAAATCATTTAATCGAGAGAAACCTGTTGTTACTGGTAACCTTTCAATATCTTCATCCAAATTATCTGTAGATGATGTTTGTTCAAGGTAGTTTGTTAGAGATCTAGACAAGGGTACAAAATCCCTGCTTATTGATTCCTGTCTGATTTTATATAATGCATCTTCTGCTGTTGACAACGATCTATCTACATCAAAATCATCCTTAAATCCAATCTGGCTTATTTCTTCACCTGTTTTTATTAGGTCTCTCATTGTAGATGTTCTAATAATTAAGTTTGAGTAATGTTCTACATGAACAGAAGTTGGAGTGTTAGCAATTAACTCTGATATATACTCTGCGCCACCAATAGCTTCTAACTGATTACTTTTTTCAGAGCCGTTTCTACTTAATATTTCTTGGGTTTCTAACTCGTGAATTAATGTTATTTGATTGATTGCTTCTTGGCGTTCAAACAGACTAAGGCAAGCAGAGTAAACAAAGCCATTTGTATAAAGGAAAAAATGTTCAACTTTGAGTTCTCCCATGATTTTTGTAAGTGATTCACTATCAATTATTATAGAACCAAGAACAGCCTCTTCAGCCTCTAAGTTATGCGGTAAGTCTATATTGTTAATTTGAACTTCATTAGCCATAAGATTAGTTTGAACTTTTAAATTCAAATGGTCAATAGAAGATACAATTATATAAACATATTTTGGGAAATTTTCCCAATATTAAGTAAAATAATACGAAGTTAATTATTCTTGGGCTTCTTTATTCTCTTCAACTTCCTGATTTGTTTCTTCAGGGACATTTTCTGAATCATCTATATTTGAAGATTGAATGTTTTCTTCAGCTGCGGCTAATACATCTTCAAAAGATGGGTCAAGTACATTCTCTTCTTTAGTAATAAGTTTTGAAACTTCTTCCATTTGCTTATTAAGTTGTTTAGATTCTTCATCAGGCATTACATTAACCTTTATTTCAGTTGAAACATTTTCAAATAAATTCACTTTGACTGTATAAGTGCCAGTTGTTCTTATAGGTGAGGATATGTGAATAGTTTTTCTGTCTATATCTTCTCTATTAGTCATCTCGCACAACTTTGATGCGATGATAGTATTATTTACGGATCCATAAAGTCTACCGGTTGGACCTGTTTTAACTTCAATATCAATAGATTCCTTTTTGATTTGCTCTGAGATTCTCTCCCAGTCTTTTTTCTCTAAAGATCTTCTTTGTTCAGCTTCTTCACGCAATTTAGTAGCTCTTTTTAGTTCTTGCTCAGTGGCTACAACAGCTATTTTATTAGGAATAAGAAAATTCCGTGCAAAACCATTTTTTACATCTTTAATATCACCAGCTCTAGCAGTTGGTCTTAAGTCATTTAAGAATAGTACTTTCATTTTTTTACCTGTAATATTTAATTAAGCAAATTTAATTTTGCAATAATTTCAACAAAATATCTATCTTTTTTATGAACAATTACATGTATATTAAAGAAAAATAGATTTTAAATTTTTTTCAATCTTGCATACTTAATAGATTACAGAAGGATTAAATTGTATGGCGATAAATGATAAATGGGGTAAGGTATACGAGGAATTAGGTGCAAAACCTGTAATAAACGCAACAGGAAGCGTTACTCTTTTAGGGGGGTCAACTCCTGTAAAAGAAGTTCGAGAGGCAATGGAATTGGCAGACTCATCATATGTTCTTCTAGCTGAATTAGAACAGTATGCTGGTGATAGAATCTCTGAATTGTTATCAGTTCCAGCTGCTTATATAACTTCTGGTGCAGGCTCAGCCTTAACCTTAGCTTCAGCCGCTTTTATGACTGGTGATAGTGATGAAAATATAGAGAAATTGCCAGATACAGAAGGCATGCCAAATGAAATATTAATTCAAAAAAGACAGAGGTATTGGTACGATAGATGTATGGAATTTTCAGGTGCAAGATTAGTAGAAGTTGGAAATGAAAATAATACATCAGTTGTAGATTTTGAAAAAATGATTAGTGAAAAAACTGCTGCAATTCATGTCCCTGTATACGAACAAAAACCAACAGATGAAAATGTTTTGTCTCTGGAAACTATAATTGATCTAGCAAAAAAACACAACATCCCAATTTCAGTCGATTCTGCTGGGCAAATATATCCTTTAGAAAATTTAGGTAAATACGTAAGAATGGGAGCGGATTTTCAATGTGTTGCTGCCAAGTATATGGGTGCACCTCATTCTACTGGTTTTGCCCTAGGCACTAAAGAAATCATATCTCGTATTGCAAAAAATTCATTTGTTGGTTACGAAACTAATAGAATTAGAGGGATTGGTAGACCTCACAAAATTGATAGGCAAGAAATAGTTGGAGTTGTTACAGCAGTAGAAAGATGGATGACTCTAAATCATGAAGATCGATTAGCAAATTTTGAATATATGACTAATAATATTATTAAGGATATAGATAAAAAAAATGGGATTATTACTCAAAAGATTGATAATGTTATAGGTCATCAACCCTTTGGTCTCTATATTGATATAGATGAAAATGTTAGTAATATAAATCCTCAAATTTTAGTTGAAAAATTAAAGCAATCTTCTCCTTCAATTTGGACAAGGATTGAAGAAGGGGATTCAAAAATATGTATTATGGTTTTTGGGTTAGAGCTTGGGCAAGAAAAAATCGTCTCTCAAGCTATCAATGAAATAATGAAAGAAAACTTAAGATAAAAGGAAAATTACATGAGATTCGATACTATAGGGGTTATGAGTATGGGTGATATGGGTAGTGGGGTAGCGGGTGTGCTTAAGCAAAATGGTTTTAATGTTATAACTTCACTTGAAAATAGAAGTAAAGATTCTATTATTAGAGCCCGAGAAAATAAAATTACAGATATTGGAAGTTTAAGAAATTTAGTAGAAAAATCTGATATTATTTTGTCAATTTTAGTTCCATCGCATGCTTTAAGTTTTGCTCAGGATGTTGCCTCTATAATGACTAATTCAAATCTAAAAAAAATTTTTGTTGATTGTAATGCCATATCACCACAAACATCTGAATCTATTAATTATATTATCCAAGAATCAAATGGTATTTTTATTGATGGGGGTATAATTGGTGGCTCTCCTAGATCTGGTGAAAAGCCAAGGATTTATATATCTGGTGAACACGCTAATGTTCTTGAGCAATTAAATTCAGAAGATGTTGAATTTGTTAATATGAATTCTAATATTGGTTCTGCTTCTGGATTAAAGATGACCTATGCTGCAATTACTAAAGGTACTGCTGCATTATATGCTGCTTCATTGATGACTGCAGATCACTTTGGGTTATTAGAAAACCTTTTAGGCGAATTACAATATAGCCAACCTAAAGTTTTTGATTCAATAAAGTCTGTTAATTCTATTTCTGCAAAAGCTTTTAGGTGGATCGGAGAAATGGAAGAAATAGCTGATACATTTAGTTCCTCTAACAACTCTGAAAAAATTCATCAAGGAGCTGCTGAAACATTTAGAAAAATAGCATCTTCTCCTATTGGACATGAAAGAGTAGACAGTATTGACAAAAATAGAAAAATCATTGAAACAATAAACTTATTAAATTCATAAAAAAATTAAAATTTCAGATTTTCAATTATTTTTGAGTATTCTTTACGAATTTCTTGGTTTTCTAAAGTTACCGGTTTATTTGCATTAGTATATTCTTTTCTAATGCTTACACTTCCTAAAAATGGCAGATTCATTTCTTCCGCTAGAGATTGTCCTCCACCACTACCAAAAACACCTCCAGATAGGTTCTCAACTATTCCATATACATTTAGATTCATTTTTTTTATCATATTTATCGATCTTTTAGCGTCTAATACAGCCAGCTCTTGAGGAGTTGTTACTATTATGAAGCCATCTAGGTTTAATGTTTGCATAACTGTCAATGGAGCATCTGAGGTTCCTGGAGGCAAGTCTACAAGCATATAGTCTAAATCTCCCCATACTGTAGATTGAGTGAATTGATTAATGGCATTATGTATCATTGGGCCACGCCATATTATAGCTTCGTCTTCATCTTTTTGAAAAAAAGCCATAGACATTACCTTGACTCCAAATCTTGATGGTGGTAAAAGTTTATCCTTATCCTGTATTGGCCCTTCGGATATTCTTAATAATCTTGTCACGTTTGGGCAGTCTATATCACAATCAAAAATGGCAACAGATTGATTTTTTTCCGAGAGAGTTACAGCAAGATTTGTTGTGATTGTTGTTTTCCCAACACCACCTTTACCTGAATAAATACCAATTCTTTTTGAGATAGAAGTTAATGAATCAGTAATTTTTTTTCTATTTTTAAAATTTTCCCTAGCTTGAGCTAATCTGGCTTCTTCTTGAGGAGTAAGTTTTCTTGGAGAAGTCATTAATCAATCCCTAAAAGAGCTTTTCCCTCTTCGGTAATCATATCAGGCGTCCATGGAGGATCAAAAACTACGTCCACTTGTACATCTTCTACGTCATCTATTTCTGCAATTCTCCATTCAGCTTGTTGAGCGATATATGGTCCCATACCACATCCAGGTGCTGTAAGTGTCATTTCAACATGAACATCTCCATCAGAAACTTCTACAGAATATATTAGTCCTAAATCAACCACATTTACTGGTATTTCAGGGTCAAATACATCTCTTAGGGCTTCCATCACTGTATCGTTATTTAGTTGTTCTATTTCAGGCATAAAATTTCCTTATAAAAATTTTTGAGTGTAATTCTATTATAGTTAATTATATAGATTTTTTTAATAACTTGTAGCTATTTTCCTTATCTCTTGAATTTCATCTCTAAGCATTGCTGCTTTTTCAAATTCTAAGTTTTTTGCAGCAGTTCTCATCTCCTTTTCTAGTAACTTTATATTTTTTGTAATTTCATGTTTACTATAATTTTTGCTATTAAAATTACTAGCTATTGATTCATTTTCTTTTTTCTCTGGTTCATTATTAATTTTTTCTGTAATATCTCTAATTTCTTTTACTATTGACTGTGGTGTTATCCCATGTTTTTTGTTGTGATCAGATTGTATTTTTCTTCTTCTGTTTGTCTCGTTGATGGCGTAGTTAATTGATTTTGTAATTTTATCAGCATACATTATTACTTTACCGTTTACATGTCTTGCTGCTCTGCCTATAGTTTGTATTAGCGCTGTACTAGACCTTAGGTATCCTTCTTTATCGGCATCCAGAATAGCAACAGTCGATACTTCTGGAAGATCTAATCCTTCCCTTAGCAAATTAATTCCAACTACCACATCGTAAACTCCCAATCTCAAATCTCTTAATATCTCAACTCTTTCTATTGTTTGTATTTCCGAGTGTAAATAGTGAACTTTTATTTCTATTTCAGAGAGATATTCAGATAACTCCTCAGCCATTTTTTTAGTTAATGTAGTTACCAATACTCTTTCTTTTTTCCCAATAATTATCCTTATTTCTTCAATTAAGTCATCAATTTGATTTTTTGTTGGTTTGATAATTATTTCAGGATCTATAAGACCTGTTGGTCTTATAATTTGTTCAACTCGCTGAGATTCACTTTCTTTTTCATATTCTCCGGGAGTTGCAGAAACAAAAATAATTTGGTTGATTTTTTCCTCAAATTCTTCAAAAGAAAGAGGCCTGTTGTCTTTTGCAGAAGGTAATCTGAAGCCAAAATCTACCAGTGTGCTTTTTCTCGAAAAATCTCCTTTATACATTCCTCTTATTTGTGGAATAGTAATATGTGATTCGTCTATAAAAATCAAAAAATCGTCAGGAAAATAATCTAACAGTGTCCATGGAGGGGATCCCTTAGATCTACGACCTAATGGTTGAGAATAATTTTCGACTCCAGGACAAGTTCCTGTTTCTCTCAACATTTCAAGATCGTAGTTTGTTCTTTCATATATTCTTTGAGCTTCTATAATTTTATTATTTTCTTTCAATTCTTTAACTCTTAATTGAAGCTCTTGTTCTATATCTTTCAAAGCATCTTTTAGGCTGTCTTCAGGAGTAACGAAATGTTTGCCAGGGAAGATATCTATATTGTCAATGTTAGATAAGATCTCACCTGTAAGAGGATCTATCTGGTAAATTTTTTCTATTTCGTCTCCAAAAAATTCTATTCTTATGGATAAATCTTCATATGATGGCATTATTTCTAAAGTATCACCAAGAACTCGAAATTTTCCTCTATCTAACTCTATATCATTTCTTTGATAGTACATATCGACAAGTTTTCGAATAATTTTCCTCATAGATATTTCTTCACCTCGCCGTAATGATAAAACTACTGATGCATATTGCTCGGGAGATCCAAGCCCATAAATGCATGAAACACTTGAAACAATTATTGTATCTGGTCTAGTTAATATAGATCTTGTTGCTGAATGGCGNAATCGATCTATTTCTTGGTTCATGTCAGATTCTTTTTCAATATAAGTGTCTGACCTAGGAATGTATGCTTCTGGCTGATAATAGTCATAGTAACTTACGAAGTATTCGATTGAATTTTCAGGAAAAAAGTCTTCAAATTCAGATGCTAATTGAGCTGCTAGAGTTTTGTTATGAGCTATAACTAAAGTTGGTTTTTGTACTTTCTCAATTACCTTAGCCATGGTGAATGTCTTCCCAGACCCAGTTACTCCGAGTAATGTTTGCTTCTGAACTTTTTTATCTATTCCATCTGATAAAAAGTTAATGGCGCTTTCTTGATCCCCACGAGGGATGAAATCATCTTTAATTATAAATTTTTTTTGCATAAATCAATTCTATAGATTAACATGACTAAAAACATTCCATTAAATTATATAGGATGACAAGAATGAAAAAAATTAAGGTTATGATTGGAACGGATCATGTAGGAATNGAATTTGCTAGTCTTCTTCGTAGTAGATTTAAGAGTGTTGAAATACTTGAAGCCTATACTAAAAAAGATATTTATAACTTAGTAAATGATGTTCAGGTATTTTTTGGTTGGCCTGATGATAAAACCTTTGAAAAAGCGAAAAATCTCAAATGGATAGCTTGTCCCGGCATGGGTATAGATAAGATTGTTATGCATGAGAATATAAAAAAATCTAATGTTGTAATAACAAATGCGCCTGGAACTCACGTAACTTCTATGGCTGACCATGTGATTGGATCCATCGTTGCTCTTACTCATAGATTTAATGAAACTTTCGAAGATAAACAAAAAAAAAATTTGGGATACTGAAAAATACTCATCTAGAATAACAGAAATTTCAAAAAAAACAGTTGGTATTTATGGCTTAGGTGCCATAGGTAGGGAGGTTTCTAAAAGGTTGATTGGTTTTAATACAAAAAACTATGCAATAGATCCAAGTCCTAATTTTATACCAGAAAATATTGAAGAATGCTGGGGNCAAGAAAAACTAGATTATTTATGTAAAATTTCAAATTTTTTGATTGTGTGCGCACCAGTAACTGGTGAAACTAGAAATTCCTTAGATAGAAATAGATTATCTATGATGCCTAAAGGTAGTTACGTGATTATTATATCTAGGGGTGAAATTGTGGATGAAATAGCTTTAGCAGACTTAATTAAAACTTCACATATTTATGGGGCGTCAATTGATGCAACTGCCGTTGAACCACTACCGAGAAAATCTCCCTTATGGGGTTTAAGAAATGTAATAATTACTCCACATTCCTCAGCATTGACTCCTGAATTATATCAAATGAGAAGAAAGATATTTGCTTCTAATTTAGAGAAATTTTTATCAAACAAAAGTCTTGAATATGTTTGTGACAAGATTACAGGGATGTAATTTTTTTTGCAAAGACAATAATATTTTCTGTGAATTCATCAACCGGTAAATTAGAGAAGTCTCTCTTCATACTAGATACAATCAAATTAGATTTTTCACATATTTTTATAATGTCTTCAGGGTATAAGTATCTGGTTTTTACTTTTAGATTTTTTCTAAATAATAAACTGCCATTATTAGAAATTTTTTCTATAATTTGTGTTCCNTCATTTGTCTGAGTATTAATGTCAAAATTATTTTTCCCATAAAGAATATATCTTTCTNCGTTTTTCAAATAAAGTGTGTTAAATAAAAATTCATCTTTATTGTTTTCATTTATCATTTCATTGTCAGGATAGTAAACGTTGAATATGAGTACCCCCTCTGTGGTTAGATGTTTTACACAATTTTTCAAAACTTTAATTTGCTCTGCTTCATTTTTGCAAAGCAATAAAGTATTTGCAGGGATGATGATGAGATTGAATTTTTCATTAAGTTCAAAATTTAACATATCGGCATTCACAAGTGATATGTTTTTTGACAGTTTTTTATTCTTGATTTTTTTTTCGGCTTTAGCAAGCATCTCAATACTTGAGTCTATACCAACTACATTTTTACCCATTTGTGCTAATTTTATTGCTATTCTGCCTGTACCTACACCTATCTCCAAAATTTTATCTTTGAAACTTTTAGATATTTCTTGATAATATTTTTCTTCCTTGTATTCAGATGAGGAATAAAATACATCATACCATTCGGCCCAATCTTTATAATTCATATTATTTTCATAAAAATATTATTTATTTTTTATTTTTTTCATTTATACTAATTCTATCTGCAATAATTATAGAAAGTATAGAAAGGTTTCTTGCATTTGTTTGATTTAGCCAAAAGACAGTCTAATTTAGGTACAGAAACTGCTTTTGAGGTTTTAGCAAAAGCTAAGGATCTTGAAAGGCAAGGCAAATCAATTATTCATCTTGAAATCGGTGAGCCAGATTTTGATACCCCTGAACATATCATTGATGCTGCCAAAAAAGCACTTGATGATGGTTTTACTCATTATGGTCCCTCGGCAGGTCAAATTGAATTACGTGAATCTATTGCTAAGCATCAATCACAACGACAAGGTTACAAAGTTAGCTCTGAAAATATTGTTGTAACACCAGGGGCNAAGCCAATAATGTCATTTACNATTATGGCCTTGATTGAAAAAGGAGTTGAAGCTATATACCCAAATCCTGGATTTCCTATTTATCAGTCTATGATTGAGTATATGGGAGGTACAAGTATTCCAATGAAACTTGAGGAAAGCAAGGGCTATAATGCAGATATAAAAGGCTTGGAAAGCCTTATAACAGATAGAACAAAGTTATTAATAGTTAATTCTCCAAACAATCCGTGTGGAAGTATAATTCCAGAATCTGATCTTGAGCAAATAGCTAACCTTGCAGTAAAAAACGACCTCATAGTTTTATCAGATGAAATTTATAAAGATATGTACTATGGCGATTATGACCATATATCTATTTCCAAGTTTCCAGGAATGCGTGATAGAACGGTAATATTGGACGGTTTCTCAAAAAGTTACGCAATGACTGGGTGGAGATTGGGTTATGGAGTTTTTCCTGACTTTTTAGTTGATGAAATAACTAGACTTATGACCAACATTAATTCTTGCACTAATGTTTTTAGTCAAATGGCAGCTATATCTGCTCTCGAAGGATCTCAAGACTCTGTTGATGCAATGATGAAAGAGTTTACTTTTAGGAGAGATTTAGTTGTTGATGGTTTGAATTCTTTAGACGGTGTTACTTGTCAAACTCCTAAGGGTGCCTTTTATGCTTTTCCAAATATATCAGGTACTGGCATGACNTCAAAGGAATTTGAACATGCAGCATTATATGATGCTGGTGTTGCTCTTTTATCTGGTACATCATTTGGTAAGTATGGGGACGGTTANGTAAGAGTATCTTTTGCAAATTCAAGAGAAAATTTATCCGAAGCAATATCCAGATTGAAAAAGATTCTATAAATTCTTATTTTTTATACGCAAACGTGTATAAAGCGCACAAATGTTCTGCTGGCATGATAGAATAGAACAAATGTTCGAAATAAAGTATAAAGGTTTAAATCATGAAAAAAAATAAATTAGTATATTTGTATACAAGAATAAATGGTGTTGAGAAGATAAAATTTTACGCATAATATTTAAAGACCGTATTCAAAGAAGTTTCTAAATTTATATCTCTTATGATTTAGAAACTTTTTTTATATAATTTTATAACCTTTATTTCTTACTGTTTTGATTATATCTTTTCCTTTGTTAATTTCTTTAATTTTTTTTCTTAGTCTAAAAATACTAACATCCAGTAAACTTGATGAATTTTT
This sequence comes from Chloroflexota bacterium, assembly GCA_002714425.1. GTDB lineage: Bacteria > Chloroflexota > Dehalococcoidia > Lucifugimonadales > Lucifugimonadaceae. Next base: position 25,329 of record PAXI01000015.1, read on the forward strand.
TCCCTTAGGCCAGCAATAATTAATTATTGTTTTTTGTTTGATAATTTNATTCGNGTTAATAAAAAGAATTTCTAGTATTTTTGTTTCATTCTCTGAAAGATATATAACTTTGTTCCCAATTTCTAATTTACTCTCATTTATATTTAGAATATTTTTCCCCACTCTAATAATATTTTCATTCTCTGTTTCGNTTACAAAATTATCAGTTATTTTAATAGAATAATATAAAGCAAATTCTAAATTTTCTATATCTTCAATTGTTGGTGTGGTTTCACTTTTATTCAGAGCAATTATTATTCCATTAGTTTTTTTATTTGGAGGAATTGGAATACTTATTCCTGTATTAAATTGAGAATGAAATTCTCTAGGAACTGGTTCAAATTCCCTATTGTTCTTTGAAAAAATTACAATTTTTTTTGACTTAAAAACGGTTTCCGATAATTGTTCTTTTATATCTAAATGAAATCTTTTATTTTCAGTGATTTTTGTTATTAAAATATTNTTTACAGAATCATATTCGTAAATCAATATATTTAAATATCCACATGCAATTTTAGCCGCAACAGTTATAATTTGATCCAATGACTTATTTTTATTATTAATTATGAATTTTAGAATTTCTAATTTTTTTTTTCATTTTCTTTCGCTGATTGAGTATTTAGCACTTAATTTGCAAAATCATTAATTGATTTATCACTAAAATCTGCATTAGAAAATACTTTCGAAACATCATCCANTTCTTCAAGTGAGTCTATTAATTTTAATGTTTGTGTCCCATCTTTATCATTAAGCATAGTTATTGAGTTTGGTACAAGTGCTAAATCTGCTTCTGTTATTTCAATTCCTTTAATAGTTTCGATATTTGATTTGATTTCTGAAAAATTTTCATAAGCTACAGTTATGTGTATGTTGTTATCTGCAATTTCAAAATCTTCAGCACCATTATCAACAATTTCAAGTGCTATTTCTTCTTGATTTCCATTTTTAACGCTTATATTAATTATCCCTTTTTGTTCAAAATTCCAAGAAACTGAGCCTGTTCCTGCTAAATTCCCACCAGATCTTGTTATTTGAGATCTAACTTCTGCTGCNGTTCTGTTTTTATTGTCAGTTAATGTTTGGATAATTAGCCCAATTCCACCAGGGCCATATGCTTCATAAGTTATTTCTTCAAGAGTTACTGAATCGCTACCAACACCGCTGCCTTTTGATATAGCTCTTTCAATATTATCTTTTGGCATATTTAAGGATTTAGCGTTATCTACTGCTAACCTTAGTCTAAAATTTAGATCTGGGTTAGGATCTCCTTGTTTAGCTGCTATCATTATCTCTCTAGAGAGCTTAGTAAATAATTGACCTCTTTTGGCGTCAGCAGCTCCTTTTTTATGTTTTATAGTACTCCATTTAGAATGTCCTGACATTTAATGCTCCTTAATTATATTTATATGGTAGATGCACGATTGTTGTATTTGTTTTTTCATTATATTTTAATATGACATTACTGAATAGAGGGATGAGTATTTCTTTTTTTTTATCTTTTACTACTAGAACATCATTGCTCCCAGTNTCTATGATTTGTGTTANCTTTCCNAGATTTTTACCATCATCTGTTACTACATTACTTTCAATAATTTGGTAATGNTAAAAAGAATTTTTATCCTTTTTTGGTAGCATTGCTTCTGATTGCATTATATNTTTGCCGATTAGAATTTTCGCCTCATCTAATGAATTAACTTCAAAAAATTTTACTTTGTGATTTTTATTCGAGTTTTTTGTGTTTTCAACGATGTAAGGTTTATTATCAATATAAAACTTTTCGTTTGCAATAAATCTATTACTTTTTTCCGAGTAAGCTTGAACTACAACAAATCCAGTTATACCAGATGTTTTAATTATTTTGCCAATTAAGATAAGGTCGTTGGTACCCATATCAGTAATTATTCTATATCAAGATTTATTCTGGTATTTAATTTGACTGCGGCAACTCTTAGGAGAGATCTTATTGCTTGGGCAACTCTGCCATCTTTGCCAATTATTTTACCTTTATCGTTTTCATCAACAATCAGGTGTATGATATGTTTTTCTTGGTCATTTTCAACTAGAATTTCATGGTTGACATTAACTTCATCTGGTGAGCTTACAAGTGCTCTAGCAATATATTCAACCATTTCTGCAAGTGATTTCATTTCGGGGTTTTCAATTTTTTCTTTTTCTTTTTTTACCTTAGGCATAATTATTTTGCTTCTTCTTTAGGAGCTTCATCTTTAGGAGCTTCATCTTTAGGAGCTTCATCTTTAGGAGCTTCATCTTTNGGAGCTTCATCTTTNNGAGCTTNNTGGTTGAGGTGGACGTTTAACAATTTTTGAAGTAAATTTATTAGTTATTCCAACAGAGAACATTAGGCTAATTACAGATTCAGAAGGTTGAGCTCCTTTGTTAATCCATTCATTCAATTTTTCGGTATCGATGTTTATCAACGATGGGTTTGGAAATGGATTATATGTTCCTATCTGTTCAATGAATGAACCATTTCTTG
>PAXI01000016.1 GCA_002714425.1 Chloroflexota bacterium
TTCTATTTTATTATAAAAATTCGGCTAGAGAGGTAAATTTTGACTATTCCAAAGACTAAACTTAAGTGGATTTACGAAACTATGTATAGAATTAGGCGTTTTGAGGAAACAATGCTTGAGCAAACCTTCAAGGGTAATGCTATGGGAGTAACTCATCCATCTGACGGTCAAGAAGCACCGCCCACAGGAATTTGTGCTCATCTTACTAATGATGATTGGATAGGTTCTACACATAGAGGTCACGGACATTGTATAGCAAAAGGTCTAGATACAAGTGCAATGATGGCTGAAATAATGGGTCGTTCTACTGGGCAATGTGGAGGTAAGGGAGGCTCAATGCACATAGCAGATTTTTCAAAGGGTATGTTAGGAGCTAATGCTATTGTTGGAGCATCTATTCCTTTAGCGGTAGGAGCAGCACTCACAGCTAAATATAAAGGTGATGAAACTAATTCAATAGGTGTCTCATTTTTTGGTGATGGGGCAACTTCCCAGGGAATTCTACACGAATCTATGAATTTGGCTTCTGTGTGGAAATTACCTGTCATTTTTGCTTGCGAGAATAATGGATATGCTGAAGCTACACCTGCTTGGTATGCAGTATCTACAGAAGATATTGCATCTAGGGCTGAAGGTTATGGTATGCCCGGTATTGTAGTTGATGGTATGGATGTTTTTGAAGTCTATGACGCTGCAGGCGAGGCTGTTAAGAGAGCTAGAGCAGGTGAAGGGCCAACACTCATTGAGATGAAAACTTATAGATATCACGGGCATTTTCACGCAGATGACACAAAAAAATACCGAACTGATGAGGAAGAAAAATTATTTCATCAAAAGGATCCTATTATTAATTTTGAAAAAAGAGTTATTAGTCAAAAACTTATGACTAAAACTGAACTTGAATCTATTAAGTCTGAAATTGAAAAGGAAATGTTAGTAGCGGTGGAGTTTGCTATGAATAGTCCAATGCCAGATATTAAAGATTTGTATAAAGATGTCTATGTTGAATACTCTAATTCTATTGAAGGATTGAGATAAACAAGGAGGTAATTTATGGTTGAAAAAACTAACACAAATCCATTGGGTCCAGGATATGAAAATGTTCCTGGTAAAGAGATGAGATTTCGGGATATTTTTAGAGACACTCTCAGAGCGGAAATGATTAGAGATGAGAATGTTTTTTTAATGGGAGAAGACATTTCTGGTGGTTTTGACAAAAAAACCAAGGAACCGCTTGATGCTTGGGGTGGTCCCTTTGCAGCTACAAAAGGGCTTGTTCAAGAATTTGGCCCAAAAAGAATAAGAGATGCACCTATTTCTGAGGCTGCTTTCACTGGTGCTGCGGTTGGAGCTGCCTTAACTGGACTTAGGCCAATAGTTGATCTAATGTATTTTGATTTTGTTACAGTAGCTTATGATCAGTTATTATCTAATGCTGCAAAGAGTAGATATATGTTTGGTGGGCAGACAAAAGTACCGATGACTCTTTTTGCGCGATCTGGAGCAGGAACTGGGCATGCGGCTCAACATTCTGAAAGTTTTTATTCAATGCTAGCTCATATTCCTGGATTAAAAGTGGTGGTTCCTTCTGATCCTTACTCTGCGAAAGGTTTATTGGCTGCATCTATCAGGGACGATGATCCTGTGTTTTTAGTAAATGATAAAAAATTGATAAATCTATCAGGTTTTGTACCTGACGAAGATTATACAATTGAACTAGGTAAAGGAAGATATTTGAGAAATGGTAATGACATAACTCTTGTTGGAATGTCATACACCTCAATTGTTTGTAAAGAGGCAGCAGAAAAATTAGCAGCAGATGGTATAAGTTGTGACGTTATAGACATGATGTCATTGTCTCCTTTTGATGAAGATATTCTTATTGAATCTATAAAGAAAACAAATAATGTTGTAATTGTAGACGAGGATACTCCAAGAGCTTCAATGGCATCTGAATTTGCTGCTGTTATAGCTGATAAAGGATTTGATTATTTAGATTCTCCAATTAGGAGAGTTACGTCTCCTCATAGTCCAGTTCCTTATAATAGAGATTTAGAAAAAGCTTTCATGCCGCAGCCAGAGGATGTAGTTTATTCAGTTAAACAAGTTTTAGGTTTGTAATTTTTATTATTATTCATAAAAAAATTAGAGTTATTTATTCGCATATTACAGATTTATCAACCTGGCTCATTTTGCGCAATATATTATATGGATAAATACCCGTACTGTGGCCATCTGACCATAAAAATTGAAGTGCATATTTACCCACTTCAAAATAATCAACGACGATAATATCTTCAGGTATAGTTGATACATTTAATAATTTTCTTCCTGTCATTTCTTCAACGCAACTTGCGCAACCGCATTGTGACCTTAGATATTTATAGGGATAAATACAGTGTATTTTATCTTCCCAAAAAATTTTTACTCCATTATCAAGCAGTTTTACTTCATTAGGTATATCCATAACTTTTCCTTGTCGGTAACATTCAAATAAATTGATTTTTATATTACAGAAAATATTGATTTTTTAAATATATATATAATACTTATTATACGAAAATAGTTAAACATGAATAAATAATAAAGGTTAAATTAATGTCAAATGAANTAATAAAAGTGGGTTTTATTGGAGCGGGTACTAACACTACATTCCGCCATATTCCTGGATTTAGANCTATCCCAAACGTTGAACTTGTAGGGGTGGCTAATCGAAGTATTGAATCTTCAAAATTGGTAGCAGAAAAATATGAAATTAAGAATATATATAATGATTGGATGGAGCTACTAGAAGATCCAGAAATTGATGCGGTATGTATTGGTACTTGGCCTTATATGCATTCAATAATGACTACAACTGCTCTTGAATTTGATAAACACGTTTTATGTGAAGCTAGAATGGCGGCAAATGCTCTCGAGGCACGTGAAATGCTTCATGCATCTCAGTCAAAACCAAGTTTGGTAACTCAGATTGTTCCTCCTCCTCACCTAATGCATTGCGAGGCACACCTAATCGATATGATTTCAGAGGGATACTTGGGAGATATAATAAATGTTCATATCAGAGTCAGTGATGGTAATGCTTATCCCGATTCATCAACTGAGGTTCACTGGAGGCAGATACGAGAATTTTCAGGAAATAATGTTATGTTTCTCGGTATATGGTACGAAAATTTAATGAGACTTATAGGGCCTGCTAATTCAGTAATGGCTCAGTCTCAAGTAGTAGTTAAACAAAGACCAAATTGGGATGGAGAAAAATATTTTGTTTCGATTCCAGACCAAATTGATGTGATATATTCTTTGGCTGGTGGCGGAAACGTTAACCTTTCAATGAGTTCTGTTAGTGGGCCTTTTTCAGAACCCATGGATCTATGGATTTATGGATCAAAAGGTACGATTAGAATTAGAAGTAAAGGTCCAAATGAACTACCTGTAGTAGAAGGAGCTTCTAAGGGCGAAAAATCTATGTCTGCAATTAAGATACCTGAAGAAAAGCAAGGAAAATGGAGAGTGGAAGAAGAATTTATAAATGCCATAAGGGGTAAAGAGCAAATTACTAGGTCAAATTTTGTTGATTCCTTAAAATATATGGAATTCACAGATGCAGTTCAAGAATCATGTCAAACTGGCAGTAGAATTTACTTACCTTTAGTATAACTTTTATTATGACAGGCAAAAATATTCAAATAGATTTGAACGCAGATATAGGTGAATCCTATGGGGTTTATAAATTAGGTGATGATGAAAAGATTGTCAAGATAATTTCCTCTGCAAATATAGCTACTGGTTTTCATGCAGGAGATCCAAATCATATGAAAAGAACAGTAGATTTATGTGAAATAAATGATGTTTCTATAGGTGCGCATCCAGCATACCCAGACAAACTTGGATTTGGTAGAAGAGATATGAATCTTGAAACTGAAGAAATATCAAACATGCTAATATACCAGATTGGAGCACTGATTGGTTTTACTAAAGGGAAAAAAATTCAACATGTAAAGCCACATGGAGCGCTATACAATGCTGCAGCAATGAATGAAAGAATTGCTAATGCAGTTGTAGATACAATTATGAAATTTGATCCAGACCTCATACATGTAGTTTTGGCGGGTTCTATTTGGGAAGATATTGCTAGATCTAAAAATGCAAGAGTAGCAAGAGAATGTTTTGCTGATAGAGCAGTTAATATAGATGGCAGCTTAGTTTCAAGATCTATACCAGGTGCAGTTATAGATAACTTAGATGAAATAATAAAAAGATCAAAAAAAATGGTAATTGAGGGCAAGGTAATAGCTAATGATGGAACAGAGATTGATTTTGTTGCTGACTCTATTTGTGTTCATGGTGATAACCCAAAAGCTATATTAATTGCTAATTCTTTAGAAGCAAGCTTTTTGGATGAAGGTATAAGAATATTACCACTATCCAAAATGGAAAATATCTAGAAATGAGTATACATAATACTACAATCTTGCATCTAGGAGATTCTAGCATAGTAGTAAAATTTTCAGATAAAATCAATGATGAGGATAATGATAAAGTTTATAGTTTTTATAATTTGATAATAGAAAAAAACTATTCTTTTGTGAAAGATGTAATACCTACTTATAATTCTGTTGCTATTGAATATTTACAAAGTGAAAAAACTTTTTTTGAGATTAAAGAAATTGTAATATCTCTTATAGATAAACTAAGTGAAATAAAATTTGATTACGAAAAAAAAATTATAGATATTCCGGTAAAATATGGAGGTAAATATGGTCCTGATATAAACTTTGTTGCTGATTATTGTAAAATCTCTAGGAAAAAATTAATTGATCTGCATACTGGTGTAGATTACAGAGTTTATATGATTGGTTTTTCACCCGGCTTTCCATATTTAGGGGGTATGATGAGCAGGTTAGAATGCCCTAGATTAAAAAAGCCTAGGATAAAAGTCTCAGCAGGATCAGTTGGTATAGCTGGCAAACAAACAGGAATTTATCCAATAGATAGCCCTGGAGGCTGGCAAATTATAGGTAAAACTTTCTTGAATCTATTTGATATAAACAAAGAAAGACCATCTTATATTTCTCCTGGGAATATTATTAGGTTTAGGGAGGATTAGTTGCCTTACTTAGAAGTAAAATCTTCAGGGCTTTTTGCATCAGTTCAAGATAATGGTAGAAAAGGTATGAAATCTATTGGTGTATCTTGTGGAGGTGCGCTTGATGATCAATCATTTTCCATGTCAAATTATATTCTGGAAAATTCTAAAAATGATGCCAGCATAGAAATTATAGGTGGTGGCTTTGAAGCTATATTTTCAGAGCCCACTTTTTTTTGTATAACTGGTGCACTTGGTAAAAATTATTTAGACAAAAAACTAATATTAAATAATACGCCTTATTACGCCTCATATGGATCTAAAATAAACATTGGGATTCTGGAGGCTGGCTGGATTTGTTATCTAGGTATTATGGGAGGTGTGCAAAGTAAAAAATATTTTGGATCAAGATCTGTATATATTAATTCAGAAATTTTTGGGGAGAAAATTGATAAATATACAAAAATTAATTACATAGAAAAAAAATATTCACCTAAGCCAAAAATTTACAAAATAAAAAATAAATATTCAAATATTTCAACAAGCAATGAAGTTACATCAATTAGGGTATTAGAATCTACAGAATATAATAAATTTACAGATAAATCTAAAAAGCTATTTTTTAGTTCAATTTTTACTATTTCTGATCAATATAATCGGCAAGGTATGAGACTTAATGGTCCAGAAATTCATACAAAAAAAGATAAACATGATATTATCTCAAATTACGTTAATAAGGGTTCAATCCAAGTTCCAGGCGATAAAATGCCTATAGTTCTACTTTCCGACTCGCAAACAACTGGTGGATATCCCAAGATAGCAAATGTAATTAGTGTAGATTTTACTAAATTAGTCCAGTTAAGGCCAGGAAGTAAAATTAGGTTTTTTCTTATTGATATTACAGAAGCTCAAAACATATATAGAAAAAATATCAAATATATTGAACATAGTATTTATGAGAAAAAGTTAGAAAAAATTTCACTTAAGGTAAATGGTTCTGATATTAGTTTTGGGTATTTATTTGGTGATAATGCAAACCTAATTGACATAGATGGGCGATTATTGCCTTTAGATTTTATTAAAGAATTATAATTTTTTTGTTTTTTTGTTAGAATTTAGTTTGTTTTAAGAATATTTTATTAAATATTAACTTACAGGAGAATATTTTTGGATTCTAATGAATCAATATTATTAGACGGTGCATATGTTACTGCTATTGGTATGCTGACTGTTTTTTTAATATTAGTTCTTATTTTTATATCTATAAAATTGGTAATTTTTCTTGCTTCAATTAAAAAAGACTTAAATGACACTACTGAAAATAATGAAATTATAAGAATCCCTGAACAAAAGGTTAATATTTCTGAAAGCCAAGTTGCTGCTATTGCTGTAGCTTATTTGTTGCAGGGTCAAAACCAAAACATTGATCATTTTGACACTAATCAACCAGTTATAAAAAATTCTAGTAATTGGTGGTCTAATGGCAATCAAAGAAGTTTGAACCAACCAACTACAAAATACTAAGTTGATTTAAGAAAGTAAATATATTTGCCTGAGTCAAACTACATACAAATAAAAATAGGAACTGAATCCTACGATGTTGAAGTAGGCGATATTTCAGTATCACCTGTAGATGTAACAGTTAATGGGAATATTTATTCTGTTGATATATCTAAATATTTGAAAAATATTCAACCTAAAAAAAGAAAAATCACAAAAAAAATTCCTACAAGAACAAAAAAACAAGAAAATATTACCAAAAATAATAATACAGTTAATAACTCAGTTAAATCTCCCATGCCCGGCACTATACTAGGAGTGAAAGTATCAGTTGGGGATACTGTCAAGGTAGGGGATGAGCTATTGGTATTAGAATCAATGAAAATGGAAAATATGATTAATTCTCCTATAGATGGAACTATAAGTAAAATCTTAATATCAGAAGGTGATTCTGTTCAACATGGGCAGGAACTAATAATTTTTTAAGGAGATAATATTGGAAGACTTAATATTAGGAATAGAGACTGTTTTTGATAATCCGCGACTCATAATTATGTGGATCATATCATTTTCTCTTTTATATTTTGGAATATTTAAGAAGAAAGAGCCTCTATTATTAGTACCTATTTCTATGGGACTATTTTTTGCCAATCTTCCATTGTCTGAGTTTGTTAGATTAGAAAAAGAAGGACATCCAGCAGGGCTACTAATAACCTTTCAAAAAATTGGAATGGAATCTGATATTTTCCCACTTTTGATATTTTTAGGGGTTGGTGCTTCTACTGATTTTGGCCCTATGTTACGTAATCCAAAAACTTTGTTACTAGGAGCTGGAGCACAGATGGGTGTATTTATTTCTTTGTTAGGCGCTTTATTTTTAGGATATTTTAAGATTTTTGATTTTGGCTTATTGGAAGCATCTTCTATAGGAATTATAGGAGGAGCAGACGGACCTACCACAATATTTATTTCTACAAGAATGAGAGAACTTGGAGAATCATTGTCTGGCGTTGAGGTTATGGATATTGTTGGAGCTACAGCAATAGCTGCTTATTCATATATGGCTTTAGTGCCAATTATTCAACCTCCTTTGATAAAGCTTTTTACTACCAAAAAAGAGAGAAGAATAAAAATGAATCAGGTAGTTCAAGATACTCCATATTATGTTAAGATTATATTTCCAATATTAAGTATATTGATAATAAGTATTTTAGTTCCTTCCGCATCAACATTAATAGGCATGCTTATGTTAGGAAACTTAATAAAAGTTAGTGGTGTGGTTCCTAGGCTTGCTGATGTGTCTGAAAATTCTTTGATGAACGTAACAATCATTTTTCTGGGTTTAGCGGTAGGTTCTACTATGCCTGCAGAAGTTTTCCTTAAGTGGGAAACTATAGGTATATTTATCCTTGGACTCGTTTCATTTATATTTGCTACAATTTCTGGTATTCTTTTAGCCAAAATCATGAATATTTTTAGTAAAGAAAAAGTAAATCCTATGATTGGTGCTGCAGGTGTTTCTGCTGTTCCAATGGCTGCGAGAGTAGTACAAGAAATGGGGTTGAAAGAAGACCCTGAAAATCATTTACTTATGCATGCTATGGGCCCGAATTTAGCAGGTGTAATAGGTACTGCTACTGTAGCAGGAGTTTTGTTAACATTAGTTCCAAAGATTGTGAGTTAAGAATTTTGAAAAAACAAATTATAGATGGAATAATACCAATTATATCTACCCCGATTAATAGTAAAGGAAATATCGTATTCGAAGACTTAGAACGCCAAGTTGAATGGTTGATCTCGTCAGGTGTAAATGGTGTCGGAATAGCTGTAGCGTCAGAGATATTTAAGTTTAATGAGAAAGAAAAAGACTCTATTCTAAAAAATGTAGTCAAAACTAATAATGGAAGAGTTACAGTTGTTATGAATACCGGTGGAGAAAGCACGGACTTAACTATATACAACTCTGAAAAAGCTAAAGATTTAGGTGCTAATTCATTAATGATAAGGCCTACCTCATTTTGGTCTTATCCCTATTCAGAGCACTTTAATTTTTTTATTGATATTGCTAATGCTGTAGATTTACCTATTTTTTTACAGGATCAACCAACTGCTCCTGTAACACCTAAAATGGCTGTTGAACTAGCTAACAAACACGACAATTTAGCCTATGTAAAAGTAGAAACTCCTCCCACAATGCCAAGAGTTCATGAGACAAAATTGCTCGATAAAAAAAATAAAGTAACTATATTTGGGGGAGCAGGAGGAGCATTTGCAATTGAAGAATTTTCCAGGGGATCTGTAGGTACAATGCCGCACCCTATATTACCTGAAATGTTTGTAAAAATTTGGAAAGAATATAAATTAGGTAAAATTGAATCTGCAAAAATTGAACACCAAAAATATTCAGAACTAACAAAAATTTTATCTCAAGCTCTTGGTCTTGCTCCGTGGCTATATAAATATATTTTAGTAAGGCGCGGAATTTTTACAAAAGGTTCTGATAATGCAAAATTACCCTCATTGAGACCAGACAAAGAGCAATACATAGAGATTGACGGGATACTTGATAGATTAGGCCTTTTATAATGGATAGTTTTATTCAAACAGATTTTTCATTTGTAGTTCTTTTATCACTATTGTTATTATCTCTTATTATTGGAATTGTTGGAGGAATAGTAGGAATACCTTTAGGAATAATAAGAGTTCCAATAATGAATTTTTTTGGAGTAGATTTTTTTGTAGCTGCTAGTACAAATTTATTTGCAAGCTGTTTAGGATCAATATCTGGCGTTATTCCTGCGATAAAACAAAAAAGGGTAATTTACCGAATTGTAATATTTATTGGTGTCCCTTCTATGATTGGCTCTTTTATTGGGGGATTTTTTGCAGATTCAGTTTCCGTAAGATTTGTTCTTCTTTTAGTCGCTGCTATGTTAATTTCTTCTTCATTTTTTATGATTAAGAAAGCCATATCAGAAATAAAGAATTTATCTTCAACTATAAAAGATCTCAATGAAGGTCAATTATCTTTTGTTAGGCTGTCTAGTGAAGTCACTACAGGATTCATCATAGGTGTGATTGGAGGAATAATTGGTGTAGCATTAGGAGTTCTAAGAGTACCTTTGATGATACAGGTACTAAAAGTTAGACCAACCCTAGCAGCGGGAACTAATCTAGGATTATCAATTTTGATAACTTCATCTGGATTTATGGGGCATTTATTGAGCGGTAAGGTTGATTGGTTTTTAGTTGCTTTGATTACTACTCCATCAATTTTTGGAATGTATTATGGTTCAAAAATAGGTGGAAAATTTCATCAAGGCAAATTACGACTTACAATTGGTTTGGTATTATTGTTTATAACACCATTAGTGGTTTATAACGCCCTAAATCAATAAATTTTTTTACTATCATGGATCATAAAAATCCATGATAATAAACCTAAACTACTTTTTGGTTTCCCAAAAGATATTACCTATTTCTTCTAAGGCAGATTTAAATTCTTTTGCTTTATCTAAATCAACATTAACTTTTACGTATGATCCAAGCTTGCAGGCATTCCATACTTTTTCATGCAAGTCTGGATATTTTTCAAGGTGCTCTGGCTTAAAGTAATCAGTCCAAATAACTAGAATGTCATTTTTAGCTTTTGTTGCATGCTCTTCTTTAGCTGCAACATATCTCATCATAGAGTTAGCTAAACTTGGAGATGGACCACCTGAAACGTCCAATTCTTCCATTAATTCAGTCATTCTCACTACGGTTTGTGCTGCTTGTATTGCATCACGCGGATCATATATTCCACATGGTATATCGCAATGAGCATATGCATCTCCGTCGTATAATGGATTTAATTTATCTAAAGATTTAATTATTTTATTTATCATTTATTTCCTCATTTAATAACAAGATATTTATTATTAATTGTTTGTATTATTAGATAGTCTATTAAATTAAATTAAAAATGTATAGAAAAACATATAAAATTTTTGAGAATTTATTACTAATTGTAATTAATTTTTCCCCCCAAATTACCAAATATCGTTACATCAGAGTAAATGGTCCTAGTATGGAACCTACTTTAAAAAACAATTCTATTTTTTTTATGAAAAGGTTCAACTTGGCAACAGACAAATTTGAAAGATTCTCAATAATAAGATATAAAGATTCTACCAATAAGCTTTATATCAAAAGAATTATAGGCTTGCCCTTAGAAAAAGTAGAAATTAAGGAAAGTAAACTTTTTATTGATGGTAAATATCATAAAAAAAATCTATTAGATAAAAATAAAAATTATAGCTGGGCTCTTGAGCAAAACCAAATAATTGTACTTGGAGATAATTATCTTAATTCGTTTGATTCTAGAAAGTTAGGTCCAATTAATCTAAGTGACATTCAGATAACGCATATTAGATAATTATTTAGTATTAAATTTCCCAAAACCTTTTTTATCTGACTTTGATCCAAATAAAAATGTGTATATTATTGCCCCTAATATTCCGCCAATAATTGGGGCAATCCAATATAACCAATGATTAGTCCATTCATTGTGAATAAGGGCAGGGGCAAAAGATCTTGCTGGATTTATTGAAGCTCCAGTGAGATTTATTGCTACAAGATGAATAACTAATACGTAGAGTGATATTGCAAAAGGAGCAAGGGGATTTTTATAATTCACCACAAACATAATTATAATAACTAAAAATGCGGTAAGTATGCTTTCGATTATGAAACCATCTAATATAGATATATTTTCTGATAAGTTATGAACACCTAATCCATTTATATCCCACATAAAAGAGTGGATGATTAAAACTGCTAAAGATGCACCGGCTGATTGGGCAAAAATATAAATTAAACTAATTTTCAAACTAATTTTATTACTAACAAGCATTGCTATCGTAACTGCGGGATTAAGGTGACCTCCAGTTAAGTTCCCAATCATCAATATGCCCACTAATATACCAATAGAGTGACCAATTGAAATTACTAGTATTGCTAATCCATCAAGATCGGAGGATAAACTCACTACTGTTCCTGCAGATCCAATAGCAACTAGTACAAAAATGAAAGTTCCTAAAAACTCTCCCATAAATTTTGATAAAATTTTATCCATAAATAACCACCTTATTATTTTTATCCAGTTTTTTTTGAAAGTATAAACCAAATTCCCCAAATGGAAACGATTAGCACGGGTACTTTAAATAATATTCCGTATCCAGAGTATAGCATAGAGATTGAAGTGAATACTATGATTGAGCAAATTGCAATTATTTTAATTTTTCTGGGAATTTCATTAGTTTCTAAATATTTTTTTACAAACTTTCCAAATTTTGGGTTACTAATCACCCAATTATACATTTTTTCATTAGATTTCATAAAAAATGATGTAGCAATAATTAGAAAAATTGTCCCTGGCAGCCCAGGTAATATATATCCAAGAATTCCTATTCCTAAAAATAAGAATCCCATAGACATAAAAAAATATTTTTTCATATTATTCATATACTTAAGTTTCTAATCGTAATTGTTATTTTATATAAATCTTTTTAAAAATTACTATAATTTATTACCAAAATCTCTCTTGATATCCAAAATAGTATTTTTTGCACTAATTACTGCAGCTTCCATTGTTGATGGCCATTCAGATTCTACCCAGTCTCCAGATATATATAATCCTTTAATTTTTGTTCTATTCTTTGGTCTTATTTTTTGTATTCCAGGTTGGCATCGAAATGTCGCATTAAACATTTTTATAACTGAAAAATTTATCAATTTACTTTTTTTCGATTTTGGGAAAAGTTTATTTATCTCTGAAAGAAATATTTCTTTCATTACTTTTTTCGGTTTATTTTTCCATTCCCACGCATTACTTAGAGAAATTACAATATGTTGAAAACTTGAATTAGAATTTTTAATTTTTGAATCGTTAAAAATCCACTGTATTGGACTTCCTAGAACAACCATGAATTTTTCATCGAAAAAATATTTTTCAAACCATAAGTGTATTCCAACTATTGGTGCCATATTAATTTCTTTTGATTTTTTAAAATAACTTTGATAATTCTTTGGAATAATATCTAATATTTGATTTGGTGGCAAAGTTGATATGACTATATCAGATTTAATTTTTCTATCGTCTTTAGTAATTACTCCTGATATTTTATCGTTTTTTACTAGAATAGATTTTATTTCCTGATTTTTAATGATTTTTGTATTTGTATTTTTAAGAAAATTTTCTGCTGAATCACCAAGAAGTTTAGTTAGCCCAACGTTAGGTATTGCAAAATTAGCATTTATATCTGACTCTATGAAAGCTACCTGAAAGAGTCTTATTCCAATACTTGCACTAACATTTTTAATTTCATCATTCAAAGCAGGTATCGCGAATAACTCCCAAAAACAATCGATAGTATTTGTACTTTGATTATTTTTTTTTAGCCATTTATAAAAATTTTCATTATCCAATTCCTTGAGATCTTTGGGTTTCATTTTTGATATCTTATATAAGGTTTTTAGTAAATTCATCCTTTCTCGTACTTTTAGGTGCTTATATTGCAAAATAGAAAAAACTTTCCCTAGTATTTTGATAGGGAAGTTATGGGACTGTAGATTAACTAATTTGTTTTTATTAAGTACTGGTATTCTTAGTTTTTTTTCAAAAGAAATCTTTTCAATTGAGTTTATTTCTGATAAAAAGTTGATAAATTCTTTACATGCCCCTACAATAACATGTTGCCCATTATCAATTTCTTCTTTTGAATTATTATCGTAAAAAGAATATGCTCTTCCACCTAAAAAAGGTCTTTTTTCTATAAGCAAATTATCTATTTTTTCTTTGGCTAGCTTACATGAAATTGCTAGACCACTTACCCCTCCACCAATTATGATAATTTTCATCTAAATAGTCCGATATAAAAATTTTTAATTATTGAAGGAAAAATTATCTTGATTTTTTGAGTTTTTGACAACGTGATTTTTTTATTTATTACATCAAAGTTATTTTTTTCTATTTCGGTAAGAATCTCAAAATAAATATCCTTCATAATTTCAGGGCAAAATCTATATTTTTTATTTATTAGTGGGAAAAGTTTTTCACCTGAGGAAAAAAAATCTCTTACTCTTTTGGCTTGAAATTCCATAAACTGTATTACATTTTCTTTTTTTTCTCCTGATAGAATTTCATCTTCAGATATATTAAAATTTCTTAGTTCATCTTCAGGAAGATAAAATCTTCCCATTTTATAATCTTCTTTAATATCTCTCAATATATTGGTTAGTTGAAGAGCAATCCCTAAGTCCGTTGCATACTTATGAGCTTTGGAATCATTTACACCAAAAACTTCAATCATAGCCAAACCTGTGGAACTTGCAACCTTTTTACAATACTCTGTTAGTTGATTGAAATTTTTATATTTCTTTTTACTAAGATCCATACGACATCCATCTATAACATCTTTTAGATGTCTAAGGTTTTGTGGATGTTTTCGTAGAGTTTCTCCTAATGCGATCCACAATCCAGAATGTTTTTTATTCTCTAAACAATCATCTAATTTATTCTCAAGATTGAATAACTGAGATTCGATATTTTTTTTTGGGAGATTGTCATTTTTGTCTACTGCATCATCGACGAGTCTGCAAAAAGCATACCCAGCATAAATTGCATTTCTTTTTTCTCTAGGAAGAATCTTAAATGCATAGTAAAAATTAGATGATGCCGACTTAGTTAATTTTGCTACAAAATTATAAGAATTATTTATTTCGCTTTTAGAATACATTTTAAAAATTTTTGCCTGATACAGGATTGAGACCGAATTTTATCCTAAGGTAAATTGATATAAATATCTTTATTTTATCCAACTTACTCAATTTTGGTCTTTTGGTAATGGTATCGAAATTATTTTTTTCAATTTTACTAATAATTGATAATCCTCCCATGGTAAATAAACTAATATCTAATACCAATTTTTTGTCAACATAATTAATAAGATTGTACCCTTCTTCGAAAATTTTTTTTGTTCTAGTTACTTGAAATTGCATCATTTTTTTAAAATTTTTAGAATATTTTTTCTCCTTTATTTCCTTATAACTAACATGAAACTTTTTTAAGTCACTAATAGGGATGTATAATCTATTATTTTCAATATCTCTCTTTATATCTTGAAGAAAGTTGGTTATCTGTAATGCGGTGCATATTTTATCAGAAAGAAATATATTATTCCTGTTGGAGCAATCTAATAATTGAAGTAGGATTCTTCCTACTGGGTTTGCAGAATATTTACAATAATCCAATAAATCACTAAACGTTTGGAATGATTGTTTTTTCTGATCCATAAGGTTTGCAGTAATTATTCTTTTGAACAAATATTTTTTAATTTTAAATGTCTTAATAGTATTCTCTAAAGCTATGAAATATGGGTGTGAAGACTTAGAAATGTAGCATTTATCTAATTCATTCTCCCATATTCTTAAATTTTCTAATCTATTCCCAGTAGATTCATCTCCAATATCATCAGTTAGTCTACAAAATGTATAAACCGAATAAAAATGTTTTCTGATATTTTTAGGAATAAATTTTGAACCTATGGTAAAATTCTCATAATTTTCTTGCATGAATTTTTTACACTCTTCAAAACATTCTGAAAGGTAATCCTCATTTGACTGTTTATTTATTTTTACTGATGGTAGTAAATCTCTTATACTTGAAGTCATCTTATATTTTTTTCTCGAATAAACTATAAGTTTCAAGAAACTTTGATATGTTTTCACTCGGTTCTGTATTTTTTTTAAATATTTTAAGAAAATTTAATATAGGAACTTGCCGACTGGTATTATATGTTTTATTTATAGATAATAAAGTTATTATAGGGATATTTATTTTTTGAAGCGTTTCAGCGATCGTAAATATATTTGAATCAATACTTGTTGCTAAATAATTTTTATGTATCCATGATTTATACGCCGAAGAATTTATTTCATTTCTTATAGTTACATTTTTATTTATATATAGATCAATAGATGCTATTTCAGCAAACATTTTTAATTTTGATATGATAGATTTATTAATTTTTATTGATGGGAGTTTTTTTCTTGAGTCCCAAGTGGTGGGATGTCCATTAAGTACAGAGAGTTCTGAAGGGATTAATATATCTCCAATTTTGTAATAGCTGTTTGTTGATGAGCAAAAACCAATCAAGAAAATTTTATTAGGATTATATTTGTCTATGAAATATAAAATATTATCATAGAAGTCACTTTGGTTTTTAATAATAATTATTTTCATATTGTCTAAATTGTTTGAAATGTACTCTTCATAGTTATCGTCTGAATAGTACTCAATGAATTTATTTTTATTAATTAATTTCTTAGTAGATATTTTATTTGTAGTAATAATCAAATTCATATTAGATTTCAATTTTAAACATTTCTTGTCAATAAAAATTTACCTAATTCTATTAGATCAAGTTTAATTTTTTCATTTATATTTGATGAAATTATTTCTTGGTGGCAATTTTTCCATGTAGTATTAAGTAAATTTTCACAATATTCTGAAGTCCTTAGTTCCTCCATAATTTTTAAGATTATTTTAACTTCCTTGTTGTAAAGATTTCTTTTTTTAATAAATAGATTTTTGATTTCTTTTTTATTTGCACCCTTAGCATAATTAATTGCATGAAGAATTGGGAGAGATTTTTTTTTCTTTTTAATGTCTGCTCCCACTGGTTTACCAGTCTTTTCGTCACCCCATATACCAAGCATGTCATCTTTTATTTGAAAGATTTTCCCAAATTCTTTGCCTATGATTTTTATTGATTTGATTTTATTATCATTATTAGTAACTTTATTTTGTCCAACTATTGCCCCTAAGTGCAACGATGCTTCTATTAGAGCTCCTGTTTTTCTTTGGATCATATCTAGGTAGTCATCAATAGTAATTTCTAATTTATTTTCAAAATCAATATCTAAAAATTGTCCTTCCATCATCGTAAGATATCTTGATGATAGTATGTATGAAGCTTCTAATTTTATATTGTTGTTGATTTTTATATTTTTGTTCGTTGCTAAATCTGCAATTTTTAGCATGGCGTTGCCAGAAATTATAGCTCCTGGTATACCCCATAATTTCCATAAAGTTGCTCTGTGATGTCTTCGTTCATCCATATCTTCTATATCGTCATGGATGAGTGAGAAGTTATGTATCAATTCTATTGCGACAGCAAAAGGTATTGCTGTTTCTATATTTCCATCAGCTGCTTCAGCACCGAGTAAAACAAGGTTTGGCCTTAATCTTTTACCACTTATAGCATCTGTTTTTTTACCATTTTCATCTGTCCAGCCCATGTAATATTTGTGTGTGTCGTAAATGTTTCCATCTAATTTTTCATATTCTTTTCTTAAAGCAAAATTAATTCTTTCCTCATATCTTTGGAAAAAATTTGGAATACTTTTATTTATTGAAAAGGAATGTTTCATAAAAAATTAATATACAATTTATTATAAATGATTTAACTAAGTAATTAGCAAACATAAATCTCTCTTTTGATATTTTATAAAATATGATAAACTCTTTATAAGATTAGTTATAAAAAGGTGTCATATATTTATGGGTAATGAATATTATAAAGTCTTAGGGCTGGCAAAAAATGCCTCTGAAAAGGAAATTAAGATTGCTTTTAGAAAATTAGCAAGAAAATATCATCCTGATGTTAATCAAAATGATGATGAGTTAAAAAATAAATTTCTTAAAATTAATGAGGCTTATGAGGTATTGAGCGATAAAAAAACTCGCAGGGATTACGATGAATTTGGCGAAAAATGGAAGCATGCTGAACAACTTAGATCCATGAGAACTGGTTTTAATAATTCAGCTTCATTTGATATGCATGATTTATTTTCTGGTATGAGAAACCATAATATCAATGATATATTTAGTTTTAATTCCAATAGGCAAAAACTTAAACAAAAATGCGATATTTTTGTGACTATTGAAGAGATTTATGCTGGTACTAAAAAAATGATAAATCTATCTGATTCTACAAAAACATCAAAAAATATTGAAGTAACCATACCAAAGGGTGTTAGAGAAGGTCAAAAATTAAAACTCAAAATTAAAAATGATATTCAAATTATAGTAACTGTAAAAATAAAGAAAAATAAGCAATTTATGATAAATGGTGAGAATCTAATTAAGACGATTAGGCTTCCTTATATAGATATGATTCTTGGAACGGAAATTAAGATTGATTCATATAAAGGGTCATTTATGTTAACTATTCCAAAGCTTACGCAAAATGATCAAATTTTTAGAATACCTAACAAAGGTTTACCTTTTTACAAAGAAAACAGACATGGAAATTTGTTAATTAAAGTAACCGCTGAATTGCCCAATAAAATTCATGAGGGTGAACAAGAGATATATGAAAAATTAAAGTCAAAATAATGAAAGATTTATACAGATGAATATGGAGTTTAATCAGCCAGTTTTTGCAATTGGAATAGTTGCTCATATGGTAGGAGTGCATCAACAAACACTTCGGAACTATGAAAGATGGGAACTTGTTGTACCCCATAGGTCTGAGGGTGGTACCAGATTATACTCCAATAGAGATGTAGAAATTATTAGGCAAATATTGAAATGGAAAGAAGAATTAGGTCTAAATCTGGCTGGAATAGAGGTAATGACAAAATTATTAAGAAAAATAAATCTTTTGGAAGAAAAACTTGATAATTTGACCCTTGAAATTATAAAGCTAAGAGATGGAAATTATAAGTTTCCAATAGAATAAATACTAGGAGAATACAAATGGTTATGCCAACTGAAAATGAATGTACGGAACAAGCATTTAGAGCTTTACAAGACTCTCAACAACTTCTTGTTCCCATGAAACATAATCAATGGGATGTTGAGCACCTATTTTGTGGGTTATTAGAAGTGCAAAACTCACTTTCAGCAAAAATTCTTGAAAACATGGGTGTTAATGTTACTTCCTTAATATTTGAGGTTAGAGAAAAACTTGAAAAAGCTCCTAAAATTGGTTCACAGGGACAATTTTATATTACGCCTAGAATGCAAAATATTTTTAGTGTATCTAAGCAAGAAGCTAGGCGATTAAAGGATGAACTTATTGGAGCCGATCATTTATTAATTGCTATTGTAAAGCAATCTGATGGTGATACAGGAGAAATTTTATCAAAATATAACATAACCGAAGAAAATGTATATAAATCTTTACTTGAAGAGAGGGGGTCGGCGAGAGTTATAGATCCAAGAGCTGAAAGTAAATATAAGGCTTTGTCAAAATATAGTGTAGATCTTACTAATCTTGCTAGAGAATCAAAATTAGACCCGGTTATTGGTAGAGATTTAGAAATAAGAAGAGTCATGCAGACTCTTACTAGGAGAACAAAAAATAATCCAGTACTAATTGGTGATGCTGGAGTGGGTAAAACTGCTATTGCGGAAGGTCTAGCACAAAGAATTGTTTCTGGAGATGTTCCTGAAAGCTTAATAGGTAGGAGAGTAATTGCTCTGGAGATGGGATCATTGGTTGCTGGAGCAAAATTTAGAGGTGAATTTGAGGAAAGATTAAAAGCAGTGATGGATGAAATACGTCAAGCTTCCGGAGAAATAGTTTTATTTATAGATGAAATTCATACTGTAGTTGGAGCTGGTGCGGGAGAAGGCGGCTTAGATGCTTCCAATATGATGAAACCTGCCTTAGCGAGAGGAGAATTGCAAACTATTGGTGCAACTACACCAAACGAATATAGAAGATATATAGAATCTGATCCTGCCTTAGAAAGAAGATTTTCTCCTGTATGGGTTGAAGAACCTGAAAACGATGTTGCACTAGAAATGCTTGAAACATTAAGACCAAGGTATGAAAAACATCATGGTTTCACTATTGAGTATTCTGCTTTGAAAGCTTCAGTTGATTTATCCTCTAGATATATATCTGATAGATTATTGCCAGATAAAGCAGTTGATCTGATTGATGAAGCAGCTGCAAAAAAAAGAATTCAAAATGAATCACTCCCAAGCGATTTAAAAAATTTACAACATAGTATACAAAAAATTGATGAAGATCAGCAAGCTGCATCAAACAGAGGTGATCATGAAAAAGCAGCAACCCTAAAAGTAGAAAAAATTAATCTCGACAAGGATTATATTAAACAAAAAAAAGATTGGGAAAAATCTCATGAAATAAGTAATACTGTAACCGACGAAGATATCGCATCTTTGATATCTGAAAGAACAGGCATACCAGTTACAAGATTAGTTGAAGATGAATCTAAGAGATTGCTAAATCTAGAAAAAAGATTACACAAGCGTGTAATTGGTCAAGAGCATGCAGTGGAAATTCTATCTGATGCTGTAAGAAGAGCAAGAGCTGGTCTAAAGGATCCAAAAAGGCCAATAGGAAGTTTTGTCTTTTTAGGTCCTACTGGTGTTGGAAAAACGGAATTAGCTAGAGCATTAGCTGAATGTATGTTTGATGATGAAGATAACATGATAAGAATAGATATGTCAGAATTTCAAGAAAGGCATACAGTTTCAAAATTAATTGGAGCTCCTCCAGGTTATGTGGGTTATGATGATGCTGGACATCTTACTGAGGCTATCAGAAGAAGGCCATTTTCAGTTGTACTATTCGATGAAATTGAAAAAGCACATCCTGAGATATTTAACACTCTATTACAGGTATTGGATGATGGTAGACTTACTGATAGTCATGGAAGGACAGTTGATTTCAGAAATGCAATTATTATCATGACCAGTAATTTGGGATCAGATGGGGTAACAAGAGAGTCATTTGGTTTTCAAAAAAAGTCAAGATCAGAAAACGAGAGTGCTCAGATAAGGTCAAATGTTGAAGAAACATTAAAAAAAGCATTTAGGCCGGAATTTATAAATAGAATTGACGAGTTTGTTATTTTCGATTCTTTGAATGAAAATGATATTAAACAAATTGTAGATAAATTTATAAATGAATTTACCAATAGGCTTACAGGTATGAATCTAAGTATTAAATTGTCTGAATCGGCAAAAACACATCTAGCAAAAATAGGTTTTGATCGAATGTATGGCGCTCGTCCACTGAAAAGAACAATTCAAAAATTAATTGAAAACCCGTTATCTAAAGAAATAATTTCAGTAAATTTTGAAGAAAATATTGAAATAATTGTTAGTGAAATTAATGGAGAGTTAAAATTTGATTATAAAAAATTAAATGAATTAGATGAAAAGCCATTAAGAAAAAATAAAACTAAAGTATAAATCTAAAAAAAATTTGCTAGATACAAAAAATTATAAAATTCCAAAAATATACTCATATTTAATTTTGTCTATATTGATTGTAAGTCTATTATGGTTATTAATCAGGCTAAATAACTCAATACCATATGAGACTTTAGGTTATTTGGGTATTTATATTTCAAGCTTAATTTCAGCAAGTTCTATATTCATACCTGTACCAGGTATTGGTGCTGTTTGTGTAGGCTCACTCCCTAGTTTAGGACTTAATCCATTATTAATAGGCCTTATTGCAGGGCTCGCTGAATCTATTGGTGAACTTACGGGCTATTTTACAGGTAGGAGTTTTAGCGGCAGCTTTAAAGAAAATAGGCTTAAGAATTATCTTTACAAAAAAATGAAAAAAAATGGCTTTATAATTATTTTTTTTGGAAGCATATTTCCTAATCCTTTTTTTGATATTATAGGAATTATATCCGGAAATATAAAATATCCTATTAGAAAGTTCATTGTGGTTTTATTTTTCTCAAAGTCAATTAAGTCCTTAATCATATCCTACTCGTGCTATTCTGGATTAGAAATAGTTATTGGATGGTTCAGATGAAGCAACCTATTCTTGATGTAATAATACTTTCTGCAGGAAAAAGTTCCAGAATGGATGGTATAGACAAACAGTTAGTTAAAATAAGAGGTAAAAATGTAATCAATTATAGTATTGAGTTATTTAGTAAACTTAAGGAGACTCGATCAATAACATTAATGTTGTCTGAAAAAAACGTCGATGAAGTAAAACAAATTATAAAAACTTTGGGTATAAATAAACACATATATACTCTAATTGGCGGTAAACTTAGGCAAGATACAGTAAGGATAGCCCTTAAGAATCTTAGTTCAATTTATACCACTAACGATTTAGTTGCAATTCATGATGGAGCTCGTCCATTTGTTAGTAAAACGATAGTTTTGAATGGTATAAAATCAGCTCAGGCTTCTGGTGCTGCAATTCCAATCATACCATTATCAGATACTATAAAAAAGGTATCAAATAATTTGATTATAAAAACATACGATAGGTCAAAACTCGCAGCAGTACAAACACCTCAATTTTTCAAGTTTGATGTCTTGAATACGGCTTATGAATTTTTGAATGATGAAATTACTGATGATGCATCTGCTGTTGAACTTTCAGGAGGATTAGTATCATCTTTTCCTGGTTCTTTAGAAAATATCAAGATAACTAATCCAATAGATTTAAAAATTGCATACTCTATAAAAGATAAAAAACAAGAATTTAATAATACCAATTCTAATCTAGGAAGATATGGTACTGGTTTTGATTGTCATAAATTAGTAGATGGGGGGCCACTAGTGTTAGGTGGAGTAAAAATTCCTTTTGAAAAAGGTTTAGCAGGGCACTCAGACGGAGATGTATTATTACATGCAATAGCAAGTTCTTTGTTAGGCGCTGGTAATTTTGGTGATCTCGGTAGTAATTTCCCGTCTAGCCAAAAAAAATATAAAAATATGAGCTCTGATTTTTTTGTCAAACAGTCCAAAAAACTATTAATGGATAAGGGATGGGAAATTTTATATGTAGATACTACTATAATTGCACAAAAGCCACGTTTAAATAAATTTGTAGAGCTTATAGTTGATAATTTATCTAAAATACTTTTTCTTGACAGAGATTGTATTAATTTGAAAATAACCTCTACAGATTCTGTTGGATTTATAGGAAATTCAGAAGGAATTGCTGCTCAGTCAATTGCAACGATTAAAAAAATATAGGAAAATAAATTCTTATGAAAATATATAATTCTTTAAGTAGAAAAAAAGAAATTTTTGAACCATATAACCCAGAACAAGTATATATGTATATTTGTGGGGTTACAGTATATGATCATTCCCACTTAGGACATGCCCTTAGTAGTATAGTTTTTGACGTACTTTACAGATACTTAAAATTTAAGGGTTACAGTGTAAAAAAAGTGCAAAATTTCACCGATATTGATGACAAAATAATTAATAAAGCTTTACAAGAAAAAACGTCATCTGAAGTTATATCTGAAAAATATATTAAGTCTTTTTTTCAGTCTATTGATGGTCTAAATGTTCTAAGATCTGATGCACATCCAAGAGCAACTGAAGATATGGATGAAATTATTAAGTTTATTGAAAATCTAATTGATAAAGGTTACGCTTATGAATCATCTGGGTCAGTTTATTTTAATGTGAAAAAATTTCATGATTACGGTAAACTTAGTGGCAATATTCATAATGAAGAATATAAATCATCAAGGATTGATAAAAATCATAATAAAAAATATATTAATGATTTTGCACTATGGAAAATATCTAATTCTGGAGAACCATTTTGGGATAGTCCTTGGGGCAAGGGTAGGCCAGGTTGGCATATAGAATGTTCTGCAATGGTAAAGAAACATCTTGGGGATCAGATAGATATTCATGGCGGAGGAATGGATCTTATTTTTCCTCACCATGAAAATGAAATTGCTCAAAGTGAATGTTTTTCCTCAAAAAAACCATTCGTTAAGTACTGGATGCATAATGGTATGTTGAGAGTTAAGGGGGCGGAAATGAGTAAATCTCTAGGAAATACATTTAGCATAAATGAGGCCCTGAAACGATTTAGTTCTGACGCAATAAGACTATGGATATTACAAACCCACTATAGAACAAATCCATTACTAGATTTAGATTTAATTAAATCAACCGAAAAATCTCTTACACGTTTACGATTAATAAACTCAGAAGTAAAAAGTAAACCTGAACTCAAAAAAATGAATTTCATCAGTTTCAAACAAAGATTTATAGAATCTATGGATGATGACTTAAATACTCCTAAAGCAATAGCAACTGTATTTGATTTAGCAAAAATGATTAATAAATCATCATCAACACATGACGTTAGCGAAGGGTTGATTTTGTTTAGAGAACTTTCAAATATTTTAGGATTAAATTATAAGAAATTAATAAAAGATAAAGTTGCTAATGATGTAAATATCAATGAGATTGAATTAATGATTGAAGAAAGAAATCAAGCCAGATTAGACAAGAACTGGAAAGAGGCTGATTTAATTAGAGATAAACTGTTTGAGTTAGGTATNGAAATAACTGATACCNCNGAAGGAACNANATGGAAGAANTAGTTTTANCCTCCGAATCTTACATTTANTATAGCAATACCCACAAATATAANAGCTANTATAATAGTNAATCTAAANAGTAANTGCTCTAAACCTCGCCTTGATCTAAANGTACTTGTAGCTTCNCCAAACAGNGATGANCCTGAACCTCTNGCTTGTAANAGCAAAACCGCAATAAGAGACGTTGCTACTATGATAAGTAANATACTAAACATTATTATTCCTTTACAAAATATTATACCTGNANTTAACTAAGTTTACTAATAATAAGTTGACTTGCTTCTGANGCATTTGCTTGNCCTTTAGTANCTTTCATNACTTGNCCTATCAAAAATTTCAATGATGCTTCTTTACCATTTTTATAGTCATTTACAGCTTGTTTATTTTTNTCAATAATTNCATCTATTATAGGTGACAGNGAATCAGAGCCTGANATTACTTCAAAACCTAAATCNTTGATNAGNNTAATNGGATCTTNGCCATCATGATACATTATTTCAAANACTTTTTTGGCTGAGTTATTATTTATNTCTCTATTCCTAAATTTTTCTACNAACTTAAATAAATTTGATGGTGTGATTTTAGTTTCATAAATACTTTTTTTACCTTCAAGATTCATAAGTCTTGTCATTTCTCCAATAATCCAGTTAGCTACCTCTTTTGCTATAGAATGTCTGTCTGAGTTANTTTTATAAGTACCATTGTTGCAAACCTCTTCATAATATTTTGCAGTAGATAAAGAAGTTGTAATTAATTNAGANTCATATTCTGANAAACCCCAATATTCCTTAAATCTATATCTCATCTTAGATGGTAGTTCNGGCATAGAGTCGCTAATTTTTTTNATCCATTCATCTCTTATNTCTAANGGAGGTATGTCTGGNTCTGGAAAAAATCTATAATCGTGTGCTTCTTCTTTACTTCTTTGTGAAATTGTAATTCCTTTTTCATCATTCCAGCCTCTNGTTTCTTGAATAATTCTTTCTCCTTTATTTACCATTTNTATTTGTCNTTTTATTTCATAATCNACTGCCCTTGTAACAGCCTTAATTCTATTCATATTTTTTACTTCAACTTTAGTATTCATTTCNTTACTNCCTTTTGGTCGAATACTAATATTAGCATCACATCTGAAAGANCCNTCTTCCATATTTGCNGTTCCTACTTCNATGTANCTTATAATTTGTTGAAGTGAATTGATATATGACTCAACTTCNTCCGAANTACTTAAGTCTGGTTCNGTGACAATTTCCATTAGTGGAGTCCCTGANCTATTTATATCAANNANAGAATATGAGTCTGAATCATTAGAACTTGGATAATGNATAAGTCTAGCTACATCTTCTTCCATGTGAACNCTNTTAATTCGGATTTGCTTTCCTTTGTTATCAAGCTCTAGTGNACCTTTTGTAGCAATTGGATGATCTAATTGGGTGATTTGGTAACCTTTCATTAAATCTGGGTAAGTATAATTTTTTCTATCAAATTTTGTNAGTTTTGTTATNTTNCANTTNAGTGCTAATCCAATTCTNATAGCGTACTCTACAGCTTTTTTATTTACCACNGGTAATGTACCAGGTAATGCCATACTTACAGGATCAACAATAGAGTTAGGNTCAGCATTTTGGTATTCTGCACTAGAATTACTAAACATTTTACTTTTTGTTTTGAGTTGAACNTGTGTTTCAAGCCCAATNACTGCTTCGTATTCCAAATATTTTCTCCTTATNTAAATCTGCNCAATCTTATATTAATTTTATTAAATTTTNATATNTTATATCTATCAATAATTTTATATTGACTACTNAACTANGAAATCAATAAAATTTAAGTATAANTATAAATTTAGTAGCTTTTGGTGAAAATTTGACAAATAAAAAGACAATTTCAAGAANTTCTGATCTCTCTAACGANGAATATCAATGGGGTTTTACTACTGAAGTCGATACTGAGTTGGCTCCTAAGGGTTTAAATGCTGACATAGTTAGATTGATTTCATCAAAAAAACAAGAACCAAAATGGTTGCTTGATTGGCGAATNNANGCATATNAAAATTGGACCAAAATTAANAAATCTGAAGGTGANCCTGATTGGGCAATGATTGATTANCCNGGNATAGATTATCAAGATATTTATTACTATGCTGCNCCTAAGTCAANAACTGACTCTCCAAAGAGTCTTGATGAAGTTGATCCTGAAATGCTAGCAACTTTTGAAAAGTTAGGAATTCCATTAAATGAGAGGGAAAAACTTGCTGGTGTTGCTGTAGATGCTGTATTTGACTCAGTATCAGTTGCAACAACTATGGAAGATAAATTGAAAGAACTAGGTATCATATTTTGTTCATTCAGTGAAGCTGTTAAAAATCACCCGGATTTAGTAAAAAAATATCTTGGCTCAGTAGTGCCTTTTTCTGATAATTTTTTTGCAGGTCTAAATTCTGCTGTATTTAGTGATGGGTCTTTTGCATATATCCCTCCAGGGGTAAGGTGTCCTATAGAATTAATGACCTATTTTAGAATTAACACTGAGGGCTCCGGTCAGTTTGAAAGAACTCTAATAGTAGCTGACAAAGGCTCTTATGTTTCTTATTTAGAAGGTTGTACTGCACCTTTTAGAAAATCTCATCAACTTCATGCTGCTGTAGTAGAATTAGTAGCCTTAGAAGACGCAGAGATCAAATATTCAACAATTCAGAATTGGTTTCCTGGCACACCAGAAGGAGAGGGTGGAGTTTATAATTTTGTGACAAAAAGAGGTAGAGCAGAAAAAAATGCAAAAATTTCATGGACTCAGGTTGAAACAGGTTCAGCTATTACATGGAAATATCCCAGTGTAATATTAAAAGGAGATAACTCGGTTGGTGAGTTCTACTCAGTTGCACTTACCAATAATCACCAACAAGCAGACACAGGGACTAAAATGATACATCTTGGGAAAAATACTAAGTCAACAATAGTATCAAAAGGTATATCTGCTGGAAAGGGTAATAATACTTACAGAGGGCAAGTTCAGATTATGCCAGGTGCAGAGAATGCTGTAAATCACACTATATGTGATTCATTATTGGTAGGAGACCAATGTGGAGCTCACACAGTCCCTTATATTGAGGTGAGAAACCCTACGGCTAGGTTAGAACACGAAGCCTCAACATCTAAAGTTAGCGAAGATAAATTATTTTATCTTATGTCTAGGGGGCTATCGGAGGAAGAAGCTCACCATATGATTATAACTGGATGGAGTAGAGACGTCATTAAAGAATTACCATTTGAGTTTGCCGTCGAAGCATCACAGCTTCTAAAAGTATCCTTAGAAGGTGCTGTTGGATAAAATATATTAGATTAGAAACTAAAAACATACTTGAAAGAGAAATTATGTTAAATGTAAAAAATTTATGTGCATCTGTTGAAGATGTAGAAAATTCTGAGATACTGAAAGGTGTTAACCTTGAAGTAAATCCCGGAGAAATTCACGCAATAATGGGGCCAAATGGCTCAGGTAAAAGTACCTTTTCTAATGTACTTATGGGAAGACCTGATTATGAGGTTACCGATGGTGAAATAATTTTTAATGGTGAGGATATAGTAGATTTACCTGTAGATGAACGTTCGCATAAAGGTTTATTTCTTGCCTTTCAATATCCTGTTGAAATACCGGGAGTAAGACCATGGCAATTCCTTAAGGCATCCCTTGATGCTAAGTCCGAATACCTTGGAGAATCTAAAATGTCTGTTAGGGATTTTTCTAAATTATTTGATGAAAAGGTAAAAGCTTGTGGAGTAAACCCAGATCTAATTAAAAGATCATTGAATGATGGTTTTTCTGGTGGAGAGAAAAAAAGAAACGAGATGTTACAGCTAGAAATACTTAGTCCTCAATTAGCTATACTTGATGAGACGGATTCAGGATTAGATGTAGATGCTTTGAGAATTGTTGCTGATGGAGTAAATTCTATGCGGTCACCCGATAGATCTTTCATTATTGTTACTCACTACCAAAGATTATTAAATTATATAAAACCAGATATTGTGCATATATTGATTGATGGGAAAATTGTAAAAACTGGAAAAGCAGATTTAGCTCTAGAAGTTGAAAAAAATGGCTATAAGGATTTTCAGTAAATATAATGTCAAATAGTATAATTCAAAAGATTAAAATATATGAAGAAATGTTCAAGGATGTAATTCGTGATGAGACTTGCAGTGAATTAGATATTACTAGAAAAAATTCTTGGGAATATTTTTCAAATACAGGATTTCCTACTTCTAGAAAGAAGAATGAATTATGGAAATATACTAACTTAAATCCCATTGAAAAAAATAGTTATGAACTTGATTCCAACGATGGAGTTTCTCTAATTCAAATAAATCACAAAGATTTACCTCTTGATGATAATTGGAATAACATTATTTTTATAAATGGTAAATTATCTAAAAGGTTTTCTGACGGTGTTTTTGAAGATGGTCTAAATTTTTATGATTTGTCAGATATAAGGCATAATAAAAACTTGGCGTCTAAAATATCGAAAATTGCAAAATCAAGTGATCATAATTTTGTAGCACTAAATTCTGCTCTCTTTCAGGATATAGCATTCATAGAAATATCTTCTCAGATCAGTCAACCTGTCAATATTATTAATATTATTTCTAATGATAATAAACAAAAAATTGTTTTGCCTAGAATTTATTTTGAAGTTAAAGAAAACATAAATGTCGAATTATTTGAATCATATGTTAATTTTGCTGAAATTACTCAACTTGTTATTCCAGTTACTGAGATAAAGTTAAATCCCAAATCGTCTTTAAATCATTTTAGAATTCAATCTGAAAGCGAAAAGACTTTTCATATTGCTACAACTAGAGTTTCTCAGGAATTAGATTCTAAATTCTCATCTGTAAGTTTTGCCACTGGTGCTTCTATAGGTAGAAATGACATACTAACTGAATTAGAGGATCAAGGCTCAGAGTCTGACTTAAAGGGTATTTACATAACTCATGGGAAACAACAACAAGATCATGAAATAAGTACAAGTCATAAATCTCCACATTGTTCATCAAACCAATTTTTCAAAGGTATATTATCAGGAAAATCTCATGCTGTATTTAGTGGGAATGTTATAGTTGCAAGAGATGCTCAAAAAAGTATAGCAATCCAAAAAGATTTAAATTTGATGCTTTCATATGGTGCTGAAATTGACGCTAAACCATCCTTGGAGATCTATGCAGATGATGTCGAATGTGCGCATGGAGCAACTGCTGGACACGTTGATAAAAACTCATTATTTTATTTGCTATCAAGAGGAATTAGTGAATTTGAAGCAAAAAGTATGCTCGTCAGGGGGTTTGCCGAGGAAATGTTAGAAGAATTTACTCATGAGAAATTGAGTGATTTTGTTAGTGATTTGATTGATAAAAAAATCCCACTCGTTTTGAGTGAATCTGACACGATTGGAACCGCATGAATAAATTATATATAGACAAGATAAGATCTGATTTTCCTATACTTTCAAGAGAAATAAATGGTAATAAACTTGTTTATCTTGACAATGCTGCAACTACTCAAAAACCAAATCTTGTAATAGATTCTATCAGTGATTTTTATAAAAATACTAACTCAAATGTTCATCGTGGTATTCACACTTTATCAATTGAATCTACTGAAGCTTACGAATTAGCTAGAGAAAAAATTGCTAAATTAATTAATTCTCCATCCTCTGAAACAGTGATATGGACAAGAAATACAAGTGAATCAATTAATTTGGTTGCCTTTACATGGGGAGAAAAAAATATCTCTTCTGGAGATAATATAGTAATAACTCCAATGGAACATCATTCTAATATTGTGCCTTGGCAACAAATAGCAAAAAAGAAGGATGCTGAAATTAGATATTTACCTATGACTAAAGATGGGAAAATAGAACTTAGCAATATTTCTAAAATAATTGATTCGAAAACTAAAATCGTTTCCTTAACTCATATTTCTAATGTTTTAGGTACTATTAATCCTGTAAAAAAAATTACAGAAATTGCTCATAAAAATGACGCAGTAGTGCTACTTGACGCAGCACAAAGTGTTCCACATATGCCTGTTGACGTTATCGAATTAGATGTTGATTTTTTGACATTTTCTATCCACAAAATGATGGGTCCTACAGGAATTGGAATATTATATGGTAAGAAGCACATACTCAGCGAAATGCCACCTTATATGTTTGGTGGAGATATGATTTTAGAGGTTAGCTATGAAAAGGATGCTAAATGGAATAGTCTTCCTTATAAATTTGAAGCTGGTACACCAAATTTTGCAGATGCAGTCGCTTCAGGAGTAGCTGTAGATTATTTGAATCAATTGGGTCTAGAAAATATTTGGCAACATGAGAAGAAAATTACTGAATATGCAATGAATAAATTGTCAGAACTAAAGAAAATTCATATACTAGGATCACTTGATTCTAATGATAGAGGTGGGGTAATTTCTTTCTATCATCAAGATATTCATCCTCATGATCTTGGAACAGCTTTAGATCAAAGAGGTATAGCTATTCGTACAGGACATCATTGTGCCATGCCTCTTGTTAGAAGTTATGATATAGTTGCTGCTGCTAGAATAAGTTTTTATATTTACAATACATTTGAAGAAATTGATATTTTTATATCTTCATTAAAAGAGATTGAAGGATATTTTACTAAATGATTAGCCCAATGGGTGGATTAGATGGTCTAGATGATTTATATGAGGCAATAATTCTAGATCATTATCACAATCCAAGAAACAAAAATTTTATAAAAGATCCTGATTTCGATGAAGAAATTAATAATCCATTTTGTGGAGATGAGTTACGAATTCAAGCAAAAATTATTGATGATAAAGTGAAGGAAATTTCTGTATCAGGTAGAGGTTGTGCAATTAGTCAAGCGTCAGCTTCTTTGCTTGCTGAGTATGCTGAAGGGAAAAAAATTAATGAAATTTTTCATGCAGTTGACATCGTAAGGAGCATGTTAAAAGGTGAAGAAATTTCAGAAGAAGATAGAGATAATATAAAAGATATTGATGCTCTTCAAGGAGTAAGAAAATTTCCTATCAGAATTAAGTGTGCATTACTAGGTTGGACAGGTTTTTATGATCTTGTTAATGCTAATAGGGGTTATTCTTAAACCATTCCACAGTTTTCTTTATTCCTTCATCGATACTGTACTTAGGTCGCCAATTAATTTCTTCTTTAGCCTTAGTAATATCCAAAACAATTTTATTTATGTCTCCAGGACGTGGTTTAGCATGTATAGGAATGTTAGAAAATTCACAATATTTTGCTATCAATGAAAATATTTTATTCGTTGAAGTTCCTTTCCCAGTACCAATATTATATGGTCCATGATTATTAGATTGTCCAGATAATATAATTGCATTTATCACATCGTCAATATAAATGTAGTCTCTTTGATCTTTTCCATCACCATATATTTGAAAATGATTGTTTGATAATATAGCTTTTATGAAAATAGCAACTACTCCTGCTTCACCATGAGGATCTTGATTTGGTCCATATACATTGGCTAATCTCAGAATACTATATCCTATATTGTGAAGTCTATTATAAATCTTAAGATAATTTTCTATAGAATACTTTGAAGCGCCATATTGAGATAAAGGTATAGCAGGATAACTCTCAATAGCTGGTAAAGTTTCTGGCTCACCATACACAGTGCCTCCAGAAGTTATATATATAAATTTGTGATTAATTAAGGTTTTTATTGATTCTAATAAATTGATACTTCCAAGAATATTAATTTTTGCATCATTTAATGGGTTTTTTGTCGATGCAGAGACACTAATTTGTGCAGCTAAATGATAAGTAATATTAGGCTTNAAATCNTGTATTAATTTATTAANGTCATCGTCTAAAATACTTATTTTTTTTAGATGTAAGTTTTTATGTTTNCTTGGAAGGTTANTTTNTTTTCCTGAAGAAAAATCATCAATTGCTAAAATTTCTATATTATTTTCTAGCAACTTTTTAGTAAGGTTAGACCCAATAAATCCCGCAGCTCCTGTTATTAATGCTTTTTGTAACATGTTTGACCTAAAATTTAATTAAAATTTCATATATTATTTATATAATAATTCTAATTTATTTTAAACATAAATCAANAATTNGATAATGAAGGATAAATAATTTGAAAAATTTANANATTATGGTTTCNAGNCACTCNGCTTTTTATAGCCCGCTAATTGCTTGTATAGCAGGCGATTTTTTGAATTCAGAAGGTATTGAAGCAACTTATAATATCGTTAAAGATGGTGGTAACAGCGCTATGGAAGTTGGAAATGGAAATATGGATGTTGCTCAAGCAGCAGTATCTGCAAGTTGGGGACCTTTAGAAAAAGGTGAAAATTTNNCCTTTACCCATTTTGCTCAGATCAATAGATTTGATGGTTTTTTTATTCTTGGTAGAGAAAATGATAAAAATTTTTCTTGGGAAAAACTATCAAAATCAAAATTTTTATATGTTCATGGAGGACAACCTGAAGCNATGCTAAGGTATGCTGCTTATAAGGAAAATTTTGATCTTGATANTGTTGATAATATTTTTTCTNCAGGNGGAGATCAAATGATGAANCAGTGGNACAATGGTGAAGGNGAGTATTTTCATGAACAAGGNGCTTTTCCNCANCAACTNGAGCTCGAAGGAAAAGGTTTTTTATTNACCTCTGTTGGTAAGTCTATTGGGCCTGTTGCTTTTTCTAGTTTAGTNTGCCGAAATGATTGGTTGCAAACCGATGAATCTATCGCATTTTCCAAGGCATATTCTGCTTCAAGGAAATGGGTAAATACTGCTAATCCACAAGAAGTAGCTTACATTGAAAAAGATTTTTTCCCTGAAATGNATGTTGAATCTATATCTAATGCCATAGATTTCTATCAAAAATTAGGAACTTGGTCTGGAGAAATTNCNATCGAAAAAGATTTATACGAAACAGCTCTAGATGTGTTTGAATTTTCTAATNTAATTAGTAAAAGACATTCATATGATGAGGTTGTTTCTCAACCACCAAATTTTTCATAAGTCTTAGGTNGCACTTCTGTCAACATAAATTGTTTTAGTGTTAGTAAAGAATTCAATAGCTGCTTTTCCTTGTTCTCTATTTCCTGANGAACTTGATTTTAAACCTCCAAATGGNACNTGNGGTTCTAAGCCTGCAGTTTCGCCATTTATTTTTATTACTCCAGCNTCAATTCTTTCTGCAAAATCCATNGATAAGTTAAGATTTTTAGTAAATATAGAAGCACTAAGTCCATATTGAACTGAATTAGCAATGTCTATTGCTTCATCATAATCTTTAGCCTTAATTANTGATAAAACAGGACCAAAAACTTCCTCGCAAGCTATAAAAGAATCATACTCTACATTAGACAAAATTGTAGGTTCTATGAAATTTCCTTTTTNAAAAATTCCTCCACTAATTTTATTNCCACCATGAATTATTTTTGCACCATCTTTTGTTGCCTTATTTATCATATTCTCTATGTTATCTAGTGATGATTTATCTATAACCGGAACAATAATAGATTTTTCATCATCCCCGGGGCCTATACTAAGAGACTTAGTTTTCTGTACGAGTAATTCGGTAAATTTNTCCACNATNTCTCCTACCACTATAACCCTTGATGTTGCNGTACATTTTTGTCCAGAATATTTCATGGCTCCTGATATTGTTATTTCAGCTGCTTGATTTAAGTCNGCATCAGGCAGGACAATTACAGGATTTTTACCACCCATTTCCAANTGAAATTTATTTCCATTTTTTGCAGATTTTACAGCAATNTCTTTTCCTGTATTAGTTGATCCAGTGAAAGACACAGCATTTACTTTNGGATTATTGATTANTCTTTCTCCAACAGTTCCACCTGATCCTACTACTAAATTAAATACACCTTTTGGTAATTCAATATCATCCCACATTTGTGCTATTAGGGTTGCTATTAAGGGAGTTGTAGATGCTGGTTTTAACACAACGGTATTTCCATAAACTAGTGCGGGTGCCATCTTCCATATAGGTATAGCTAGGGGAAAGTTCCACGGAGTAATCAAACTTACAACTCCTAAGGGGATTTTTTTTGTGTATAAAAGTATTTTTGGGTTAACAGAAGGTACTACATCGCCAACGGGATTTGAACCTTCAATACCATAATATTGTAATAATGCTATGGCTCTACCTACTTCTCCTTGAGACTCCAACATAGCTTTTCCACATTCACGAGTTATGGATTTGGCAAATTTATCTGAATTTTTTTCTAAATATTTTGCGGCTTTTAATAAATAATTTCCTCTTTCTACTTGGGAAGTAGTTTCCCAAGTTTTTTTTGCTAAATATGCAGAATCTATTCCCTTGTCAGCATCATCAATAGTAGATGATTGAAAGTAACCTATTAAATCATTACTGTCAGCAGGATTGATACTACTTATGG
The DNA here is from genome assembly GCA_002714425.1 of Chloroflexota bacterium. Classification (GTDB taxonomy): domain Bacteria; phylum Chloroflexota; class Dehalococcoidia; order Lucifugimonadales; family Lucifugimonadaceae. The sequence goes on from PAXI01000016.1 coordinate 34,479, forward strand.
TTTCTTTTGAAGTTGATTCTATCCATTCTCCATTAACATAATTTTTATACATTTCGGACATTTATTTATTTCCTTTCAAAGTTAACTAACACTCTTGTAACAGAAATTAATCCATTGTTGGAAAAATATATTTCTATGCATTCTCCAACTATTTATAGGATTATTGTAATCAAAATTTGCAACATTTGGAACATTTGGATTATCTTTATCTCTAATCGCTTCTTCTGCAAATCTACTTGCTGCGTATTCCGGGTGCCCAATATGCATGATTAATTTATTATCTGAGGTTTCAAAAATTGTATGCCCTGATTCCTTCCCTGTAGCTAAAATATTTATATCATTACTTTCTGAAGCTTCGTTTAACTCCTCATCATTCATACCTGCAAATCTACTTTGAGGGCATAAAAATTTATCATCAAGAGCATTCATAATTTCATGTCCAGGATCTAAATTATCTAATTCATATAAACCAAATAATTTTTTTTCAAAATTTAATTTTTTAATTCCTGATATGTAACCGAGTGCAAATCCTCCCCAGCAAATACCAAGAGTACTTGGAGTATTTTTTCTAGAGTCCCTAACTATATCCTTAAATTCTTCCCAATATTCAACTTCTTCAAATCTTAAATGCTCTACTGGAGCACCTGTGACAATTAAGCCATCTAAATGACTATCTTTTATTGTTTCCTCATAGGTTTTATATAATTCATCTAGATGACCAGGAGCCCAAGTTTTATATTTATGAGATTCAAGTTTAATCCATATTGGCTCTATTTGCAGTACAGATAAACCTAATGGATGAATTATATTAAATTCATATTTTTCACCAATTGGCATGATATTTAATATACCAATTCGGAGCGGCCTAATATCTTGCCGCTCCGCTTTTTCTACAGGTATCCATCGAACTGAGCTTCGTTCTAATGCACTTATAGCGTGATAGTCTGATGGTAAAACTAAGGTCATTTTTTTATCTTATTATTTTATTTTATTTATTGCTTGATCAAAATCTTCAATAATGTCATCTATATGCTCAAGGCCTACAGAAACTCTTACTGTTGAAGGTTCTACTCCAGCAGAAACTTGCTCATCAGCAGATAATTGCTCATGAGTAGTTGATGCAGGATGAATTACTAAAGTTTTTGAATCTCCTACGTTTGCAAGATTACTAGCAAGTTTGAGGTTATCAATACAAGTAGCTGCACTTTCAAAACCGCCCTTCAAAGTAAATGTAAGGACTGAACCATACCCTCTTTCAAGATATTTATCAGCTAGCTTCTTGTAAGGATTATTTTTAAGCCCTAAATAACTTACAGATTCTACATTTGGATTATCATCAAGCCACTCAGCTAATTTAAGTGAGTTTTCACAGTGTCTTTCAACTCTATAAGATAGAGTCTCTAAACCTTGGAGAAACAAGAAAGAATTAAATGGACTTAGAGCAGCACCGTAATCTCTTAGAACTTCGAATCTTGCTCTAATTCCAAATGCTATATTTTTATCGCTAGGTACACCAAGTGCGTTACAAAGGTCGCTACCTGTGCCAGAAACATCCCAATGCACTAATCCATGGTAAGCTTCACTGGGTTCTGTGAAGAGTGGAAACTTCCCATTACCCCAATTAAATGTTCCTGCATCTATAATTATTCCACCAATACTAGTACCATGCCCGCCTATCCATTTAGTTGCACTGTGAGTTACCACATCAGCGCCATAATCAATAGGTCTAATTAATGCTCCAGCTGCACCTAAAGTATTATCAACAATTAGCGGTATATTATTTGAGTGTGCAAGATTTGCTAAACCTTCAAAATCAGGCACATTTATTCTTGGGTTACCTAAAGACTCAATATATAAAGCTTTTGTGTTTTCATCTATCAATTTTTCAAAACTTTCAACATCATCTCCATCTGCAAAATTTACATCTATTCCTATTCTAGGAAATTGTGCCTTAAATTGATTGTAAGTTCCACCATACAAAAATGATGTTGAAACTATATTGTCTCCAGCTTGGCAAAAGTTTGCAATCGCAGTGAATTGCGCAGCCTGACCTGATGCAGTAGCAAGGCCAATTAATCCGCCTTCTAAAGCTGCAACTCTTTTTTCAAAAACATCAGTTGTAGGATTCATTATTCTTGTATAGATATTTCCTAATTCTTTTAACGTAAACAGGTTTGATCCGTGTTCTTGACTGTTAAAAACAAAAGATGTTGTCTGGTAAATTGGAACAGCCCTAGAATTAGTTGTAGGGTCTGTTTCTTGTCCAGCATGTAGTTGTAATGTTTCATATTTATAATTACTCATGAGATTTCCTTCCATTGAGTTATATTTTATTTAGTTTAATTTGAATCTCTAAAAACTTAGAAGAATTATTTATTAGAAATTTACTTGTAAATTTAAGAGATTATAGTTTGATATCTTTAAAAATTTCAAGATATACATTTTTCTTTGTTTAAAGAAAATAACTCGCCGTTAGACTCAGGCAATTTAGCCGAGAGTGACAGCAGCAGCTTTTCGAAAAACAAAGAAAAAAATTGACGTAACATATTGTACAATTTGATTTCCTTTATATCATCGGAAAAGTAGCATACTGCTTACTTCCGGCAACCTAGAATAGGTTAATCGAGAGTGACAGCAGCAGCTTATGATCCGAAGCTCGCTGATTCATCGACATTCAATAAGTTCATACTTTAGGATCTGAACAATATTGAAGTTAGAATATATTAAGATTACATTTTATGTATTGTTTTGTCAAATAATTTAACTAAATATAATAAAAGTTATATTATTTGCATAATAAATAGTTTAGTATTAGATGGTAAAAATTATTAATATTATGTCACGTTTTACAAGAGCTAAAAAAATACATTTTCAAACAGTCGAAGGTCGTAGATCCGTTCTAGAAAGTATGCGTTCAGACCGTAAAATTGAAAAACTATTAATATTTAAAAATATCGAAAAAGGGAAACAGATAGATGAAATTATTAAAACTGCTACAAATAAAAAAATAGAAATAATTTACTGTGATTTTGATCAATTGGATAGGCAAAGTCATACCAAAAAGCATCAAGGAATAATTGCTGTGGTGCCAGATCCAAAATACTATAATTTAAGTCAAATTTTGGAAAATTTAAAAGAATCAGAAAATACTTTATTTGTTATTCTGGACGGTATAGAAGATCCTCAAAATTTTGGAGCCATATCTAGAACTGCAGAAGCAGTTGGTGTTGAATCAATAATAATTCCCCAGAGAAGATCGGTATCAATTTCCCCTGGTTCTATGAGGGCGTCTGCTGGAGCTCTTGAGCATGTCAAGGTGTGTAAAGTTACTAACTTGAACAACACAATTATTCATCTTAAGTCTAAAGGTTTTACTATTTATGGCCTTGATGGTAATTCTAAAAATATATACACAAATATAAAATTTACTTCTAAATCTGTAATAGTCGTAGGTTCTGAAGGTAAAGGGATTTCTAGTCTGGTTAGGAAAAATTGTGACCACCTTATTTCTATTCCAATGTCGGGTAAAATTGAGTCACTTAATGCCTCAGTAAGCGCAAGTGTAGTTATGTATGAATATTTTATGAATTATGCTGAATAAAAATAAAAAAAACACCCTAAATGATAATTACCATTGGATAGTTTTTTACACTGTTGCAATTGCTCTTTTTGCAATGGTGTTAGATTTTTCAATTGTTATATTAGCTTTACCCACTATCGCAGACCAATTTGAAGTAAGCCTCAAAGCCGTTAGCTGGGTAATTATTTCTAGCTCACTTATTACTAGCGCTTTTATGTTACCACTAGGGGCTATATCAGATGTTATTGGTAGAAAAAAATTCCATATTTCTGGTATGGTATTTTTTGTTTTAGGTGCCATACTATGCTATACGTCAACATCTCTGGAACACTTAGTTTTTGGAAGGATAATTATGGCTATTGGTAGTACGATGGGGCAGTCAGTGGTTTTTGCTATAATCGTTGGAGTTTTTCCTAAAGACCAGAAAGGAAAAGGATTAGGAATGATAACCACGGCTGTATCAATTGGAGCTGCATCAGGTCCTTTGTTTGCTGGGCCAATAATTAATATTTTTGGATGGAGGGAAATATTTCTTGTTACGGCAGTCCCAACTTTGATAGGTATCATTTTTGCTGCTAAAATTTTAGATGAAAAAAAATTAGGTTCAACTGTAAGAGAAATTAAAAGTTATGATTTTATAGGGTCTTTTGTATCAATAATTTTTCTTTCATTACTAGTTATTGTTATATCTAATCCATTTTCATATTCAATCACTAATATAGAATTCATAATAATGATATTTTTCACCCTAGTATTTTTTGGATTTTATATTTTTTGGGAATTAAGAATTGATAATCCAATGATAGATTTAGGTTTATTTAAGTTCGCAACTTTTCGCTGGTCTACCTTAACAAGATTTTTAGGTTTTATTGCATCTGCTCCAGCATTTTTACTAGTTCCAATTTTTGTACAAAGTTTTATGGGTTATGATGAAACAGCAACAGGCTTATTGGTGTTTTTTGGAGCCTTTTTCATGGGTTTCTCGTCTCAGTTTTCAGGCAGGCTTTCTGATAAATATGGGTTTAGAAAATTCACATCCTTAGGTATGATTTTTATAATAATTAGTAACCTCTCTTTTTCTTTTTTTTCTCAAGATACAAGTATATTCATTGTATTACTTGTACTTATAATAAATGGATTTGGAATGGGACTGTGGATGGCTCCAAATATGAGTGCAACATTAGCGTCAGTTCTTCCTAGTCAATATGGTTCAACATCTGCTTTTTTAAATTTAGTAAGAAATACAGCTACTGTGATTGGTCAAGCTATATCTACAGCAATAATTACTGGCATAATGTTAAGTAACAATATTAATGTTCAATTAAGTGAAATTTCTGATTCTATTAATCCAGATATTTCCTTAACTTTTAATCAGGGATGGGATCTGTCATTTAAGTTTTCAGCATGCGTAGCTATTTTAGCTTTATTTGGATCTTATAAAACCAGAAAAATAAAAAATTGATTAAGATAGGATAAAATGAGAAAAATATTTTTAGTATTTATAGGAATAATTTTATTTGTGACAATGTCTGTATCTATTTTACTTAGTCATATTTCAAGCACTTTAAGTAGTAAAAATTTATTAGATAATACTTTAGAAAAATCAAATTTTTATGATTATTTCTATGATTCATTAATTACTTTGTTTGTAGAAGATATCGTTGAAAAAGGATATGAAATTAATGGAAATAATCAGAATTCTAAGTTAGTAAACTTTTATGATAATGAATCTGCCAAAAAATCAATTAATTTATATATGAAAAATTTGATTAGTAAAGAGTATTTTAAGGAAAAAACTAAACTTACTATAAATCAAATACTAATGCTACTTAATAATGAAAATCATGATTTATCTATAGATTATGATTTTGATATCGTTATGAAAGATTCAATAACTGACTTTAGAACTCTTTCTAAGGATTTAAGATTGGCTCAATTAATCAAAGATATATTATCCGTAGAGTCTAAAGAAATTTTACAACCTCTGACTAAAGATCTAGGCTTTGAGTATACTGAAGTAGAAATTAAGAGTGCTTTAGATGAAATATTTCCTGATGAATGGATTGAAAATAATTTATTTATAATACATGATTCTTTTATTTATTATATTGCCGAAGATACAGACAGTTTTCTTGTTACAATTCCTATTGATGACAGATTAGAATTAGCTGCCAATGTGATTAAGAATAAACTGAATGAAGATGATATATTATATGACCTAGTACTTAAGAAATTATTAAATCCATTATTGGAAAACAACTTAAGTAACTTGACGGACTTTGGGTACGGTATTACTGCTACTCAAGAAGAAGTTTTATCTATATTTAAGACTCTAGCACCCAAAGACTGGGTAGGCATGCATGGTAATAATATTATAGATTCTTCGGTAAGTTACTTGACCTCTGAAAAAGATGATTTGTCTTATAGTATAGATTTATCTGATAGGAAGACAGCAGCCGCAACTGAGTTAAAGGTATTTGGTAAAAATAAGTTGGATAACTTATTATCAGAATTACCTGCATGTCAAAATTTCATACAATCATCTCTTGCTACCTCATCAATCGCTAAAAAAAATAAGCCAAGTTGTATACCTGGAGGTCAACTTGCTATTAATATTTTTTATGATGACATGATCAAAATAATTAATGATGAAGTAGACAAATTTATAAAAGATCAATTTCCATCCAAACTTGATCTTTCTTCTGAAGATGTAGAAGGACTTATTGGTGATGATTCAGATTTGATAGAACTTAGAAAAATTATTTCCGATGGATATAGCCTAACTAATGATGATTTAATTAGTCTTATTTCATCTGAAGAAGAAAATATGAATATTGAGGATATCAGGAATTTTATCGCTGGAAATATAAATAATCAAAACTTGGAAACAATTATTGGTTTAGAACTGAGAGAATTAAATGAGGTAAGGAATTATATTAATCAAATTAAATTAATCCAAACTATGATATATGTTTTTATGATAATTATTGTCATGCTTTTCGCCTTTGTTTCTATAAAAAGTACTAATAAGGGTTTACGTTTTCTTGTATCTATAAGAAATACAAGTTTTGTATTCCTAATTTCAAGCCTATTAATCGGTCTCATAATACAATCTGTAAAATTAATTGATATAACTCCATACTTAGAAAATATATCTTTGACAGACATTAAAAATACTTTTCCAAATTTAAGTAATGAATTGAATAGTAATAATTTTATTTCACAAATTGTAAATATAAAGAATGCTTGGATTAATGAAATGTTTATTAGTACTTTAATTTATATTTTACCTAGTATGATATTTTTCATACTCTCACTCGTTTATATAAAGAATAAAGAAAAAAATAAAAAAGGAGAAAGCTAATTATGTATATTGTAATGGTTAGATTAGAAGTAAAAAAAGATAAAATAAATGAATTTATAAATGAATCAATTAGTGATGCAAGAGGTTCAGTAGAGTTTGAACCTGGATGTAGAAGATTCGATATTGTTCAAGATAATGAAAAACCTAACCTGTTTGGTTTTTGCGAGATATATAACGATAAAGAATCTTTTGAAGAACACTTAACATATCCTCATTTTAAACAGTGGGATAGAGCAGTTAAGAATTTATTGTTATCTGAACCTGAGGTCTCTTTTTGTAAACCAGTTTTTCCTCTGATGGATGCATTATGGGATTCAAAGAGAAATGGAGTTATAGAAAATGATTATTTTGAATCCGGGTTGCATATCATACATGCACCAAAATATATAAAATCTGAGAAAGTCGATGACTTTATTGCTGCTGTAAAATTAGATGGGTTGGGATCAACTCATGAAGAGCAAGGTTGCTTACGTTTTGATGTTTACCAAAATATTAATGATAAATCAGAAATTTATCTATACGAGGTATATGTCAACGATAAATCTTTTGATTATCATAAGGGTACTCCTCACATAAATTTATGGATTCAAACTGTCAAAGATTGGTACGATGAATCTAGAAATGCAGACTCGGCAAGAAGAGTTGGGAAAAATATTTGGCCTCCTGATAACTGGAACTGGTCATCTGGAAAACCCTTAGGGTAAATTCTAGATTTTATAAAATTTGGATGCGTTTTCACCAAATATTTTATTTTTTGATTTAAGATCTAAGTCTTTTAGAATCTCATCAAAAGAATTTTTCACATCTTTATATTGCCCTGCAAGAGTACAAACTGGCCAGTCGCTACCAAACATTATTCTATCTGCGCCGAATAATGATAGTACATGATGAACGTATGGCTTTAAGTCCTCAACACGCCAATTTTTTTGATTTGCTTCGGTGATCATTCCAGAAAGTTTGCAAAAAACATTATCAATGCTAGAAATTTTTCTTATATCATTAAGCCAAGGCTGTATTTTTTTTTCTGCTATTTCAGGTTTCCCAATGTGATCTAAAACAGCTCTAAGATTAGGTACTAAATTCATAATTTTTGGGATATAAATTAAATTATTAGGTCTAGCTAAAAAGTCGAAAGTCAAATTTCTTTCGGCGATAACTTTGAGCCCTCTAATAGCTCCAGAATTAATGATCCATTCTGGATCTTCATCAGTTTCCCACAAGTGCCTAACTCCCTTAAAGAATTGATTCTCTTGTAATATATTTAGAGTTTTTTCAATTTTTGGATCTGTTAGGTCTACCCAGCCAACTACCCCTGCAATAAAATCATAATTTTCTGCCATTTCTAAAAGCCAATATGTTTCCTCAGTAGATGGTACTGCTTGAACAATAATTGTTTTATCAATTTGATTTTCTTTTATAAGTTTTTCTAGGTCATTTGGCACAAAATCTTTTCTCAAAGGACTTTTTTGATCCATCCATGAATAATTAAATTTATTTATTTCCCAGAAATGTTGATGGCTATCAATCTTTATCATTTTCTCCATAATTTATAACTTTATTTTACCTATCTCAGGTTTACCCAAAGTTGCTGTACTATGTTTACCTGCAAAATTTGAGTCTGAGTACCACAGTTCTCCATTCTTAATGCTCAACCCATGAATATAGGCATCACCTTCATCTAGTGTAATAGTTTCTTTTTCTTCACCAGAATTGGTGCAATATTTTATTATTACATTATCTGTTGTGTGGGCGCACCAAATCCCATCATCAACTTTAGCTAGTCCATGTAGTCTTGGTAGGGTGACTGGAATTTTTTTGATAATACTAAAATCTTTACTGTCAACTAAATATAATGCAGTAGGATTAAATGCTGTAATCCATATTTTCCCATTATCCCATTCTATTCCATGTATACCTCCGCCATCAGGAGTTCTAAACCTATCTATAGGTTCTCCAGTCATTAAATCAAGCTTATATATGAAACCTAATCCGGTGTCAGTAGATCTTTTAGGCCTAGAAGCAGAATGTCCATTAGAGGCTGTCCATAGATATCCATCTCCAACGGTTATTCCTGAACCATTTGCAGTTGGTGTATATATAATTCTTATAATATCACCAGCTTCGCTAACAACATATACATTGTCTGTTTTTTGGTCCATTATGAATAGACCTTCATCTGTCCATTGAAGGCCATTAGGCATTTCGCACGGAGTTGAAAATTGTTCTATAGTTTTCATGTTTCCCAACCTTTATTTATGAATAATAGTGATTATTTATACTAATTTTTCTAAAAAAAATATGTTATACAAATTCTGTTATACAATATTACTATATATATTTTTATTTTATTTACTAAAGATAGTTTTTACAAATTAAAACTTCTTATTTACTAGATTGGAAAACTGATGCCTTCGAAAATCTCAAATTTATCAATTAATAATAATGACCGTGTAATGGTTTATATTGATGGAAGTAATTTATATCATGTTCTTTCTCAAAATTGCGGTAGGCATGATTTACAGTTCGATAAATTTTCTACAAAACTTGCTAATGGAAGATCTCTGAGAAGGACTTATTATTATAATGTTAGGCAGGATAATGAAACCTCTGCAAATATGGTGCAAGATCAAAAAAAATTTTTAGATTCTATGTATGAAACACCTTTTATAGAAGTCAGATTAGGTATATGGAAGCAAAGAGGTGACACCTTAGTAGAAAAGGGAGTAGATGTGATGTTAGCAACTGATTTAGTTGCTCATGCATATCAGGATCATTATGATACAGCTATAGTAGTCAGTGGTGATGCAGATTTTTATCCTGCTTTACAAGCCGTTAAAGATACAGGAAAACATATTGAAGTTGCGGCTTTTGACAGTAATCTTTCTACTGAATCTAGTAGAGTTGCCGACTATTCTTTAAGACTAAATAAAACATTTTTTACTGGTTTGTGGATGACCAGATCGAAAGCTAGGATTAGAGCTGCGGCAACATCTAGAAGATCTAAAGTAACTGACGAGGCTGCTTCACCAAATGGTGAAGATAAAGCATTGACTAAATCAACAAGATCAACAAGAGTTTCATCAATTTCAAAAAAATCTTATGGAAACAAAAACTCTTCAATTACAAAAACTCCTATCAGGAGAACACCAACTAGAAGAAAAATAGGTGGTAGTTCTTCTTCTCAAGAGGACAGTACTCCTAAGCCTCCTGAACTAAGAAAAAAAATTAATGTTGATACGAAAGAGGATGATAAAACATCAGGTTGGTTGGGCAAGATTGGGTTATAATAAATTACCAGTCTGAATCTATAAATTTATCTAAGTTCTTAGTTAGCCTAGTTTGCTCTGAACCATCTATTAACATTGAGTAAAGATCAAGAATATTCTCGTTTTCAGATGAAAAAATTATATTAGAATTTTTATTATTCCATCTCGGATTAACATCATTTACTCTGTTAAATGTTAGTTGTTTAACTAAACTATTTTTTATTTCGATCTTAAAAATTTCATTCATTTTTGACTGTTTTTCTTTTTTTGAAAAAATAATATTTTTACTGTCACTAGCCCAATCATAATCTATTTTATTCATATTTTCTTTTAATAATATTACTTCTTTCTCACCATGAATATTTGTGTAAACTAAGTCGAAACTACCTAAAGTATTTTTTCGCATAAATGCAATCCATTTTCCATTGGGAGACCATTTTGGAGAATAGTCATCTTTTTCTGTAATCGTAAATTCATCAACTCCATTTATACTCTTTCTCATAACACCTTTATTATTTGTATCTTCTACGGTATATAATAACCATTTTCCGTCAGGAGACCAGTCGCCAATAAAAGCTTTACTATAAGGTAAATTCAATATCTCTTTTGAGTTTTTTTCTAGATTAATTATTATTATATTTAATTTTTGATTTCTATTTATTTCAGCAGCTATTTTTTTAGAATCAGGCGACCATAAAAAATTATTCACCTTTATATCTGAATCTAAGATTTCTTTTTTTGACTTACCGTTAGAATCCATTATCCAAAGAGTGCTTGTACCATTTATATCAGATAAATACGCAATAGTTTTTTTATCTGGAGACCAGGTTGGCTTAGTTTCGGAAGACTTATCTGTTGTTAGTTGAGTCAACTCTCCACCAAGGCTACTCAGTTTATAAATGTCAACATTCTGATTTCTTGAAATAGAAAATACTATTGGGAAAATATTTAATTTTTGATTATTTTGGGTGCTACACCCAAAAAAGAGAGAACTAAAAATTACAAAAATTGTAAATATATGTATTTTGTTAAGGTTTGATATTACCATAATATAATTATTTCATATAATTTAACTTATTATATTGAAATCTGGAAATTATCGTTACGGAGAAATAATGTCAAGTTTGCAAAGTTTAATTGATCAAGTGGATGATTCTATTAACGAAATAATCCATATGAACCAAGAATTAATAAAAATACCTTCAATCAATACAGGCTACATGCCTACAGGAAATGAAACTCTTGTTGCTGAATTTTTACGAGATTCCTTACTTGACGATGGTATTTCATCAAACCTAATAGGGAGAGACCCAAAAAGAAAAAATTTTATCTCTGATTATCCAAGCATATCTGATAAAACTAAACTCATGTTTATGTCTCATACTGATGTGGTACCAGTTGAAAATGAGGAAAAATGGAAATTTGATCCATTTTCTGGGACTATACATGAAGGAAGAGTATACGGTAGAGGCTCTAATGACTGTAAAGCACTGTTAACAACTCAAATGATGGCATTTAAAATCTTGAAAAGAAATAATATTACACTGGACTACGGACTAAAATTAGTAAGTGGAGCTGATGAGGAACATGGAGGCAAATGGGGCTTTCGCTGGCTTGCAGAAAAACATCCAGAATTAATTACTTCAGACTACGCTATCAATGAGGGTGGAAGTGTATCAATTCAAGCTGATAATAAATTAATTTTATCAATAGGAGTGGGCGAAAAAGGAAGATTAGAATTAAAATTTAAGATTAAAGGAGAAAGTGGGCATGCTTCAACTCCTTGGATGGGGAAAAATGCTAGTTTTCAACTCGGCAAATTATTAAAAAATTTAGAGGACTATAAACCTGAAATAATTACTACGCTTCCATTCTTTAGCCATTTACATAATTTTGGTATTGAGGAAAAGATAGATTCGAGTAATTTTGATAAATTAATTGATAGATTAGATAAATCTTATCCCTTAGTTTCCTCATTAAGTAAAGCATTGTCACAGATGCTTATTACACCAACCATGGTTCAAGGTGGAATTAAGTCTAACAGTATTCCTGAAGAAATAATCTTAACATGTGATATTAGAAATCTACCTTTCCAAAAAATTGATTATATTATATCCGAGATTGAAAAAATTTCCCAAGATATAGATGGATTAACATATGATTTAGAATATATGTCAGACCCTAATGAATCTAAATTTGATTCAGCTTTAGCCGATGCGATTATTGAATCACAATCAATAATACAAAATAACAAAGAAATAAAATGGATTCCTTTACACAGCCCAGGATTTACTGATTCTACCTATACAAGGAGATTAGGCATAACAACTTACGGATTTTACGGTTCTGATCCACAAGATGATGCTACTTTGAATAATATTCATGGAACTAATGAATCAATTGGAATAGCATCTCTTATATCTGGTACTAAGAGTATGCTTGCTATAGCCTATATAATGTGTATGAATAAATTATGAGGTTACCGCTCCAGTTGAAGCTGGTTTGACTAATTTAATATACTTTCCTAATGTGCCTCTTTCGTATAAAGGTTTTCTTGGTTTCCAGTTTGATAGTCTATTTTTTATTTCTTCATCTGATATTTTCACATTAAGTTCAAATTTATCCAAATTAATTTCTATAACATCTCCATTATTAACTGCTGCAATAGGGCCTCCTACAGCGGCTTCAGGCCCTAAGTGCCCAATGATAGCACCAGTAGAACCTCCTGAAAATCTACCATCAGTTATAAGATAAACGCTTTCACTTAATCCTTGACCGACTAATGCGCCAGTTATTGATAGCATCTCTCTCATACCTGGTCCTCCTTTTGGCCCTTCATATCTTATAATTACCACATCGCCTGCTTTAATTTCTCTTCTTCGAAGTGCTTCCATAGCCTGCTCTTCTTGGTCAAAAACTTTTGCTGGGCCAGTAAATTTTTTCCCAAAATCATGACCTGCAACTTTAAGTACACATCCATCAGGAGCTAAATTGCCGAATAATGTGACTAAACCTCCTGTTTTTGAGATTGGATTTTCCATCAATCGGACAATATTATTTTCTTTATGATTTATATCAATATCCTTTAGGTTTTCTTTTATTGTTTTACCAGTCACAGTCATTTCGTCCCCATGCAATAAACCAGCTTCTAGTAACCTTTTCATTACTAATTGGACTCCTCCCACCTTGTCTAGGTCAAACATTACATATTGTCCTCCAGGCTTCATATCTGCAAGAAGGGGTGTTCTCATAGAAATATCATGAATTTCTTTTAGGGTTAGTTTTATGCCCATTTCATTTGCAATCGCAGGAAGATGTAAAGCCGTGTTTGTTGAACCACCCATTGCGACAACTAATGTTACGGCGTTTTCAAAGGCTTTTTTTGTTAAGATATCCGATGGTCTTATATTTTTTCTAACTAGGTTCATTACCGCAATACCTGCTTGCCTGGAGGAATCTTTTTTTCTTTGATCGACTGCTGCTTCAGAAGCAGATCCAGGTAGACTTAAGCCTATAGCTTCCCCAATACTTGACATAGTATTGGCAGTAAACATCCCACCACAAGAGCCTGGGCCTGGGCATGCATGCATTTCTATATCTCTTAGTTGCTTATCGTTAATTTCTCCAGATTGTCTTTTCCCAACCGCTTCAAATGCACTAATAATAGTTAAATCTTGACCATTTAGATGCCCAGGTAAAATTGATCCACCGTAAACGAATACGCTTGGGATATTTAGTCGTGCCATTGCCATCATTGCACCTGGAAGTGATTTATCACAGCCTGCTATTGCTACAACACCGTCATATCTTTCGGCAAAACATACAGTTTCAATTGAATCTGCAATTATTTCTCTTGAAACTAACGATCCTTTCATACCTTCTGTACCCATTGATATTGCATCTGAAACAGTTATAGTCCCAAATTCAAAAGGTGTGCCTTTTGAGGAAATAATACCATTCTTAACTTCATCTGCTAAAGGTTTAATTCCTGCATTACAGGGTGTGACTTCGTTATGTGTAGACGCTACACCGATAAATGGCGCATTTATGTCATCATCATTTAGGCCCATAGCTCTCATCATAGACCTATGAGGAGCTCTTGCTACTCCTTCCGTAGTTTCCCAACTTCTCCATTTACCCACCTGTCGCTTAAGTGATCTTTTTTGATTTAATTTACTAATCGAATTTTTTGTCATTTTATTTACAGTTTCTTAAATTTTTTTTGTTAATATTATATTATTATGTATTTTAAATTAAATAAAAGAAAGTAAGAAATGAATAATTATTTACCTGAAAAAGGTACTCCTGTAAATGAATTAGATACACCATGTATTATCATTGATTTAGATATTGCTGAAAAAAATATTGCTACTTTACAGAACAATGCCAATGAATTAGGAATAGATGTTCGACCGCACGCCAAAACTCATAAAAGTCCCTACTGGGCCAAAAAGCAAATTGCAGCCGGTGCTATCGGTGTATGTTGTGCTAAATTAGCTGAAGCTGAAGTTCTAACTGAAGGTGGGATAGATAATATTCTGATAACCAATCAGATTATTGGAGAAACAAAAATTACAAGACTTGTGAAATTGGCAAAAAAAACTAATATAATTGTTGCAGTAGAGAGTGAAAAAAATATAAATCAATTATCTGAAATCGCAAAAAATAATTCCGTTAAAATAGGTGTTATTGTCGAAATTAATGTTGGTATGAACAGATGTGGAGTTTCTCCAGAAAAATCTGTTATTCTAGCTCAAGAAATAGAAAATTCAAAGTCATTAAATTTTCATGGAATAATGGGTTACGAGGGTCATGCTGTTGCAGTACGAGATCATGAATCTAGGGTACTTGAAACCCAAAAAGCTATGTCTGTATTAAACGATTCAGCAGATAAGATTAGGTCTATGGGAATTAATGTAGGCTTAGTTTCTGCATCTGGAACAGGAACTTATTCAATTTCAGGGAAAATACCCGGAATTACTGAAGTTCAGTGCGGTTCTTATATTTTTATGGATGGAGATTACTTGAATGTTCTTGACGAATTTAAGTCTGCGCTAACAGTAATGTCTACCGTTATTTCAAAGTCAGAAGATAGAGTTGTTGCAGATTTTGGGCTGAAATCTATCTCAGTTGATAGAGGTATTGCTGAAATTATTTCAAATGAAAAACTCCAGATAAAAAAACATTCCGAAGAGCATACTGTAATTGAATCAGAAAGTCAGGAAAAAATATCATTGGAAATAGGCGATAAAATTTTTGCTCTTCCTATGCATGGAGACACAACTATTAATCTACATGAAAATTTTTATGGGATAAGGAAAGGGAAATTAGAAGAAGTAATACCAATAAGTGGTCGAGGGAAATTTTTATAAAGGAAAATATGATTCTGATCTTTCTTTGATGTGTTCTATAGCCTTTATACCCAACATTTTTACATCTTCTGGTGGGGCCTTAAGATGTGGCTCATGCTCTTCAAGAGGAATATTAATATTCAAGGGTTCTAAATTTGTTAATTGTTGTATATCAACCCACCTCCATATATTTGTAAGTTTAGGCATTTTTTTTTCATCTTTTATATATAATGCAAAAAAATATATATGATCTATATGCTGGTGCTCGCCAATTTCTCGATCATAAACATTTTCTAACATGATGCTAAATGGTGCATAAACTTGTTCTAAATTACTTATGGTTAAAATTTCGTTAGTTGGCACAGGAAAAACAAAATCATTATATTTTTTATAATCAGAAGATAGTCCTGTTTCTTCATTGATTTCTCGGACAATTGCTTCTAATGGATCCTCGTTTTTTTCTATGTGACCCCCAGGTGGAAGCCATTCCCTTACCTTAGGATGGTAATGAAGTAAAATTTTTTCTCTATAGACTATAAACCCAGTTGCAGTATGATGCCTGATCATTTAGTGCCATTCACTTTTATTAACAGTATTTTTTAGATTTTTATTTTCTTGAAATCTTTTTATGTTTTCTCTCAAAATATCGTATCTTCTTTCATCTAAATATTTACCTCCGTGAGCGGCAATGTGTGGGGTAATTATTACATTGGGATATTTCCACAAATTACTATTGGAATCTAAAGGCTCTTTTTCAAAGACATCTAGAGCGGCTCCAGATATTATTTTATTCTTTATTGCTTGATCTAAATCATTTAAGGATGTTGTTTTCCCTCTTCCAATATTAATAAAAAATGATGATTTTTTCATTTTACTAAAGAAGGAATAATTAAACATTCCTTCAGTTATTGGGTTATGAGGTATTGTTGAAACTATGAAGTCACCTTTATTAACTTGTTTCAATAAATCTTTTGATAAAAATATTTCGTCTAACCATTTAGAGGGATTTATTTTTTTTGCATCTATTCCAATCGTTTTCATTCCAATAGCTTTGCAAATTCTTGCAGTTTCTAAACCAATTCCTCCCACACCAATAATTATTACGGATGATTCTGGTAAAAATATTTCATGTTGAGTTTCTTGTAATTGCTTCCAAATTTTTTCATTTTGTTGATCTCTGTAAATGTGAGAATTTTTAGCAAAACTAAGAATGTAACTTAAAATTTGAATGGATATGTGATCATTATAAATTTCTTTAAAATTTGTAACAACTATAGGATGTTTTATTAACTCGTCAAAATAAAATCCTTCATCGGGAGCAGCTGCTGGAGCTTGTAACCATTTTATTTTTTGTGCTACTGATAACAAATCATTATCCATTGTTCCATACGCAGCATCAGCATCAGAAATTTCTTCTAAAGCCTCTTCTTTATTTTTTGGAGAGTGAAATGTCCATTCTGTAAATAAATCAGATAATTTTCCCACCCAAATCTTAATACTATTGTTAGTTAGGAGGTTAGAATTTGGAATAAATACGAATTTTTTTTTCATAGAATTTTTCCTTGCGGTAATCAAATTTTTTCTTGATGACAATTGTTAAACTATAATTTATACTTCTATAATAACTACTTTATATATTATTATATGCTAATTAAAGATTTCGAAATATATAATTCAGAATTTAATATTACCAATCCTCATTGTATTGTTATCCTAAAACCATGGATAAATGTAGGTAATGTTGGACAAATTGTAATTAAGAGACTCTTCAAAGAGTTCATTGGGGTCAAAATAGGTAAACTGAGTAAGCCTAGTAAGTTCTACGACTACACGCGTTTTAGACCAACAGTATACTTAGACTCAAAATCAGGGGATAGAAAATTTAAAATCCCTAACACTGAGTTATCATTAATTAATGCTTCGGGTCAGGATATACTTCTGCTTCAACTTTTAGAACCACATTCTTTTGGAGAAGATTTCAATGATTCTATAATAGAGCTACTAGAGTATTTCAAGGTTAGTCGATATATACAGCTTGGAGGAATGTATGATTCTGTTCCTCACACAAGAGAGCTCATTGTTACAGGTAGCGCTAATAATTGGGATCCAAAACTAACTCAAAATATTTCATTTAGAAGATCAAACTATGAAGGACCTACCTCGATTGTTTCACAAATTATTGAAAGAATAAAAAAAATACTCACTATTGAAACAATGTCACTTATGGTTCATCTGCCGCTATACTTGAAACTAGATGATGATTTTGCAGGCGCTTCAAGATTACTAAAAGTAATTTCAGAAATATACAAAATTGACAATAAATTTTCAGAATATAATTTAGGTAAAAATCAATACGAACAAGTGACTCCAGCCCTGTCTGACAATAATGAATTAAGAAATATGATTCAACGATTTGAAAAAGAGTTTGATTCTAGGAATGATGTTATAAATCTAGATTACGATAGTGAAATATCATTACTTCCAGAAGTTGAACAATTTTTAAATGATATTTCAAATAATGATGATTTAGAAACTAAATAAAATTATTATTAATCGTCGTCTTTCCAGAATCTTTCTTCTAGGAATGTAAAATCTGTATTAGAAAATCTTTTTTCTACGTCTTCTATCATTTGAGGATGACCACAAGCATATATACATGTTTCCTTAGGGTTTATCCCAAGTTTAGTAATATAATCTTCAACAAGATTATTAATTCTGCCTTTGGCTCCATTCCAATCACTATTTTTTGCTTCATCTGGCCTTGATACTGATGGATAAAAATGAATAAAATCATGTTCTTTAGAAAGTTGAGTTAATTCTTCATCGTACCCAAATTCATCAGAGTAACTTGCTCCTTCCAGGACATGAAATTGATAATCTTCTCTTTTTACATTTTCCATTTTTTCAGGTTCAGGCCAGTTTGTATCATTTAAGAATTTCCTAAGCATTGAAACATATGGGACCACTCCTGTAACAGTTCCTACAAATATGTGATTTTTAAATTGAGGTTGTATTACAAATATACCTTTACCTCGTGGCCTTAATGTCATCTCGGCTCCAACACTCAATTCATGAAGTAAGGGAGTTAAGTTCCCATCTGGTGGAGGAACAACTTCGATAAATAGTTCGATATTTTTTTCATCGGGAGAGGAAACTATTGAATATGGTCTCTCAATACCTCCTGTGCCTATAGTGCAGTATTGCCCTGGTTTAAAATTAAATGATTCTTCAGGTTCAAGCCAAAACTTTATTAAGTCATGAGTAAGGTCTTCTCTTTTGACTAGTTTACAAGTAGTGAATTTACCTTTTATCTGTGGTTGAGATTCATTTTCCATTTTCTTCTCCGAATTAGTATTTATTATAAATAGAATATCAAATTTTTTTATATTCATCTTTTTTTTTAAATGAATTATAATTAATTCATAAGCAATTTTGGAGTAAATTTTGAAAATTGGAATAATTGGAGGTGGTATAGCAGGATGCGCTTCAGCTTACTATCTGTCTAAAATAACATCAGATATAACTATTTTTGAAAAAGATTTTATAGGTGCCCATTCTTCAGGAAAATCTAACGGGTCAATTATTCCTTTTATAGATTATGATATAAATTCCCCTTCAGAACAATTATCCGATTATGCGATCAGTGTTCATAATAACCTTAAGATGAAATTTCATAGTAAATTTTACTATTCGAAAAAACCAGTAGTACATTTGTTTAAAAATAATAGTTATTCCAAAATTTACGATAATTACAAAAAAAATAAATTGAATAAGGAATTTCATTTTTTGTCATTAGGTGAATTAAGGCATATTGACGCTAGAGTATCAGAAAATATTAATGGGGGTTTGTTTATAAAAAATTCACTAGAAGTTGATTCATTCATGTTAACCAAAACACTTTTTGATAATGCTATAGAAAATGGAGTTGATTTTGTGCAAAAAAATATTAATAAAATTGATGCTGATTCTGGAAAACAAGTAAGGATATTTAGTGATGAAGAATCGTATAATTTTGACAAAATAATCATATCTAATGGTTCTTGGGTTGAAAATTTTTTTATGGATTTTTATGGGAAAAATATAATTACACCCATTAAGGGCCAGATCTTGCGTATGAAGAATATTAATCCAGGATTTAAGGTCTCATTTTGGTGGGGTAAAAATTATGTTACTACTAAAGATAAAAATATTACTTGGTTGGGTACTACTCATGAAGATGTAGGCTATGATGAATCTATAACCAATGATTCTAAAAATCTAATTCTAAAAAATGCAAAAGAAATTTTTCCTTTCTTAGATGAAAAATTTGTTGTTGAACAAACTGCTTGTCTTAGGCCGATGACTAAAGATTCTCTGCCGATTTTGGGTAGACTTAAGGACTTTGAAAACATTTTTGTCTGTGGAGGCGGTAGTGCTAATGGGATATTATTTGGCCCTGCTATGGGTAAAATAATCAGCAAAGATATTTTTGAAGACCAATTAGATACTTGTATAAGTCAATTTAGTCCTAACAGGTTCTTTTAATTTTAGAAATAGGCTTTCTTCTTGTAATTAGTTTTTGAATAAATTTTTATTGATTTATTCTAGTTTCGAGTCAATACTGATTATCCATAGACATGTTTATTTTTATACTGAAAAAATGGCATTCATCTTAGTAATTACCATTTTAATGTTTATATTTTTATACAGTAGGATTATATTTATTTGAGTATAAATTCTAGTATCCTGTATAGCATTTGAACCTATGACCTTATCCTTAAAAGTGATACCATCAAATTATGCAATTAGCTTTTAAATTCCCAAAAAATTCTGAGCCTACGGCTATAGAGAGTAATGTTATTGAATTTTCAATTCCGGATTCAATATATTCTATAATCGAAGAAACAATTAATTCAAATCATTATCAAATATTATTTCCAGATATTAAAATTTCAAAAAGTATGAAAAAAACTTTAGGTTCATACAATTATAAAAATAATCAAATTACACTATCTTTTAATTTGATTTTATTTGGTAAAAGAGAAGAAATAGAATCAGTTGTTCTTCATGAATTAGCACATGCTTTCACATTTAGTGAATATGGCCCATTCACTCCTAGTCATGGAAAAGAATTTAGGCAAATTTGTAAAGGTTTGAATATACTGCCTAGAAGCTATGTTGATGTAAAAATCCATAAATGGAAAAAGAAATTTATGTATTTAGTTATTTGTAAAAATTGTTATAAAAATATAATAAAAAAAAGCAAATTGAATCATTTGTTTTGTGAATGTGGAAAAGAGATTTTCCCGGATAAATGGGAAACTGTAGTTTATTCTGAAAATTTTAATGAATTTGATTCTGGTCTATGGATTAGGTTGTGAATATCAAATTTTGATGATACTATTATCTAAAGATTACCTTTAAATCAGTCCAGAGAGACTGGCAAGGTGGTAAGTTTTTTTTGTTGCCTTGCTTTAGCAAGGTTTTTTTTTGAAAAAATTTATGTCAGATTTAAATAAAACAAAAATACTTTTATCAGAGATAGATTTATCTAAATGTATTAAAAGAATCTCTTTTGAAATAATTGAAAAAAACCTAAGCATAACTGATGTGATTTTGGTTGGAGTTGAAACTAGGGGAGTATTCTTAGCAAAAAGAATTTCTGAAACTGTGCGCGATATTACTAAAAAAAATATTTTAGTAGGTAATTTAGATCCCAAACTATGGAGAGATGACCTTGAAAACTATCATATCAAGCAAGCTAAAAATTCTATTATTCCTAGTGATATAAAAGATAAAAATGTCATAATAGTGGATGATGTTTTATACACAGGTAGAACTATAAGAGCCGCTATGCAAGCTTTACTTAACTTTGGTAGACCAAAAAAAATTCAATTAGCGGTTTTAGTCGATAGAGGCCATAGAGAGTTACCTATAAGACCAGATTATATAGGTAAAAACATTCCTACGGAATATGAGCAGAAAGTTAAAGTAAATCTTGTTGAAGTAGATTCTAATGATTCGGTGGTTTTACTTTGAATACAACTAACAATAAAAGTTTATTAGATGTAGACCAACTAAGTGAAGTTGATATTCAAAATATAATGAATGAAGCTGATAAATTGTCAAATGACAATATTGAGTCAACAAAAAAATATAATAGTGGTAAATCTGTATTAACATTATTTTATGAAAACAGTACAAGAACTAGAACGTCTTTCGAATTAGCAGCTAAAAAACTTGGTGCTGATGTAATCAATATTTCATTAGGAAGTAGCAGTGTTAAGAAAGGTGAATCTTTACTTAACACAGTAAAGACTCTAGAAGCAATGCAATTCGATCTTATTATTGTTAGACATTCTGATGCAGGAGCTCCGTATTTTATATCTAGAAATATAGATATTCCAGTTATAAATGCAGGTGACGGATTACATGCACACCCAACTCAAACCTTACTTGATGTTTACACTATTCAAAAAAAATTAGGAACATTGAAAAATAAAAAAATATCTATTATTGGTGATATATTGCATAGTAGAGTTGCTCGCTCAAATATATTAGGCTTTTCAAAACTAGGTGCTAATGTATACATTAATTCTCCTAAAACTTTATCTTTATTCAAAAATAAATTTTTTGAGGGAGAAAATTCTTTGGTCAATTTTGTTGATGATATAGATCATGCTATTGAGAATGCTGACGTGATTATGCCCCTAAGAATTCAATTAGAAAGGCAAGAACAAGGAAACATACCATCGCTAAGGGAGTATTCCAAATACTGGGGTATCAATGAAGAAAAAATCAAAATTGCTAAAAATAATGTCATGATTATGCATCCAGGTCCTGTCAATGAAGGTGTAGAAATTTCTTCTAGTTTGGTGCACGGTGATAAAAGTCAAATAAATCTTCAAGTCAAACATGGTTTATTCATTAGAATGGCAATAATTAAAACTATCCTAAGTGAGGCAAATAAATAATATGAAATCTAAAAAGTTGGTAATTAAGGATGGAAATATAATTGATCCTAGTTCACGAACAAATTGTATAGGGGACTTGGTGATAGAAAATAATTTAATAATTGACCTTATACCTAATTCTAATCAAACATATTCCGATGAATATGAAATTATAAATGCAAAAAATATGATTGTTTCTCCAGGGTTTATTGATGTACACACTCACTTAAGAGATCCTGGTCAAGAGTGGAAAGAAACAATATCAACAGGGAGTAGATCTGCCGCAAAAGGAGGATTTACAACTATCACTAGTATGCCTAATACAATACCTGCATTGGACAATGCAAATATTGTTAATGATTTAGTTAATAGATCTAAGACAGATGCTATTATAAGAATATTGCCTATTGGTTCAATAACAATTGGTCAAAATGGGGTTAACCTTTCTCCAATGAATGAACTAGCAGAGGCTGGAGTAATTGGTTTTTCTGATGATGGAAATCCTGTTAGTGACTCAAATATTATGAAGCAGGCATTAACATATAGTCTTTACTCTGATTTACCTATAATAAATCACGCAGAAGATAAAAAAATTGTTGGAAAAGGGCTAATGAATGAGGGTATAGTTTCGAACAGATTAGGGCTTTTTGGGGCAGACTCAAGTGCTGAAACTGTAATGATAGCTAGAGATTTAATTTTAGCTGAAAGTATAGGAGCGAAATTACACATACCTCACATATCATCATCTTCATCTCTTCATCTTCTGGAAATTTATAAAAATATGGGACTTAATGTTACTGCTGAAGTCACACCTCATCACCTAACTTTAAATGAAAATTGGGTATACGGTAAAAAAGGCGAAGTTCCAGATTATATTGATGAGGATTCATATGATACTAATACAAAAGTAAATCCACCTCTTAGAACAATTAGTGATGCTAATGATATGACCAAAGGTTTATCAGAGGGAATAATTGATATTATTGCTACTGACCATGCCCCTCATTCTGATATTGAAAAACACTGTAGTTTTGCAGATGCGGCTCATGGTATTAATGTTCTTGAAACAGCATTTTCATCAGTTTTTGATTTATATTTGAAAAAATCTATAAGTATGGATAGAATCATCGAGTCTTTGACATCAAGGCCAGCAGAAATTTTTAAGCTTAATAAAATTGGGGGGCTAAAAAAAGGTTACAATGCTGATGTAGTTGTTATAGATCCAAAAGCAAAATGGAAAGTTGAACGACACAAATTTGTATCCAAAAGTTCAAATACTCCACTACTGGAGACTAATATGAATGCAAAAATTTTAGTTACTATCTATGATGGAAAAGTTATTTATAAGGACGGAAATTATAATGTATAACACAGATAAGAAAATTTACTTAATTTTAGAAGACGGTGCAATATTTCCTGGTAAAACTTTTGGTGCAAATAAAGAAGTCATTGGTGAAGTAGTTTTTAATACATCTATGACAGGATATCAAGAGATGCTTACAGATCCATCTTATGCTGGCCAAATACTCATGCCAACGTATCCTATGATTGGAAATTATGGAATTAATCCCTATGATGTTGAATCAAATAAAATACAGGTAAAAGGATTTGTAATTGGAAATTTATGTGATTATCCCTCACATCCTATGTCCCAAGAAACTATCAGAAAATATTTAGAAAAGAATGACATTCCAGGTATTTATGATCTTGATACAAGAGCAATAACAAGAAAACTTAGAGATTCAGGCGTGATGATGGGAATTCTAACTATTTCAGATGATATTGATGAGTGTATAGAGAAAATTAATAAAAGTCCTAGATATGGTGAATTTGATGTTGTAAGTCAGGTGACTACGAAAAATATATATAATTGGGAATTACCTAAGTCAGATTTCAATAAAAGAAGTTTTATTGATCTAGTTAGTAGGACAAAAAAAACCACAAAAAAATATAATATTGTTCTCTTTGATTATGGTGTTAAGTTTAATATTCTTAGATCTTTGCATGCAAGAAATTGTAATATAACTGTAGTTCCAAAAAATGCATCTTTGAATGATGTAAATAATCTTAATCCCGATGGAATTGTTTTATCTCCTGGACCAGGTAACCCTGAATTTTTAGATGATTCAATAGAAGTTATTCGGTCATTATCTGGGTCCAAGCCAATTCTAGGTATCTGTCTTGGTCATCAATTACTTGGTAGAGCATTTGGCGCTAAAACATTTAAGCTACCTTTTGGGCATAGAGGAGGAAATCAACCAATTCGAGAATTGAGTACCGGGAAAGTATATGTAACAGCTCAAAATCATGGTTATGCTCTGGAGTCAGAAAATTTATCAAGCGACGTTAAAGTTAGTCATATAAATATTAATGATAATACTGTAGCAGGATTAGTAAGTGATAAATTTAAAATTTTGTCTATACAATATCATTCTGAAGCGTCTCCGGGTCCACATGATAGTGAGTATATCTTTGATAAATTTATCCAAATGTTAGATGAGAGTTAGGTAAAAATTATGAGTGATATAAAAAAGGTTTTAGTCCTTGGATCGGGACCAATAATAATAGGTCAGGCAGCAGAATTTGATTATGCTGGTACCCAAGCTTGTAGATCTCTAAGAGAAGAAGGCATTAAAGTTGTTCTTGTAAATTCTAATCCAGCCACAATAATGACTGATGAAGATATAGCAGACCAAATTTATATTGAGCCCTTAACAATTGAGGTAGTAGAAGAAATAATAAAAATTGAAAAACCAGATGGGATTCTTGGTACACTAGGCGGACAGACAGGCCTAAACCTACTATGTGATTTATATAACGATGGAATACTTGAAAAATACAATGTGAAAACTCTTGGTACTTCAGTAAAATCAGTTGAAATGGCTGAAGATAGAGAACTATTTAGAAACTTGTTAGAAAATTTAGACCAGCCTGTGTTGCCATCATTCGCTGTAGATAATGTTGAAGATGCAATTACATCAGCCAACAAGATAGGTTTCCCTGTTGTTATAAGGCCTGCTTATACCTTAGGAGGAACAGGAGGTGGTATTGCAAAAAATGAAACTGAACTTGTTGAAATTGCTAAAGGAGGTTTGTCAGCTAGCCGAGTCGGGCAAGTATTGATAGAGAAATCTCTGGTTGGTTGGAAAGAAATAGAATACGAAGTGATGCGTGACGCAGACGGAAATGTGATAACAATCTGTAATATGGAAAATTTAGACCCTATGGGAGTTCATACTGGAGATTCAATAGTTGTTGCTCCAAGTCAAACTTTGAATGATAAAGATTATCAGAGATTACGTACAGCATCTTTGGATATAATTACAGGTCTTGATATCAAGGGTGGCTGTAATGTGCAATTAGCTTATAGACCAACAACTCTTATATCAGAGAATTTGGGCGAAGGTTCAGGCTATGAGGATGAAGGCTCTATGTACTATGTAATTGAAGTTAACCCTAGAGTTAGTAGATCTTCAGCGTTAGCTTCCAAGGCTACTGGATATCCAATTGCAAGAGTTGCCGCAAAAATTGCTATTGGCAAATCATTACATGAAATATCTAATGCTGTTACAAAGAAAACTACCGCTGCATTTGAACCTGCTTTAGATTATTGTGTAGTAAAAATACCTAGGTGGCCTTTCGATAAATTTCCATTGGGTGACAGGTCTTTAGGTACACAAATGAAAGCAACAGGTGAAGTTATGGCAATAGATAGAAACTTTGAATCTGCCTTGCAAAAAGCTGTTCGGTCTTTAGAAAATGGAAGATCCACATTATCTTGGGAAGATCCTGATTGGGATGCTGAAGACTTAAAAATTCTTTCTCCAGATGATGATAGGATCTGGAAGCTTGCAACAGCTATGAGGAGAGGTTTAGATTTTCAAGAAGTATCCAAAATTACTGGAATAGACCCTTGGTTTACATTTTCAATAAATAAAATTGTTTCATTTGAAAAATCTTTAGAAAAAAATGAATTGACTCCAGAACTTTTACTTCAGGCTAAAATGTTAGGATTTACTGATGATCAAATAGCCAATTTTTCTAATTATTTATCTGAAGATATTAGAAAATTAAGAAAAAAATGGAGCATACTACCTGTTTATAAAATGGTTGATACATGTGCTGGTGAATTTGAAGCTTATACACCTTATTTTTATTCAACTTATTCTAAGGAAAATGAAGCTGAATCTCTAAAATCTGATAAAGCTATAGTAATTGGTAGTGGCCCCATAAGAATTGGTCAAGGTATAGAGTTCGATTATTGTTCCGTTCATGCAGCATTTGCATTGAAAGAGATAGGAGTAAAGTCAGTTATGATTAACTCTAATCCAGAAACTGTCTCTACTGATTTTGATACTTCAGATAGATTATATTTCGAGCCCCTGGATGAAGAATCGATAAGAAATATTATAGAGAATGAAAATTACTCAAATAAAATGCCCTCATCTCTGGTTCAGTTTGGAGGTCAAACCGCGATAAATTTATCACAAAGATTGGGGAAATTAGATTTACCAATATTAGGATCCTCTTCTGAATCTATTGATAATGCATCTGACCGAGCAAAATTTGAAGATTTGTCAAAACAAAACTCTATACCTCTGCCACCGGGAGGAATGGCTAAAGACATTGATTCTGCAATGATTGTAGCTGATGATGTAAAATTTCCTGTTCTTTTACGCCCAAGTTATGTTCTTGGTGGGAGAGCAATGGAAATTGTTCAAAATAAAAATGAGCTGGTTAATTATTTTCAAAAATCACAAAAAGAATTTCCAAATCAGGAAATACTTATTGATCACTATTTATCTGGAATTGAAGTAGAAGTTGATGCTATTTCAGATGGGAATGGGGTATTAATTCCAGGTATAATGCAACACATTGAAAGAGCAGGAGTTCATTCTGGTGATTCAATGGCGGTATATCCAGCTCAATCTCTATCTGATGAAGAAATTAAAATGATTGTTGATTATACAAATAAAATAGCGAGTTCTTTAAAAATTATAGGATTAATGAATATACAATTTATAGTTGCAGGTAATAATTCTCGGAGAAGTATTTATAGTAAAAATAATTATTCAGAAAAACCAGAGATTTATGTTATTGAAGTTAATCCACGATCTTCACGAACCATTCCATTCATATCTAAGGTGACGAGAATTCCAATGGTTAAAATTGCCACGAAAGTTATGAATGGGAAATCTATAAAAGAGCTAGGTTTTAAATATGGTCTTCATCCTAATAAAAATTTAGTAGCTGTTAAGGCTCCAGTATTTTCTATGTCAAAACTTTCAGGAGTAGATTCTTTTTTGGGTCCAGAAATGAAATCAACTGGTGAGGTTATGGGCATAGATTGTAACTTCACTGCGGCTATGAAAAAAGCTCTTATTAGTTCTGGGCTAAATGTTAATCCAGGTTCACCTATACTGCTAAGCATAGCAAACCCAGATAAATTAGATTCAGAAAATTTGGTAAAGATTTTACAAAAAAATGGTCATAAATTATATGCAACTGAAGGAACTGCAAAAATGATTTCTAAACTCGGAATTAAGGTTGAAACAGTTGAAAAAAGATTAAGTAATAACTTACGAGAAAATGTAGTAGATATTATTCAAAATGGAACTGTTAGCGCCGTGATTAATACAGTAACTGGAGATAGGCAAGCATTACAAGATGGATTTCACATTAGAAGGGCTGCTACTTTAATGAATATTCCATGTTTTACTTCAATCGATACCGCTCTTTGTGCTATTCAATCTGAAGATATATACTCAGATTTTTCAAAAAGTAAATATAAGGTTATGAGTATTGCTGGCTACTTAGATAATTAAACTTTCGGAGAAGCGCTCACCGATAGCCATATTCTTGGAATCGAATTTAATTTAAGTTCTTCCCAGATTTCTGCTAAAGATTTTTGTAAAACATCTCTACCAATATCTAATGGAATTCCAGGTAGAATGCCTTCTATCCAATCAGAGAACCCAGATATGTGATGCCAACCTTCGATTGGTACATCAATTCTATTGGTTTTTATCGAATTTATTTCAAACCCGTTTTCTAATAATAGATTTTTATATTCTTCCTGATTCAACTGTACTCTTGATTCAACTTTATTACTTTTTTTTGCTGAAATACCATATTCTTTTTTTACTTTTCTGAGAGATCTCAACATCCATTTTCGAAAAAACTCCAAACTATCCTCGGGGTGCGAACCTTCGAAAAACGAAGTGTTAAATGCTAGTATTCCTTTATTATTTAGTTTACTTTTTATTTTTGTAAGTAAATCTGATTTATCTGGAACATAATGTATGGAATTACAATATACAATTGCGTCAACTTTATCTTTAATAACATCAGTCAAACTTTGAACCTCTGAATGGCAAAATTTTACTAGAATATTTTTTGTTTCTTCAATTTCATTTGCGGCAGTTTTTAGCGCTGTTTTGGAATGGTCTATTGCATAAATCACGGTTTCCTTAGCGTTTTTCAATCTATCTATTAGTAATTTTGTTATTCCCCCAGTGCCACACCCTAAATCAACAATGGTTTTTTGATCATCGATTTTAGCGAATTCTAAAAATTTTGCATTTATTTCAGTATAGAAAGGCAAGTTTGAAAATTTATTAAAATTATATTCTTCACTACTGTTCATTTAAGAATTTTCTCCATTTTTTCCTAATTAAGTGTATCTAATCATCTAAATATTACTATAATTTTTCTATCTAATATATAATTTTCTAAGATGAAAGCAATTTATATTACTATATTTATATTAATTTCTATACCATTTATTGGTTGTGAAATAGATAATCATAACCAAAAAGTTGTAATTTATGCAGCTTCTTCAATGTCAGATCTATTGACTGAGGCTTATGAGATTTTCAAACAAAAACACGATATTGAAATTTCATTTAATTTCGGCGGGTCAATATCTTTAGCCAATCAGATTTCTAAGTTTGATAGTCCTGCGGATGGCGTGATTTTCATTGGAGAAAAGCCTATCAGAATTTTAGAAGATAGTAATTTAATTGATGATGAGTATAGGTATAATTTTTTGACTAATAGGATAGTATTTGTTGGTTACAAAAACTCCAAACGAATAGATAATTTATCAGAATTATTATTACAAAATAAGCAAAGAATAATAATTGCAGATCCTGCTTTAGCTCCATTAGGAATTTATTCAAAAGAAATATTATCTTCAAATAATATATATAATCGATTGAAAAAAAATTTAATTCTTGCAAGTGATGCTAAATCAGTTCTTCGATCCCTAGAAAATCATAACGCAGATTATGGGATAATTTATTATTCAGATTTTCTGCTGTCCAAAAACTTGGTGCATTATGAACAAATTGAAGAAGTTTTTAAGTATTCAGTAGATTACTATATGCATGTTATGAAAAACACTAATAATAAGAAACAGGCAGATCTTTTTTTGCAGTTCTTGAAAGATTCTGATGATGCTAGATTTTTAGAATTGATTTCTTCACGTGGATTAAGAAGGATAAAAAATTAAATGGAATCCGATTTATCTATAATCATATTGTCCTTAAGGGTGGGTTTTATATCTACTTTTATTACATCAATTTTTGCTTTTAGTTTTGCTTGGATTTTGGTGAAGAAAAATTTTAGAGGAAAATTTTTGCTTGATTTATTCATATCCTTACCTATTGCTCTTCCACCTGTGCTTGTTGGTTATTTTTTACTATGGCTTTTTGGACGCAACAATATTTTTGGGGAATTTTTGTATCAGTTATTTGGTATTAATATAACTTTTACTTGGTTTGCTGCAGTATTAGCATCTTTCTTGGTATCTTTACCTTTAGTTACAAGGTCCTTTATGATTGCTATATCTGGAGTTGATAAAAATATGGAAATAGTCTCTAAATCTCTTGGCTTGAATAGTTTTCAAACAATTTGGCATATAATTTTACCAATTGCGAAAAATGGTATTATTGCTGGAATAATTTTAGGTTTTATTAGATCCTTATCAGAGTTTGGAGCAACAATTATTGTTGCTGGAAACATTCCTGGTAAAACTCAAACAATACCTTTGGGTATATATACTAGAATTTCAAGTAGTTCTGATTCAGATATTTGGCCTTTGATTATGGTTTCAATAATCATTGCCACAATAACTTTATCAATCTATTATTACCTATTAAGACAGACTGATTAGGGACAAATTTATACTGCATATTTATGCTATCCTATATATATTCATAATTGGAGATAATTCTATGAAAAGTATTTTTAATAAGCTTGAAAAAATTATATTAGAGAAAAAATCAAATGTATGTATTGGCTTAGACCCTATCTCATCAAGAATGCCAATAGATGATTTACTAAAGTTTAATTATGAAATTATAGACTCTACTCATGATTTAGTTAGTGCTTATAAACCGCAACTTGCATATTTTGAATCGTTCGGTCCCAATGGTTTAGAAATTATGAGAAAAATAATTGAATATATTAAAAATAAGTCTAATGAAATAATAATTATAGGAGATGGAAAAAGAGGCGATATATCTACAACCTCTGAAGCTTATGCAAAATCTTTATTTGAATTATATGACTTTGATATCGTAACAGTTAATCCCTATATGGGATTTGATTCTATTGAACCTTTTTTATCATACGAAGAAAAAGGAGCTTACATTCTATGTAAAACTTCTAATAGTGGTTCAGAAGATTTCCAAGATCTTTTACTCAAAAATGGAGACAGATTATACGAATATATTGCAAAAAAGATTTCCACTTGGGGCTCGCCTAAAAATTTAGGTTTTGTTATAGGGGCTACATACCCTGAACAGTTATTAAATATGAGGCAAATTTTACCTGATTTCAACTTTTTGATACCTGGTATTGGAGAACAAGGAGGTACTGTATGTGACGTTATCTCTGCAGTAAATCACACAGGGAAAAAAAATAATTTTGTGATAAATTCATCAAGAAGTATATTATATGCGTCAAAAAATAAAGATGATTTTTTCATTTATGCAAGAGAAAAATGTATTAAATTAAGAAATAAAATTAATGAAGTATTAAAATAGTAATTATGGTAAAAGTAGAAATTGATAGCATCAGAGCTAATATTATAAATAATCAAAGAGTTGTGATACTAAAGGACATAAAAAAAAATAGATACTTACCCTTGTGGGTAGGAGAATTTGAGTCTGAGTCGATCATTGTAGCATTACAAAGAATTGAAGTCACAAGACCTTTGACACATGATTTATTCATTAATTTATTTGACAAAGAAAATATAATTCCAAAATTCATAGAGATACATAAAATAGAAAATGATACTTTTTATTCAAGGATATATTATGACAAAGATGATGAAGAGCAATTTATAGATTCTAGACCATCCGATGCGCTAGCTATAGCAATAAGATCAAAGGTTGAAATTTATGTTTCAGATGACGTTATGAAAAATAATGGCATCTCAATTGATGATAACTCAGAAAATTTATCAATTTTTGAAGATTTTATTGAATCTTTGGATATAGAATAAAAAAATTCTAATGAATAATAAAGGGAAAAATACACATTCATGGGGAAACACCTTATCTTCTCTTGGAAAAATGGGTGGATTTGGCTGGTTCATATCATTAACAATCATCATTTTTACTTTTATTGGACATATGATTGACCAAAAAATTCAAACATTACCCCTTTTTACTATTTTGGGAATACTACTTGGTCTGTTAGTATCTATAATTGGAATGCGGAAATTATTGATTAATTTAATAAAAACAAAAAAATAATTAGTTATTTAGGCAACTATAATTGAAATCTATAATTAAAAATCCAAAAATATTAGCACTTTTACTTTTTTCTATTTCTCTATTATTTTTTTCAATATTGGGTGGTGCATTAGGTGCATCATTAGGATTTGGTTTTTTGGGAGGCCCAATTCCATTTATTTCTATACCAGCCGAGAAAGTAACAAGTATAGGATCTTATAAGTTAATCAATTCTTCTATTATGTTTTGGTTTGCTGGAATTATTCTTGTTTTCTTGTCTTGGAGAGCAACGCGTAATATGTCAGAAGTCCCAACAAGATTACAGGCTCTATTTGAATTGATATATGAGTTTTTCTCAAATACAGCAGATGGAGTTGCAGGAGGTAAAAAGCATTCAGGTAGATTATTTTTGCCATTGGTAACAACAATTTTTCTTGTTGTTATGATGTCAAACTGGGTAGGTATAATGCCTGGTGTAGGATCAATAGGAAGAATAGAAGATTTAGATGAATGGGTTCACCATCATTATCATAAATACGAAGATGAATTAAGTGATAAATATGCTTCTTATAATGTTGGTGAAGATGTTATCAAGACCTTAGCTAAACTTCATGTTTTAGAAAGTCATGCAAATGATACTTTTGTAATGTTTGATGATGGTCCCATAGGTAAAGTTGTTCCATTAGGATTTGGGGAGGCGCAAAGACCAAAACTATCCTCTATTTTAGGATATGATTTAGAACAAATTAATACATATGAAGAAGCATATATATCTGCTATCACTAGTGGTGTATATTTAAGCGAAGATTCCAAGGGTGATACAATTTATGAAAATTTTAAAAATCATTCATCCTATGAACCTTATCAGGTTGCTAAAAGTGATGTAAAGGAAATTAAAAATAAGATTTCAAAAAGTGAATATGATTATAACGGTGAAGGTGAAAAAGTAGGTACAAAAACTGTTGGCTTGTTGGTCCCATACCTGAGAGGAGCTAGTACAGATATCAATACCACTTTAGCTATTGCCATAGTCGCCATGATTAGTGTTCAAGTATGGGGATTTAGACGACTAGGAGTCAAAGGGTATGGTGGTAAATTTATTATAAATCCAATTAAGAAAGGTCCAATATCAACATTTGTAGGAATACTTGAAGCTTTTGGTGAACTTACAAGGACTATTAGTTTTACATTTAGGCTATTTGGTAACATGTTCGCGGGAGAAATTTTACTTATTGCCATGGCTTTTTTGCTACCATTAATTGGAATTATTCCTTTTATGGGTCTGGAGTTATTTGTGGGTGTTATCCAGGCATTTATATTTTCAATGCTCACACTAGTATTTGGCGTAATGGCTGTCGCCAGTCACGGTGATCATGACGACGGCCACGCAGAAGATCACTGATTTAGAAAAAATAGAGAATAGGAGAAAGTGAATTGGACGCAGAAGCAACTAAACCTTTAGCTGCAGCTATCGCTATTGCTGTTGGTGCATTAGGGCCAGCATTAGGAATAGGATTACTCGCAGGTAAAGCAATGGAAGCATTAGGAAGAAATCCTGAAGCTTCAGGATCTGTTCAGCAGAATATGATTTTGGCTCTGGCGTTCGCAGAAGCTATAGCGATTTATGCTCTAGTTGTTGCGATCATCATCCTGTTCGTATAATTTCGGAATCCGCTTGGCTTTCAAGTAAAGATTTATAGTTGTTAGCCTTAGCGGAAAACCGTCACGAATATATTTGTTGAATAAGGAAGATAAAACATGGACGCATTAGGAATAACATATCAACAACTTTTAACTCAGTTAGTAAGTTTTTTGGTCTTATTTTTTTTGCTTTACAAATTAGCATATAAGCCAATAATTGGAATGTTAGATAGTAGGGCAGAAAAAATAAAGAATAGCCTTGACGCAGCGGAGAATGCAAAAAAAGATGCTGAATCCACTGCTGAAAAAATAGAAAAAGAGATAGCATCTGCTCGTATTGAAGGGCAAAAAATTGTTTCAGATGCAAGAGATGCTGCAGCTAAACTTAAAATACAGCTTGAGGAAAAAGCAAAAGATGAATCAGAAATATTGATTGAGAAAGCAAAAGTTGATATTGAAAGAGAGAAATCTGCTGCAATTGAAGAGATAAGGAAAAACTTTTCAGGAATAGCGATAGCTGCTGCTGAGAAAATTGTAGAAAGTTCTCTTGATGAAAAAACTCATTCAAAGCTAATTAATAAAGTACTAGATTCAAGTTTAAAGGAAAATTAAGATTGGTTTGTAAATAATGGCTACAAGTGCAAGAAGATATTCTCAAGCAGCTTTTTCAATAGCATCTGAAAAAGATGAGATTGATAAATGGCTTTCAGAGATGGAAGGTGCAACAGCAATATTAAGTGATAATGATTGCATAGCTTTTTTTGATGCTGAGCAAATACCTATCGACGTAAAACTTGATGGTGTAAAAAAATTATTTTCAAAAAATATGGGCTTAATTCAGAATCTAATTTCTTTGATGGTTACTAGAAAAGATATATCTAAATTTTTAGAAGTTAGCAATATATTCATTTCAATGGCTGATGAATATAAAGGCATAGTGAAAGTAGACATTACTACTGCTGTCCCTATTGCTAAGGAAAATCTGGAAAAAATAACTAAAAAAATTGAAAATATAGAGAATAAGAAAGTAGTGATTAACAAGAATATAGATAAAAAT
Source organism: Chloroflexota bacterium (assembly GCA_002714425.1). Lineage (GTDB taxonomy): Bacteria > Chloroflexota > Dehalococcoidia > Lucifugimonadales > Lucifugimonadaceae. The sequence continues at coordinate 69,416 of PAXI01000016.1, forward strand.
ATTTTAGGTGGTATTGTGATAAGAATTGGCGACAAGTTAATTGATGGCAGTACGAAAAATAAAATTAATTTATTGAGTGAACAATTGATTGGTCATAGAAATTAATGAATAAAAAAATAGTAATAGATGAAAGAGAGTCTAATGGCAGTAAATAGTCATGATATTGCTTCAGTAATTAAGAAGCAAATAGAAGAATTTGGTGGTGATCTTACTCAAGTTGATATTGGTACAGTTGTCGAAGCCGCAGATGGAGTTGCTAGGATACATGGTTTATCCGGAGTTAGATACAGTGAATTATTACAATTTCCAGGGGATATTTTGGGTTTAGCTCTAAACCTTGAAGAAGATAGTGTTGGAGCTGTAATACTTGGAGATTATTTAAAAATTAAAGAAGGAGATGAGGTAAAAAGCACTGGTAGAATTATTGAAGTACCAGTCGGTGAGGATATGAAAGGTAGAGTTGTTGATTCTCTTGGACGGCCCCTTGACGGTAAAGGATCTATAAAAACTAGTGAATCTTTTCCTGTAGAGAAAATTGCTCCAGGTGTAGGAGAACGTCAATCTGTTGATCAGCCAGTAATGTTTGGATTAAAAATTGTTGATGCTATGGTTCCAGTAGGTAGAGGCCAAAGGGAACTTGTAATTGGTGACAGAGCAACAGGAAAAACATCTGTTTGTGTAGATGCATTAATTAACCAAAAGGATAGTGGAATAGTTGGGGTGTATGTTGCGATAGGTCAAAGAGCATCAAAAGTAGCCCAGACAGTCACAAGATTAGAGGAAAATGGTGCATTAGACAATACTGTAATTGTTACTGCAAATGCTTCAGATCCAGCACCAATGCAGTATCTAGCTCCATATGCTGGATGTGCAATTGCTGAATATTTTATGGCTCAAGGTAAAGACGTATTAATTGTTTATGATGATTTGACAAAGCATGCTTGGGCTTACAGGCAAATGTCTCTATTGCTTCGACGACCTCCAGGCAGAGAAGCTTATCCAGGAGACGTTTTTTATCTACACTCAAGATTGCTAGAAAGAGCAGCTAGATTAAATAAAGACGCTGGTGGAGGTTCAATAACTGCTCTGCCTATCATAGAGACACAAGCAGGAGATGTGTCTGCTTATGTTCCAACGAACGTTATTTCTATAACAGATGGTCAATTATATTTGGAGCCTGATTTATTCAATGCTGGGATACGACCTGCTGTTAATTCTGGTTTGTCGGTAACAAGAGTTGGCTCAGCCGCTCAGTTAAAAGGCATGAAATCAGTTTCAGGATCATTGAAATCTGAAATGGCACAATATGCATCTTTATCAACATTTGCTCAGTTTGGTACAGATGATTTAGATGCTGTTACTAAGAGACAGTTAGAACGAGGTTCTCGTTTGACAGAACTCCTAAAGCAAGATGAAAACTCACCATTGCCTTTTGAAAATCAGGTTTCGCTATTGTATATTGCTAACCAAGGTGCCTTAGATGATATTCCAGTTGAAAGAGTAAGAGAATTTGAATCTCAATGGCATGATTATGCAGCAGCAAACTTATCTGACGTTCTTAAGTCGATTTCTGAGTCTGGTGATATTGGAGATAACGAGAAAAATAAGCTTGATGAAGCAGTCAAGTCTTTTAAGCAAACAGTAAAGATTTGAGGGTGTATTTTTGCCAAGTACAAAAGACTTAAGAGATAGAATTAGATCGGTTTCTAACACTGCAAAAGTTACCGGAGCTATGCAGATGATAGCTGCCTCAAAAATGACAAGGGCTCAAAATATGGTTGCTAATAGTAGACCATATTTTGAAACAATTCACAATATGCTGACTAAGGTAACAAATTCATTAAATAATCAGGAAATTTTAAAAGGTGTAAAGTTACTTCAATCAAGAGAAATAAATAAAACTTTGGTACTTTTTATAACTCCAGATAGAGGTTTAGCTGGAGCATTAGTTGGTAATTTGACAAAAGCAGTAGGAGAATTCATATCTAAAAGTGGATCAGATATTAGTTTTATTACTGTGGGGAAAAAAGGAGATAGATATTTATCCAGATCTAATGAAAATTTATTTGGTAATTTTTCTGTTTCTGATAGACCTACTTTCAATGAAACCCTCCAAATATCAAACACTATAATTGAAAATTATGAGAATGAAAACTTTGATAAAGTTGTTATTGTTTACGCTAAGTTTATAAACACTGCGGTTCAAAAGATTCAAGCTCATCAGGTTTTACCAATTGAAACAGAGAGTGATGATGAAAATTCTAATGATTACATTTTCGAACCTCAAGTAGTTTCTCTTCTTAGGTCAATCGCACCAAAATATGTACAAAATCAAGTATTTCATTCTGTACTTGAGGCATTTGCAAGTGAGCATTCAGCGAGAATGGTTGCTATGCAAAATGCAACAGATAATGCAAATGAATTAGTCGAGGGTCTTACTCTCGATCTTAACAAAGCTCGTCAAGAATCAATTACTGGCGAGTTATTAGATATAGTAGGTGGCGTTGCTGCCTTAGAAAAATAAGATATTGGAGTTATAAAATAATGTCAAAAGGAAGTAAGGGAAAAGTAGTTCAAGTTATAGGTACTGTTGTTGATGTTGAATTCTCAGCAGATGACTTACCTGAGATATATTCTGCAATAGAGGTGCAAAATGAGGGTGAAAAGCTTGTTCTTGAAGTAGAGCAGCATGTTGGAAATAATTGGGCTAGATGTCTTGCATTAGGTGCTACAGAAGGATTGCCTAGAGGTGCTGAAGTTGTTGATAGTGGAGCTCCTGTATCTGTACCCGTTGGAGAGGCATCTTTGGGAAGATTGATGAATGTTCTTGGAGACCCAATTGATGGTGGGCAACCAGTAGATTCAAAAGCTGAACGATGGCCTATACACAGAAAGCCTCCATCTTTTGAGGAGCAGTCAGGAACAACTGAGGTTTTAGAGACTGGAATTAAGGTTATGGACTTGATCACTCCTTTTGCTAAAGGAGGAAAAGTTGGTGCATATGGAGGTGCTGGAGTAGGTAAAACGGTTATTATTACTGAACTTATTAGAAATATTGCTCAAGAGCACTCGGGTGTTTCAGTTTTTGCAGGTGTTGGTGAAAGATCCAGAGAAGGTAATGATTTATGGCATGAAATGATAGAGTACGGTGTTATGGGTTCAACTGCACTTGTATTTGGGCAAATGAATGAACCACCTGGAACAAGAGCTCGTATATCTTTAACTGGTTTAACAATGGCTGAATACTTTAGAGATGTTCAAAAACAAGACGTTTTATTGTTTGTTGATAATATTTATAGATATATTTTGGCAGGTATGGAAGTTTCAGCATTACTTGGAAGAATGCCCTCAGCTGTTGGTTATCAACCAACTCTTTCTACTGAGATAGGTGATTTGCAAGAAAGAATTACTTCAACAAATGATGGTTCAATTACATCTTTTCAAGCGGTTTATGTTCCTGCAGATGATTATACTGATCCTGGTATTGTCACTACTTTTGGACATTTGGATGCGAACGTGTCGTTAGACAGGTCTTTGGCTGCTCAATTCTTATTTCCTGCAGTAGATCCACTTGCTTCTAATTCTAGAATATTAGAGCCTTCAGTTGTTGGTGAAGAGCATTATAATGCAGCTCAAGGGGTTAGGCAGGTTCTGCAAAGATATAAAGATCTTCAGGATGTTATTGCTATTTTAGGAATTGAAGAATTGTCCGAAGATGATCAAATAATTGTTGGAAGAGCTAGAAGAATACAAAGATTCCTAACTCAGCCATTCTTTGTTGGTGAAGTTTTTACTGGTATGCCTGGAAGATATGTACCTGTTTCAGAGACAGTTAGAGGCTTCCAAGAAATATTGGATGGCAAACATGACGATTTACCTGAACAAGCTTTTTATATGGTTGGCAATATTGATGAGGCTGTAGAAAAAGGTAAAAAGATGCAGGAGGAGGTAGAATCAGAATAATTTTTTCTGATTTTGTTTATGTCAAAACTATTTCTAGAGCTCGTTACTAATGAAGGAATTGCATTCTCAGGACAAGTGGACAAAGTTACCGCGAAAGGCGGATTAGGAGAGTTCACAATCTTGCCCTCTCATGCAGATTTCATGTCTACCATATTGTCAGGAGATCTTGTAGTTACCTTCAAGGGCCAACCAAAGAAATACAAGCTTACAGGCGGCTTTGTTGAAGTTTCCGATAATGTGGTTACAGTTTTAGCTGATTCGATAAATTAAACTTAAAGAAAAATTTTATTTAGAATGAGCTAAATGTTTTTCTTCAGCTAATTTTTTTGCAGCATCTTTTGAATCAATGCTTAGACCGCATTGAAGACACTGTAGAAATTTTATGTCAGGGTAAGATATTAGTTCAATATCACCATGACATTTAGGACATGCTTTTAAGTAAATCATCTTGTATCCTTATTTTTAGTTTCCGCGAATGTCGGAACTATAGTAACAAAAAATTTATTAATTAAAATTAACTATACTACGAAATATATACCATTTCAAGTATTTTTGTCATTATTCGTAAAATAATAAATTTATATACATTTTTAAAAAGTTGACATTGAGCGTATCAAGTTTTACAATGTTAATCATGTTATATAGATTTGTTAATTTGCATAACTTTAGTAATATAAAAATCTTTATTGAGTTCATAATATGAGAGAACGAAATTTTCAAAAAGATAATAAAAAAAACACAATTGCATCCAATAGAGCAGAATCTTTGTTGTCAGATTTATTAAATTTAAGTTTATCGGGTGACGAAAATCATCATAAACAGCCTGTTGTTCGTATTAAATCGTCAAATATAATTAATGAAGATGTAAATAGTCGTAGTAATAGGTTTGTAGGTGTTTATGTTATAAGTGTGGCTGCAAGGCTTGCTGATATGCATCCTCAGACCTTACGTAAATATGACAAAGAAGGCCTAGTAAGTCCTCAGAGATCCGAAGGTAGTAGAAGGCTCTATTCAGATTCAGATGTTGAGAGGCTTCGAGTTATTCGAAGGTTGGCAGACGAACTTGGTTTAAACTTAAATGGTGTTAGTTTAGTTCTACAATTTGTTGTTGAACTTAGTGAAATTTTAGAATTACTCGAAAATACTGAAAATTCTCCTTCGGTCGAGTCGAATAATTACGTTGTATCGCAAATCAGAAAATTATTATCTTTTGTAAGGGCTTTGTAAAAATGGTAAAAAAGAAAAAGACTGAAAACAAATTATTAGAATCTAAGGATAGTGAAATTAAATCTCTCAAAGATGATGTTGTCACATACAAATCTCTTGCACAGAGAGCTCAGGCTGATTTAGTTAATTTTAGAAAAAGAGTTGAAACAGAACAATTAGAAATTAAAGAAAGAGTTAGAGAACAATTAATACTGAAACTTTTAGAAGTTGTTGATCAATTAGATGTTGCCTTAGATAATAAAGCAGTAGATGAATCCTGGATTAATGGGATAGATGCTATCCACAAAAATTTCACAAATATACTTTCGTCAGAAGGGTATACAAAATTTGATTCAAAAGGAGATGTTTTTGATCCAAGAAAGCATGAGGCCCTACTTTCAACAATCAGTAAAGAAGAAGATGCTAATACTATATTAAATGAAATAAGACCTGGTTATATTAGAGGGAAAAATGTTGTAAGACCTGCACAAGTAGAAATATCAAAATTAGAAGAATAAAAAATACATAGAATAAAATTATTAGGAGATAAAATGGCAAAAATTATTGGGATAGATTTAGGAACTACAAATTCAGCTATGGCTGTTATGGATGGTGGCGAACCACAAATTATTGAAAATAATGAGGGTAGAAGAACAACCCCATCTGTAGTTGCATTTAATGATAAAACCGATGAAAGGTTTGTTGGTGAATTAGCAAGAAGACAAGCGATTACAAATCCAGAAAATACAATTCACTCGGCAAAAAGGTTTATGGGTAGAAGGTTCGCTGATAAATCAGTTAAGAGTGATATAAAAAATGTTTCATTTAAGTTAGATAAAATGAAGGGTGGAGATGTTGGCATTGTTTTGAATGGTAAAACTAGTGCGCCCGCAGAAGTTTCGGCAATGATTCTAAGAAAAATGAAAGAAGATGCAGAAGCAAAACTTGGAGATGAAATAAAACAAGCTGTAATAACTGTTCCTGCTTATTTCAACGATAGTCAAAGAGAAGCTACAAAGATTGCTGGTCAAATTGCAGGTCTTGAAGTGTTGCGAATCATTAACGAGCCTACCGCTGCATCATTAGCCTATGGATTAGATAAAGAAGGTGAAAGAACTATAGCAGTATATGATTTAGGTGGAGGTACTTTTGATGTAACTATACTTGGACTTGGAGAAGGTGTTTTTGAGGTAAAAAGTACAAATGGGGATACTCATCTTGGAGGCGATGATTTTGATCTTTGCATAGTAAATTTTCTTGCAGATGAGTTTAAAAAAGAAAACTTAATCGATCTTAGAGATGATATTTCAGCTCACCAAAGATTAAGAGTTGAGGCAGAGAGGGCCAAAATTGAACTTTCATCAGTTGTGTCTACAGAAATAAATTTACCTTTTATCTCTGCAGATTCTTCGGGGCCAAAACATCTTCAAATGACCATGACAAGGTCAAAATTAGAAGAACTGACCGCTGATCTGGTAAAAAGAACTGTTAAACCCACACAAGCTGCTCTGAAAGATGCAGGCATGAGTACAAATGATATTGATGAAATTGTGCTAGTTGGAGGTATGACAAGAATGCCATCTGTAATTGATACTGTTACAAAACTTTTCAAAAAAGAACCTAACAGATCTATCAATCCAGATGAGGTAGTGGCTGTTGGAGCTGCTATTCAAGCTGGTGTTCTTCAAGGGGATGTAAAAGATGTACTATTATTAGATGTTACTCCCTTGTCCTTAGGTATAGAAACTTTGGGCGGGGTAAAAACAACTTTAATAGAACGAAATACAACAATACCTACATCAAAGACAGAGAGTTTCACAACTGCTGCTGACAACCAACCTAGTGTAGAAATACACGTAGTTCAAGGTGAAAGAGAAATGGCATCAGATAATACTTCTATAGGAAGATTTAACTTAGATGGTATACTGCCAGCAGCGAGAGGCGTACCTCAAATCGCTGTTACATTTGATATTGATGCTGATGGTATACTCAAGGTTTCTGCCAAGGATAACGGTACAGGAAAAGAACAGAATATTACTATAACTGGGCGTTCAGGTTTGTCTGACCAAGAAGTTGATAAGCTAATAAAAGAAGCTGAAGAAAATGCAGAAGATGATAAACAAAAAAGAGAATCTGTAGATACTCGTAATGCGGGAGATAGCGCGGTTTTTCAAGCAGAAAAAATAATTAAAGACGAGGGAGAAAAAATTCCTGATGAAATCAAAAATGATCTTGAGTCAAAAATTAAATCTCTTAAGGATTTATTGTCAAATGAGAAATCAGAGAATATGGAAATAGCTAGTGCAACGGAAGAATTACAAAAGGCATTACAAGCGGTTGGTCAAGCTGTGTATGACTCTCAACAGCAATCACAAAGTTCATCCAGTGATGATGGAAATAATGATGATCAAAACGATGATGAGAATGATGATACAGTTGACGGAGAATTTAGAGAAGTTTAAATTTAGGAGTTAAAATATGAAATTCTATCAATATTTAGATAAAAATACATGTGATAAATTAATTGCTTGTGAATCTAATGATAAAAAAATATACAAATTGGATTTACCTAATATTAAAAACACATTAGACCTATTCAATGATAATGGCGAATTAAAAAAAATTCATCAAGAGAATCTTGTTTTATTATCGGAAAATTATAATGAGTTTTTAAAAATGCCCATAAAATTACTCCCTCCTATTGATGCTCCAGAAACATGGGCTTTTGGTGTGACTTATATGGATTCAATGAAAGAAAGGCAAGCAGAAAGTGATTCACCAGATGTATATGATAAAGTCTATAACTCAGAGAGACCTGAATCATTTTTCAAAGCTACATATGAGAGATTGGTAGAACCGGGGGGGAGTGTTGGTATTAGAGGGGATTCAGAATGGAATGTTCCAGAACCAGAGTTGACATTTTTTGTTTGCAAAAATAAGATTGTTGGTTTCACAGTAGGAAACGATATGAGTAGTAGATCAATCGAAGGTGAAAATCCACTTTATCTCCCTCAAGCTAAAGTATATAGCAGATCAGCATCTTTTGGGCCGGCATTTGTTCCAATCCAATATATAAATGATCATCAAAATTTATCTGTCCAAATGAAAATTTTCAGAAATAATGCTGAAGTTTTTTCTGGTGAATGTAATACCAGTCAAATGAAAAGAAATTGTAATTATCTTCTTAATTGGCTTTTACGTCATAATGATATACTTGACGGAACTGCGGTAATGACAGGCACGGGAATTATCCCTCCACCAGAGTTTACACTTATGCCAGCAGATAAAATACTCATTACAATTGAAAATCTTGGCACTCTTGAGAATGAAGTAGTTATAGTTTAATGAATTTCAGGCTCAGGCAGAGTAACAACTCTTAGTAAATTAGTTGTCCCCTTAACTCCAATAGGTACTCCGGCGATTATAACGATTTTGTCATTTTTTTTGCCTAATTTATTTGAAAGTATGAATTCTGATGCACTATAAAACATACTTTGTATATCTGACAAATGCTTTTGGACAATTGTATTAACACCCCAAACTATAGTGAGATTTTCAGCAGTTTTTTTCGATTCGGTTATAGCAATAATACTTTTATTTGGTCTGTATGATGCAACCATTTCCGCGGATCTACCAGATGATGAATAAGCAATGATATACTTTGCTTTAACACCTTCGGCAGTGATTGATGCCGAGTAACCTATTGCATCATTAACAAAAGTTCCTTTATTTGATGTGTAGGATCTCCTTCTGTCAGATAATTTTTCATATTCTAAAAAGTGTTCTGCTTTTTTTGCTATTTTTTGCATTGCTTCTACGGCTAAAAAGGGATATTTACCGATTGAAGTCTCCGCAGATAACATTATCGCGTCAGTTCCATCTCTAACAGCATTATAAACATCAGTTGCCTCAGCTCTAGTGGGATTAGAAATACTAATCATTGATTCAAGCATTTGTGTTGCAGTTATTACAGGCTTACCTCTCTCGTTAGCAATCCTAATAATCATTTTTTGCTTTGAAGGAACTTCCTCGAATGGTAATTCAACACCTAAGTCTCCTCTAGCAACCATAACTCCGTCTGATGCATCTATGATGTCTTCTAAGTTTTCTACAGCTTCACCAATCTCAATTTTAGATATTATTTGCTTTGATGAATTTAGTTTTGTTCTTATATTTTTTACATCACTTAAATTTCTTACATAGGAAGCACCAACAAAATTTACATCTGCTCTATTAACGAATTCAATAGCTTCTTTTGTTTCTTTAGTGAAGTAATTAAGCGTAGAAGTATGACCTGGGGCACTTACTGATTTATTACTAACTATGTAACCGGGAGTTTCAACTTTACATATAATATTTTCGTTATGAATCTTCTTAACTACAAGTATTACTTTGCCATCGTCAATTAGTATTTTAGACTTAACTCTCAGATCTTTACTTAGGCCTTTTGGCCAGACCTGAGCAATGTTTTTATTTCCTATAATTTTTTTTTCAGTTAATGTAAATTCACTTCCTAATGAAAGGTAGATGTCATCATCAATATCACCTATTCTATATTTAGGTCCTGGAAGATCAGCCAATATTCCAATAATTATTCCAGTTTTTTCCGATGCTTCTCTAATATTTTTTATATAAGTAATATGATCTTTTTCATTACCATGGCTCAAGTTTAGTCTTGCAATAGACATCCCGCATTTTATTAACTTTATTATTGAACTAACCTCATAAGTACTAGGGCCAATAGTACATATGACTTTAGTTTTAGATCTAGATTCAATAAAGGATTTTAGGTTGATAATTTTTGATTTTTTTTCCAAATTTGAGTCCTATGTTATAATTATAAAGTCTTTATTTAATTATATTTTAATAGTAACGTATTTATTTTTGGTAGACAAAGCAAACATTAAAACAATTTTTTTGATAGCTTTACGTTTCTAGGAAAGGAAAACTTTGACTTTATCTAATTCTTTAATTTCTCTTCAACAAACCGATCAACAGTTATTAGAAAAAAAGCAAACATTTGTGACATTACAAAATGAAATTCAGTCTCAAGGTGGGCTAATAAAATTAAGAGAGCAATGTGAAAAACAAAAACAGCAGGAATTAGAAGCTAAACTTGAAGTAGCCAGATTACAATCAGAATTAAATTCTCTTAAATCTAAAGTTTCTGAAATTGAACAGAGACTTTATGGTGGGTCTATAACCAATGTTAAGGAATTAAATGCTATAGAAATTGAATATTCGTCTATGAGAAGAAACTTAGCACAAGTCGAGGAATCCATACCTTCAAATGAGAAAATTGCTGCTGAAGCAAATGAAAAATTTTCTGAATTTTCTAAACGGTTAAAAGATACTGAGGAAGACTGGAAGTTACGTTTAGTAAAAATTCATGGTCAGGCTAAAGCTATTATGGATGAATATAATAATATGTTGCTTGAAAGAAAAAAAGAACAATCTAATATTTCTAAAGAATTTTTAGATCACTATAATAGAATTTCTAAATCTAATCCAGGCTCAGCTATTGTAAAAGTTGATAGAGGTGTGTGTCAAGGTTGTTTAGTTAAATTACCCATGAGTGAATCTAACAAGATACGACTAGCAGAAAAACCAATTATAGGTTCATGTTGCAATCGATTATTAATTTTTTCTAAATAGATTTTTTGCGAGTAATTGGTTTTCATATAGATAATTACGATGATCATTTATACAAAGTTGCATCTGAAAACAGACTAATTCCTGAGTCTGAAATAAAAGAATATTGCAAAATAAACAAACATAATATTGTTTCATGGTTTAAAATTAAATCATCAAATTCTGACTCAGATATACATGATAATTTCAGAAAGTTAGTTTCTGAATTTATTAAACCAGATGCTAAACTAGCATTAGTCTTAATTCCTGATTCTTTTCACCTAGCTAATAATATTGAAACTTTAGCAAGAAGAATGATTCATATAAAGTCAATAGGAGCTGATATTAAGTGTACTAATCCAGATTATCCAGACCCATTTCAAAATGCATTAAAGTATTTATCTTTTTCTAATAAAGAGAGCTTTTCTAGTTCAAAATCTGGTAAAGAAATCATTAAAAAAGCTTATAGAGGGGAAGTTCTAGGAAAAATACCTTATGGGTATAAATCTCATAATGGTAGATTAGTAATTGATGATAAAGAATCAAAAATTGTTAAGTTGATTTTCAACCTGTATTCTGAGTCATTTTATGGCCTAAGAGTAATTTCAAAATTATTAAATCAGAGAGGTCATAAAACAAAAAGTGGTAGGATTTGGACACCACTTACAATTCGAAGCATAATAACTAATCGTTCTTATATAGGGACTTATACGCGTTATGGTATAAGGATTACTTCAAACCACGAACCAATAATAAGTCTAGATTTATTTAATAATGTAAATTCTATATTAAATTCAAAAAATACCACCAAAAAGAAATATTATAAATCAACATTTTTGTTATCAAGAAAAATTATTTGTGAGATATGTGGAAATTCCCTAACTGGAATAACGAGAAAAAGAACATGGAAGCTTAGAAATAACGAATCTAAATCAAAAGTTTACAGATACTATCGTTGTGAGTATAGATTTCAAAATGTTTCTGATCAATCAAAATTTCATTCTTTACTTAATGCAGATGTTGTTGAAAAAGATGTAAAGGATATTATTTCTAATTGGGATGAAGATTTTATATCTAATTTATCGCCAGTTAGTTCAAAAACATATACGCAAGAAATAGAACAAGCTTATTCATATTTTGCAAATGCTTTTCAAGATTATGCAATGGGTAAGGATAATATTTCTAATTTAGAAAATTCGCTCAAAAGATTAGATGAAATTAGACAAAATAAAAATGTGTATTTAGATAAGCAAAATCACATAATATATCATCAAATTTTCAGTAATGATATTCAAGAATCAAAAACTTCTCTTAATCAAGTTGTATCTAAAATACTTATTCAAAATAATAAAATTAATATTTTCCCATATGTATAAAAATAAACTTTGTTATAATATTTTTTATGAGGAGAACGGACGGTCGCCGCTTGTTTCTTACAAATAATTTTTATTTTGGAAAAGGGGGGAGGAAAGTCCGAGCACCATTGGATAGAGTGCCTGCTAACCGCAGGACGAGGTAACTCGATGGAAAGTGCAACAGAAAATATACCACCTAAATTTTAGGTAAGGGTGAAATGGCGAGGTAAGAGCTCCCCGGTCGAATGGTAACATTTGGCGTAAGGTAAACCCCACTCGGTGCAAGACCAAATAGGAAAACTAAAATCGTATCCACGTAGTTTTCGGGTTGGTTGCTTGATCTTGTAAGCGATTACAAGGCTAGATAGATGACCGTTAATCTTTCAAGATACAGAACTCGGCTTATAGTTCTCCTCTAAATAAGTTTGATGAATACCTAATATCTAATCAGCAGGAACTATCTCTTCAGGAAAACCTAGTTGTTCTTTTCTTTGCAAACTTTTCCTAATTCTATTTCTAGCAGATGGGTGATTTCTTAAGAATGGAGGAACTTCAATCATTCCTTTATCACTACCTAAGATTTCAGACGCATTTTTTATCTCGTCTTCTTCAATATCAGTTGCAGATGGAAAACCAGTAGCAATTAGTGTTATTTTAATTTCATTTTCCATTTTAGGATCTGTAGTTTGACCGTAAATTATATTTGCTTCTGGATGGACTGTTGAAGCTACTATTTCTGAAGCAGTTTGTACCTCATGAATAGTTACATCTGGTCCTCCAGTAACGTTAAATATTACACCTTTAGCGCCAGTTACCTCAACCTCAAGCAGAGGAGATTGAAGCGCTTCCTCTGCTGCTTCAACTGCTCTATTTTCTCCAGAACCTTTTCCTATAGCCATCCATGCAGCTCCTGCACCATCCATAACCGCTTTTACATCAGCAAAATCCAGATTTATTTCTCCAGGGCAAAGTATGAGTTCTGCAATAGATTGTATTCCTTGTCTCAAAACATCATCAGCCATCTTGAATGCTGTTTGAATAGTTACATTTGCATCTGAAACTGCAGTTAGTCTATCATTTGGAATAACTATAAGAGTATCAACTTGTTCCTTTAATGCTTCCACACCTTCTAATGCCTTAGATTTTCTTACTTTCCCCTCGAAATTGAATGGCTTTGTTACAACTCCAACTGTAAGTGCACCTATTTCTTTAGAAATTTCAGCAACAACAGGAGCGCCCCCTGTTCCAGTTCCGCCACCCATGCCAGCAGCAATAAACACTAAATCAGCACCTTCAAGAACAGACTTAATTTCCTCGCGATCTTCTTCGTGACATTGTCTACCTTTGGCTGGATCCCCTCCAACACCTAAACCTCTTGCAGTCTGATCTCCAACTCGTAATTTGAGTGGTATTTCAGAATGTTCTAAGGCTTGAGAGTCAGTATTGACAGAAATATACTGAACACCCTCAACTCTTTCTCTATACATCCTATTGACAGCATTTTGACCACCACCACCAACTCCAACAACTTTTATGTTTGCAGTTCCAACATTTTCTGCCACTTCAATTATTTTTTCTAAATCATCATTTATCATAATAAAAACTCATTTTTTATATTTATTGATTATTATTTTTTGTTATTTTTTTATATAAATAGAAAATAAATCATATTTCTTAATGATTTTATTACTACTTATAAGATAGAATCTTAGAGGTTTTAATACGAGATTTAGCAATTTTTTGTTATTTTTAAGTAAATTAGGAGAATAAAATGAATGATATTGAAAAAATAAGCAATGGATTTGATCTAATAGCTTACACATTAAAAAGTGAAGGTGTTGAGTGGCTAGCATGTTTCCCTAATAATCCATTAATAGAATCCTGTGCTAAGTTTGGAGTAAGACCTGTAGTTTTTAGACAGGAAAGAGGAGGAATTATGGCAGCTGATGGATATTCTAGGCTTATGGCTGAAAAAGGTAAATATGGTGTTTTTGCTTGTCAACATGGTCCTGGAGCTGAAAATGCATTTGGTGGGATAGCACAAGCTTGGGCAGATGGAGTTCCCATATTATTTTTACCGGAGGGTCAGTCATTAGAAAAAGAAGATATATACCCTAATTTTATATCTACTGAAAATTATAAAAATATAACTAAATGGTCTGCCTCAGTAAATTCATATCATCGTTTACCTTCACTTATGCGAAGAGCTTTTTCAGCCTTGAAAAATGGTCGCCCTGGTCCAGTGCTTTTAGAAATTCCTAGAAGTCTTAGTGAGATTGAGGTAAAAAAAGAAAAAGGTAAAATTCTAGGGATGGAAAATTTTCATTCTCCTAAAGCATATCTAGCTGCACCTGCAAAAGAAGATTTAAGAATAGCAATCAAGAAAATAATTAATGCAAATAATCCTGTAATTTGGGCAGGGCAAGGTATATTGTATTCATCTGCAACAGAAAAACTTAAGGAATTAGCAGAGTTATTACAAATTCCAGTTATTACAACTATGCCTGGTAAATCGGCTTTTGATGAAAGGCATCCATTATCATTGGGATCTGCTAATAGGACTGCTCCAAAAGGAGTTTTTAAGTGGCTATATGAAAGTGATGTTTTATTTGCAGTAGGTGCTAGTTTGACTGTTACGAATTATGGTATTGATATCCCTAAGGGTAAAACTATTATTCATTCAACAAATAATTATGAAGATATAGATAAGCAATATCCAACAGAAATAGGTTTGATTGGAGATGCAAGAAAAACTTTATGTATGATGATTGATGAAGTAAAGTCAATTTTAGGTGAAAATGGTAGAGAAAAAAATATAATTCTTGAGAACGAAATTAGTCGAGTTAAAGCAGAATGGTTAAGCGACTTTGATAAATTACTCAATTCTGATGATGTTCCTATTAATCCTTATAGGTTAATAAATGAAATCAACAAAAATGTTGATCATGAAAATACAATTATGACTCATGATGCAGGACATCCAAGAGATGAGATTATGCCATTTTATACAGCTACCGTCCCTCATAGTTATATTGGTTGGGGGAAAAGTACACATTTAGGGTATGGAATACCCTTAATGATTGGTGCCAAAATTGCAGATCCATCAAAATTTTGTGTCAATTTTATGGGTGATGCTGCATTCGGTATGTCTGGTCTTGATCTTGAAACAGCAAATAGATGCGGAGCCCCAATTACAACTATTCTTTTAAATAATAAAACTATGGGTGGCTATAATCATGGTATGCCTACTGCTATGGAAGAATTTGATGCTGGAAATATGACTGGAGATTATGCCGCAATAGCAGAAGGTCTTGGAGGTGTAGGAATAAAAATCACTGATCCTCAAGAAATAGGTAAGGCTCTTGCGGAGGCCAAAAGAGTTAACTTTGAAGAGGGAAAAAGTGTATTACTTGATGTAAGAACAAAGCAAAACGATGAAATGTCTACCTATTCTGAATAAAATAAAGGTTTATTAATAAAAGGAGAAATATGAAAACAACAGGCTTTAAGACTTTAGTACTAGGTACTCCATGGAGAAATTTAACTTATTGTATTATTGAAACTGATGAGGGTATAACTGGTATTGGAGAGGCTAGGGTTTTGGGTAAAACTCATACAGTAACCCAATATCTAAAAGATGTTGAAAGACATTTTATTGGTCATGATCCTTTTGATATAGAAGCTCTTTATAGAAGAATGACTTTAGAAGATTTTGGTAAGCCTGGAGAAGTAGTTTACACAGGCTTAGCTCTGGTTGAACTTGCATTTTGGGATATTATTGGAAAATCTTGTAATCAACCCGTTTATAAGCTTTTAGGTGGTCAAGTAAAAGACAAAGTTCAGGCTTATGCAAACGGATGGTACACTGTTGAAAGATCTCCTGAACAATATGCTGTTGCTGCAGAAAAAGTTTTGGATAAAGGTTATAAAGCAATGAAGTTTGATCCATTTGGAAATGGGGATTTAGAGCTTGAAAGGCCTGAATTTTATAGATCATTAGACCTGATTGAAGCGGTTGCAACAGTTGCTGGTACTCAGGCTCAAATTATGATTGAGATGCATGGTAGATTTGCCCCATTACAAGCAAGAGAAATAGCTAGATTTATTGAAAAATATAATATAGGTTGGATTGAAGAGCCTGTCAGGCCGGGTGATATACCAGCATTAAAATCTGTTAGACAACATACTTCTTTGCCCATAGCCACCGGAGAAAGATTGTATGGTGCTCCGGAATTTAGAGAACTATGGAATTCTCAAAGTGTAGATGTCCTTCAACCAGATATCACTCAAAGCGGTGGTATTTTAGAAACTAAAAAAATTGCGTCAACTGCAGAATCATACTCTATTATGGTTGCTCCGCACAATGTTGGAGGTATAGTTTCCACTATGGCAGCATTACATTTATGCCTTACTCTAAGAAATGTTAAGATTTTAGAACATTTTAATGACTTTGCTGATCCACATGTAAAAAAAGCTGGTTCAGGATACCCTGAAGTTGTTGATGGATATTTTCCTGTACCAGACAAGCCCGGCTGGGGAATTGAATTAGATGAAGATTTTATTCTTTCTAATCCTCCTGAAATGACTAGTTCCAAAGTTATGTCAGATCCTGGGTTAAATATGTTTGTTAATTCTGAATGGGCTCAGAGAGGGCAAAAGAAATAAAGTTTATATGAAAGCTTCTAATCTGCTACTAAAAACATTACGTGACATTCCTTCAGATGCTGAAAATATTAGTCATAGGTTACTTTTACGTGCTGGATATGTTCAACAAGTAGCAGCAGGTATATTTAGTTTGTTACCTATAGGAAATAGGTCTATTTCTAAAATTCGAAAAATAGTTAGAGAAGAAATGAACTTGTCAGGTTGCGCTGAAGTGAACATGCCGGTAATTCAGCCAAAAGAATTATGGGAAGAATCTGGTAGAGCTGAAACCTTTTTTCCTCCATTAGCAAATTTTAAAGATAGGAGGGAACGAACTTTAGTTATTGCACCAACTCATGAAGAAACTGCTACATCAATGATTAGATCATTCGTTTCTAGTTATAGAGATCTGCCTATTACAATATATCAAATTCAGACTAAATTTCGTGATGAGACTAGGCCTAGAGGTGGATTGCTAAGAGTAAGAGAATTTGAAATGAAAGATGCTTATTCTTTTGATGTAGATGAAAAAGGCTTGGATAAGAGTTTCGAAATTATGGTAAAAACTTATAAAAAAATATTTGCCAGATGTGGATTAGACGTAGTAATTGTTGATGCAGATTCTGGCGGTATTGGTGGTAAAGAATCAAAAGAATTTGTATTAATTGCGGATAGTGGAGATGATACTATTTTAATATCTCCTGATGAAAGTTATGCAGCAAATTTAGAGAAAGCAGAGTTCATAAAAAATGATTATTCTGAAAAGAAAATATTAGATAAGGAACTTTTTGAAACTAAGCATATCAATACCATAGAAAAATTATCTGATTTTTGTAAGTTACCAAAAAATAAAATAGCTAAATCTGTTATTTATAATTCGGATGGAGAAATTATTATTGTAACTATACGAGCAGACTACGATGTTAATGAAACAAAACTAAGAAATATTTTAGGTTCTAAAGATTTAAAAAAAGCTTCAACGCAGGAAGCAATTAATGCTGGTTTTATTCCTGGGTATGCGTCTCCAATTGACAAGAGGAATATAAAAAGCGTCATAGATAATTCTATAGAGCTTGGTTCTAATTATATAGCAGGGGCAAATAAAGAACATTTTCACCTAAAAAATGTTAATTATCCAAGAGACTTTAAATCAGAAATAGTTGGTGATATTGCTGAAGCTAAAGAGGGATTTCAATCACCAAATAATTCTGGTGAACTAATTTCAAAAAAGGGTATAGAAGTTGGACATGTTTTTAAGTTAGGCTATACCTACTCTGAAGTTATGGGAGCTGATTTTACTGATAAAAATGGTGACAATAAATCTATATTGATGGGATGTTATGGAATTGGTATTGGTAGATTACTTGCTGCGGCAATAGAAGCAAATCATGATGACAATGGAATAAATCTTCCACCGTCAATTTCACCTTTCACCGTCAATTTAATTGGAATAAATCTTGATGAAGAAAAAGTGAAAAATAAATGTAATAAAATATATGATTTATTATTAAGAAACGGTATAGATGTTCTTTTTGATGATAGAGATTTGCTTCCTGGTGTAAAATTCAAGGATTCAGATTTAGTTGGATTTCCTGTAAGAATAATTATAAGCAAGAAAAATTTCGAAAAAAATGATATTGAGATTAAGTCACGTAATGATTCAAATAGTAATTATGTTTCGGAAACTAAATTAGTTGATTATATAAATAATATAATAAATATATAGAAATATATGTAAGACTTTTAGGTTAAGAAATGTTATAATATTACTTATAATATACTTTGAGAGAAGTGGGCATTGCCCGCTTTTTCTTTTTTATGAAACTAATGGAGTTTATTTTTGAAAAGTGATTTATTATTAGCTGTAAATCAATTAGCAGCAGAAAGAAATTTGCCAAAACCTGTTGTTTTACGCGCAGTTGAAACCGCGTTGGCAGCGGCATACAAGCGTGATCCATTATCTAATGGAAATGATGTTATAGTAACTATGGATCCTATTACAGGTGAAACTATTGTAAAAACAGTTCAGCATGTTGTTGAAGAAGTCGAGGATGAAGGCATGCACTTAACTCTTGATCAAGCAAAAGAAATTAACCCTGATTATAAAATCGGAGATATTATCGAAACAGGTCAGTTAGAATTTAATCCAGGAAGAATTGCTTCTCAAACTGCAAAACAAGTCTTAATGCAAAAATTAAGAGATTCCGAAAGAGATATCGTTTTTGAAGAATATATTGACAAAGAAGGCGACATTCTTACAGGGACTATTCAAAGAGTTGAATCAAGATGGGTTACGGTTGATATTGGTAATACCGAGGCAATTATGCCTCCCTCAGAACAATCTTCTTTCGAAAGATATAGGCCATCTCAACAATTAAAATTTTATGTTGTTCAAGTGGCTAGAACAATTAGAGGTCCCGAAATTATAGTTTCTCGAACACATCCTGATCTTCTTAGAAAACTATTTGAAGTGGAAGTTCCAGAAATTTATAATGGTGTAATTGAAATTAAGGCTATAGCCAGAGAGCCTGGGGCAAGATCAAAGGTTGCAGTTCTCTCAAATCAAGAAGGAATAGATGCTGTAGGTGCATGTGTCGGACTGAGAGGCATAAGAATTCAAAATGTTGTTAATGAGCTACTAGGTGAAAAAATAGATGTAGTAGAATGGAGTGAAGATCCAGTAAGGTTTATTTCTAATTCACTTAGTCCTGCAGTAGTTGACAGAGTTGATATTGATAAAGAAGAAGAGACTGCTTTAGTTATTGTTCCAGACAAGCAACTTTCTTTAGCTATTGGTAAAGACGGTCAAAATGCAAGGTTGTCTTCTAGGTTGACTAATTGGAAAGTTGATATCCAGGGAGTTAGTGATGTTGAAATTGGTGATAATACAAAAACTATAGAGGATAAGGTCCCTCCGGTAAAAATATCAGAAAATCCAGAATTAGAAAAAGTAGAAGTAGAAGTTCCCAATGATGACAATAATGATCAAACTAATATAAAAGAAAAAGAAAATAAAGAAAAAATTCTTGCTAAAGAAACTGAACAAAGTGCTCAAGACGAACTTATTGCTTTGGAAAAAGAACTTGAAGAACTTGAAAAACAAGAGAAGTTAGAAAAAGATTCTAAAGAAAATCAAATGTTAGATGTTTCTTCTGATGAATTGTGGCAAGTAGATGACGCAGTATTTAATACTTCCAAAAAAGAAGAAAATACTGGAATTAGGTTTGCTGAAGATATATCCGGTTTTTATGAAACTGACGAGGGAAGAAAAGGTGGGAAAAGGGGAGGTAGTAGTGCAAAAAGTAAAAGAAGAAAATAAACTGATAAACTTCTAATAAATATACTCTAAAGTTTATTCTTAAAACTTTTTCATAATCATATTTGATAGAATTAGGTAAAATTACGACTTAAATAGACTTAAATAATTTTTATGGTACAAGATTCAAATCAAATTACAAATAGTAGTGATAGTAAATCTCCAGTTGAGTTACCCTCAAATGTTAGCGTAGGTGAATTGGCTAATATTTTAGAACTTTCAAATGTTGATGTAATAAAATCATTGATGAGATTAGGGGTTATGGCAACTGTAAATGAAATCGTCGAATTTGATGTTGCTGCTAAAGTAGCCGCATCTTTTGAAATTGGAGTATTGAAGCCTAAAGACAAAGAAGATAGTTTAGCTGCAAAAAAAACAGGAATGGATTCAGATTTATCAGAAGAAAATGCACTTCCTCGTCCTCCTATTGTTACTATATTAGGGCATGTAGATCATGGCAAAACAACCCTTCTTGATTATATTAGAGGTACAAAAGTAGTTGATTCAGAAGCTGGTGGAATTACCCAAGGGATTGGTGCATATCAAGTTGAAAAAAATAATAGCAAAATTACATTTATAGATACTCCAGGTCACGCTGCTTTTACTCAAATGAGAGCAAATGGAGCTCAAGTAACTGACATAGCAATAATTGTTATTGCTGCTGATGATGGAGTAATGCCTCAGACGATTGAAGCAATAGACCATGCTAGAGCAGCAAATGTTCCATTGATAATCGCTATGAACAAAATTGATTTGCAGGGGGCAGATGCGGATAAGGTTTACGCGCAACTAGCCGAACATGAGGTAATTGTTGAATCATATGGTGGCGATACGATTACTGTTTTAATTTCAGCACTAAAGGGCGATGGTGTTGATGACTTACTTGAAAATATTCTATTACTTTCCGAAATACAAGAACTAAAAGCTAACCCAAATCGATTAGGTATAGGAGTAGTTATTGAGTCAAAAATGGATAGACAAAAAGGTCCAGTTGCTACAATTTTAGTTCGTTCAGGTTCGGTAAAAAATGGAGATATTATCGTTGCTGGAAACCTTAGGGGTAAAATCAAATCTATGGTTGACGGTTTTGGTGAAAATATTGATTTAGCATTGCCGTCTACTCCCATAGAAATTTTAGGTTTAAATGGTCTACCTAATTCAGGAGATCAGTTTGATGTAATGGAATCAGAAAAAGATGCGAAAGAATTGCTACAAACCAGAGAAAGATTATCTTCTCAAAAAAAGATGAATAAATCTGCGACTACAATGGATGAAGTTATGAGAAGGGTAAAACAGTCTGGAGAGCATGAATTATCTATAATAATCAAAACTGGTAACAGTGGGTCAATTGATGCAGTAAGTAGGGCTGTTCAACAGATTTTTATTGAAGATGTAGAAATAAAAATTATACACTGCTCCTCTGGTGCAATTACAGAGTCTGATATTTTACTTGCGACTGCTTCAAATGCAATAATTTTAGGTTTTGAAACCAATGTAGAATCAGGAGCACGTAAAAAAGGTGCATTAGAAAACGTCACAATAAGAACATATGACATAATTTATAACTTAATTGATGATGTAGCAAATTCTGCAAAAAACTTATTAGAACCCGAAAAAATTTCTGTTGTTTTGGGTCATGCTAATATTTTAGAAATATTCACAAGAGGAAAACGGGAAAAAATTGCAGGCGTTAGAGTGACAGATGGATCAATGAAACGTTCAGGTCGAATGAGAGTACTTCGATCAGGTGAAGAAATTTTTGATGGAGCTATAACATCAATGAAGCATCTGAAGGAAAATGTGAATGAACTTGCAAACAATTTTGAAGGTGGTATCATGATTGATGGTTTTCATGATTATGAAATTGGGGATGTGTTAGAAGCCTACGAAATTAGGCAGAATAAATAAAAATATTTTAAATTTATATGTCTAAACGCATTGAAAGAATTAACTTTACAATTAGGAAAGAATTAGGAACTCTTCTCTCGGAGAATATTAATGATCCAAGATTTTCTACAATGACTTCAATAACTAATGTTGATACAAGTCCAGACCTTTCTAATGCAAGAGTCTATGTTTCCATTTTTGGAGAAGAAAGCGAAAGAATTTCAAGTATGGAAGCATTGTATTCAGCTTCAAATAGACTAAGAAATTTATTGTCAAAAAAAATTAAAATAAGAAAAATACCTAAGTTGAATTTTATTCTTGATAATGATATAAATTATTCCTCTGAGATGAATGAATTAATTGATAATGTAATTTCTCAAGATAAAAATAAATCAACTTTGTCAGACTAGTATATTGAATTCAATTAAGACAATGAATGGTTATATTAATATTAATAAATCTATTAATTGGACTTCAAATGATGTTGTTCGAAAACTCAAGGGTTTATTGAGTGTTAGGAAAATCGGACATGGAGGAACCTTAGATCCGCTAGCTACTGGCGTTCTTCCCATTTGTTTGAATTCAGCAACAAGATTTTCCGAATATATATTACACGGAAGTAAGTCATACCTAGCTTCGATAAAACTTGGAGAATCAACAGATACATATGATTCTCATGGCAAGGTCACTAATCAAAAAGATTATTCATTTATAACAAAAAAAAATATTCAAGATACTCTATTTGATATTAAAAACATAAAATCTCAAATGCCGCCTATGTACTCTGCCCTAAAACATAATGGTGTCCCTTTATACAAGTTAGCTAGACAGGGAAAAACTGTTAAGAGAAAGATTCGAGAAATCAAGATTTATAAAATAGAACTTGTAAACTATAGCCTTCCATTTTTATCATTAAGAATTGATTGTTCTCATGGATTTTATGTAAGAAGCTTTGCTAATGATTTAGGAGAAAAATTAGGATCTCTAGCTCACTTAGTTAATTTGAAAAGAACAAAGTCTGGAGTATTTGACTTAAAAAATTCTATAAAAATTGATGACATAGATGAATCAATTAGAAATGGCGATATTAATAATTATATTATGCCTGTGGACTATACTGTAAAACATCTAAAAAAATTTAATTGTGATCTTTTAGAAGAGAGTAAGATTCGCACAGGGCAATCAATTTCATTAAATAATATGAATCAATCATCGATTTTTGATGACAAGGAAGATATTGTTGCTTATTCTCAAGAAAATCAAATGATTGGATTATTAACATTTTCAAAAAAACATTTAGAATTAAAACCAAAGAAGATTATTAATATTTAGAAAGGTCTAAGAAATTGTCACATGAAAGCCCTTTAGAAGTTGTTGCACATATTATTTTTTTACTAGCAATAATTTTGTTCGTAGCTAAATTTGCAGGAGAAATTTCTCAGAGATATCTAAAAATACCGCCGGTTTTAGGTGAACTAATTGCTGGAATATTAATTTCTCCTTATCTTTTGGGAGGTATTCATTGGTTTGACTCTAAGCCAATTTTTGAAATTTTTGATGATGGTCATTCAGTACTACCTGTAGAGCCTCAACTATTTTTCATAGCACAAATGGCTGCTGTAATTTTACTTTTTGAGGTAGGATTAGAAACAGATAGAAAGAAGTTCTTTCAATATATTAAACCAGCCTCAGCTGTAGCATTAGGAGGAGTTTTTCTTCCTTTCTTATTAGGTTTTTTTGCTACTATTTCATTAGGTTTTGCTTCATTTGATTCTATAAATGAATTAATACCTGCTTTGTTCGTTGGTGCTATTATGACTGCAACTTCAGTAGGCATTTCTGCCAGAGTATTAACAGATATGGGGAAACTCTCATCACCTGAAGGAGTAACTGTTCTAGCAGCTGCAGTTGTTGATGATGTCTTAGGTATAGTTATATTAGCGGTAGTAGTTGGTATATCAGCAGATGGTAATGTTACTTTAAGCTCAATAGTT
This sequence comes from Chloroflexota bacterium, assembly GCA_002714425.1. Classification (GTDB taxonomy): domain Bacteria; phylum Chloroflexota; class Dehalococcoidia; order Lucifugimonadales; family Lucifugimonadaceae. The sequence continues at coordinate 93,412 of PAXI01000016.1, forward strand.
ACTATACTTCTTAAAGCCCTTGGCTTTTGGCTAGGATTAATGTTTATTGGCTCTTTACTTGCAAGTAGAATTTCTAAGATAATAATGTGGTTTAATGTTCAAGGTGCAACTATAGCCATAGTTTTAGCTTTAGCATTGCTTGCTGCAGCTGTTGCAGAAATTTATTTCGGATTAGCTATGATTATTGGAGCGTACACAATGGGCTTAGCTTTATCAGATACAGACTTAATGCATCATGTAGAAAAACCTATGAAATCAATTAATGATTTTCTTGTACCTATATTTTTTGTTGTTATAGGAATGCAAGTTGATTTTTCAGCTTTTGGGAGTGATCCAGATGTTTCTTTGTCATCTGCTATTATATTTACTGCGGTGCTAACTTTCTTTGCTATTTTCAGTAAAATGTTTGGTTCTGGCTTTCCTGCTTTATTTGTGGGCTTTACAAAAAAGGGATCATATAGAATTGCATTAGGTATGTTGCCTAGAGGTGAGGTTGCATTAATTATAGCTGGCATAGGGTTATCTGCTGGAATAATCGATCAAACAATCTTTGGTGCATCTATAGTTATGACGGTCATAACTACAATAATTGCTCCAATATTATTGAAATCAGCTTTTAAGTCAGGTGATGGCATAAAAAAATAATATTATTTTATTACATTTAAAGCTGATTTTATAGTACTGTCTGTTTGTTCTATTGTTCCCATACCAAACATACATGAATTAATTTTTAGTTTGTCAAAAACATATTCAAATGCTTGTTCGCCAAGAAATCGCCCACCTGCAAGAGGTTTCATACCTATAACAGTTTTCTTTGTATTTTTTACTGCATACTCAGCTGTTTCTTTGTTTGGGAACATCATCATTCCTAACTTATTCGTCGGAGTAAGATATCCATCAACATCAATATTATTTTCTTCTAATAGAGGTATAGTTATGCCTGCATGATGAACGCTGGTAATTACTATTTTGAATTTTTTTCTTAAGAATCTAATATATTCTTTTATAAGATCAAATCTTCCAGTAATTGCTAATAAATCTATTTCTGCTCCAGGATCAGCAATTAATATGTCACACCCTGCAAAAAATCCGATATATTGTTCAAGTAGATTATAATCTATAGTAAACTTTTCAGATTCCTTTGGTGTATATGGCTTAGTATTTTGATTCGTTATTAGATTATTGTAATCACCGTTCAAATTATATTTTAATATTTCGTCTTTATATATTTTGTTGATATATTTTTTATAACCTATATGATTCATATCTGCATCATAAAGAGTTGCGTGACTTCTTTTGCTGTATGATATTATTTTATTTTCATATTTTACTGGTATTAGTATGTATGCTAATAAGTTGATTTTCTTTTTGGTTTTTTTTTCTGTTTCTTGTAAAGCTTGAATATGTTGTCTATTTAATAAAGGATTCATATGATCAATTTGGGCCATTGAGAGATTATATTTTTTTATAACATATTCATACACTTCTGAAACTGAAGAAGTAGTTTGAAATAAGTCTAAATTTTTTTTGTCAATTTTTTCATTCTTATAAGAAACTCCATCAAAAGGATGTAGCCCCATAATAAGGTTTGGTAATATGCTATTTATAGTTTTTTTCATGAAATTAGTTTACTTTTTATACTCTGCCTGACAAAAGCCATGATTACAGTAACCGTTTGGTATTTTTGCAAGATATTGTTGATGATATTCTTCTGCTATAAAAAAATTTTTATGATATTCTATTTCTGTTTTAATTTCACCATAACTAGCTTTGTTTAGTATGTTCTGATATTTAGATTTACTTTTATTGCAAAAATCATAATCTTCTTTATTATATGTATAAATAGTACTTCGATATTGACTGCCAATATCATTTCCTTGCCTCATATATTGTGTTGGATCATGGTTTTCCCAAAAAACTTTCAGAAGATCTTCTAGGCTTGTGATTTTAGGGTTATATATTACTAATACAACCTCAGCATGATTAGTAATTCCAGAACATACATCTGTGTAAGATGGATTTTCTTTAAAACCGCCAGAATAACCAACTAGAGTGACATATACTCCTTCAATTCCCCAAAATAATCTTTCTGCACCCCAGAAACAACCCATTCCAAATATTATCATTTTGTTATCTTCTGGATATGGTGGGTATAAACTAATATTATTTATAAAATGGTTCATTGTATTTTATAATAACATTTTTTTTAAAATTTAAATTATAAATTCTTAAAAAACATGATAATATTTGTATATGTCTCAGGTTATTACAGATAAACATATAAGATTATTGAAAAATAAAATTAATGAGATAAGATCAATCGATTCTACGGAAACTATTTCTATAGTTACCCCTACAAACGTTTCTAATTTTTATTTACGTAGATACTTGTCATCTATGGGTTTATTTAATGTAAACTTAGTGAGATATAAGAATTTTTTATATGATATTTATTATAAGCAAAAAAAAAGTATAAGCAAAAAATTTATTAATCAAACAATATCTAAAGACCTAATTTATAGATCAATAAGTAATTCCAACTACCTTACATCTTCTATTGATACAAATAATTATGATAATATTTCAGAATTTTATTATTTGTTTTTTGAATTACAAAGAATGGATTTAGAATCAGTAGATAAATTAATAAATAACTCGAATAGTTTTTTTTCTGAAGTTTTATATGCATATAAGGATTATAAAAAAGAATCTTCAAAATATTTGGATGAGGATGAAATTGCTATTGAACTTTATCATCTTTTTTCTGAAAACAAAATAGAAATATCATCATTAGGGAAAATTATATTTATTGATATTTATTATGCTAGCAATCTACAAAAAAAACTTTTTAAGTATTTATTAAATCATAATAATATTTTTGAAATAAATACTTATGATATTGAAATTATGAGTACAGAAAAAATAAATTTTTCTAAAATTAGTACTAAACACTCAAAAAATATTGCTGATGTTTCATCTGTATTTAATATTCATGATGAAATTAGATTACTGTTTAGAAATATAAAAAAAATTTTAATAAGTGACAAAACTATACATATTAATAATATTGCAATAGTGTACGATGATGAGATTTATTCTAATATTGTAAATTCTAACTGTAAGAAATATGGGTTACCAACTACGACATTTACCAAGGTAGCATTGTCTCAAACAGATCTTGGTAGATTTATTAATGAATTTTTTAATTTATTATTATTTAAATTTAATTTCCAAAGTGTAGTAAGTATTTTTGAGAACTCTAACCTTAAGATCATGAAAAATGATAATAAGGTTTCACCAAATTTAATAATTGAAATTTTACATGAAGCGAATCTAAACTTTGTTGAATATGATGTAGACCAAACTTCAAGTAGAATAAATATGTACATTGATTTAATGGATAAATTCATAACATATAAAAAAAATATTATTAACATTGATCAAGATTTAACAAAAAAAATATACGAAAGCAATAAACTACTAATATCACAAAATATATTAAGTTTTTTTATAGAGATGAAAAATATCTTTGTTGATGAAAAAATAGAATCTAATTTTTTGTGGGGTCAATTTATTGATTTAATAAATAAAATTATTAAGCAATTTTCATTTTTAGATATCGATGATAGATTTCAACTTTTCTTTGATACTTTTAGAAAAATTTCATTAGATAATAAGCCATCCCCACTCTCTTTTCATATAACAATGTTTTTAGAGCAATTATCTTCATTCCCATCAGAAAAAGATAACCTTGGTAAAGGTATAGCTGTAGGCCATATTGATGACTTTAAAAGTTGTATTTTCGAATATGTTTTTTTTATTGGCATGAATCAAAATTTTGAAAATAAAAAATCTTATATTGAAAATTTTATTTCAAAATCATCAAATAATAGAAGTCAATCAACCGAAGAAGTTTACATATTTGATAATAAGATAGAAGAAAGAAATCATACGCTTGCAAACATGATTTGCAATTCAAAAAAAATTTTTTTTTCGCATTCTAGAATTAATAATAAATATGTTGAATCTAATCCATCAAAAGAATTTATCGAAATTTTCAAGATAAAAAATCCATCCATTCCTATAGATAATAATAATCATTTTTATAAAATGATTATCGACACACCGGGATACTATACTAGAGAAAAAATTAGTATCGGTGACGATAGAATTTATATAGATTCGAAAGATTATGAACTTAGTTGGATAAATTACTCTCATAAGGTGAATGACAGGAAAAATCTTAGGAATTTATTAGAATCTAATGAAAAATTAAGTCATTTTTTAGATAATTATAATAATTCAACTTTTCTAAGTAATAATCTGGGTATAATTTCAAAGTTTCAACATTCAATTGATTCTTTCTCTTCGACATCCTTGGATAGATATATCAGATGTCCGTATGATTATTTTATTCATGACATATTAAAAATTAATACAAATAATGAAATAAATAGTAGACTATTTTTTTCCAATAAAGATTTAGGAATTTTTATTCATGATATATTAGAGTCTTTTATAAATTGGAAAAAACAAAATATAAATAAAAACTATGAAGAATATAAAAATAAATTATTTGAATTTTCTAAAATAAGACTAGATAGAGAAAATAGTTTAATTCCCATGAAACCTATACATCTATTTGAAATTGAAGAAAAGAAAATGAATAATTTATTATTAGACTGGCTTAATCAAGAGATGTTGAATGATAACATAACATCTTCAACTGAAATTAAGTTTGAGAAAAAATTACAATTACTTGATGATAAAATTTACTCATTTACTGGTAGAATTGATCGTTTGGATATATGCGATAATGGAGATATTAATCTTTATGATTACAAAACAGGCCAAGTAAGAAAGAAGAATGAATTTTACACTTTAGATTATTTTTCAACACAATTATTTTTATATTCTACAGTACTAGCAAATGAGTATTCAAAAAAAAATATTATTCCAAATTATTGGTATATAAATAATAAAAATGAATCTATTTTTAGTTTTGAATTCTTAAAAAAAGATGTTTCGTTACTTCTTACAAAAATATTAAATAAAATTAATAATGGTTATTTTTTCCCAACTAGTAGTAAAATTCATCATAAAACATTTGATTGTTCTTGTAAGATAGTTTTTAGTAACGAAGTAATCAATAAAAATATTATTATTGGTTCTTTTATAGGATCTGATGATATTAAAAATATTATAGAGTCTATGGATAAAAAATGATAGATAATATAAAAGATAAACTTGATAAAAACATATATGCTAGAGCTGGAGCTGGTACAGGTAAAACTACTAAACTTATCCAAAGACTTAATAGTTTATTAAACACTAATGTTGATCCTAAAAAGATTGTGATAATAACATTTACACATTCTGCAGCTGATGAAATTAATAATAGGATAAGAAATGAGATTACGAATTATGAAAATTTGTCTGATATTTTCATAGGTACTATACATGAATTTTCATTGAAAATTATAAACCAAGGTAAATATTTAGATAAATCCTTGGCGAAATCCATTAGAACATTGTCAGAAAACGAATCACTAGATTTATCAAAAAAGTTTTTTGAATCTTGGTCATATAATAAATTTAAGAATGATAAGGATTTCACGAATTTAGTTTTTTATCTACAATTCTTTTTTTCTAAATCTATTGAAAAATTTATATTTGATATTTTTTCATTATTCAATTCTAAATTTTTACATCTAGGTGAAATATCGTTTAATTTATCTGGCAAAAAAAAAGAAAATCTAATCCATGATATAAATATATTTTACAACTCAAAGTATGAAAACTTATATTTTTTTTACGAAGAAATACTTCAATTACTAAAAGAATCAGAACGAAATATTTCTTCTATAGACAAATTAGTAGATGACAAATTATATCTATACCTAAGTGATGAATTTAGAGTTTTTATTATTGAATTGAAAAAAAAATATAAATCCAACTCACCTTCTGAGATATACGATTTTTTTTCAAAAAATAATAAAATAAAGATAAATATAGGCAAAAAAGACAACTGGAAAACTAAAAATGCAGTCTATGATTCAAATATAAGTTTTATAAAGGATAATTTAAAAAAGTTTAACTTTCATTTTCAAGAATTAAGAAATGAAATTATTCATGATTTATTAGTAAAGTTTTCTATGTATTTATTTAAATATGTAGAAGATTTTTATAATTTTAGAAAGTCTGAAGGCACAATAAATTTTGATGATCAAATATTTATAGCTAAAGAAATCTTGAGTGAAGGGAACAATTTAGACTTTTTTAGAGGAAAATATGATCATATTTTCATAGACGAGTTTCAAGATACTGACCCTTTTCAGATGCAAATTACAACAAATCTCATAAAAGATTATGAGGATAATATTCAATCAGGTTCGTTATTTATTGTAGGAGATGAAAAGCAGTCAATATATAGTTTTAGAAGGGCTGATATTAATAAACTACAGAAACATTTAGAAAAAATTAATATTGATAATGAATCATTAAAAATTAATTATAGATCCGATAAAAATATTATCAATTTTATTAATGATTTATTTGTAAAATTATTTGAAAACACAAATATTGAATACGAACAAATGACATTTAATAAAGATTATTCGGAAGGATTGAGCTCAGTTTTTTATGATGAAGAAATTACAGAGAAAAAAAGTATTGATTCTTTGAGAGATAATGCTACTGAAAAGATTTCAAGTTTAGTTAAATTTATTCATGATGGTAATATGAGATTACCTACTCTAGGAAGGACCGCAAATATTGGTGATATTTGCGTCCTCGTTAATAGAAATAAAGACTCTGAATTACTATCTAAAATATTTAAACAAAATAAAATTCCATATCTTATATCTGGTGATAATTATTTTATTAAATCTAATATTTTTCATCTACTAAAGATGAATTTTAAAGCAATTTACGATTCTAATGATGAAATATCTATATTATCAGCCTTGAAATCTTTTGCGTGGGGCTGCTCAGATGATGATATATATAATTGGAAATTAAGAAATAATACTCTTAATTATAAATTAATTGATTTCTCCAATATTGAAACTTCTAAAATTAACAAAAAAGTATTTGAATCTTTAAGCAAATTAAATGAACTAAATCAATTGATTGATAAGCTCCCCTTATCAATAATTTTTGATAAATTTGAGATTGCAACAGACCTAGTTAATAAAATATTACTCTCTGATGATTATGAAAATGAGTTTGCATATTTAGAGTATATTAAAATGCAAGTCTTTAATGATTTTGATTCGAGTAAAATTTTACCTATTAAATCTTTAATTAAATTTTTTGAAAATGAAAAACTTATTAAATTAAAAAATATACATGATGGTAACATAAGTAAAATTAATATCATGACTATCCATGAATCAAAAGGAAGAGAATTCCCAATAGTAATAATGTTTGGATTGCCAACAAAAAGTCGTGGTATAAATATTGACTCAGTCAACTCTGATAACCTTATTGTAGAAGAAGGTGATTTTACATATAGATTATCTACAGATTTACAAATGAAAAATTATCAGCAAATGTATGAAAAAGAACAGGAAAGTAAATACGAGGAAAACATAAGAAAACTTTATGTTGCACTTACAAGATCAGAAAATTTTTTATTCATATTTAATTTTTTTAAGAAAACAAAATCTTCTATTCATGATTTACCCTACGAAGTTTCTAAAATAATAAAAAATATAAGTTTTAAAAATAGTTTTTTAGAATTATTTAAGTCAAAAAATGTAATCAATTCTAAGATTACGAAGGCTGATAATAATATTGAGTTTTCTATACATGATCGGGATTATATTAGCAGACAATTTGAATATATAGTTTCAAAATCTGAAGATTATGGTTATAAAAATCCATCTGGTGATTATGCATATTCTAAAAATTCAACAATAGGTAATGTTGTTCATGAAATAATGAAAAATATTGATTTTGAAGATATAAAACAACTTGAAAATATTGCTGGAGTTTTTTGTGACAGAAATGATATACCATCTGAAAAGTCTAAGGTTATTTTTTTATGTAATAATTTGCTGAGTTCAACATTAATTAAAAGTATTAGAAACAAAAAATATTATAAAGAAATTTGGGTTTCGAGCCGTATTGATGATTATGATTTAGAAGGCTTTATCGATTTACTTATTGAAAATGATGATAAATCATATTCAATTATTGATTATAAAACAACTAGTGAGAAAAACTTAAAAAATCTCTTAAAATCCTCAGAAAGTTATAAATCTCAGATTTTAGATTATGTAAAAATCTTAAAAAATCAAAACAAAGTAGTTAAAGAAGCTAAACTTTTATTTGTTAGTGAGTATATGGAAGAAGCATTTGAATATAATATTGATATATAAAATAAATAAGGAGATTATTGATGAAATATCTAGAAGGTAAAAATGTTCTAATTACTGGCGCTAGAAAAGGTATTGGTAGAGGTATAGCTATCAAACTTGCCGAACATGGAGCTAACGTAGGTATTAATGATATAGTCGAAGATGAAATCATTAATAAAAATCTTTCAATAATTGAAAAAAATGGTGTTAAGGCTTCATTTCATAAAGGTGATGTTTCTACGATTACAGGTATCAATTCTGTATTTGACTCATTTATCAATTCTCATAAGCAAATTGATGTTCTAGTTAATAATGCTATTTTTCCTGATCAACAATGCTCTTTTTTTGAAACTGATGAAACTTATTGGGATAGAATGATGAATCTATCATTAAAAGGTTATTTTTTTGCCTCCCAAAGAGCAGCTCATGAAATGGTAAATAATGGAAACGATGGCAGAATAATTTGCTTATCCAGTGTGCATTCTTATGTAGCAATGCCAAATTGGACTGCCTATGGTACTGCTAAGATGGCTCTTAGGAGAATGGTAAAAGGAATTGCTGCAGATCTTTCTGGAAAAAACATAACTGCTAATTGTATTGCTCCTGGAGCTATTTCAAATCGTCTTCCTGAAGATAATTCAATAGATGGGGCACCCCATAATGCTGAAAATTTTAAAAATTTTGTACCGGCAGAGAAAGGTGGGTTGCCTAGTGACATTGCAAATGCAGTTCTTTATCTTTCTTCAGAGCTTGGTCAATATGTTAACGGCGAAACATTACTAGTTGATGGTGGTATGATCGCATCAAGGAAAATTCACGATTAGGAGTTACAATGACAATAATAAATGATACACCAGCCCATGTTTTAGATCAAAGCACTATTAATAAACTTAAGAACGTAAACACGACTGCAATAATAGATGTTTTGGCAAGAAATAACTATGATCCTAGGTATATTTATATGCCTAATATCAAATCTATGAATCCAGGAAAAAGAATTATAGGCAGGGCTATAACTGTAAGATTTGTACCTGCTAGGCCTGATGCAATGATTGAAAAACCTACCGGTGAAGAATCTCCAGAATATGCCGCCTTCGAATTAGCGGGCCCTGGAGATATAATAGTTATGGAATCTATGAGAAATAAGATAATGTCTATTGGAGGTGATATTAAATTTCTCAGGTTAAAACAAAGAAAAGTTGAAGGACTAATTTGTGATGGAGGTATAAGAGATATGCATACTGTCAAGGATTATGGGTTAGGACTATGGGGTTATGGTAAGACTTCGAACCTTGGAACAAAGATAGGAACGCCCTATTCAACGAATGATTCAATCAATGTTGACGGGGTGCTAGTAAGGCCAGGTGATTATATGGTTGCAGATGATGATGGCGTTGTAGTGATTCCCAGAAAAATAGTTAAGAATATTGCCATAAAAGCAATTGAATATGATGATCTAGAAGAATGGATAAGAAAAAAATTAGACAAAGAAAATCTCACTCCTGGTAAATACTATCCTCCTGATGATGAAGTAATGAAAATATACAGACAATCAAAAAAATAAATTAATCTATAAATACTTCTTCTATTAAACCATCATGAGCATATGAAACATCAAGATTTATGCTTGATAGTTTTTCTAATTTTTTATTTACTTTTGAGTGATGAATGTCATGAGTAGCATTTGTTAATAGAGCTTTTTTAGGCCTAAAATACTTAATTTTTTCTATAGCTTGCTCCAACGTAAAGTGAGTACCATGAGTTTTTTTTGGGCGCAAAGCATCAATTATTAATAACTCAAGATCATACAAATAATTTTTGCTACTTTCGGGGATCTCTGATACATCTGAAATATAAGCAGTTTGTCCGAATTTATATCCAAAAATTGTATTTGTTTTTCCATGAAAAACTGGAATTGGTGTAAATTTTATATTCTCAATTTCAAAAGTTTTTGATGTAATAATATTAAAATTT
>PAXI01000017.1 GCA_002714425.1 Chloroflexota bacterium
ATTATCTGAAACTCTATTTTTTTATTAGGTATATTTACTGGTATACCATGCCACTTAAAGGTTTTCATGTTGTTAAATATAACACATTAAAGGGAGGACTTTTTGGGACTTTATGAAAGTTAATCTGTCATAGGGGTGTCACTACCCCTACATACATATATTCCCAAAGCATACCCCCTACTAACTCCAACTACCAACCAACTAACCTTCAGCACCCTAACACCCTCNATGTATATANGATTATNAGNNATNGNTNTATCGGCAGTAACACATCTGTTACNACGTTGTTACTAAGTGTTACTAAGCAAAAAAACAGGAATAAAAAATCTCTANGGGNTACNTNAGGGNTACATTTTNNAATNATTAGNGGATTTNNGAGAGNATTATCTTGAGTTTGATTTGTTCTTGGTGGAGCCTGCGGGACTCGAACCCGCTACCTCCTGCTTGCAAAGCAGGCGCTCTCCCAGCTGAGCTAAGGCCCCAGTAACATTCTGCTCTAGTAATGATAACAAATCTTTATTTATAGTTTCTAATCAAACACAGCAATAATTACTTATTATTTTGGAATATTTATAATATACTAGCGAAAAAATCACTTACACAAGAGAGAAAACGAATATGAAAATAGTCAAGATAACATCAACACCTTTATCGATTGGAAAATCATTAGTAAGAATTGAGACTGATTCTGGTATCACAGGTTATTCAGAAGCTTTCTCTAGTAATGCACCAAGCTCAAATGGTAAAAGTTCAATTATATTTGATACGTATCTTGAAGAATATATAAATCCTCTACTTATAGGAGAAAATCCACTTGAGATTGATCGACATTGGGAAACATTAGCACTTGGCAAGAGCGATAAATTATACAAATTACCAGCACAAATTGTGGGTACAATTGATATTGCTTTATGGGATATATTAGGAAAAGAGACAGGCCAACCAATTCATAGGCTAATGGGTGGGCCTGCAAGAAAAAACATTCCTCTATATTGGAGTGTTGGTTCTGGATGGAAAATGAATCCAGAAGATATGCTAAATAAAGTAAAAGAAGGATGGAATCAAGGATTTAGAAAATTCAAGATTAGGATGGACTGGAAAGGTTGGAGACAAGATATAGATCCAAATAAGGACTTTGATATGTTTAAGTTGGTTAGANAATTTTTATCTAATGGTGAATACCTTGGTTTTGATGCTAATAATGGCTACTCAGTAAGCACAGCAATACAACAAGGAAGAAAATTTGAAGAATTAGGAATCGATCATTTTGAAGAACCTATACCTCATTATGACTTAATGGGACTAAAACAGATTTCAGATTCTTTGGATGTAGCTGTTTCTGCTGGTGAACAAGATTCGTACAGATGGTGGTTTATAAATTTAATACATCTTGGAAACCCAGACATATTGCAACCCGATATTCTTACAGCGGGTGGACCTTCGGAAATAAAAAGAATATATCATATTGCTGAAACTTATAATAAACCAATTATGCCTCACAGCCCTCAAGCAGGATTAAACTCCCTCGCTTCTTTGAATGTATATGCTTCAATTCAAAATGCAACACGACCTCACGAGTTCTCAACAGAATTTTCTGGTCCTTTAGATGATATAGCCGAATTATATGGAGGAGATATAATTCCAAAAAATGGCAGCATATCATTAAGTGAAAAGCCAGGTTTAGGAATTGAAATAAACGAAAAAGCAGTAACAAAAATGACTAAAAACTAACCAATAAATAATTATCTTATTTATAATTTAAGTTCATTCCTGGGTCGTCTAATGGTAGGACAGAGGACTTTGAATCCTCTAATCCTGGTTCGAATCCAGGCCCGGGAGCCATGAAATAATGTAAAAAGCGGTCCTAATAGGCCGCTTTTTATTATAGATATAAAGTTATTTNTTAAATAACTTTACATCATATCCAGGATTTAGTATTTCTAAAGCACGTTTCGCAACAAAATCTTTTCTAAGTTCAATCTCTTTAAAATNTTTAGCAATTATATTACTTGAAATCCAATCAAGGGTAATTGGCTCTTTTTGNCCCCCAGCACCTTCAATATGACCATTTACAAGAGAATTTATCCCAATGTAATTACACTTGGAAGTTATGACATCTAAGTATGAACTAATAACATTTTTTTCCATCTCTTGGAATGAGGCTGAATTCCAAAAAAAATCAAATTTCATATCTATTTTTTCTAAAAGCCATGGAGGTATAACTAAGATTTTACCTTTTATATCTTTTTCATCAATATTACTCATTTCANTTGCTTGTGAATAATCAATGATCCTATCCGGAAATATAGATCTTAGATATTCAGTTGCAATATATAAGACAGGAGGTATGTCTACAAAACAATAAGTTTGGTTTGAATCTGATAATTTGAGTAAAATTTCTGCAAATTTTCCATGCCCACCACCAATTTCGATAATACTATTAAATTTATAAATATCAGCAGAAGTGTTTAATAGGAACACTTGGGCTAAATGAGTGATGAAATCAAGAGTAAATTCATGCATATTATCATCATAAACTTCCTTGATTCCAGCACTGCTTTCGGTAAGTTTNTCAATATGGNTTTTTATTTCATNATTTGTTGATANTAANTCTTTGAGAGAAAAAATTAGTTGGTCATGTTCATATTTTCTAAGATTATGTTCAGCNTTTATTTGCTTAGTATAAAAAGAAGATATTTGACTAAATATTGGAAACTTAGGTAAAAGCTTTANTATATTTATTTTGGCTGAATTATCACTGTAAATATCGGGTAAAACTGGCCTAATTTGTCCATGCCCTTTGGAAATCTCCCAATCATCTCTAAAGTTCACTAAACCAACATTTTTTATACGATCATGTATTCGTTTAACATATCCTTGCCAGTAAGGGGTAGGACGATAAATTTCTGGTGCTGAATCCATATCTTGCATAAGTTTTTGTAAAAGATCTGGATTATCCTTGATATTCATTTAATTTCCAAACTTTGTGATGGGCAATCATATAGATATTATACTTATATTTTTAAGTATTATAGGGGATGAAATACTCATCCCCTATAATTATAACTATTCTATTGACCCGGACCTGGACCTGGACCGCCTGGTGTTGATGGAGCATTACCAGGACTTGGAGGCCCTTCATCTCCTCCAACACTTATTGATGGAATAAATGATTCAAATCCTATTCCACCACCTTTTTCTAATTCCTCAGCATTTTCTATAGCGCCAGTTATAACTTCTAGAACACCAAATTCGGCCTGTCTATCTAGATCTCTAACTTGCTTCTCTAGCGTTTCTAGTTCGTCTTTAAGAGTAGCCTGTTGCTGGTACAAAGAATCAAGAGCTGCAAATTTTTCTTCAATTTGTTGATCTAACTCTTGTGCTTGAGCTTCCAAAGGAGCCATCTTTTCTTCCATCAAAGATTCTCTGGAATCATCTAAAGCTCTCAATTGTTTTTCGAATTCTTCTTCAAAAGCATCTTCGATGTTGTCTATTTCATCTTCAAGAGCGTAATACTTATCATCTAACTCTCTTCTTTTTGCTTTTATAATGTCTTCCTGTTCATCACGGAAATCATCCATTTGAATTTGAACTGTACGTTGTTGTTCTTGTGCCCATGTGTCTAATTCTTGCCAAAGCGGATCAAGTAGCATTCTTTCTTTTTCAAGAGCCATCCTTTTCTTTGAAAGAGGCCTTCTTGATTGATCTAATGCTTTCCTTTCATCTTCGAGCGGTTGAATTTGATTATCCTGCAAGTCTCTGATTTGTAATCGTAGAGTTTTTGCATTTTGCTCTCTGTTTTTGTGCCAGTTCTCTTCTTCTCTGTGAACTTGCTTAATCTGGTCCTCTAAAAGTTTAATCTCATTTTCTAGAGCTTGAACATTTTGAGGTTTTGTTTGGTCACCAAATGAAGCAGCATCAATCTCAGCTAGTCTATTAGTTAGCCATTGATCAACTTCATCTATTTGAGCCTGAATATTATTTTCAACTCCTTGTATATCAACCTGTTGTGAAGATCCACCCGCATTTATCTGATTGTCTAATACTGCTTTCTCATTTACAAAGGTTGTACCAATTTCATTAAGAATTGCTTCATACTCCGCTTTCATAGAATAAGCAGCAGTTAGTTCAGGGTTAGCTGAATTATCACCAGCAGCTGCCTTAGCTTCTTGTGCTGAAGCAAGTTCAGCTTCTTTTGAAGCCAACTCTGATTGCAGAGAGGATACTCTTGCTTGTATATCTGCTACTGCAGGGTTTGCTATCTCTGTTTCAGGTAATGAAGCAGGTGTTGCTTCTAAGTTACTTTGAGCAGACTGTAAAGCAGCTTCTGCATCAGCATATCCAGCTGTTGGATTACCTTCAGCGTCTGTTGGTGTCAAAGCATCTAATGCTGCTTGAGCTACAGTTACAGCATCCTGAGCTGCAGCATATTCAGGGTTATCTTCTCCACCAGTAATTATCGTAGCAGGTGTATTAGCCAAATTTTCCTCTGCAGACGTAAGATTCGATCTAGCAGCTTCAACTCCGGCAATAAGCGAGCTAGTATCTATAGCACCAGAATCAGCAGAAGCAGATGACAATTGTCCGATAAGATTATCTTGCTCAGCGATTAGTGATTGATATGTTGCTACGTCATTATTATATTTTTGTTCAAGAGCTATTAGCGATTCGCTAGCTCCAGATGCATCAGATTGAGTCTCATCCTGATCGTAACTTGTTGTTCTCAATTGTTGAACTTCATTCATTTTTGCTTCATGAGTAGCATATGCTTCATCTCTAAGTGTATCTAACATAGCCCAATCAACTTCTGCCTGCTCCCATGCCCCCTCCATTTGATCATGTAGTTGATCCATTTGCTGATGTTTATCATTGATAATAGCCCTGTAATCTATATTATTTTCTTCGTTATGCCATATATCTTCTTGTTGCCTATGTAAAGCATCAATTTGTTCGTATAGTGGATCCATTTGGTCTTCAATATCAAACCTTTTCTCCTCTATCTCCATTTCTTCTAGTTGGATAGCATTTTGTTGTTCTTGTATGAAAGCAAAAGCATCTTGAATACTTTTTTGTCTATTGTATCTTTCATCTTCAAACGCACGCCAGATATCTTGTGTTTGATCTTCTATAGCATCCCACATATCTTCTTGATTACGATCAAAATCTCGTCTTTCTTTATCAAGAGCCTTATATTGGTCATCTACTGCGTCGTAGAATTCATCTCTAGCTTCGTCTCCACCACGGAATAACATTTCATATTTTTGATTCATTTCGTCTTCAAAATCTCGCCCAATTCTCTCACCCTCTTCATAAAATCTATCTCTTTGATCTTGAAGTTCTTCAATTTCTTGTTCTTTAGGATCTATTTCATCCTTTAAAACACTTAATTGTTCTAATATAGGCTCTATTTGGTTAGCCTGTATATCAAGAACTTGCGCTTTTAAGTCCAATGCCTCATTTGCAGCTTCAGTATCAACGATACCACAAGCAGTAAGTGCAATTGAAATTATGCTTATCATCGTAATCTTAAATTTCATGATTATATTCCTTTTTAATATGTAAGACGATATACAATTATACCAGAATAAAACACTAAAAAGTTATGAAAATACTGATTGAGCGATCTAAAAACTAGACGCCTTTGTGGCCCTCAATTTGAACTTTTAAGCCAGCATCTTCTGCTAGAGACCATGGGGTTTTAACTACCCAATGATCTTTCTCAACCTCTACCAATGGAGGTCTTTCATTAGCGTACTTGTGAGATTTATCCACCTTCAAAGGGGTTCTAGTCATAAATACATCTCCTGGAGGAGGATCAATAGGAGATACAACTTCTCCTGGTAGCAAAAATTCTTCCCTTTGTATATCAGGGTGTGAAGGCAATGCTGCTGATACTAACGCATTTGTATATAGGTGCATTGGATTATTAAATATAGCTTCAGTGTCTCCACATTCTTGTACAACTCCAAGATACATAACTGCTGTATCATGACACATATATCGAACAGTAGCAAGATTATGGGCTACTAATAAATAAGCTAGACCATGTTCCTCTTGTAGATCTACCAATAAGTTCATTATTTGAGCTCGGATAGAAACATCTAGTGCAGAAACCGGCTCATCAAGTGCTATCACCTTAGGATTTAATGATAGAGCTCTCGCAATTCCAATTCTTTGTCTTTGACCACCTGAAAATTCATGAGGGTATAAATTTGCTTGATAAGGGTTTAATCCTACTTCGCTAAGAAGATCACCCACACGAAGAGAAATTTCTTTTTTGGTCATTTTACCCTGTATTTCTAAAGGCTCACCAACAATCGAACCTACTTTCATCCTAGGGTTTAATGAAGACCATGGATCTTGAAAAACTGCCTGAACAGATCTTCTGAATTCATTTTTTCTTTCTTTTGACATTTTAGCTACATCTTCACCTTCATAATATATTTCTCCACCCGTGAGTTCTTCAAGCCCAAGTAAAACCTTTAGAGTAGTAGTTTTTCCACATCCTGATTCACCAACAAGTCCAAATGTTTTACCTCTTTCTATATCAAAACTTACATCATCAACTGCCTTAAGATAACTTTTCGCTCCAAAATTAAAAATACCTCCACCAACTTGATACCATTTCTTTAAATTCCTAACTGATATTATTGGATCTGAATTAGACTTAATGCCAGGAGCATTAGGTATATTAGAATTTGATTGTTTTGTTTTATTTTTTGTAGTCATTTATCTTATTCCTAATTATTTTTCTATTAAGTGAGAGAATTTGTCATAATCTGCAACTGAACTTTTGGACAACTGTACCCAATGCCCAGGCTTGACCTCTACTAGCGGAGGCCTACTTTTTGCGTCTGCTTCATCAAATTTTAGTGGAGATCTTGGAGCAAAAGCATCGCCTTCTGGAAGATCATACAGAAGTGGAGGTTGGCCTTCAATCTGAGGCAACCTTCCTGTTTTTTCCTCTAGTTTTGGGACAGAACCTATTAACGCTTTAGTATATTCATGTAATGGTTCGTTGAATATAGTTCTAACATCACTTACCTCAACAATCCTACCGGCATACATAACTGCTACTCGATCACACATTTTGGCAACTATACCAAAATCGTGCGTTATGAAGATAATTGCTACGCCCTCTTCTTGTTGAATTTGTCTCAAAAGCCTTAGATATGCTGCTTGTATCGTTACATCTAAGGATGTTGTAGGCTCGTCAGCAATAATGACAGACGGTGCAGAAGAAATTCCTATAGCACCTACAACTCTTTGTCTCATTCCTCCAGATAACTGGTGAGGAAAGTCTTTAGCTCGAGTATCAGGAGCAGGAATTCTAACTTTTTGTAAAGAGTCTACAATTTTTTTCCACAATGAATCACCCTTAAGTCCTTGGTGAATCTTTATTGCCTCTCCAACTTGATTTTCAATATTGAAAACAGGATTAAGTGCTTGCATAGGATCCTGTAGAATCATTGAGATTTCTCCGCCTCTAACCTGCGTCATTTCTTTTTCAGATAATCCAAGTAATTCTCTACCATTCAAATTTACTTCTCCTCCAACAATTTTTCCTGGAGGTGATGGGACTAATCTCATTAGAGAAAAAGCTGTAACTGATTTTCCTGAACCAGACTCCCCAACAATTCCTAGAGTTTCACCTCTTCTAACATGATAACTAACTCCATCTACGGCCTTTACTGTACCCCACCTTGTTGTGAAATGTGTCTCAAGATTTTTTACCTCTAAGACTACTTCATCCGACAAAGCACTCTTACCAAATCCATCAGTATCTACATTTCTTGCGGTAGATTTTGATTTGGTGACCCTGGACTTAGCAGTTGCTTTTGACTTACTGCTAGTTTTAGTTGTTGATTTAGCTGTTCTAGGCATATCTTATCCCTATTTTTAGTTTTTATAAAAAATAAACATATTTTTAATGTATATAGTCAATGAAAGATAACAAATTTTTTTGTATTTTGCTAGAAAAAAGTATCTAAGAATTAAGTATTTAAGTCTTTTTTTAAGTGAATAATTGAGTCTTCTATTGCATCTACCAAATAATCTATCTCATTTTTTGTAATGGATAAAGGTGGACATATTGAAATAATATCTCCAGCTCTGAATGTAACAATATTTCTATCAAATAAGAATTTTGGTAACTTTTGAGCTAGTTTTGCACTCGCTGGAAATGCAACTTTTTCTTTTTTGTCAGCAACAAATTCTACTGCTGCGAGAAGACCTAAACCACCTCTAATATCACCAACAATGTCATATTTTTTAAGCTCTAATAATTTTTCAAAAAGATAATTACCCATTTTCTTTGAATTTCCAACAAGATCTTCTTTTTCAAAAATTTCTAAATTAGCCAAAGCTGCAGCACACGCAGAGGGATGACCACCAAATGTTATAAGATGTGTAAATGTTTCTTCTGGACCACCAGTGAAAGCATCTGCAACCTTTTTTGTTGCAATCGCTGCACCAAGTGGAGCATATCCACTTGTTAAGGCTTTTGCTACAGTTGTTATATCAGGTTGAACCCCCCAATTCATTGGACCAAAATACTCACCTAATCTACCAAATCCAGTGATTACTTCATCGGCTATCAATAATACATCATATTTATCAGCTATTTCTCTTAGCCTTTGCCAATACTCCTGTGGAGGGATCTGAATTCCAAAAGCGGCCGATACGGGTTCTGCAATTATTGCTGCTACTGTCTCAGGTCCTTGATGTTTTATAACTTCTTCAAATTCATTAGCGCACTTAATTGCAACATCAATTGGATCACCTGAAAAAGGTAATCTGTAAGAGTTCCAATTTGTTACATGTATTGCTCCTGGCATTGTTGGTCCCATCGGATCAGCTGTTTTAGCTCCACCTAAACTAACTGCCATAGCAGTTCCGCCATGATATGAGTATCTACGACTCAGTACTTTATATGCACCAGGTTTTCCATTAAGAATAGAAAACTTTTTCGCCATCTTTACAGCAGTTTCAACTGCTTCGGCTCCTCCAGAAACAAAGAATGATCTAGATGATTTTTCTGGATATAGATTAGCAATTTTTCCTGCTAATTCTATCTGAGATATTGTTGCTGAACCTGAAGGAGAGGATTCAATCTGAGTCATTTGATTATAAACTGCATCAGCTATTTCTTTTCTCCCATATCCGGCAGCTTTGTACCATAAACCACCCATTGAATCCAAATATTTTTTCCCTTTTGCATCCTCTACCCAAACTCCTTCTCCCTTAACAAAAATGTTTAGCTTACCTCTCCAATCATTAAGCTGAGATGCGTGCATAAACATATTTTCTTCAGCAATCTGTTGTAATTCTTCTAGGCGTTCACCTGATATATGATATTTCTTACTCTTTACTGTCATTTCTAATCCTTATCATTAAATAAGTGCATAAATAAATTATATATTATATTAAGTAGGATTTTATTATTAAGTATGTACTAAAATCTCCTATACATAAAAACTCAGTAAGTATATGAACAATAATAGAAAATTTTTTATCGATGCAATAACTATTTTGTTGCCGGTTTCTGCTAGTATGAGCGTAGTAATAGCAGTAATACCATTTCTTTCAGCATTATTAGCAAGAACAACAAACCCTGAAGAATCTATATCTGGGTACAGTATAGCTTTTTTTATTATGATGTTTGTAGGTTTGCCTCATCTTAGAACACAAGGGCTGACTATAATATTTTTTACAAGCTCTCAATCAATAAAACAACTTAGAAAATTTTTATCCTATTGCGTTTTGTTTGTTACTATGATTGCTATTTTTATAACTCATGGCCCTTTATCTAATTTCTTATTAACCGAAGTATTCATAATTGATGAATCATTGATTGCAAGTGTTACAAAAGCTTTAAATTGGTTAATCCCTTTTCCAGGACTAATGATAATTAGAATGCATTTATATGGAGCAGCCTTTCGGCTGGGTAAAAAGAATATTGCCCTATGGTCGAATGTTGTGGGAATAATTATTATCTTTTCTTTTGCTTCAATATTTTTTTTCTTTGATATCTTATCTGGATCAGCAATTGCTGCATCATCAATTACACTAGGAATTACATGTGAAGTTTTATTCTTAGGGATTTGTACCTACAAAGATACAAAAAAGTATGTTCTGTCGTACAATGAAAAAACCGAACATATTTCTCAAAAATCACTACTAATTTTTTTCATCCCGCTAATTATTGATGCTATATTGCCAGCGAGTACACAATCTATAATTAATGCTGCCATGGGTTTGAAAAATCAGCCAGAACTTTCTATCGCAGGACTAATGATGGCATTGGGAATATTTCATATTATTCTTATACCAATAAATGGAATTCAAAATACGTCATTAACTCTTTTCACAATGAATAAATATCAGCCATACTTAGTAAGAAGGTTTGCTATATTTGTTGGAATCTTAGGATTAATTATTATATTTTTAATTGCTTTTTATGATCCATTATCAAACTTCATATTTGGAAATATATTAGGCGCTGAAGCAGAATTAAAAGAATTTTCTATAACTGCTATAAAAATCTTGTCCATACTACCCTTAGTACTCATAGTTGAACAATTTTATGTGGCATGCTTATTAGGTACAAAAAATACTAAGCCTATAATTATTATTAATATTCTTAGACTGATTACTTTTGTGACTTGGTTAATTTATGGCGTAGTATTTTCTAATATGTCAGGCTTGGTTCTCGGAGCTGCAGGATGGACTATAACTTTATTTTTTGAAGGTATTTACGCTTGGTTAGTAGGAAAATCATCATATAATAAAATTAAATATTTACATTATAAGAAAAAAATTGATTATAATAATTGATAGAAAGTTTTATTCCCGAGTAGCTCAGCGGTAGAGCAGCTGACTGTTAATCAGCGGGCCACAGGTTCGAATCCTGTCTCGGGAGCCATTGTTTACTTCTAAATAACTTTCTTTTTTGAATGATCAAGAAAAAATTACTAAAATAATTTTGCTAATCTAAAACCTAGATAAACGAGTAATATTCCACCCAAGTTTGTAACTAAAAGATTAATTGACAATGAACTCCATTGATAATTTTTAAATAATTGATAATTATCAAAAGCAAATGTTGAATAAGTTGTAAAAGCTCCCATAAACCCAACTAATATCGGAAGTCTCACTTGTTCTGAAATCCAACCTTTTTCATAACTTATTGCCCAAACAAACCCAAATAATAAAGAGCCAATCATATTAGGTATAAAAATGCTAAAATTAATAGAATTAATTTCAGATCTTGAAAAAATATTACCTATAAGATATCTAGCAAGCGTCCCAAAAGCTCCTGCTAGCATTATGTAAAAGATTTTATCCAATTGACTTTTTAATCTACATCTACTCTAGGCGGAGGATTTAGAGTCGAATGAAGAGCAAGCAATGTAGCAGTATTATTAGAAGAGTTATAAATACCATGCCTAATACCTATTTCACAAGTAAAACAATCGCCCTCAGCGAGATTAATTCCATTTTCTTTGGCATAAACCGCCATCAAATTACCATCTAAGCAAAACATTGCTTCCTCATGGGATGGATGATAATGATTTGGAGCTATTGAACCAGGTTCGAATATTAATTCACTAATATAAGTAGATTTTGCACCTAAAAAATCTCCAACCATATCATATCTTGAAATTCCAGGTTGAAATTCAAATGGTTCATTATTTTTTCTCACAAATACCGATGATGGAGGTGACGTATTTTCATACTCAACGTCATCTAATACTTCTCTATTTGGACTTGGATGTGGATATACTATTATTAATCTAGCTTTAGTGCTTCCAATATTTTCAAGACCATGTCCTATACCTTGAGGGACCAAAACACAATCTCCTGAAGATGCAGAAAATTTTTTGTTGCCTAATCTAAATTCTAAATCCCCTTCAACAACAAAAATAGATTCCTCGGTATTGTCATAAAAATGATATACTGATTTTGCACCTGGATCAACAAATAAATCTGCTACTGTGATCATTCCTGCACCCGTGCTTTCTCCTGCCATAAGTAACATTTCTGATCCATCAAATGGATTTGATATATTTTGGTTGGACCTTTTTACAATTGTCATATTTTCCCCCTTTGATGGAATTATACAAAAATTTCCTAATCGAACCAACCCTCTAAGTTCCACGCAGAATCCCAAAAAAGATATTCGTATCTTATACTATGAAGAAATTTATCCATCATTTTTTTCTTAGTAGTATTTGAAGCATTATCACTTAATTCATTAACATAATTAATAAGCCACTTCGTTAGGTCCCTATATTCACTATTAGTATAACCGCTAATCCATTTATTGATAAAAACTACATCTTTAGCGTTTGTGGAATTTTCAAGATTGCGACCTATCTCATCATACCCCCATTGACATGGGAGTAATGAAGCTGCAATTTCCTCAATTGTATTATTATATGCCGTTGATAATAGGTAGTTTGTATAAGATGATGTAGCAGGCATTGCTGAGGCTGATTCAAGATCCTTATTAGGTATACCAATTTCTGAACAGAAATCTCTATGTAATTGCATTTCTGAGTTCAATGTTTCATTGAGTAAAGAAGAAAAATGATTCATAGAATTTAGGTTTGTTGCCTTCGTTACAGCTAAAGAAATGACCTTACAATAATCTATCAAAAAGAGATAATCCTGAATCATAAAGTACTTAAATTTTTCAATATCAAGATTTCCTTCTCTCATTGAAATTATAAAAGGATGATTGACATGCGATTTATTCCATAGTTCAATATGTGAATTTTTCATATAATCAGTAAATTTTTCTGGCATTAAATTTCCTCATATTTTGACAATAAAATTTTTGTCCCGGCACTTATATTCTTAATTTTTGATAATTGAGAATCTATAGAACCAAGTAAATTTACTTTTGAGGCTGGTCTTATTTCCTTACCTTGACTCATTGGGGTTGGTCCCCAAAAAATACAAAAGGCTGAGCCTGGTGGCCAAAAAGCAATATCTCCGATATTTACTACTTCTAACGATTGATCATCCTCCTCAATATTAATACTTGTAGAAAAAAAAAGTTCATCTCCCCAAAATTGACAAGATCCTTCTAAAGGCAAACTATCATAAAATTTTTCTGAGCAACTTGAATTATTTAATGTAGCAGTAGTAAGAAATTCTCCTGCAGAAATATTTATTTTTTTACTCATATCTCAGTGCCTCGGAAGGACTGATGGCAGAAGCTTGTCTGGCTGGGATTATGGTATTTAACAATGAAAATACTATAGCAATAAAAGTGATTATAACAACTGTGGGCCAAGGAATACTAAATGTAGCTGTAGCGGTTTCATCTCTAAAGTCTTGAAAAATATTCCACCCTATGATTGTTCCAAGAAGTATTCCAATTACTGAACCTATAAATGCAATAACACCTGATTCTAGTAAAAAATGAATTTGTATCATTTTTTTATTAAAACCCAATGCTCTCATCAAACCTATAGATTGCCTTCTCTCAACTACTGATCTGAATGAAATAACTCCTAAAGCTGATATGCCGACAAATAAACCTAATCCCATAAATCCTTGAAATAAAAGGTTGAAAGCATTGCTTTGAGCGCTTTGTCTATCAATCAATTCCTCTGTTGAAACTGCTATCATACCATTTTCTATAAATACTGTTTCTAGCATCCTTGTAAAATCTAGTGATTGATCAGGATTTTTGAGACGAAATTTAAAGTTTGTATAAGGAGTTGTTTCATTGGATATTTCATCTAGTATTTCAGCATTCATATATATTAGAGATGGTACTGGGCCATCTTGACCAAACTCTAATGAATCAGCATATATATCTAGAACTCCAACAACTTTTTTATCTATATTTGTAAGGTTTGTTTTGACTCCAGAAGGAGGAGCTATAGTTATATCTATTTCACTAATCTGACCTGTAGCGCTTGGATCAATTTCGGCTATAGTAAACGATTGATCATCTTGAAAACCAAAAGAACCGCCAGTAAGAACATTTGCACCAACTATTACAAGCTCTGGATTATTTGCCACAGATTGCCAAACTTCCTTTGAGGTTTCTCCATATTTATTGTCCCAATGGGTTAGTTCATAACTGTTATTAGTCAACCATTCGTCATCAGATGAAACAATGAATGCATTTTGCAAGATACCCTCGCTAGTCTTGGCTCTTGCAGGAAAATAGGCTTGGGAAGATATAACACTAAAGTCATCAATACTAATCTTTTCGCTTGAATCAATAAATCCGATTATATTGTTGTCTATGATTGGCTCAGTAACAGACGCTCTTATATCAAATCCACCTGATACAGTATCAGGCTCTTCTTCTACCCTATCGCTTATATTTATAATTATTGCAAAAACCATTAGTGTAAAAATAACTAATGAAAACATAGCCAATGTAAGACCAGTTCTGAATCTAGCTGACATTGGATAAGCAATAGACATCTTTACAACCGATCTCAAATTACCAGATTTGTATGAAAATATGGAGAGTATGCGTACGATTATCTCTGGATTGTACATAATTATCCAAACTGCAGCAGCAACTAAACAAACTCCAGATAAAATAAACATTTCAATATCACCATCAAGTTTGCCGGTAAATTCTTCCAAAGCATCGAAAGGTAAACTCCAGAAAATTAACATTGATATACCAATCATAGACATAGAGATTCTTTTTTGAAAATCTTTTCTAAGATTAGTTAGGTTTAATAATTTTTGTAATAATAGTCCTGTTCCAACGAAAATTAATGTTACACCAAATGTCCATAAAAATGCAGAGCCTTGAGATTGCTCACTCCCAAAGTTTGAATCTGGATTTAAACCAGTAAACGCCATAAAAAAGCCAAAGAATAAGAATGGGATACCAGTAGATATGGTTGGAGCTAAAATTTGATATAACTTAAAATAAAAAACAAATAACCATAAAATTATTGGAAGATAAAAATTTGAATCTTCTCTACTTATAGCACCTACAAAAAGTATCAAAATAGGAATGGTCCATCTTAGAAATACAAAAATCTGCTTCTTTCTATTTTTCTTATCTAAAATTATTTTATATAGAATACTTAGTGGACCTAAAAGAGAAAATAATAATTCATAAAATTGTTGCTTAAATGACTTAGTTTTTTCCATCGCAAACTCTTGAGGTAAGCCTCTAATTGCAACAACAATATTCAATCTACTTACTCTAAATGAACTAAATATTACTGTAACCGCTGTTAATATTAATCCCGCACAAAATGCAATGTTTATGGATTTGAGGCTAACATTGTATTGGAAAGAAAATCTGTCATCAGTACCTACACCTTGAATAAATAGTTGGAATAAAAGAAAACTTACTATGATCCCAAGTAAAGTTCCTACCAGTGCAGCGCCTACAGAATAAACAAGGCCTTCATAAGTAAACATTTCAATCAGATTTCTTCTTTTTGTCCCTACAGCTCTTATTATCCCCATTTCTGTTTGCCTAGAAGCAGCTAGCATAACAAAAACCAAGAATATAAGTAACAATCCAACTATAATTGAAAATGAACCTAATATGCTAAAAAATAAAGTTATAGCTGAAGCTAATAAGTCCCCAAATGTTAGCAAATCGTCCTTTACTGGCCTAACATTCAAGTCTACTAGTTGTGACAAAGCCAGTCCAAAAGAGGCTGATAACTCCTGGTCTTCTAAACCATCAATGATTCCACCAATTATAGCTTGATTTATACCTTCTTTAATTATGTTTTTGAACTCATCAGATGGCTGTTCTTTTTCTAACTCTAATATTAAAGTGTCTATAAGATCTTTTGAATTTTGAGAGTTTAAGACATTAATTTCTTCAGTATCATTTGATAAAGTTTCAATTTGAAGTTTAAGAGCCTCAAAAACATTAGGTGATTTTAGAGCAAAAAATATTTCATTTGTTATTTCATCACTAATAAATAGTAATTGAAGATCACTAGATATTTCTTTAGATAATTCCCTGTCAATTTCTAATCCTCCTTCTAGCGAAACTCCCACATAATTATATCCTTCTACACCAGTAAATTCTTTCACAACATTGTAATTCATAAGTGCAGATGCAGGAGATTCTTCGCCACCGCCTGCTAAGCCTTTTGATTCCACAATATTTACAACCCTAAGAATTTTTTTATCTCCTGGTTTAATAAGTAAAATATTGTCTCCTATATTTGCATCTATAGCATCTGATAAATATCTGTTTATTATCGTTTCATTATCCTGAATATCAAGATCATCTTCTTCAAGAAATGAACCATTTATACTTTTTAGAGATTGTCTTGAAAAAAAACCATACGTATTATTTACGTCAAAACCTACAATCTCTGAATTAGAAACCGTCTTTTCAGATTTTTCACCCATAATTGGAGATGTATATCTTACTGCAGGAATAACCCCATCAAGATTTTGGTTATTTTTAACATTTTCTGTTATCACATTCAATTCATCATCACTTATAAAACCATTCTCTACATCTGAATCAACTATCGCTATATCAACTTCGCCAAGGCCTCCCATAACAGTATTTTTTATAGACCAAGATACAGAATCTCCAATTGCCAAAGCAGACATGATAATGGTAGAACTTAACATTAATCCAAAAATAATAAGTACTGATTGTGCCTTTCTACGTGGTATATTTCTGAGTGAAATTTTAAGTAAAATTTTATTTCTTAGTGATAATAAAACAACTAAAACAGTTAGAATAATAGTAGAAACTAATAAATATCTAGAAATAAGATCTGTATCTAAACCAAATAACGTTTCCAATTATTTATGCTTCTTTCTTCTTTTCTTAATTCCATCATCAATAATTTTTCCGTCACTCATTCGAATGATTCGATTTGCCATACTTCCAATTTCTTCAGAATGGGTTACAAGCACAAAAGTTTGTTTATCTTTTCGATTTAGGTCTACTAATAATTTCATAATTTCAGATGCATTAGTAGAATCTAGATTTCCAGTAGGTTCATCAGCCCAAACAATTGCTGGATCGTTTGAGAGGGCTCTAGCTATTGCAACTCTTTGTTGCTGCCCGCCTGATAATTCTGTTGGTAAGTGTTTTGCCCTATCAGCCAATCCAACTAAATCCAGTTTTTCTAGCGCCTTACTAGTTGCTTCCTTCTGAGAAACGCCAGCAAGAACCAAGGGAAGTTCAACGTTTTCTACAGCATTAAGAACAGGAAGTAAATTATATGATTGAAACACAAACCCCATTGCCTTTGCTCTATAATCGCTTAACTCATTATCACTTAATTCTGTCAACGATTTTTCAGAAATCGTTATCTGACCAGAATCTATGCTGTCCAGCCCTGATATACAATTTAATAATGTTGTTTTACCTGAACCACTTGGCCCCATTACTGCAACCATCTCGCCCTTACTAACTTTGAAAGAAACAGAGTTTAATGCATGAACTGACAAGTCGTTAGATTTATAAATTTTGTCAACTTTTTTTGCAGATATTATTGTATCCATTTGATTTCCTAATATTATATTGATTACTTAAATTGTAACATTTTGAATACTAAAATATGTCAAGATTTTATTAAGATAAATAAAGTAAAAAAAAGATTACTTTATAATTTAACTTTATTTATAAAATAGTAGATTTTTAGTATAAAATTAAACAATTTTTCGATAATTAGGATACAATTATTTAAGAAATTTTTTTCATATTATTTAGGAAGTGATTAATGAGCAGGACACCATCAAAAAAAACTGAAAAAGAAGAAACCATTGAAAAAAAAACCCCCGAATGTAATAAAGGTGGACCTTGTCATTGGGTTATTGAACCTCCAAATGGTAAGGTTAGCACGGGGATATGTAAAAAATGTGGGATAGAAAAAGAATTTGAAAATTCTTTTGAATATTCATCTTGGTACGGTACAAAATCACCAGGGGAATAAAAATGAATAAACTATAAGTGACTATGGAGAAATAATGGATCTGGGTATACGAAATAAAAATGCATTAATAACTGGAAGTAGTAAAGGGCTTGGGCGAGAGTCAGCGTTAGCCTTAGCTAAAGAAGGCGTCAACATAATCCTTTGTGCTAGAGGCGCAGAAGACCTTGAAAATACTAAAAATGAAATTAGAAAATTAAATATAAATGTTTCAGCATATCAAACTGACATTAGTAATATAAAAGAACTAAATAATCTCATAGATAAAATTAATAAAGATGTTGGGAACATAGATATTCTAGTTAACAATGTTGGGGGTAGTTTAGGTACATCTGATCTATTAAACTCGAAAATTGAAGACTTTCAAAAAGTTATGGATGCAAATTTATGGTCAGCAGTGACCCTTATGAAATTACTTGTTCCTAATATGCAAAAGAATAAATGGGGAAGAGTAATAAATATATCCTCCATTTATGGAAGAGAGTTTGGAGGAACGGCTCCATATATGACCGCCAAAGCCGCAATGATTGCTTCAACTAAACATTTAGCTATGACTATAGCTAAAGATGGAGTTACAGTTAATTCTATAGCACCTGGATCAATACTTTTTCCTGGCGGATCATGGGATAGATTTATTAANAACAACTCTGAGGAGACTGTAAATGAATTTATNGAAAGAAANCTGCCCATGGGTAAATTTGGCTGGCCTGAGCCTATAGGAGCCGCAGTAACTTTCCTNTCNTCTATGCANGCTGACCTAATAACTGGAGCTTGTATNAANATAGACGGCGGTCANTCACATAATCTATTTTAGATAATTAAAAACAAAAAGATCANATNTACACATTATGATCTTNTTGTTAATTTATAATTTCTAGTTCTAATTATGAAACTTCTACTTTAGCTCCAGCNGCTTCTAATTTTTCTTTTGCTGCATCAGAATCTTCTTTNGAAGCACCTTCTAGNACNGGCTTAGGAGCTGCCTCAACTAAATCTTTTGCTTCTTTCAATCCAAGCGGTGTNACTTCTCTAACAGCCTTAATGACTGCAATNTTATTAGCACCAACTTCCTTCAAAACGACNTCAAATGCATCTTTTTCTTCNGCTGGNGCAGNATCTCCTCCNNCACCACCAGCAGCCGGAGCTGCNGCAACTGCAACGGGNGCTGCAGCACTGACNCCAAACTCNTCTTCGAGTGCCTTAACTACATCTGCTAAATCTANAACAGACATATTTTTGATTTCTTCAATTAATTCTTCTTTACTTATAGCCATAATTTTTTANTTCCTTATATTTAATATTTTCTTAAGCCNCAGAGTTTTCTTGGTTATTNTCCACATGTCTCTGCAAAACATTTACNAAGCTTCTAATAGGACCGTTCATCACCATAACAATACCTGANACCGGACTTTTCATTGAACCCATCATCTTTGATAATAATTCTTCTTTAGAAGGNAATGTTGCTAAACTTTTTATTTTAGATTGNTCAAGNAAATCNGCNTCTAACATACCACCTANTATATTGATAGGNAGATCATTTTCTGANGCATACTTTACCAACGCCTTNGCNGCTTCNGCNGGATCAGAGTCTGAAACAACAAAGCCAATAGGACCATTCATAACATCTTTCAAAGAAGANTTACCAGATTCATCAGCTGCAATTCTTGCAAAAGTGTTTTTNATCACCTTAAATCTTGCACCTTTTGATCTCANTTGTTGNCGCAGAGCNGTCATTTGAGTAACATCAATACCTCTATATTCTGCAGCAATAATCAAAGAAGAATTAGAAAAAATCTCAGACATTTCAGCTACTAGAGCTTTTCCTTTTTCTGTTGGCATAAATTCTCCCAAAAAAAAACCCAAGACAAAAGTATCTGGGGNTTCAAAAAAAATTATCAACCTCGGATGGTGTCTTTTGACATTATCNTTTAGACCATCTGTCTGTGGTTACTATATTAAGTTATAAATATAATTATATATCTTTTTTNAAAAAATGGAAAATTTATTTGCTTCCACTAGCTAATTTTTCAAGTTCTGTNTGACTTAGACGNATNGAAGGNCCCATAGTTGTGCACATTGAAACATTTTTTACTAATGAGCCCTTAATACTATCTGGCCTNTTACGAATTATNGTTGAGTAGACACTACTTAANTTNTCTAGCAACTGATTAGATTCAAACTTAACAGTTCCAATCCTAACATGTATATTAGCACCCTTNTCGAGTTTGATCTCTGCTCTTCCTTTTTTTGCGCTATCAATTGCAGATGNAATATTTTCAGGTTGAACAACNGTACCTGTTCTAGGGTTAGGCATCAGACCTTTTCTNCCAAGATATCTACCTAATTTACCTATTTTAGGCATCTGNTCTGGAGTAGCTATTGCAACATCAAACTCAGCCCATCCATCTTCAATTTTTTTTACCAATTCATCGTCTGAAATATAATCAGCCCCTGCTTCTTNAGCTATTCTGGCATCATCACCTTGAGCAAAAACNAGNACNCTTACATCTTTTCCAGTACCATGNGGTAATTCTGCAACTTCTCTCAAGTTTTGGTCAGCTTGCTTTGGATCAGCATTNGTTGAAACGTGNAATTCTACAGCCTCATCAAATTTTACCTTTGANAATTTTTTTGCTAAATCTACCGCTTCANTAGGTGNATATTCTGAAGATTGAACNTCTTTACTTATATCTAAANATCTTTTACTTTGCTTTGCCATTNATTTTACTCCTAAATTAATCTACTACCTGAATACCCATGCTTCTAGCACTACCNTCTATGATTTTCATAGCAGATTCAATAGTATCCGCATTCAAATCAGGCATTTTTGTCTCAGCGATTTCTTTAATTTTATCTCTCTTTATTGTGCCTGCAACTTCTAAACCTGCAGTGCTTGAGCCACTTTTTATACCTGACGCTTTCTTGATCATGTCAGAGGCGGGAGGAGTTTTTAACTCAATAGTAAATGATTTGTCTACATATACAGTTAATTCAACAGGAACAATATTTCCTGATAATGATGCTGATTTTTCATTATATTCCTTAACAAACTGCATTATATTTACACCATGCTGGCCTAACGCAGGGCCGACAGGAGGGGCTGGTGTAGCTCCACCAGCTGGGAGTTGCAATTTAATAATTGTTTGAACTTTTTTTGCCAAAATTTATCCTTTTCTTATAAAACTTATGATTTTTCAACCTGTAAAAAATCTAATTCAACTGGTGTCTCTCGCCCAAAAAATGAAACATGAACATTAATTTTACCTCTGTCTTGGTATACTTCATGTACAGTTCCCATGAAGTCTGCAAATGGCCCATCTTTAATTCTGACAGCCTCGCCAACCTGAAACCCAATTTTCACCTGTGGTGTATCAGATTCCATTCTCCCTTTGATTCTATCGACTTCTTCTTTTTCAAGCGGAACCGGTTTGGGTCTTTGTTCGTTTTCATCAACCATAGAAATAAAGCCTGTAACACCTGGAGTGTTTCTCACAGCATACCATGTGTCGTCATCCATAATCATGTGAATAATAATGTATCCCGGATACATTTTTTTCTCAACAGTTTTTCTCTCGCCTTGCTTGATTTGAACTTCTTCTTCTTTTGGAACAACAACATCAAAGATTTTATCTTTAAGATCCATAGTCTTAATTCTTTGCTCAAGATTTTGCTGAACACGATCTTCATGTCCAGAATAAGTATGAACCATGTACCAACCAGAAACAATTTTATTGTTTTCATTTGATGTAGTTGTCAATTAATTATCCCCCACCTGAAAATATTGAAAACAACTTAGCAAATAGCATATCAACTAAACCTAAAATAATACCTATAAATGTGGATAAAACAATCACAAGTACAGTCAATCTGGTAGCTTCTTGTCGTGTAGGCCAAGAAACTTTTTTTAATTCAGAAAAAACTTCTGAAAAAAATCTAAAAAGAGAAAAACCAGAAGATTTAGATATCCCTGGACCCGAAGAACCTCTAACTGTGTTCCTAGCCAAAATTTACCTCTTTTCCTTAAATACTTCTACTCTCCTACAAGTAGGAGCAGGACAAAATTTTTTTAGCTCTATCCTATCTGGAGTATTTCTTCTATTTTTTTCTGTATGATAACTATATGGTTGACAATCGGGGTTAGTACAGATCATCTCAACCAAAGTTCTGACAGCACTTTTCTTTGCCATAATTTAACTTTCTTTGTTGCAGTAATTAAAGTACTTTATTTTTCTACTTCGATTATTACTCCAGATCCAACTGTCTTTCCACCTTCTCGAATAGCAAATCTTAAGTTTTCTTCCAAGGCAACTGGGTACATTAACTCTATATTCATAACAGTGTTATCTCCAGGCATAACCATTTCAACTCCTTTTTCAAGAGTCAATTCACCTGTTACATCAGTCGTTCTGATATAGAACTGAGGTTTATATCCGGAGAAAAACGGAGTGTGTCGACCACCCTCTTCTTTAGTTAGAACATAAACTTGAGCCTTAGCTTTAGTAAAAGGAGTTATTGACCCTGGCTTAGATAAAACAGCACCTCTGGAAACATCTTCTCGTTCAATACCTCTAATAAGAGCTCCGACGGCGTCTCCAGGTTGACCTTCTTCTAATGTTTTGTGGAACATTTCAACCCCTGTGACTGTAGTTGTTACTGTATTTCCAAAACCAACAATTTCTATTTCATCACCGGTTTTTACTATTCCTCTTTCAACTCTTCCTGTTACCACTGTTCCCCTACCCTTAATTCCAAATACATCTTCTACTGGCATTAGGAAGGGTTGGTCTACTGGGCGATCAGGAATTTCAATATAATCATCGACAGCTTTCATTAATTCGTGAATAGACTGAACCCATTTGTTATCTTGGTCATCAGCATTTTCAAGTGCTTCAAGTGCGCTAACTTTTACAACAGGTATATCATCACCAGGAAAACCATTCTTAGTTAATAATTCTCTAATTTCTAATTCAACAAGTTCTAGTAGCTCTTCGTCATCTACAGTATCTGACTTGTTTAATGCAACAACCAGTTTAGGAACGTTAACCTGTCGAGCTAAAAGAATGTGCTCATATGTTTGAGGCATTGGTCCGTCAGCAGCAGAGACTACAAGTATTCCACCATCCATCTGCGCAGCTCCTGTAATCATATTCTTTATATAGTCTGCGTGACCAGGACAATCTACGTGTGCATAGTGTTTAGTCTCAGTCTCATACTCAGTATGAGTAGTCGCTATAGTAACACCTCGCTCCTTTTCTTCAGGAGCATTATCTATTTCATCAAACGCTTTTGCCTGTACATTATTATTAACTGAAGCGAGTACATTTGTTATTGCAGCAGTTAGAGTGGTCTTACCGTGATCAACGTGACCTATTGTTCCCACATTTACGTGAGGTTTACTTCTATCAAATACTTGTTTAGCCATCTTTTCTCAATCTCCTAAGAAATATCCTAATTTATAATTTTATTAACAATTAAAGTTTCATATAAAAATTAAAGTTTCAACTTATTATTATATATTATATATGAATAATATTGTAATGCTAAGGCATTATTATATATTTTTTTGCGCAGTTTGGAGCCCACACCGAGGATTGAACTCGGGACCTCATTCTTACCAAGAATGCGCTCTACCACTGAGCTATGCGGGCTTTTCCATGTTAAAAAAACCCTTTTTAGTGGTGCAGGGGACAGGATTCGAACCTGTGAAGCATAAAGCGGCAGATTTACAGTCTGCTGGGTTTAACCACTCCCCAACCCCTGCAAGGTATAAAGTTCAAAAGTTAAACTTTTAAAAACCATTTTACCAATACATACTGTATGGAGCCCTAGGGGGGATTCGAACCCGCGACCTGCCGATTACAAATCGGCTGCTCTAGCCAACT
Source organism: Chloroflexota bacterium (assembly GCA_002714425.1). GTDB lineage: Bacteria > Chloroflexota > Dehalococcoidia > Lucifugimonadales > Lucifugimonadaceae. The sequence goes on from PAXI01000017.1 coordinate 23,804, forward strand.
GAGCTACTAGGGCATATTCCACTCTACGATGTTAAAACTGTGAAAGGTGGAGGTCAATACATCTAATATAGTCTAATTTGAAAAATAAAATTATTTTTGCTAATTAATATCAAGAAAGCTTATTTTTTGATTCTTGAATTACTAGACTGATAACATCATTTAATGAAATATTTTTTTGCTTTGCAATAATTTTGCAACTTTCATATTCGGGAGAAAAATTAATAACTTTTCCATTTATCTTTTTTATTTTTACCCTAGCATTACCTAGGTTAGTTTTAATCTCATGTATTTCCCTGTCTGCCTTGATTCTGTCAATCCTTTTTATTCTTATTCCTAATGTAGAAGTTTCTACTAACATTATTCTACTGATTTCATCTAAATCTGATGAATTTGCTAATACACTTAATTGTGTTGCTGGACGATTTTTTTTCATTTGTATAGGGGTAAACCAAACATCAATTGCATTTGATTGAAATAATTTTTCCATTGTATACCCAAGCACCTCACCAGTTGTATCATCAATATTTGTTTCTAATAATAATAAATCTTCTTGATTATTATAAAATTTTTCTCCAGTCCAAAAACCTAATACATTAGGATAATTTTCAGGATTATTTGTTCCTGCTCCATAAGAAATAGAAGAAATATCAAATTCAACTCCTTTAAAGTTGCATAGCGACGACACTATTGCTGCACCTGTAGGTGTAACCATTTCTTTGTGAAACTCAATCTTGCTAGATCTACCCGGCAAATTATAAGCCTTATAAATTTCAATAGTAGCTAGAGAATTCGAGGTCATTATACCGTGAGAATTGCTTATTACACCTACACTGATCGGCAAGGAGGAACAATATAATTCACTTATGCCTAGCAATCTTAAACCTACCACAAATCCCGAAACATCCAGTATAGTATCAATTGTGCCAAGTTCATGTAGATGTAATTCACTAGAATCTACCTTATGAGCATTGCTTTCCGCTACCATAAGTATGTTAAATATATCTTTTATTTTTTGTTTATCATTGTCGGGTAATCTAGAATCATTTATTATATTTGTAAAATCAGTCCAAGCATATTTTTTCTGAGTATTTTTTTCATCAACAAAATTAATATGGGTTGCCTTAATAGCACATCTATTTACTATTTTTGATTCCATATTCCATGCTGGTAAATCTATTAAATTCAATTCATTTAGAAGATCTTTTTTACTAAGCCCAGCATCAATCAATGCACCAATAAGCATATCACCACTTACACCCCCAATTAGTTCTAGAAAAGCTATTTTTTTACGCATTAGTTCTACCTAGTTTGATACTTTTAATATATTCTTATTTAGATTTCCTGACCTGAAACCGTTTTCATCAAGTTCAAATGATTTATAACCGCAATCAAAAATTATATTTTCAATCTCATGCTTTTTTTTATGGAATTTCTTGAAATCTTTAAGGGGTATTTCTATTTTGGCTAAATCATTATAGTGCCTTACTCTTATAATCTTAAACCCTAACTTCCTTATGCTTGACTCTGCTTGACCTATTTTTGACAAAGAATCTATTGATACAGGAGTACCATATGGTATCCGAGAGGCTAAACAAGGTTGAGCGGGTTTATCCCATGTTGGTAAATTAAATTTCTTAGATAGTAATCGAATTTCTTTTTTTGTGAATTTAGCATCTATTAGTGGAGAAAAAACTTCATGCTGTTTTGCAGCTTTCATCCCTGGACGAAAATCATTAGTATCATCAATATTTGCCCCGTTAATAATAATTTTATGATTTATCTTTTTTGACAGCTCATTCAAATGAGTATAAAGTTCAGTTTTACAGTAAAAACAACGTGACGGAGCATTCTTAATATACTCAGGATTATTAAATTCCAAAGTTTTTATGACTTTATGATTCCAAGAATATTGTTTTGCTACTTTTTTTGTAAATTCTAATTCTTCTGGTGCAATACTCGGAGATTTTGCTGTGACAGCTATACATTTATTTCCTAGCACTTCGTTGGCGACATACATCAGAAATGTAGAATCCACTCCACCAGAAAATGCAACAATTACTGAACCATAATTTCGTAAAATTTTTTCTAGATTTTTTAATTTTGAATTAATTATTTTCAAAAAATTTTATTACCTTATTTTACGAATTAGGAAACAATTACTTCTTTATCGTCTAAATCTTCGCTAGTATGCTTTTTTATCTTTTTATTAGATTTTTTTATATGTATCGATGAATTTTTTATATCAAGCTCAATGGTTTGACCTGGTGAAAATTCACTTCTTAAGAGTTTATCAGATATTATATCTTCTATTTCATCTTGAATTAACCTTCTTAGTGGCCTTGCTCCCATCTTAGGATCAAATCCTTTTTCAGCTAAATATCTTTTGGCCTTGTTAGTAACTTCTAAAACTAAACCATGCTCTATTATTCTGGTTTGAATATCTCTTAGCATAATGTCAACAATACTAACAATCTGCTCCATACTAAGAGGATGGAATACAACAGTGGCATCTATTCTGTTTAGAAATTCAGGTTTAAATCCATTAGCAGGATCCTTAACCGCTTCAAGAACTCTATCCTTTACCCTTGAATAATCAAGCTCTTGAGTATTATGCTTACCGATTATAAATCCTAGATTTGAACTACTCTGTATAAGATTTGAGCCCAAATTAGAGGTCATAACAATTACTGTATTTTTGAAATCAACTTTTCTACCCTTAGAATCTGTTAGGTGTCCGTCTTCAAAAACTTGTAGCAAAACATTAAAAACATCTGGATGAGCTTTTTCAATCTCGTCTAATAGTATTACAGAATAAGATCTTCTTCTTACTGCTTCTGTAAGTTGCCCTCCCTCATCAAAGCCTACGTATCCTGGAGGAGAACCTACTAATCTAGAAACAGAATGTTTTTCCATAAATTCAGACATATCTAATCTAATCATCGCGTCTTCCTCACCAAACAAATACTCAGCTAATTTTTTAACACTATGAGTTTTTCCCACACCAGTAGGACCTAAAAACAGAAAAGCTCCAATTGGTCTTTTTGGGTCTTTCAATCCAGCTCTAGATCTACGAATGGCCTTAGAAATCACAGTAACAGCTTCATTTTGACCCACTATGTTTAGCTTTAAAGCATCTTCCATTGTAATTAGTTTCTGTTTTTCTTCTAAGTCTAGCCTCGTAACAGGAATATGGGTCCACAAAGATACAACTTCAGCTATATCGTCTCCTGTTACTTTAGCATCTTTTAATCCTGGATTATCTTTTTTCCATTCAGCATCTAACTGTTCAATTTCTGTAATCAGGTTCAACTCTTTGTCTCTTAACGCCGCAGCTGTCTCGTATTGTTGTACGGATATAGATGCATTTTTTTCTTCCCTGATAGAACTTAAGTTTTTCTTAGCCTCTCTCAATTCGTTTGGGACGGTTGAATATTTAATTCTAACCCTTGAGGCAGCTTCGTCAATCAGGTCAATCGCTTTATCTGGTAACTGCCTGTCAGCTATATATCTATCAGCAAGTTGAGCTGCGGTTTCTAACGCCTCATTTGTAATTTCTAACTCATGATGCTTTTCATACATTCCTTTTATGCCTCTAAGAATATCAACAGTCTGAATAGGATCAGGCGCTTCAATAGTTATTGGCTGAAATCTTCTCTCTAATGCTGCATCTCGTTCGACATATTTTCTGTAATCATCTTGAGTTGTTGCTCCGATTACTTGGAGTTCTCCCCTAGCTAGTGAAGGTTTGAGTATGTTGGCAGCATCTACTGCACCTTCTGCTGCGCCTGCTCCAACCATAGTATGCATTTCGTCAATAAATAATATACAATTTTTTGCTTTCTTTAATTCTGCTATAACCTTCTTGAGCCTTTCTTCAAATTCACCTCTATATTTAGTACCTGCAACCAAAGACCCCATATCAAGAGTTACTACTCTTTTACCTTCAAGGTTCTCTGGGACCTCTCCGTCAACAACTAGGCTGGCTAATTTTTCAACAATTGCAGTTTTACCAACTCCTGGCTCTCCAATAAGAACAGGATTGTTTTTGGTCCTTCTACTTAATATTTGTATTACTCTTTGTAACTCACTATCTCTACCAACAACTGGATCAAGTTTACTTCCTGAGGCTTTCTTTGTCAGGTCTACTCCAAGTTCATCTAATGTAGGAGTTCGATTGGGTTTCTTATTAGTTATCTCTTTATCTGTTTTTGAAGATTGTGAGTCAAGTATATTTTGAGTCTCAAGTCTTACTTTATCTAAATTAATATTAAGACTTTCTAATACGCCAGCCGCTACACCCTCTCCTTCTCGCATTATTCCAATCAGAATGTGCTCTGTACCAATATAATGATGATCAAGTTTTCTAGCCTCGTCAACAGCTAACTCAATAACTTTTTTAGCACGTGGAGTAAGTCCGATATCTCCTGGAGCAGGTCTATCTCCTTTACCAATTATGAATTCTACAGCAGACCTAACTTTGGAGAGTTCAACTGAGAGATTAAATAATACTCTAGCAGCTACACCTTCAGTTTCCCTTACCAATCCCAAGAGAATATGTTCCGTACCTATGTAATTGTGATTGAATCTTTGCGCTTCCTCTTGGGCCAAGGAAAGCACTTTCCTGGCTCTCTCAGAAAATTTTTCAAATCTACTAGGCAAAATATAACCCCCTAATCAACTTTTGTATCATCAGAATCATGGGCATCGATCTTTGCTTCCTCTAAATCATGCTCGTTTTCATCATCAGATATTTCATCATTTTTTGGTTCTTCATATCCTTCTGGGGGATCTGATAAACGCTTTATACTTAAACCTAATCTTTTACGATCAGGTTCTATTCTAATAATCTGCAATTCTAATTTATCACCCTCAGAAACAACATTTTTAGGATGTTTGACGACATCATAAGATAATTCGCTAATATGTATCAAGCCTTCAACACCTGGTTCTATTCTTGCGAAAGCTCCAAAGTTAGCCAGTTTAGTAATTGTTCCTGTAACTTTTTGCCCAATTTCAAGGCCTGACTGAATTTGTTCCCATGGCTCAGGAGTAAGTCTTCTCAAACTTAGAGCAATTTTTAGGGTTTCTCTATCAATTTTTAGCACATAAACATCCATGTCAGTACCAACTGTTACAAAATCTTCTGGGTTTTTAACAGGTCCCCAAGATAATTCAGAAATATGTATCAATCCATCTGCACCACCTAAGTCAACGAAGGCCCCAAAATTTGAAACTCCTACTATTCTTCCCTTGATTACATCTCCCTCCTTAAGATTGTCAAGTAATTTCTTCTTTAGAACTTGACGTTCTGCCTCTAGAGCAACCCTTTCGGAAAAAATTGCCCGATTTCTACGTCTGTTTAATTCAATGATTTTAAATTGTATTTTCATTCCTACAAAACCCTCTTTTGGAGGTTCCCCACCATTCACAAAGAGTTCTCTTGATGGTCCAACTAGTTGAGATAAAGGTATAAATCCCTGAACGCCCTCCGACTCTACAACCGCACCACCTCTATTAGCAGAAAGAATGACCCCATAACATGATTCATCATTTTGCATTGCCTTTTCAAGAACTCTCCATCCCTGTTCACCTCTTGCCCTGTCAATTGATAAAACGGATGAACCAGAATTTGTTTCAGGATTTACTACGAAGGCAATAATCTCATCCCCAATTTTTATTTCTTTATCTTCATCAGAAACAAGAGTTTTCATTTCTCTAGTTGGTATGAACCCTTCAGATTTGTAACCAATATCTATAAGTAATCCATTATCATTGATACTCATTATCTTGCCGTCAATGATTTCACCTCTTTTTAAGGGTTTATGGGGCAAAAACTCTTCTATCAATTCATCCATACTAAATTTTTCTGTAGAAATTGAAGTTTCTTTTTCATTATTGTTTTCTGAAGGATCAGTACTAGCGGCCATATTCTCCAAGGAGTCTTGTGATGTTGTTTTTGAATCAGGCCCGCTTTCTGGTTGATCATTTTCAGTTTGTACTTCTGACAATATTATTTTCCTTTATTTAAAATACTTTATATTTGTCATTATATGTTTGTTTTTGTAACTTGGAAATATTAAAAATTGCAAACAAAATAATTTTATTGAAATATCTTACGTAAACGTGTAATAAATATTTATGTTTTTTCGATAATAAAGATTTAAGTATTTCCAAAGTAATATTAAACACAATAAAATTAATAACATGCAGAATAAAAATATATATATTGATGGTTCCTCAGGAACAACTGGGTTGAGAATTAATCAAATACTGAAGAATCATGAAAAAGTCTCAATAATTAAAATTGAGGAAAAATATAGAAAAAATGAAAAGTATAGATTAGATGCAATTAAAAATTCTGATTTATCTATACTCTGCTTACCTGATGAAGAGTCTGCAAATATAGCACAATGGCTTAATGATGAAGATAAAATCATTGATACATCAACCTATCATAGAATAAAGTCTAATTGGATATATGGATTACCAGAGATGCAGGTTGATCAAAGAGAAAAAATTTCAAATAGTAATTTTGTTGCTAATCCAGGATGTTATCCCACAGGTATAATTTTAGCCATAAAACCACTAGTTGAAAATCACATAATTTCTTCTAGTTATCCATTAAGTATTCATGCCCTTTCAGGTTATTCCGGAGGTGGGAAAAATCTAATAAAAAAATGGGAATCTGATTCATATAAATTAGTTAAGTTTGAATCACCATATGCACTTCTTGGCAAACATAAACATCTTGAAGAAATAAAATATTATACAAACCTAGATGATTACCCACATTTCATCCCATCTGTCGGTCCTTTTTTCAATGGAATGAGAATTGAAATATCGATTCATAAAAATAATCTAATCAATTTATTAAGTCCAAAAAATTTATTCGAAATCTTAAGTGCAACATATGAAGATGAGAATAATATTGATTTAAGTCTTTATGATAATGATTCTTTTTACGACGACTTTTCATTTGACCCAGAAAAAAATAACGGTACCAATAAAGTAACAATCTCTATAATTCCTAACAAATTAGGCCATATCTCACTGCTTATCCAACTAGACAATCTAGGAAAGGGAGCATCAGGGGCAGCTGTGCAAAATATGAACTTAATGTTGGGCTTAGATGAAAATACGGGAATAAATTCTTGATATTCACATAGGGCATTTTTTGTTCTCAAGAAAAGTATAGTTTCTAAAGAAAATTACAATTATAATAGGAATTAAAATATATTAATTAACATGTCTTCTAATTATTTTAGAGAGAATATAGACAGAAAAAATCAATTTTATAATGATAAAAAAACAAACTAGACTAATAATTTATACGGGTAAGGGCGGAGTAGGAAAAACATCAATTTCAGCTGCAACAGGCTTGCTATCTTCAACTCATGGAAAAAATACTCTAGTTATAAGTGCAGATTCTGCCAATAGTCTTGGAGATGCATTTGAAGAAAAAATATCGAATAAACCCAAACAAATAGAGCCTAATCTATGGGTGCAGGAATGCGACGTTTATCTTGGAATTGAAAAATATTGGACAAAAACCCAAGAATGGGCAAGAAGCGTACTAAAGTGGCAAGGAATAGATGATATTATAGCCGATGAACTACTCGCTTTTCCCGGAATGCAAGAACTTACAGTTTTACTAGAAATTTTAGAACATCATAAATCTGGCAAGTATGACCTAATTGTAGTTGATTGCGCTCCAACTGGAGATACCTTCAAGCTGCTATCGTTACCAGAAGCAGGAAATTGGTGGATGGAAAAAATTTTCCCCTGGAGCAAAAGGATAAATAAGATAGCAAGACCTATTTCAAAATTTTTATCTGAGGTACCTTTACCCAACGATGATGTTTTTGATTCAGCAGAAGATATCTTCGAAAAAGTGAGTGAAGTTCAACAATTAATATCAAATCATAAATTAACTTCATTGCGAATTGTTACTAATCCAGAAAAAATGGTTATTGATGAGACACAAAGATCATACTCGCTTATTGGAATATTTGGATATCTTTGCGATTTGATTATATGTAATAGAATCCTACCAAAGATAGCTCTGGAAGGATATTTTTCTGAGAGATCAGAGCAGCAAAAAAAAATATCACTAGAATCAAAGATTCTTTTGATCCTTTACCGATAAGATTTTCTGACTATTTCAAGTCCGAAATTGGAAAAAAAAATCTACGTGAACTAGGAATGAATATTTTTGGAAGTGAAGATCCATCAAAAATATTTTATAATGACACTTCGTTCAAAATAAAAAGAATCAAAGATTCAGAAGACAAGTTTAAACTTGAAATCAATATTTCACAAACGGCTGAAGAAGATTTTGAAATTAATAGAACTGAAGAAAATATCATATTTACTATGAGCGGATTCAGAAAAATTTTCTTGCTACCAGACCAGTTAAAAAGAAAAGAAATTGAAAAAGCTGTACTTGAAGACAAGAAATTAACCATAATATTTGGAGAAAAAATATGAAAATATCAGAAAGTTTAAGAATTTTAGAAAAAAAAATTGAAGAAATCGAAAAAAAAATTGAAGAAAATGAAAGTATGGAACTTTCAAATTTAATTAATCACTCTAAAAAGAAATTCAAAAAATATACTAAAAAAGACAAATTATCAAAAACAAGGGGCGCAATAATATCATTTTTTAATGACTTAGAAAAAATTTGGTCTGACGAAAGTGGCGAAAGTACAGATGAAAAAAAAGAAAAAAAACCTCGATCTAAAAAAATAAAAATCGAAAAAAAATAATAATTTAAAATAAAAAACCCACAAAAGTGGGTTTTAAAATTGGCAGTGACTTATTTTCCCACATCCTCGCAGATGCAGTATCGTCGGCGCTGTAAAGTTTCACTTCCGTGTTCGGAATGGGAACGGGTGGGTCCATTACGCTCTAACCACCGTAATACATTATATTAGATAAAAATTGTTAATACAAGAAAAAATACTGCGAATATTGGTAGCGGGGGTAGGATTCGAACCTACGACCTTCGGGTTATGAGCCCGACGAGCTGCCACTGCTCCACCCCGCAACGTCGAGATATAAAAGAACAGTAGTAAAGTGATTTTGCATTCTCCGAGAACCAAATAAAGATTCCTTAAGGTGAGTCAAGCCTTCGACCTATTAGTACCACTTAGCTCAAAGTATTACTACTCTTACACACGTGGCCTATCTAACCGGTAGTCTACCGGAGGTCTTATTCTTATAAAAAGATGGGATATCGTATCTTGGGGTAGGCTTCATGCTTAGATGCTTTCAGCTTTTATCCTTTCCGAACATAGCTACCCGGCAATGCAACTGGCGTCACAACCGGCACACCATTGGTTCGTCCATTCCGGTCCTCTCGTACTAAGAACAGATCCCCTCAAATATCCTACGCGCACAGCGGATAGAGACCGAGCTGTCTCACGACGCTCTGAACCCAGCTCGCGTGCCGCTTTAACGGGCGAACAGCCCGACCCTTGGGACC
>PAXI01000018.1 GCA_002714425.1 Chloroflexota bacterium
TAAATACATTTTTTTTCCTTTATTAGAACTATTTTTTATATATTAATTTATATTTAATATGTATAAGATATGATAGTCTTAAAACAACTAATATCATATATATTTTATTTAGGAGAAACCATGAAAATCGGGATTTTAAATGAAACCGATTCTGTAGAAAAAAGAGTTTCAATAGTACCTGAGAGCATAAAATTACTTGCGAAAAATGGACATGAAATTTTTTTTCAATCAAATTGTGGAAAATATGCAGGCTTCCCTGATGAAGAATATACAAATGCTGGCGCAAAACGTATAGATGATGATTTAAAAAAAATTGAATTATTAATTTTATTAAATTGTCCACAAAAAGATATCATTAATGATCTCAATAAAGGGACTGTGGTAATCGCTCAATTCAATTCAAACAAAAATACAGAACTTATTGATCAATTAAAAAATAATAAAAATACACTATTAGCTATGGAGTTAGTCCCTCGTATAGCTAGAGCTCAAAAAATGGATGTTTTATCTTCACAAGCATCAATCGCTGGCTATAAAGCTGCATTGATCGCAGCAAATAATCTTGGTAAGTATCTGCCAATGATGATGACTGCAGCTGGGACCATACCGCCATCAAAAGTATTGGTAATAGGTGCTGGAGTAGCTGGTTTGCAAGCTATAGCTACATCAAAAAGATTAGGTGCTAATGTAGAAGCTTTTGATGTTAGAGCCGCTGCTGCCGAGCAGGTTGAAAGTCTAGGAGCAAAATTCCTGAAACAAGAAAGTTTAAGTGACGCTGAAGATAAAGGTGGGTATGCAAGAGAGCAAACTAAAGATGAAAAATTAATACAAAAAGAATTTATTAAATCTAATCTTACTAATATTGACGCACTAATTACTACTGCTGCAATTCCTGGTAAAAAAGCACCTATAATCATAACTAAAGATATGGTTGAGAATATGAAACCAGGTAGTGTAATAATCGATTTGTCTGCTGAATCAGGTGGAAATGTAGAATTAACTAAACCAGGTGAAATAATTAATCATAATAATGTAAGTATTCATGGTCCTATAAATGTTCCAAGTTCAATGGCATTTCATGCAAGTCAATTATATTCAAGAAATGTCATGGGATTATTAGATCTGATAGTTAATGAAAGTAAAGAAATTGAACTTGATTTAGAAGATGAAATCATCAAGTCTACATGTATTAATTTTTCAGGAAAGGCAAGTGACTAGATGATTGATTTTGAAATACTAATAATATCCATAACTATTTTCGTTTTAGCTATATTTATTGGATATGAAGTAATTACTAAAGTACCCCCTACTCTTCATACCCCTCTAATGTCCGGATCAAATGCCATTTCTGGTATTGTAATTATTGGAGCATTACTAGTTGCTGGTAGCACAGATGGACTTATACCAAAAATTATAGGATCTATAGCTGTAGGATTATCGGTGATAAATGTTGTAGGTGGATTTTTGGTTACAGATAGAATGCTAAGCATGTTTAAAAAAGGTAATGATAAAAAATAATGAACACAGAACAAATAATAAATAATAATATTGTTAATCTAGGTTATGTCATTGCTGCGATATTTTTTATTATCGGATTAAAAAGGCTTTCCTCACCTGGAACTGCTAAGAATGGAAATCGATTAGCTTCAGTAGGTATGCTAATTGCTGTTTTAGCAACAGTTTTAGGAAATAATATTTTTGGCTGGGAATGGATAATATCCTCTATTCTTATAGCTTCGATTATAGGTGTTTTTTCAGCAAGAAAAATACAAATGACAGCTATGCCTCAATTAGTAGCAATATTTAATGGGCTAGGAGGATCTGCATCTGGATTAATAGCAGCTGGAGAACTTTATAATCTTATTGAAGCAAATTCTGAAATTGCAAAAGATACTACTATAACAATTATGATATCAACGATAATAGGTAGCCTTACCTTAACAGGAAGTCTAATAGCGTTTGGAAAACTTCAAGAAATCATGCCAACAAGACCGTTACTTTTACCCGCAAGAAATATACTTAATATCATGCTGATATTAGCACTTATATTTTCAGCAATTTGGCTAGTGATTGAACCATCATACACTCCATTTATAATTGCAGCTATCATTGCATTAATTTTGGGAATACTAATAGTTATACCAATTGGTGGAGCAGATATGCCTGTTGTTATAGCTCTTCTTAACTCCTACTCGGGTATTGCAGGAGCTGCTACAGGGTTTGTACTAGAAAATAACATATTGATTATTTCTGGTTCCCTTGTAGGTGCATCTGGACTAATTCTTACAAGAATTATGACTAAAGCAATGAATAGATCTTTGCTTAATGTGATGCTTGGGGGGTTTGGTGTTGAAGACGGCGCTAGTGCAGGAAGTGGTGAAGAAGAAACTAGGCCGGTAAAATCTATACAACCAGATGATGCAGCAACAATTTTGGGATACTCTGAATCAGTAATTATTGTTCCAGGTTATGGTTTAGCTGTAGCTCAAGCTCAACATCAGGTTAGAGAGCTGGCAGATATTCTTAAGAATAGAGGTATCTCTGTTAAGTATGCAATTCATCCTGTTGCAGGAAGAATGCCGGGACATATGAATGTCCTTCTAGCAGAAGCAAACGTACCCTATGACGAATTAAAAGATTTAGATGAAATAAACTCTGAATTTCAACGTACAGATGTTGCAATTGTTATAGGAGCAAATGATGTTACAAACCCTACTGCAAGGACTGATACTTCTAGTCCGATATATGGAATGCCGATATTAAATGTAGATCAAGCACAATCTGTAATAATGATGAAAAGATCTATGTCTTCCGGATTTGCAGGTGTTCAAAATGAGCTATTCTTTTTGGACAAAACTATGATGTTATTTGGGGATGCGAAAGACTCAGTAGAGAACATTGTAAAAGAAGTAAAAGATTTATAGAAGCCATTCTTCCCTAAGATACTTACTGAAATTCCAGGCTAATGATATATTGGGAAAATTTCCCAAAACCTCATAATTATTTTATCTAAAACGCTTCTGTCAATCTATCTGGCGGATTTCTCCATTCTTTGTTCCATAGTCCCTCGTTATGATATTTTGGCTTCCAACCTAATATATTTCTAATCTTTTGATTATTAAATTTTCCATGAGGAATATCTGGAAGTACAAAGAAAGTTTCACAATTTGATGGCAATTTATCATCTGAAACCTCTACAGCAGACTTAATAGCTGTTCCACAATCAATCCATGAGGTTGTGTAAGGAGTCATATCATTATGGTAGACAGTATTTGATGCCTCTGGACCACTTAGATCCCAATGATGTTTCATATTGTAATATAGCAATGTAAGTACCTGAATATCGTAATAATTACTAAATAATCTACACACTTCTTGACCCAATGCTTTAGTATGAGCATAAAGTCTTGTACCTGATGCGGGAGGCATATCTGGGTTTAAGTTATGGTCCCATTCTTCGTACTGAGGTCCAGCTAATTGATAATGAGGCCCAGTATTTATAACTCTTTTAATTTTATTTTCTTTAGCTGCCATCATCATAGAATAATTACCCATGGTATTAACATCAAATGCTAATTTTCTATCAGGTCTTAATACAGATAAATTAATAATCATATCCATATTTTTTGAAGCGTTAATCACACCTTGAGTATCATCAACTGATAATTTCAAAAATTCTCCTTTGTAGTTTGGATGAGGATCATTGATATCAGTAAGTAAAATATTATGTTTATTTTTTAGAGCCCTAACAACCCAAGGTCCCAACATTCCATTTCCACCAAGAATTAATAAATTCATATACCTAATCTTTCTTTTCTAAAAATGTTTTTAAGTTATTAGTAATAAATCTTTGATTATCACAATCAGATTGTACGTGTAAATTATTCCAGTATTCTGATATGTGTAAATTCAAACTTGATGATAAAATTCTTACAAGGTCTTCTATATATAATACAGAGGAATAATCATTTTTTTTCTTAGGAATTATGGGCCAACCCAATCTAAGGTTAATCGCCTTAAACATATTATCTCTAGCAAATTCCTTTAATACATACTCCGTCATATGTGCACAGAATAAATTATTATCAGTTACATCCGGAGCAGTATTCCAATTTTCGGTTATTGTTAAGTTTTCTTCAAAATCTTTATAAAATTTTAATGTACTTAGATTAATTACTCTATCAACTCCGTGACAATTTGCAGCAATGAATAAGTTGTACATTCTTCGTGTATGAAAATCTAAATTAAAATTTTCTTCATGCTTTTTTGCCTTGTAACTTGTAATCACAATAGCATCTATTTTATTTTCAAATAAATTATTTATAGACTTATCATGATTCATTTCATTTTCAAGATGTTTATTAGATATTTTTTTCGACCCTGGAAGTCCAAAAGTTGTTATTGTAAAATCCTTTTTCAGAGATTTATAAATAATTTGAGATAATTCTTCATTAAAAGCTCCTAATAAAATATTTTTCATTTTTCTCCTCTAAAAGTTAAAGTCTGTAATAAATTCTTTTTTTCCTTGTATATCTAGCTTAATTCTATAGAGGTCACCTCCTCTATATAAATTATTGTCATATCCTTTAGGCTCGACTCCAGTTGGTTCCGTTATAGATGCTGAAGTAATATATAACTCATTTAGATTTTCGCCACCAAACATAACTGATGAGCTTTGGGCTGCAGGGAGATTAATTCTTCTTTCTTCGATACCATCTGGATCGAATCTTATTACCATAGCTGAATGCCATATTGCTGACCAAATAAAACCTTCCGAATCAACAGTCATACCATCAGGAAGACCTAAACTCATAGGTATTTTTATTAATTCAGTTTTATTACTGAATGAATTTAGGTCATAATTATAATCCCATTTGAATATCTGCCTATTAAGAGAATCCGTAGAATAAAAAGTTCTTAAGTCTGGGGAAAAACCCATTCCATTACATAGACCTAAGCCATCATCTATAATTTCAACATTACCATCTTTTTTGAAATTAAATAATGTGCAGATATCTAAATGTGCAGAGCCACCAATCAAGTCCCCATTTGGAGAAGGAATAACATCATTTAATTTGAATTTTTTCCCTTCATATGAATCTGAAAACAACCATTTATATTTGTTTTCTCGATCCCATATTTTTACACCTTCCCAAGTAGCTACACATAATCCAGATTTTTTATTTGGAACAACACCTGCTACAAAAAAACCTTCGTCTAAGAGATTATTTAAATTTGTTTTTGGATTATATTCCCAAAATTTCTTCCCTTGAATATCTATCCAATATAAAACTTTTTTATCAGAATCCCACATTGGGCCTTCACCAACAAGTGCGTTTTCGGAAGCTAATTTCTCAATATGATAATTATTCATATTAGTCTCCAGAGTCAATTAATATGGTTGTAAAAATTAATTTTTCATTAGAATTATTAATTAATTCGTAGCTTGATATTTTGTCTAAAGAAATTATATCTCCTCTTTGTAAATTAAATTCTTGCGAATCACATTTTATTTCTAAGTGTCCTTCTATAATAAATATCCAATGAGATTCTTTATTTGATTTTATATCTATTTTTTGATTAAAATTAGTTATCTGCTGCGTGGTATAAACTTTACTTCTTTCATCAGATATAACATTAACTTTCCAATTTTTATTGTCTCCATTATGTTTTATAATCTCAGATAATTTAGAATGAACTAAGTTATTAGATGTATAATCTTGCTCTATAGGTATAAATCTACAGGGTACTATTCCTTTTATATCATGATTACTGTCTGGATGAGATATACCTATCCTAAGATTGATTTTACCTCTCATAGGTCTTATGTCGTGAGAAAATCCTGCAGGAGCCATAACTATATCACCCCACTCTGTTTCAAGTGGCTCGTATTGGCCTATTTGCCATCTTGTAGAACCATCTAATGCTATCCAAAATTCGTTAAAATCTGGATGAATATGTGGATCTGGAGGGGTACCTTCGGGTGCTACAATCCAAACCGCTCTATGAGATTGATTGACAAGAACATTTTCTGCCCATCTTTCTTCATTGTGGTGTCGAGACATAATTTCTTTATGATTAATAATTTTAACTGTCATATTGTTCTCCTTTATACCATTCCATGAGCTACATATTCATAATCAAGATCAGAGAAGTTTCTTTTCCATTCATCTTCTATACCAGAAATCCAATCAGTAAGTAAATTATGTAATTCATCTCTTATTTCTGGTTCACTATCAGCTAGATTGATTTTTTCTGCTGGATCGGACTCTAAGTCAGATAAATGTATTTTAGCAATAGGAGACTCATTTTCAACTAATTGGCCATCTAAAACTAATTTCCATTTACCTTTTCTAACAGCTTTTTGATTTTCCATCTCCCAAAATATTGGTCTTTGAGGATTTTTCTCATTATTTAGTACATGAGGAATTAGACTTATACCATCAACATTTACATCTTTATCAATTCCTGCAGCATCAAGGATAGTTGGAAAAACATCCATAGAAGCACAAATCTCTGATGATACTTGACCTGGAGTGATTTTTCCTGGCCAATGCATAATAGCTGGCTCCTTTATTCCGCCATCAAATAGGCTAAACTTGTGCCCTTTTAATTTTCCAGCCGTACCACCATAGTATGGGTCTTGATTACCGTCTAACCAATTTCTTGATTCTCTAGAAGGACCATTATCAGATGTGAAAAAAGATAAAGTATTTTCTGCAAATCCTAATCTTTCCATTTCATCTTGTATTCTACCGATAGAATCATCAACTGCACTAATCATAGCAGCCATAACCTGTCTATCCCAGGGTAAATTTGGAAATCTGTCCATATATTTTTGTGGCGCATGCATGGGATAATGAGGGGCATTAAATGGGACGTATAAAAAGAAGGGTTTATTATTTTTTTTCATTTCTCTCAAATATTCAATCGCTTTATCCGCTATCAATTCAGTAAAGTATTCACCATTTTTCCATATTTCAGTATTATCTTCCCATAAATCATGAGTAGGATTTAAGCTAGGGCCAGGCCTATTAGCTCCCCAATAAAATATGTGTGAATAAAAATCAATACAGCCAGCAAAAAAACCGAATGTTTTATCAAATCCATGGTTGTGAGGTCTACATTCATCCTTGAGACCTAAATGCCATTTTCCTGTTATAGCAGTTTGATAACCATTAGATTTTAGAACAGATGCGATAGTTTTTGTTGATGGAGGAAGTCCAGTAGCAGTTCGATGTCCTCTCAATATAGATCTAACTCCTGCCCTACTTGGATATTTACCAGATAATAAAGAAGCTCTTGATGGAGAACAAACAGGGCTATTTGAATACCAATCAGTAAATCTAATTCCTTCATTTGCCATTCTATCTAGAACTGGAGTTGAAAAATCTTTTGCACCCATACAGGATAAATCTCCATACCCCTGATCATCTGTGAAATATATTACTACATTTGGTTGGTCTTTTTTCATTTGCTTTCCTCATTAGTAAATTTTGTAAATATTGACAATGATAATCCACCAAAAGCAAACAGTGCTATTAAATAAAATGCATAACGCCACCCATTTAAGAAAGATAACAAGGCATCAGGATTATTTTTTATTTCGTCTAATGGGACGTCAAAACCTTCTGAAATCATTACTGCTGCTATCACTGATGCTATAACTGCTTGGCCAAAAACATTTCCAAAATTCCTTGTAAGATTTGTAAATGCACCTATAACACCTCTATAAGTAGACGGTACTGAGCCCATAATAGTACTACTATTTGGCACGTTCCATAATCCCTGTGCAAAACCATTTATAATAATAGTAAAGCTTATGACTATCATATTTGTTGATAAATTAAAAGTTGAAAAACTTATTATAGTTAGAATCAAGATAAAAAATCCAAAAATTGAGAAGGGTCTTTCTGAGAATTTATCTGCTAATCTTCCAACTGATTGAGCAGCAATACCCATAAATAAAGATGAAAAAAATAGAAGTATGCCAGTAGATGCTTCGGAAATAGTTTTTACAGTAATTAGATATATTGGTATTGAAATTCTTACAGCTGTAGTAGCAGAAAAACCTAAAAATCTTGCAACAACTGCACTTGTGAAAACATAATTTTTAAATAAGCGTAATTGAAGCATTGGATTATCAATACGTAACTCCCAAAAAATAAAAAATAATAATAAAAATATAACCAATAATGATAAAGAATAAAATAAAAATGAGTTTGTGGGAATTTCGTAAGGATTATTAATTAATCCTATAAATAGAATCACAAAAATACCCGATAACAAAGAACCTATCCAATCGAAATTATTTTTACTAGCTGTTTTTTCACTTACTGCACTTTCATCTATAATCACATAACTAAAAATCAAAGATATTAATGAAGGAATAAAAGTTAAGAAAAATAAAAATTGCCATGAATAAAATTGTAAGACCAAACCAGATATTACAGGACCAGTTGCGGCTCCAATAGATACAGCAGTTGTTTGACTACCTATAGCTTTGCCTCTTTCATTATTTGGAAATACAGATACAAGCATTGCAGTTCCAACAGATTGAGCCATGGCATTGCCTACTCCTGTAAGAATTCTAGAAAAAACTAAAAAACTAAAACTTGGTGAGTAGGCGGAAAACAATAACCCCAAGGTAGAAATCACCAATCCAAATATAAATATTTTTTTTCTTCCTACAATATCAGCCAATCGTCCCATTGGTAATATTAATGCACAAATTGTTAGCCCATGAATTATAACTACAAGTGAAACATCCTTTAGAGATTTATCAAAAGAATAAGCTATATCTGAAAGCGCAACAAAAACCATTGATACACTTGCAACACTCGTGAATAAAGATACCCCAATTGCAAAAAATACTTTCCATTTATAGGCTATTTTCAAAAAAAAACTACTTTGCTCTATTTTCAACCCAGTCTAAATCAAATTCAAATCCAAATCCTGGAGAATCAGATGGTTTAACATAACCATCTTTAATGGTTGGAGTACCTGGTAATCTTACCATTTCTTCTAAAGGTATTCCTGGAGGAGAAACTCCTTCAGATCTTTCTGCCCAAGTAACAGAAGGCATTGCATAAGCCAAATGTTGCCCATATGGATAATTAGAGCTAGCATGAGGTATTACACTTAACCCATGAGCTTGTGCAATATTACAGATTTTTATACCTGCAGTTAGCCCTCCAACCCAGCTTAGGTCAGGTTGGAAAATATCTACCAATCCATGACTTGCTGCAAATGCAAACGGGTGAGTTGAGTACCAGTGTTCACCTGTAGCAAGAGTTTGATATGGAACTCTATTTCTAAGATTAAAATAATTTTCTGTACTTTCTGGAATCATATAATCTTCAAGCCACTTAATTTTATATGGTCTCAAAGCTTCTACTAATCTGGTTGCATAATCTACATCTAATGACATCCAAGCATCAAGTGCTATTTCAATACTATCTCCAACTTGTTCTCTTGTCTGGGCAACCAATTCAACACTTCTATTTATGCCCTCTAGACCAGTATCAGATCCTTCTCTCAAGAATAATTTCACAGCTTTGAATCCCAATTCTAAAAACCAATCTATTGTATTTTTGGTTCCATATGAAAAATCAGTGTTACTAGCATATACAAAAATTTTATCTTTCTGAGGACCGCCAATTAATTCATAAACTGGAACCTTGAGAATTTTTCCTTTTAGATCCCAAAGAGCATTATCGACAGCACTTATAGCGTAACTAGGCAATCCTGCAGTTCCATAAAAAGAGGTTGACTTTTGCATCATATCCCACATTTTTTCTGTTGCCATAAGATTTTGACCTTCAATTAATTTAGCCAGATGATTATTAATAATTGGCATAGTAAGTTGACTTAATATAGTTGTTCCAAAACCCCATGTTCCATCTTCAGCAGTAACAATGCATCCAAGTCTTTTTTCTTCTAATGACCAATCAGATCTTTTTAGGTGAGAATATTTTTGCATAGGTGAGGTAAATCCATCAAATTCTCGGCCAAATTCAGATGTAATTTTCTTGTATCTTGGCTTTGACTTAATATTTGGAGTTAGATCAATTTCAAATGCCTTAACTGAAACAATTTTCAAACTAATCTCCTCTAAACTGTTCGTGTGAATTTGCTCTTAAATAATCCATATTCATCTCGATTCCTAAGCCTGGTTCTTCAGGTAAAAGTAGTCTGCCATTTTGAACATTTAATGGTTTGTCCATGAAAATATCGTATGCATTTAGTCTATGTCTTGCTGTTTCTAGCTTATAAAAATTAGGTACAGTCATCATAACATGAGCACCAGCAAGTACATTTATTGGGCCACTTGCGTCATGAGGTGAAATAGGTATGTAGTAAGCTTCAGACATTGTTGAAACTTTTTTCAATTCAGTTATTCCGCCAACCCATGTCACATCAGGCATTAGAAAGTCTGTTAGGTTATTTTCTAGTACATCCACAAATTCCCATCTAGTATGCAATCTTTCACCAACAGAAATCGGAATATTAATTTGATCTCTTACGTTTTGTAAGGCATGGTTACTTTCTACTGGTACAGGTTCTTCCCACCAATGAATCCCAACATGTTCAACACTATTAGCTAATCTAACTGATGTAGGAACATCAAATCTTCCGTGAGCATCAATCAATAATTCCATATCTGGTCCAGCGCCCTCACGCATTGCTTCAGTAACCTCAACTCCAATAGACTCACCTCTAATATCCATTTTTCCAGATAAATAACCGTTTTTTTCATCTTCAAATCCAGGAAAAGGATCAAACTTCATTGCAGTATGACCAGAATCAGCAATTGCTTTGGCTTGTTTTTTAGCTTCATCAGGCCCAATGCCGGGATCTGGATGAGTGTAAAGTTCTATATTTTCTCGAATAGGTCCACCAAGTAAATTATAAACTGGTTGATTATGAACTTTCCCAAATATATCCCATAAGGCTATATCAACACCACTAATTGCATTTGTTGAAGCTCCTCTTGAACCCATATATGTAAATCTTCTAAAAATTTTATTCCAAATTTTTTCTATATGAAGAGGGCTTTCACCAACAATAATTTCATCTAATTGTTGTAATATTGCACAAATTGCCCGATTTGCTGCAGGATGAGTGGTAGTTACTTCACCCCAGCCCGTAATATTTTCATCGGTTTTAACTTCTACAAAAATATATTCACCTGGACG
Source organism: Chloroflexota bacterium (assembly GCA_002714425.1). GTDB lineage: Bacteria > Chloroflexota > Dehalococcoidia > Lucifugimonadales > Lucifugimonadaceae. Next base: position 11,199 of record PAXI01000018.1, read on the forward strand.
TCCGAAATTGTATGCCGCAGGGGATAATAATAACCATGGAGTCACAGATGTGATTTTCATTTTTTATCCTTTACTAATAATAAATATAAACGTATGTATAAGATAAATTAATAGTTGAAAAAATTAAATACCAAATTGCAAAAATAATAATAATTTTTTACTATTTTTGTTTTTCGGGAGTACCCTCAATAGATATGTTTGGTATCCATTCAAGCCATGATGGCAAGTACCAAGACTTATCTCCAAGTAATTTCAAAACACTTGGCACAAGAATAGACCTGACTATAGTAGCATCAATAAGAACAGCTGCCCCAAGACCAAATCCCATTGATTGAAAAAATGCTATTTTACCCAATGCAAATCCTCCAAAAACAGCGACCATTATCAAAGCTGCTCCAGTAATTATACTTGCTGTTTTTCTCAAACCAAAAGCGACTGATTCATCAGATGATTTAGTTTCATCATAACGCTCTTTAATTCTACTTAGCATAAAAACATGATAATCCATTGAAAGGCCAAATAAAATACTGAACATAAACAACGGTAGCCAAAATTCTAATTGATCAACTTGCTGAAATCCAAAAATGTCAATTAAGAAGCCTTTTTGGAAAACTAAAACTAGTAATCCATATGCAGCACCCACAGATAAAAGATTCATTATTATTGAAGCAAATGCTACTGTCAATGATCTAAATGCAAGTAGTAAAAGAATCAAACTTAGACTTAAAACCAAACCTAATACAATTGGAAAGTAATCATCTGTAGTTTTTACAGAATCTACAGTAGCTGCAGATTCTCCACCAACATAGATAGTATATGAATTTTCTTTCATGTTTGAAAAAGCCAATGGAATTATGTCATTTCTCAGTCTTCTAATAGAATTTAAAGACTCCATTCCATTAGGATCTCCCGGAACTCTTGATTGTATTTCAAGAAAATCAACAGAAGGATAAAAGTTAACTTCAGGCCTCAGAAAACCAGGATCATCGTTAATACTTTTTTCTAGATTTTGAACAGATTTGACAAGTTCAGAAGATGAGGTATCTGCTTCAATCATTATATTAGCAGTTACATTTGAACCATAACCCCATTTTTCACTTAGTAAGTTAAACCCTTTCTTAGCTGGCTCATCATCAGGAAGAACCGATATTCCACTTGTACCTTTATCAAGATCGAGGTAAAAATATGATAGTAACAACAAAAATCCTGCGGCTAAAGCCATACTTATTGCGGGTCTTTTCATTACCTGAATAGTTATTGTATTCCATATTCCAGAGTCATCACTTTTTTTCACCTTAGAATCTTCAAATATACTTAATTTAATGACATTGAATTTTCTTAGTATTGAAATTATAGTCAATAAAAACATAACTCCAATTGCAGCAAATAAAACCTGAGGACCAACTCCTTGTGTCAAAGCTACAGCTAAAAATGCAACCAAGTAAATTAAAATAGATAACCTTTTGGGCACATAAACACTATCAACCTTATCACCTAATACTCCAATAATTGCTGGAAGCAAACTTATTCCAGCAAATACTGCTACAAAAACAACTAGGATAGCTCCAACCCCAAAAGCTTGAAAAGTTTGTTCTGGTATTATAAACATTCCGATCAAAGCAAAGACAACTGTAATACCACTAAATACAACTGCTCTACCAGCAGTTGAACCAGAGCTTACAATAGCTGCTTGCTTATCAAGTCCTAAATCTCTTTCTTCTCTATACCTAGAAAGTATAAACAAACAATAATCTATACCTACAGCCAAACCCATCATAGCTATAATATTAGGTACAAAATCATTTAAATCAACAACTTGACCAATCACAGAAACAATACCGAGTGAAACAAATATAGAAACAATAGCCAAGATTATTGGTATTATGGCTGAAATTACGTAGCCGAAAATAACAGCTAGAATTATCAATGCAACAGATATACCAATAGTTTCTCCAGTTAATAGGTCTTCTTCAGCAAGATGAGCGAAAGTATATTCAATAGTATTTTCCCCAACTAAATAAAATTGAAAATTATCATCAGAAAATTCTTCATTAAATTTTATAAAAGGCTCAATGAAATCATCTTGCATAAAATATATTGGAATACTCATTGATGTAAAATCTGGCGAAGGACCAAAATATGTACCATATCCTGGCATTTGTTCTAGATTAGAATATTCAGATATAATTTGTTCATCTAAATTAAATTTAGATTGTAATTCATTAAGATATTTTTGCATAATAGATGCGTATTCTTCGGATGAAGTATTGAATTTTTCTGATGTAATAATCACTGACTCAGAGGCATATCGATAATCACCAGAGGATTCTTGATTATCTTCACCTTGTTCCTCTTCTTGTTCTGAGGTATTTTGATTTTGTTGAGATGTTTGTTCTTCGATTAAGATACTTTCCCAATTCTCACTTTCAGGGTTTGATGATGTTTTTTCATCACGCATTTTTTCAGCAAGTATATACTCAAGATCAGTTGTAGCGCCTTGACCACCACTACTTAACGCACTTTCAAGATATTGTTGAGATAACCCACCAGCGAGAATCATTAAAACTATCCATCCAGCTATAACATAATAAGGACGTGATCCACTAAAATTTACTATACTTTTAATCAAAATAAACCTCTTTTATCTAGGAATGTGTAAAAATTATATCTCATAAATGTTTTGAAAATATTAAATTTTTATAAAAAAAACTTTTATTATGGTTGGATAATTCTCGGTGTTTGTACTCTAGCAAATTTTGCTTCAGGACCAGGACAAACATTTACTTTTAGCATTTTTCAAAATTCATTTATAGATGATCTTGAGATTTCATCAACAAATGTAGCTACTTCATATTTAATTGGTTCATTAATTGCTTCATTTTCAATGATTATTTTAGGGAAATTTTTAGATAAGTTTAACCCAAAATATATACTTATATTAGTAACTATTTTTCTTTTTTTAGGATGTTTTTGGCTATCAAAGGTTAGTAGTTCACTGGAACTACTTTTTTGTTTTGCAATTATGAGAACAATGGGACAGGGTGCCTTGAGTCTTATACCTTCAACTTTAGTCTCGATTTGGTTCACAAAAAAAAGAGCTTTAGCATTGGCTATAATGGGTTTAGGTATTTCTGCATCAAGTGGATTTTTCCCTGTATATGGAGCCTTTCTAATTGAAAATATAGGATGGAGAGATGCTTGGTTAGTTTTAGGTATTACAGCTTCTTTGCTACTAATTTTACCAGTGATTATATTTATTCGACCTTATAAATTTTTGAGTACAGAATCAGATAATTTTGATGAAAAAATAATAGATAAAAATGGAACAACTTTGTCGAAAGCAATTAAGACAAAAAAATTTTGGTTCATAGTAATTGCAATAATGTCAGGTTCTCCAATACATACTGGAATCATGTATCATCAAGTTTCAATATTTTCTCAAAAAGATATTGGAATAACAGAAGCTGCAAGTATATTTGCTATAGTAGCACCATCTATGATTTTTGGACAATTTATATCAGGAATACTCAATAACTACTTTGATCCAAGAAAAATATTGATATTGGGGCAGGTATTAGTTTTCTTGACTCTTTATCTCTTATCCATTCTAAACACATTATTTTTTGGGTATATTTATGGAATATTATTGGGTTTACAAATTGGGCTTCTAATGAATACTGGACAGGCAATATGGCCATTATATTTCGGCAGAAGATACCTCGGTAGTATTAGAGGTTTCACAAATTTCATCGGGATGTCTCTTGCGGCTACAGGCCCTTTACCATTATCGATCATATTTGACTCAACAGGAAACTATAATACCGGTTTATACATTTTTATGATATTCCCTCCAATTTCAGCATTGGGTGCATTATTTATAGGCAGACCTAAAATTTAGGCAGTAAACAAAGGTAATTTATTCTCTGAAAAATCTATCAATTTTTGAATTTCATGATCTTCAATAGGTTTATATTCATTTATTACTTTTAATGCCTTTTCCCAAAGATCAAATTCGCCAGGGGGTAAAACTGATGTGATTGATTGAGATAACGCCCATTTATATGCAATTTTCATAATTTCATAATCTTCAATTGGAGCATACCAGCATTTTTTTCTAACTCTTAGAATATCCTTTGAGGGCTTACAGTTAATTGTAGATTCAGATAAAGCATTAGACGCACCCGGCTTTAATCCCAATCTAGTTGTGTTAGTTTCAATGGCTTTACTTAATAAATCATGTCCAAAACCACCTTGATACCATGAAGTGAAATTTAGCGGAAAAAGTACTGAGTCAAAATCAAAGTAATCTAAGAGTTTTACACCTATTTTGGAGGAATGAGCTGAGAATCCAATATTTCTTATATGTCCTTTATCTTTCATCTCTATAAGAAAATTAAGAACTCCGTCTTTTTTTATAATATTTTGAAAATCTTCTTCTGTTGATACAGAATGCATTTGATATAAATCAAAATAGTCCGTTTTCATATTACTTAATGAATTTTTGAACTCTCTTTCAGCATCATGATAGGTTCTTTTTCCTGTCTTACAAGCTAAAAATACATTTTTTCTATATGGGGCTAAGGCAGGTCCTAAGTTTTGTTCAGCGTTTCCATAAGCTGGAGCTACATCAAAATAATTAACTCCATTTTCGTAAGCATATTCAACATATTTAGAAACATCTGATGAAGATTCATCCTTGACTACAATTCCACCAAATCCAATAATAGAAATTTTATCCCCAGTACTAGTAAATTCTCTATAAAGCATACAATTTCCTTGGCTTATTAAATTAAAAATAAAAAAAAATAGCTAATTTCATTACTACCAGCATACAAAATTATAATAAAATTTTATATGCTTTTTATTGCGTGAAAAAATTATGTTTCATTATAAAGATAAAAAAATAAATTTCGATGATGTGCTTATTTATCCAAAGCCATCAAGATACAACTCTAGAAAAGAAATAAATTTAGATACGAAAATAACTTTTCCAAAATCAAGGCTATCTTGGGAAGGCGTACCAATTATGGCATCAAATATGGATCATGTTGGTACTTTTTCAATGGGTATGCAATTACAAAAATTTAGAATTTGTAATGCCGTAAGTAAATTCTATACAAAAGATGAATGGGTTATTGCTATTAAAAATGGCTTGAATATGGATTTCAATTTTTTAACATTTGGATTAGATGAAATAAAAATTATTGATTCCTATATAAGTTATATATCATCAAAAACTAATTACATGCCAAAGTATATAGTTTTTGATGTACCAAATGGATATATTAAAAAATTTAAGGATGTTATAAAAGAAACAAGAAGGGCTTTCCCAAAATTGGGGATAATAGCTGGTAATGTAGTTACACCTGAAGGTGTAAAAAGTTTAATTGATGCAGGTTCTGACGGGGTAAAAGTAGGTATAGGATCTGGTAATGTATGTAACACTACAAATGTAACTGGCATAGGTTACCCACAATTGTCAGCTGTCATTGAGTGCAGTAAAGAAGCCAAAAAACAAAATTCATTTTTAGTTTCTGACGGTGGAATAAGAAGTTCTGCAGACATAATCAAAGCTTTTGCTGGGGGGGCTGGATTTGTAATGCTTGGATCAATGTTTTCTGGGCATGAAGAAGGTGGAGGACCAATAACAAAAATAGATAACAAAAAGTTTAGAAAACTTTATGGAATGAGTTCAACTGAAGCTATGAATAAACATTATGGAAAAGTTGCTGAATACAGAGCATCTGAAGGAGAATCTATTTTAGTTGAAGACAAGGGAACAATAATAAATACAGTAAATCAAATTCTTGGTGGCATACGCTCAGCTTGCACATACATAGATGCAAAAAATATCGGAGAAATTGAAAATAAATCTGACTTCATTTTAGTATAATTAGAGCATTTTTATCTGTTCTATATAACCAATACTATTCATTCCTCTAAGCAGTCCTTTATCGTCCATACCATAACCAACTAACCAATAGTCTTCATTTATGGAAAATCCATAATATTCAGGTTCTATGTCAATTTTTCTCTTCGCCACTTTGTCAACTAAAACAGCAACTTCAACATTATCATTAGTTATTGCTCTAATCATATTCTTAATTATTGATAAAGTAATCCCTGTATCTAGCAAATCATCTATGATAATTGATGGAGTACCTTCTTTAAATTTATTTTCATAATCACTTACACGAACAACTTCAGGTTTATTTGGATTATAGGAGTATTCATATGCACTTGCAATTATAGGATTTACTATCCATTTTTCAGGTGAGAGTTCTTCAAGATCCATAATGAGTTTTGTAGCAAAAATCATACCTCCAGTAATAACAGGTATTAAGTTTACTTGAGGCTCATTTTCCCATTTTGTATTAATATTTTTTGCTATATTTTTTATTTTTTTTTCTATGTCTTCATTATTCCATAGAGTTTTTACATTTTTCATATTATGAATCTTTTTTATAAGTAATTCCCAAAGATTGTGGTTGATTACCGAGAATTAGTAATCTTATAGGTTTTGGAAACCACCTACCTTCATTTTTATTGGCAGATTGAATTAAAACAAGTGTTAAAATCATCAAAGGAAATGGAATTAGTGGCAAAATTTGAGAAAAACCTATAGTTAATGATTGAAGCTTTAGAGAAAGAACCTGCAAAATCCCAAAGCCATATACTCCAACAGAACCTCTTACAGGATTCCATCCACCGAATATAACAATTGCTAATGCTATCCATCCATAATTTAATGTATGCCCTTCAGACCATCCATATTTTACCTCAAGACTAAACGTTGCACCCCCTATACCTATCAGAACACCACCTACAAAAGAATAAATAAATCTGTATTTCATTACGTCCAAACCTCTTGCATCGGCTGCAGACGGATTTTCGCCTACAGCCCGTAAATTAACACCAAATTTTGTTCTAAATAAAAAAAACCAACTCAATGGTATTAAAATAATTGAGGATAAAACCAAAATATTATTATCAAAAAAAACAGGACCTAAAAATGGAATTTCTTTTAATATTGGTACTGAAATTTCATCAAGATAAGGACCAGGAATTCTAACAAAATCACCACCTAAATAACTTGATAGCTTCCACAAAAATATTGTAAAAATAAAACCTACTGCAATTTGGTTTATATAAAATCTAAAATTAATTAAAACGATTAAAAATGCTATCAATCCACCAATTAAACCAGCTGAAATAATTCCAAGATATAATGAATCTGTCCATATAGTTACAGCAAAACTAGCTAAAGCAGTTATAAGAAGAGTCCCCTCTAAGGAAAGATTTACGATTCCTACTCTTTCAGTAATCGTTTCACCAATTACTGCAAAAATCAAGGGTGCTGACATAGAAACAATTGTTATAAAAGTTAGCTCTAAACTACTCAAAATTTCCCTCTTTTTTAATAATAAATCTTAATAATTTAGCATCGACTTTGCTTGCCTTAATAATAAGCCAAGCCATAACAAAAACTGACTCTATTATATAGGGAAAGCTTGAATCCAATCCAAGTCTTAGTTGTAACTGTACTCCTCCTACCATTATAGATGCAAAAACCAGACTAATTATTACTACTGTAAAAAGGTTTCTTCCAGCAATCAACGCAATCAATATACCTAAAAATCCATATCCTCCAGCAATTCCTGGAACTAATTTATGATGAATACTTGAAGCTTGAATAGAGCCAGCAATACCTCCTATAGCACCTGCAAAAATAAAAGCATAGATAATAAACTTGCCAGCATCAATCTTAAATTTATCTGCAGCATCAGTATTAGCACCAGTTGCAATTAGCCTAAGACCAAGAGAGGTTCTAGATAATAAAGTAAATAATAATAGAAAAATAAAAATTGCAATAACAATAGGATATACTGGAAAATTACTTTCTCCAAATCCGTTGATCCAAGACGCTGCAGGAAATAAATCTGTCCCTCCAGTTGAGGCTATACCTTCTCTCTTCCATGGACCAATAACTAAATAAACTATCAGACCTGATGCAACAAAATTAATTCCTAATCCGCCAAAAATTTCATGAACATTGAATCTTATTTTTAAAAATGCAGATAATAAACCAAGAAGAGAACCAAAAATTCCACCAAAAATAATTATAATTACTGGAGCAAAAAATAGTTCGCCTAATATAGTTCTTGCAATAAAAGTAGCTCCTATTGCGCCAAAAAGCATTTGACCCTCAATTCCAATATTCCACAAACCTGCGGAAAAAGTAATTATCAAAGCAAATCCAGCTAAAGCCATAACTGTTGCAATTAGAAGCGTTCTGGATATTTTGTCTAAATTTCCAAAAGACCCATCAAATAAATTATTATAAATTTCCAAGGGAGATACTTGCAAAATGAACAAAACCAGAGAAACTGAAAAAACAGCTAAAATAGTAGTAATAAAATTTTGCAATAAAGATTTATACATTAATTTCCAGAAATTTTTTCCATAACAATAGACTTAGATAAAACATTTTTGTAACCTGTGGATACAATTTTATTATCGTAAAAACATATTATATAATCAGAGTAATCATATATTTCATCTAAATCAACAGAAGAAAAAATAATTAGATTTTTTTTTGATCTAGTTTGAAATAAATTTTCCCAAACAAACTTAGCAGAACCAATGTCTAATCCTCTAGTTGGTTGCTCTAAAAGAAGCAATTTAGTATTTTCTTTTATAAGAGCCAACATTAGTCTTTGCTGATTACCACCTGACAAATTTTTTGCAAGAGTTTCAGGATTTCCAACAATACCATAAGTATTAATCAAATTTTTTGTAAGTTCTAAGGTATTAGACCAATTTATTAAACTCTTAGAATTGTACATTAAGGCTATGTGCTCTTTTATAGTCATATCAGGAAACAAACCTTTTTCTAATCGATCAGAAGCAACATAAGTTATATTTGAATATTCTACTGAAGTAATTTCATCTGAATACACTTTACTTTGTGGAGAATAAGAATAAAAACTTTTTATAAATTTATCTGACCCTGAACCCTGTAAACCCGCAACCCCAATAATAGTACCTTCTGCTAATTTAATTTTTTCTTCACTAGAAAATTCCTTTATTTCTAAGGATAAATTTTTAGCATTATTATTATTATTCATAATAAAAGAAGGAGTAAGATTATTTGTAATTTCAGAACTTTTTCCAAACATTTTTTTTATTAAAAGTTTTGGATCTACCGGTAAATCCAAAGTTTGCAAGACAGAACCATTTTGCAAAATAGTTACCTTTGTACAGATTTCGAGAATTTCTTCAATTTTATGAGAAACTAAAATCACACTGTAACCCTTAGCGGCTAATTCTCTCAAGTTATCAAAAACTTTTTTCTTTTGGTCTAAAGAAAAACCACTTGTAGGTTCATCTAAAATTATAATTTTTGCACCTAAATATAAAAGTCTTATTAATTCTAATTGCTGTCTTTGACCAACAGATAAATCTTTTATCAAAGAATTTACATCAATCTCCCAATCAAATTTTTTAGAAAACTCAGAGATTATTTTTTCAATTTTTGATTTGGAAACTATTACAGATGATTTATTTCCACCAGCTAGAAAACTTTCTAATACAGTAAAATTACTAAAATCTAATGGATCTTGGCCAAGTATCCCAATTCTTTTTTTGTTTGCCTCTTGAGTAGAGCCAAGAATCATCTTCTTATTATTTAATTTTATGGACCCTTCATCGGGCAAAATTTGACCTGATAAAATTTTTATTAAAGTTGACTTTCCAGCTCCATTTTCACCAATAATTGCATGTATCGAACCAGTGGAAATAGTAAAACTTATTTTAGAATTAGCTTGAACTTTGCCAAAACTCTTTGATATATTTTTAAATTCTATTTTCATAATATATTTTTTATAGTACACAAAACAAGAAGGCGATTTATTTATTTTAAATCGCCTTCTCTAAATTATTTACTAGTTATTAGAAACTAATTTCCTCCACTATCACCGGTCATACCCTCAAGAAGTTGAGATGTATACCATATGTCATAGAGAGACGGAGTAGAACCATCTTCAGACATAACTGTACCATCTTGATAATTTATAGGCCCAGTAAATATACTTGCAATTCCATCAAGTTCAGATGCAAATTTACTTACACGTTCTGAAGTTTCTGACGACATAGCATCCCCAGACTTAAAGCCAACCATAGAATCTTCCAAAGTAACACCGTTTTCAAGTTTTGGAGCAACCCAAGTCCACTCAGCACTGAATGTATCATTAGCTACATTTTCAGCTGCTTCAACGTATGATGGCCCCCAATTAAAGTACGGAACACCTATACATACAGATGGTGCAACATCACATGAATTTTCATAGTCATAGCCAACTACTAAAACATCCTCACCATCAGCAGCACGTTGATCTGTTACAGTCAATGCTTCCGGTGTATCAATATGAGATATTACCACATCGACCCCAGAGTCATAAAAGTCATTTACAACTGTCGTTGGATCTAATGTTACTCCTGGAATGTGGAACCAAAAACCTATCCAAATCACTTCAAAGTTTAAGTCAGTAATTGAATTTCCTTTATCGACCCAACAATCCCTTGCTCCTATATAAGCTGCATTAGTAAGCCTTCTTGTTTCATCATTAATTAGCGGGCCTAGAAATCCAATGTTTCCTGATTTTGACTCAGAAGCAGCAGCACAACCTGCCATATATTTACCAAACTCCATTTGTCCCATAATATTACCTAAATTTTCTAGTTCAGGTTTGTATCCTTTACCGTCAGCAAAAGCACTATCACCTGAAGACCAAATCATAGGTATTTCTGGATGAGCAGCTGCTGCCTCTAATATGCCATCTTTCATATCATCTGATGTAGCGAATATTAGTTCAGCACCTTGATCAATCATATCAGCAGCAACTTGCGCTACTGTAGTATTAGGCGAATCAGCAGGATTAATAAAATCTGCAACTATCATTTCGGCACCCATTGCTTTTTCTATTGCTTCACCACCTTCAAAATGAGCCTGAGACCATCCTTTATCATCTCGTGGTCCAACTAAAATCATCCCAAATTTTTCTATGGTTTTAGGTTCAGCTGTAGGTTCTGCTGTTGGTTCTGCTGTTGGTTCAGCTGTTGGTGCTGGAGCTGGTGTAGGTTCAGGTGTATCTGAACTACAAGCAACAGCTAAAATCATTGCACTGCTCACCAACAAACCAAGAATGAACTTAAATTTTATGTCTTGTAACATTTTTCCTCCTATATATTTTTCAGCAAAAAGACTGAAATTTAATATCTCAAAAAATTCTATAAATATCGAAAATTTGTCGATAATGAAAATTATAGCACCAAATAAACTATTATTTAATTTTATTAAAAAATAAAAATTTAAATTTACATTTTTGTAACAGATTGGAATTGAAAGGCATACAAAATATGGAAATACAAATGCTTTATTCATATTTTTATTTATTGGGAGAAATTAATAATTTCCCAGTAAATCAACACTAAAAATCCTTAGATATTATATATTTAACAAAAATTACTGAGGAAAAAAAATAAATGATAATTACTCATATTGAAACTATAAGAATAGATGAACATCCCCAAATTATTTGGGTTCAAATTTACACCGATAATGGATTTATAGGGCTTGGAGAAACCTGGTATGCTCCTACAGTTGTTGAGTCAGCAATTCATGATCATTTTGGCCCTTTAATAATTGGAAGAGACCCTAGAAAAGTAGAATTGCATTGGAACTCTATGTTTACGCTTTCAGATCATGCTGGATTTGGAGGAGGTGAAATGAGAGCAATCTCTGCAATTGATATGGCATTATGGGATATAAAAGGTCAGGATGCCGGAGTACCAATTTATGAATTATTGGGAGGTGCTGTCAGAGAAAGAATAAGAGTTTATGCAACAGGAATGCCGTACACAAATGTTGTAGAACATGCAAAAAAAATACTTGATAAGGGGATAACTGCAATTAAGGGAGGGCCAACAATTTCACTTGCACTAGCTTCAGATGGACAATACTTATCTCCCGCAGATTTAGATATAGCACTTAAACCCATAAGGGAAATAAGAGATGCCTTAGGAAATAGTATTCAGATTGCAAATGATGGACATGGTAAATGGAGTCTTCCAGTAGCAATACGAATTGCTCAAGCAATGGAAGAGTATGAAATAATGTGGCAAGAGGATCTTATGCCATTACAAAATCCAAAGGCACTAAGAGAATTACAGGATTCGACAAAAACTCCAGTATGCATCTCGGAAAGATTACTATCAAGATGGCAATTTAGAGAATTTATAGAAAATGGATCTGCGAGGATTGTAATGCCAGATTTAATTTGGACTGGTGGTATATCTGAAACCCATAAAATAGCTATACTAGCTTCTACATATCAAGTGCCATTTGCCCCACACGATGCGACTGGGCCAGTTAATATTTTTGCTTGTGCTCAAATATGTATCAGCTCAATCAATGCGATGATTCAAGAGCATGTTCCAAGCTATTACGAAGGATGGTATGGAGATTTTGTAGATCCTAATTTAGATATAAAGGATGGATTTCTTCATGCACCTCAAAACCCTGGAATAGGTACAAGACTAAAAAAAGATGTTAAGGAAAGAAAAGACGTTCATATTAGGGTTAGTGATTTAGCATTAGAAAGTCATATTGATGCATGGGAGCTATTTGATACTCATGGAAATGGGGAAAAAGTTATGTATCGTAGCAAAAAGATGGAAGAAGAACTCAAATCTCTACGTATAGAAAGAAACCCCTTTATAAAATAATACCTAAAGCTAAAACTAGCGAAATTATTTTTTAAGTTTATAAGGGTTTGGGCTCGGTGGGCAATCTGGTGGACATAACGGAGGAATATCTCTTGTAGTCCCAGGTTGAATAAATTCTGAATCTGCTCTTGCAAAAGCAAGACTCCAACCCCATTCATTAGGATCAGATATTGAGATAGAGAACTTAGAAGAATTTCCTATAAAATTATCTCTATGATTTAAGCTAAAATTTTGACCAGATCTAAGTTCAAAAACCTGACTTTCTCTTTGGGAACCATTTTCATCAATTATAAATTTTAAATTCATAGGTCCACCTATTCCGGCGAAAAGTAATTGCCAGTCCTCATTCACAATAATATTTTCTAATAATGTATCTCCCCAGCCATACTTTTGGTGCAAAATATCCTCTGAATTAAATCCTAACTCATCGGGATACACCATTGCTTTAGAATCTATTTTTTCATCTTGGATACCATCGTATAATAGAACTCCTAAATCATTATTATTAAAAGGATTTTCATCACCATTAATCATCCAACCCATTGCATCAGGCAAGCCTCTAGCTCTATTCCAATCGAAACCAAAACTTTTACTTTCCCATCCCTCCGAAGGATTACGATAAATCTCACTAAATTTCTTAACTATTTGTTCTGAAAATATAGCTGGAACATATACTGTTTTAGGTTGCTTAATAAAAGAAAAAGCAATATGAGAAGAAGCTTCCTTGTTTCCAACCATTTCTTCAAATGAAGGAACATACATATATCCTAAAATATCTCCTTTTTTCACAAACTGGCCATTTTCAACCAATATAAATTGTTTATAGAAATCTTTTGATTTACCTGCAAGTTCTGGAATCATATAAGGTTCCATTTGATATATGAAATCAATAAAATTTCCATCAGATTTTGCAATTTTAAGAGTAAATACATATGCTACATGCCACCAAGGCGGCGAAGAGTTAGAATGATCTACAACATTATAAAATCCATTTTCAGGCATATTTATGTATCCATCTGCTACGGCATAGATTGGTGGATAGTCAGAGGGTTTTGTTGCATTAAGCCAGCGTAAATCTGTGTTAGAAAAATAAACTTGGGCATCATTATGAGGTCTAGGACTATTAGCCCCAACATAAGGATGAGCAGCTACAATATCTTCAAAATCGACAAAAAAACGATCACTTTTATTTATCGCAAAATAACTTATATCCGGTAAAATTTGATTGGCATCTGAAGCATCTAATCTATTACTAGATTTTTCAGTAGGAGTTTCTTTTAAATCATAAAAATTATCATTTTCATTAGGATTAGGTTGAGTTGAGGTACACGAGATTATTACCATGCACAAACAAAATATTCCTAATTTTATAATGAGAGTTCCCCTTAAAAACAATTTAGTTAATTAGTATCAGATGGTGGTGAATAATTTGTACTCGCCTCAGATGCAATTTTGGCAATTGAATTCATATCAATAGCTTCAAGAATCACCATACTTCCTGCGCCAGAAGCCTCAAGTGCCATTTTTAATCCTGCAACCTGTTCAAAGCTTTCTGCTTCACATGAAACTATAAAATCGTAATCACCTCTAAGAAAATCAAAACCTAACATCTTCAACCCCATTTTATTTACTAAATTTTCAGCAACAGCTCGTCTATCTTGGCCTGGGTTTTGAATAAAACCTGCAAAACTTTCTTCGGAATAAACTCCAAATGCATAAAATTTCATTTTTTTCCTTTCATTAATATTCTTAAGTATTATTCAACATTAATGTAAAATATACTTTGTTATAAGTTATTTGATCATTATATCAATAATAATACTTATTTTATGAATGAATATTAAATATTAATATAAAAATAACATTACATATTTGTGAATTATTAATTTATTACATATAATGAGCACAATTATGAAAATTTTACTGATTTCCGGTGGTAATCACCCATTTGAAAAAACAACTCCAATACTTGAAAAACTTTTTTATGAAAACCAAAAAAAAGTGAAAGTTACTGAATCAGCTAAAGAATTAGAGTCAAAAAATTTTGACTTTGATCTAATAGTATTGAATACACTTAGGCAAAAATCATATAAAAATGATTTTACAAATAATCAACAAAAAGGACTAAAAAAACTAATTTCGGAAGGAGTTGGCTTAGTATCTATACATATAGCTGCTGCTTCCTGCCCTGATTGGAAAGAAATGAAAATTATTACAGGTGGAGGCTGGGTTACAAATGGAAAAAGTTGGCATCCACCAATAGGTTGGTTTAAAGTGAAAATAAATGATAAAAACCACCCAATAGTGGAAGGAGTAACTGAATTTTGGACTTATGATGAATGCTATTGTGATCTCGACTATAAAGATAATAATCATACGTTTATCAGCGGTTCGGTTGATAATAAAATCATGCCAATAGGCTGGTCTTCAAAATATGGAAAAGGAATAGTGTCTAATATTTCATTAGGGCATTCAGATACAGGTCAAAATCATCCTATGTTTCAAAAATTAATTTTAAATTCATTAAATTTTGTCTATAAAAAATAAATTTAAAATTCAATATCATTGCACCTTTCACAAATATCCTTAGGTAGAAGATTCTTAGAAATCAAAAACTTAAAAACTTTGCAACCAAAACAAAATCCTAAAAATGCTTCAAGCGAGGCAAAAAAAATTAATATAGAAGTAAAAATCATAGTTAGGATTTCTAAATCAAATATTATAAAAGTAACTATACTTACACTAAATACCATACCAATAAATTGAGCAAATCTTTTTGGAGGGCCTGGCAATAACTTTTCTTGAAAAGATAACCTAGGTACAATAATTTTTGTAACTAAAATTGCTATAGGGCTAACTTTCGGACCAGATGTAACTCTTGCAACAAAACCGTAAAATAGAAAAATAGATATATATAGTGCAAAGTCTTGATTATTTATCGTCGAAATTAATAATAATGAGCAAATTATTATTACAAAAAATGCCACTAAACGAGCAGAAACATCATTTATCATCTCTGGAAATGAAAAAAAGTTTTTTATAAATTTATTGTTCATTGAAAATCTACCTTAAAAAAAAAGACCCCCTTTGGGGTCTTTATGAAAAAATTATAAAAAATTAAAGCTATGCTACCCCAAAATTAAATTTGAGACAACAACAGAACTTTATCATAAGATTTATATTCATTTTGGCTTTCTACATCTAGGTCTATGAAAATAATGTAAAAAGTATAAATGTAATTTACTTAATTTGCTGTTAATTTCTTGCTTTGCTGACAATGATTTTTCGACCATCAAGTTCTGATTGGTCTAAACTCATTGCTTCTTCAGCTGATTTGGCGTCCTTAAAAGTTACGAATCCAAAGCCCCTTGATCTCCCTGATTGCCTATCAGAGATTACGTTAGCACTTTCAATTTCTCCAAACTGTTCAAATGCCTTTCGTAAACCTGCATCATCAGTTGCCCATGCCAAACTTCCAACAAATATTTTATTATCCACGTTATACCTTTTTTCTATTTAAAAGAGCTTGATGATAGATACTAAATTATAAAAATAATTTTTTCACCAAGCTCTATATGGTTTAATTACTTAAAATTATAATACAAAAAAAGAAATATTTGTTTAAAATAAGTATGAACAAATGCTTTTTGTTAATATTTTTTAAGATATCTTGATAAATTTTTAAAATTATATATGAAATAGCTATCTTGAGCTTTTAGCTTTTGAACGTGAATGTTGATCAAGAATGTTTTTTCTAATACGTATGTGGTTAGGGGTAACTTCTAAACATTCATCATCCATTATGAATTCTAACGCTTGTTCTAGTGACATTTCTTTATGTGTATCTAGATGTTGAGCTTGATCAGCTCCGGCAGAACGCATATTTGTTTGTTTTTTTGCCTTTACTACATTTAAATCCATATCTTGAGGACGTGGATTCTCGCCGATAATCATACCTTCATAAACCTCCGTAGCAACCGGTACAAATAATTGACCTCTTTCTTGAGCATTAAGTAGTGAATATGTTGTAGTCACACCTTTCCTATCAGCTATTAAGCTACCAGTAGGGCGAGATCTCATCTCTCCCTTCCAAACCTCATACCCTTCAAAAACATGATGCGCTAATCCTCCACCTCGTGTCTCAATAACAAATTCATTATGAAAGCCTATTAAACCTCTTGCAGGAATAATATAATCCATCCTTACTCTGCCTTGACCATGATTAACCATATTAACCATTTTGCCTTTGCGATGGGCTAAAAGCTGAGTGATAGATCCAAGATGCTCCTCATTGATATCGACTGCTAGCCTCTCTATTGGCTCATGAAGTTTATCATTAATAATTTTCGTTACAACCTCAGGTTTGCCTACTGTAAGTTCAAATCCCTCACGCCTCATGGTTTCTACTAAAACAGCTAACTGTAATTCACCTCGGCCTTGGAAAATCCATGAGTCAGGTCTTTCCGATGGTAAAATATTTATTGATACATTACCTATTAACTCTTTATCCAGTCGATCTTTCAACATTCTTGCAGTCAAACTTTTACCATCAAGCCCTGTTAGTGGTGATGTATTAATTCCTATAGTCGCAGATAAACTAGGCTCGTCAATACGTATAACAGGAAGAGGATGAGGATCATTTAAATCAGATATTGTTTCTCCTATAGTAATATCTGGTATTCCAGCTACAGAAATAATTTCACCTGGTCCAGCTTCTTCTGCATCAACTCTTTGCAAACCTTCATTAACATATAACTCTGTAATTTTTGTAGCAACTACTGAACCATCAACTCTACAATGAGATATCATTTGATCTTTTTTTATAGTTCCTTGATGGATCCTACAAATAGCTAATCTGCCTACATATGGGGAAGCATCTAAATTAGTTACATGAGCTTGCAATGGTAAATCATCATCATATTCAGGAGGCGAGATATTTTCTAATAAAAGATTAAACAACGGAGTTAGATCTTCTCCCGGTTTATCTAGATCTAAAGTAGAAACTCCATCCCTAGCATTTGTATATATGATAGGAAAATCGATCTGGTCTTCATCTGCATCAAGATCGATAAATAATTCATATACCTCATCAATAACTTCAGAAATTCTAGCATCTGGTCTATCAATTTTATTTATTACAAGTATGATCGATAGTTTTGCTTCAAGAGCCTTTCTTAGAACAAATCTTGTTTGAGGAAGTGGGCCTTCACTTGAATCAACAAGTAGTAAAACTCCATCAACCATAGCTAGGCCTCTTTCGACTTCTCCACCAAAATCTGCATGGCCAGGTGTATCAATAATATTAATTTTTACTTCACCCCATCTAACAGCAGTATTTTTTGCGAGTATTGTTATACCTTTTTCTTTCTCTAAATCAGTAGAATCCATCACTCTTTCAGCTAATTCTTTGTGAGATTCTACAGACCCAGATTGTTTGAGCATTGCATCAACCAGTGTAGTTTTGCCATGATCCACATGAGCAATAATCGCTACATTACGTCTATCTTTTCTAGATTTTTTGGCCATGAATTTTCACCGTAATAAATTATGGATGTTATTGGAAGTTCAGACTTTTAATTTTACATTGTTTAAATATAAAAGTGACGTCAAATTAATATCGTATTATTACAAAAAGTACTTGCTTAAATTCTTACTGCAATATCAATACTCTTTTTTAAGATTTGATTAATACAAAATAAACTATAGAAATTTCAAAAAGCTTCAATTAATATTTTCAAAAACACTATTACAATACTCTATTCTATTTGGAATAGTTTTTTCTATTTTCTCGATAGTATGATCGCTTAATCTCTCTCTTTTATACTTAAGTGCAAAACATACGGGAATGGTTTCTGCCAAGTCTTCACGTTTAGGATATTGTTTTGCATAATCTGAAATAAAATTTCCATTATCTGATTTTTGTGCATTAATCCAAGCATTTGATAAACTATGGTCAGAATCAAGTGAGGTATGAACTCCTTCATGCAAAAATATTTCTTCTAATAAACCATATTTTTTAAGTTCTAAACCATTATCATGATGAATTACGAAATTATTATTCCCTCCCCCAAAATTTTCATAGCCTTTATGAATCGAAACTGTTTCTAGATTTTTTCTAAATAATTTAGGTAACCTACCAATTTCTTCAAGATATATCAAAGCTATTTTTTCTGCATTTGTTTTATTTTCAAATTCACTATTAACCTGAACTTCAATTTCAGAGTCATCAGAAAATTTAGCTTTAAATAAAAAAGGAGTTATTTTTATCCAGGAACCATTATTTCTGAAGTCATACATAGTTCTTAGATTATCAGGAATGCTTTCTATAGAAGTGAAAGTTGAATTATCAGAAGAATTTAGTATGTTATTACTAATATAAATTGATCCTCTATAAGGAATAAAAGTATCTTCAAAAAAATAATTTTCTAAAATACTTTTTTCATTAATAAAATTAACATAAATATACATTCGCATATATTTAGAGTTATAACAAAAAACACTCAACCCAGTAAGCAACACAAATATTAATAA